>NZ_VUKF01000033.1 GCF_009193185.1 Georgenia thermotolerans | reverse complement strand
GGCGGCGCCCGCCCGGCGGGCCAGCCGGTCCTCGACGACGGCGCCGACCGTCGCCGCGTCCCCGGCATGCCGCACCCGGCCGGCGCCCTCAAAGAGGTGGTCGGGCAGCTGCTCGGCCCGCCGCGCGCTGCGGGCGCGCCCCATGCCCGCGCGCGCCGGCGCCGCCCATGCGGTCACCGCGCCGTGGGCGGTGACCAGCCGCAGCCCCCAGCGGGTGTCCACCCGTTCGATCGCGCCCCACGGCACCTCCACGGTGCGCAGGACGTTGGCGAGGATGACGCCGTCGCCGCCCACCTCGACGCAAGGCCGCCAGAACACCGCCCAGCCGAAGACCGCCATCGCCAGGGGGATGGCGCCGTAGCGCACCACCTCCCCGATCCCGCCGTTGGCCCCGAAGGCGGCCAGCACGATGGCGGCCACCACCCAGGTGATGACCGCGTACACGCGCGCGGAGGTCGGTCGGAAGACGATGGTCGGGCCCACCGGCCCATCCTCCCCGATCGGGACGCCGCCGCCGCGCTCGTATGACCGCCGGGAACCCCCGCACTCGCGGGATGGAGGAAAGGCGGTACGGTCGAGGGGCCCGGCCGGGAGCGCGTGAGCCCACGCACACCGCCAGGGGGTGACGCAATGCGGGGGTGAACCGGTAGAATTGCGGTTTGGCGCCGGAGTATCCGGTGCCGGGCCCGCGGGCAGCGTCTCTCCTGCCGTCGGCGGTCGGCCCCTCATCTCCGATGAAATGAGCTCTGCGTATGCCTGTGCGCTCGGATCTGCGCAACGTCGCGATCGTCGCCCACGTCGACCACGGCAAGACCACCCTGGTGGACGCCATGCTGTGGCAGTCCGGCGCCTTCGGCGAGCACCAGCACGTCGACGAGCGCGCGATGGACTCCGGTGACCTCGAGCGCGAGAAGGGCATCACGATCCTCGCCAAGAACACCGCGGTGCACTACCGCGGCCCGGCCGCCCAGCGCGCCGGCCTGGAGGACGGGCTCGTCATCAACGTCGTCGACACCCCCGGCCACGCCGACTTCGGCGGCGAGGTCGAGCGGGCGCTGAGCATGGTCGACGGCGTCGTCCTGCTCGTGGACGCCTCCGAGGGCCCGCTGCCCCAGACCCGCTTCGTCCTGCGCAAGGCGCTGGCCGCCAAGCTGCCCGTCGTGCTCGTGGTCAACAAGGTCGACCGGCCCGACTCGCGCATCAGCGAGGTCGTCTCCGAGGCCCAGGACCTGCTCCTCGGCCTGGCCTCCGACCTCGCCGACGAGGTGCCCGACCTCGACCTCGACGCCATCCTCGACGTCCCGGTCGTCTACGCCTCCGCCAAGGCCCGCCGCGCCAGCCTCACCCAGCCCGCCGACGGCACGCTGCCGGACAGCGAGGACCTCGAGCCGCTGTTCGAGACGATCATCGAGCAGATCCCGGCGCCGTCCTACGACGAGGGCGCCCCGCTGCAGGCGCACGTGACCAACCTCGACGCCTCGCCGTTCCTCGGCCGCCTGGCCCTGCTGCGCATCCACAACGGCGAGCTGCACAAGGGCCAGACCGTGGCCTGGGCCCGCCACGACGGCACCCTGAAGAACGTGCGCATCTCCGAGCTGCTGCGCACCGAGGCGCTGGACCGCGTGCCCGCCGAGAGCGCGGCCGCGGGCGACATCGTCGCCGTCGCCGGCATCGAGGACATCACCATCGGCGAGTCGCTCGTCGACCCCGAGGACCCCCGGCCGCTGCCGCTCATCACGGTGGACGACCCGGCGATCTCCATGACCATCGGGATCAACACCTCCCCGCTGGCGGGTCGGGTCAAGGGCCACAAGCTCACCGCCCGGCAGGTCAAGGACCGCCTGGACCGCGAGCTCATCGGCAACGTCTCGCTCAAGGTGCTGCCCACCGACCGCCCCGACGCCTGGGAGGTCCAGGGCCGCGGCGAGCTGGCGCTGGCCATCCTCGTCGAGCAGATGCGCCGCGAGGGCTTCGAGCTCACCGTCGGCAAGCCGCAGGTGGTCACCCGCACCGTCGACGGCAAGAAGCACGAGCCGATGGAGCGCATGACCATCGACGTGCCCGAGGAGTACCTGGGCACCGTCACCCAGCTCCTGGCCGCGCGCAAGGGCCGCATGGAGACGATGTCCAACCACGGCACCGGCTGGGTGCGCATGGAGTTCGTCGTACCCGCCCGTGGCCTCATCGGCTTCCGCACCCGCTTCCTCACCGAGACCCGCGGCACCGGCATCGCCTCCTCGATCCACGAGGGCTACGAGCCGTGGCAGGGCACGATCGAGATGCGCAACACCGGCTCGCTGGTCGCCGACCGTGCCGGCGCCGTCACCCCCTACGCGATGATCAACCTGCAGGAGCGCGGCTCGTTCTTCGTCGAGCCCACCTCCGAGGTCTACGAGGGCCAGGTCGTCGGCGAGAACTCGCGCAACGAGGACATGGACGTCAACATCACCAAGGAGAAGAAGCTCACCAACATGCGCTCCTCCACGGCGGACAACTTCGAGAACCTCGTGCCGCCGCGCAAGCTGACCCTCGAGGAGTCCCTCGAGTTCGCCGCCGAGGACGAGTGCGTGGAGGTCACGCCCGAGATCGTGCGCATCCGCAAGGTCATCCTCGACTCCCAGGAGCGCTTCAGGGCCGCCTCGCGCAACCGCCGCGCCGCCGCCGCCGTCTGACGGTCCGGCGTCGCCGCCTGACGCCGCTCCGCGCGCGCCGGTGCGCTCGAGGACGCCGTTCCGCCGGCGTCCGCGCGTCCTCCCGAGAGGCCAGGTCCCACCGCCGTGGGCCTGGCCTCTCGGCGTCAGGGGGCGACGGCGCCCGTTTCGCTGGCGGGGTCGGGGTAAGCGGTCATGATGGAACCATGGCGTCGACACTGAGCACCAAAGAGGCGGAGCCGCCGACAGGTGGGGTGCTGGGGGTCTTCGCGCACCCCGACGACGAGACGATCACCGCCGGCGGCCTGCTCGCGGCGGCCGCCCGGGTCGGCCTGCCGACCACGGTCGTCGTCGGCACCCGGGGGGAGCGGGGCCAGGTCATCCCGCTGGACCTCGTCCATCTCGACGGCGACCCCGTCGGCCTGGCCCACCAGCGCACCCGCGAGCTCGCCCGCGCCTGCGCGGCCCTGGGGGTCCGCAGCCACTACTTCCTCGACGAGGTGCGCGGGCTCGCCGCCCGCCGGCCCGCCCGGTTCACCGACTCCGGCATGGTCTGGGTGCGCCCCGGCGTCGCCGGCCCGCTGCCCGACGCCGGCCCGGACGCCCTGAGCACCGTCCCGGTCGAGGTCGTCGCCCGCCTGCTCGCCGCCCGGCTGCGGGTGGAGCGGCCCCAGGTGGTCATCACCGAGGACCCGCGGGGCGGGTACGGCCACCCGGACCACGTCCACGTGCACCAGGTGACCATGCGCGCCGTCGAGCTCGCCCACGAGGCCAGCGAGGTCGACGACCCCGACGACCCGCTCGCCGGGCTGGAGCCCTGGCGGGTGCCCGTGGTGGTCTGGGTCGTCGCCCGCGAGGACCGGTACCGGGAGTCGCTGCAGTGGCTGACGGACAAGCTCACCCACGCCCCGCAGTTCGGCACCCGCGGCGACGTCCTGGCCACGCTGCCGCCGACGACGGAGATGCCCCCGTTCGTCTTCCCCCCGGAGAAGGTCGACGCGGTGGTGGACTACGCCGCCGTGCTGCCGGCCGTGATCTCCGCGCTGCGCGCGCACCGCAGCCAGCTCCAGGATGTCCAGCACGAGGAGGTGGCGCTGCCCAGCCAGCCCGCCCGCGGCTGGTTCGCCGTCGCCAACGGGCTGCTGCTGCCGCTCCTCGCCTCCACCGGCCTGCACCTGGTGCCCGGGTTCGACCGCGTCGACGACCTCTACGTCGCGCCCGTGCACCACAGCGTCACCGAGAAGCTCCCCGTGCTCGAGCGCTACAGCCTGGCGGGCACCTTCGGCCTGGCCCGTCTCGACGTGCGGGACCGCCTCGCCGACACGCGGGGCATCGAGCGCCTCGCCGCGTTCCTCGGGGTGAAGATCGTTCCATGAGGACTCGGGACCGCTCGGGCGCCGCGGTCGGCGTCGCGGCGGTGGTGCTGCTCGGCGTCGTCGTCGCCGGCTGCGGGACCATGCTGCACCGCTGGCAGCTCGGCGCCGTGCCGCTCGGGGTGGGGCTGGCGCTGCTCATGGTCCTGGTGGGCGGCGTCGTCGCGCGGGCGCTGATGGACATGGCCGGAGTGGTCCTGTACGGGCTGGCGGCCGTCCTCACAAGCCAGGTGATGACGTTCCTCGGGCCCGGCGGCGACGTCCTCGTGCCCTCGGGGGCGCCCAGCAGCGTGTGGCTCCTAGGGCTGCCCGTCGCGGCGGCCCTCGCGGCCGCGACCCCGAAGTCCTGGTACGCCGACCTCCCGGCGGGCGTGCGGCACCCCGCCCGACGCCACGGCCGCCATGAGTGAGGGGGCGGCGGTCCCCGACCCCGAGGAGCTCGTCGAGCGCTACCGGGCGACGATGGGCCGGCTCGCCGGGGGAGTGACCGTGGTGTCCGTGCGCGCCGGGCAGACGGACCTCGCCATGACGGCGACGGCGGTCGCCTCGGTGTCGCTGCGCCCGCCGATGGTGCTGTTCTGCGTGTACTCCGACGCCCGGCTGCGCGAGGCGCTCGACGACGTCGACACCTGGGCCATCAGCCTCGTCGACGCCGGCGCGCAGGTGGCCGCGGAGCGGCTGGCGATGCCCGGACGGCCCGCCATGGGCCAGCTCATCGGGGTGCCGCACCACCGCGGGCCGCTGTCCGGCGCCGCCCTGGTCGACCACGCGCAGGGGTGGCTGGAGTGCCGCACCGCCTGGATCAAGACCGCCGGCGACCACGACGTCGTCGTCGGGGAGGTCCTCGACGCCACGCTCGGCGCCACCGGCACCGGGGCGCTGGTGCACTACCTGGGACGGATCCGCCCCTTGTCGTGACGGCCGGGCGACGTGCCCGGTGTCCGGGGACGTGACCGGGATCTCGTTGACGTGACAGGCGCCGTCGATCGGAATGGACACGCCCGGTTCCGCGCACAGCGATCAATTGGTCACAGATTGATGAAGTGGCCCGTCCGCATGGGACGGGCCCGGGAACCGTTGCTTACCATGCTGAGGTCGTGCGCCCGGCGCGACGGGGAAGAGGAACAACAGCACGTGGCACAGGACTCTATGCCCGGCCGACACGGTGGGCCCTCCGGGGAACCGTTCGCCGGAGACGACGGCACCCGCACCACCCCCGACCAGCCCGGCGGTTCTGGACTGAACGATCTGGACGCGGTGCTCTCGGCCCGACGACCACACGATACAGCGGACGTGGACCGTCCGGGGAACGGCGACGGCGGCGCGCTCGCCGAGACCGACAGCGATCTGACCGACACCGCCGAAGGGGCTGCGGACCCTTCCGAGGACCGCGGCGCCGCACTCGAGGACGGGCCGGCCGCTCCTGAGCGCCCGGAGGCTGACGCCGAGGCCGAGGCCGAGGCCGAGGCCACCAAGGCCCCCCAGCGCGCCGATGAGGCCGATGCCGTCGCCGCGACGGCGGCTCCCGCGGAGCCGGAGCCGGCGTCTGCCGAGTCGGCCGAGCCGCGGGCTCCCGAGCGGGCCGAGCCGGCTGCTCCCGAGTCGGTCGAGCCGGTGGCTCCCCAGCACCCCGCCCCGGCGGAGGACGAGACCCAGGTCCTGCCCGTCGCCGACCGCCCGGCGGCGGAGACCCCGCCCGCCGAGGCGCACCCCGAGACCGAGGCGACGCCCGCGCCCGCCGCGGAAGAGACCGCGGCGATGCCGCCCGCGCCCGCCGCGGACCAGACCGCGGCGATGCCGCCCGCGCCCGCCGTGGACGAGACCGCGGCGATGCCGCCCGCCGCCGCGGACGAGACCACAGCGATGCCGCCCGCCGCCGCGGACGAGACCACAGCGATGCCGCCCGCGCCCGCCGCGGACCAGACCGAGGTGAGCCCGCCCGCGGAGCCCCCGGCCCCCGCCGCCGCGGCGCCGACGGAGCGGCTCAACCCCGTGAAGGACGAGCCCATGGCCCCTGCCTCCCCGCTCGCGCAGTTCCCGGCCCAGGCCGACGCACCCCGCAAGAGCCACAAGCGCGGCCTGGTCGTCGCCGCGATCGTCGTGGCCGTCGCCGCCGTCGCCTACGGGATCGGCGCCTGGTTCGTCGGCGACAAGGTGCCCAACGGCACCGTCGTCGCCGGCGTCTCGATCGGCGGGCTGCCCGCGGACGAGGCGCGCCAGCGGCTCGAGAGCGGCCTCGCGGACGTCCAGGGCGAGGTCGTGCCGGTGTCGATCGGAGGGGAGAACGTCTCCAGCATCGACCCCGCCGCCGTCGGCCTCGCGCTCGACGCCGACGCCACGCTCGACCGGCTCGTCGGCTTCTCCCTCGACCCGCGCGTGCTGTGGGGCCACATCTTCGGCCGCGGCGAGGCGCAGGCCGTGTCCACCGTCGACGAGGGCGCCCTGCACAAGGCCCTGGAGACAGCGGCCAGCGAGCTCGACGTCGCCCCGGTCGAGGGTGCGATCGCCTTCACGGGAGCCACGCCGGAGCCCACCGAGCCCGTGGCGGGCCGGTCGGTCGACGTCGAGGCCGCCCAGCAGCTCGTGCTGAGCGAGTGGCTCTCGGCCGAGCGCCCGATCGAGCTGCCCACCAAGGAGGTCCAGCCCGCCGTCAACGCGGCGGCGGTCGAGAAGGCCATGACCGAGCTTGCCCACCCGCTCGTCTCCGGGCCGGTGGCAGTGAGCGTGGAGGACAAGCTCGCGCAGCTCAGCCCCGAGACGCTCGCGGCGCACGCGAGCTTCGTCGATCACGACGGCGCCCTCGAGCTGGAGATGGACGGCGACGGCCTCGCCGAGGCCGTCCAGGAGGCGAACCCGGAGATCGGCGTGGCCGGCGAGGACGCGAAGATCATCCTCAACGCCAGCGCGCAGCCGGAGATCGTGCCCTCGACCTCGGGCCGGGGCCTGGACCCGAAGGAGCTCGCCCAGGCGGTGGCAACCGCCGGCACCTCCAGCGACCGCACCGCCACGGTGCAGCTCGTCGACGCCGAGCCGGAGTTCAGCACCGAGGACGCCCAGGCCCTCGGCATCAAGGAGATCATCGCCGACTTCTCCACGCCGATGCCGTACGACCCGGTGCGCACCAAGAACCTCGAGGTCGGCACGGCCAAGGTGACCGGCGTGATCGTCAAACCGGGGGAGGAGTTCTCCCTGCTCAAGGCGCTCGGCCCGATCACCGCGGCCAACGGGTACGTCTCCTCCGGCGTCGTCGAGGACGGCTTCTCCACCACCGCGCTCGGCGGCGGCCTCTCCCAGCTGTCCACCAACATGTACAACGTCGGCCTCATCTCCGGCATGGACGACGTCACCCACCAGCCGCACTCGCGCTGGTTCGACCGCTACCCGGCCGGCCGCGAGGCGACGCTGTGGGAGGGCCAGATCGACATGGTCTGGCGCAACAACACCGACTACGGGATCCTGGTCCACGCCTGGGTGGGTAACGGCCGCGTGCACACCCGGCTGTGGAGCACCAAGGTCTGGGACGTGAACGTCACGACGTCGGACCACTACAACATCACCAAGCCGACCACCGTCTACAACCCGGCGGAGAAGTGCATCGCCGAGTCCGGCGGGCAGTACGGCTTCACCGTCACCGTCACCCGGGAGCGCTCGCGCGCCGGCCAGGCGCCCGAGAGCCAGAAGTGGTCGTGGACCTACCAGCCGTGGAACAAGATCGTCTGCGGGGAGAAGCCCTCACCCAAACCGGAGCCGAGCCACAGCCCGTCCCCGAGTCCGGCGTCCTCGGAGGGCTGACCGATGAGCCACATCCGTCCCGTCCGGCCGGAGGACGTGCCGGTCATCCTCCAGCTCGTCCGCGACCTGGCGACCTACGAGCGCGAGCCCGACGCCGTCAAGGCCACCGAGGAGGGCCTGCACGCGGCGCTGTTCGGGCCCGCGCCCGCGGTCTTCGCCCACGTGGCGGAGGACGACGGCGAGGTCCAGGGCTTCGCGCTGTGGTTCCGGAACTTCTCCACATGGGAGGGCGTGCACGGGATCTACCTCGAGGACCTCTACGTGCGCCCCGAGGCGCGCGGTCGCGGGCACGGCCGGGCGCTCCTGCGGACCCTGGCGCAGATCGCGGTCGAGCGCGGTTACGCCCGGGTGGAGTGGGCGGTGCTGGACTGGAACGAGCCGTCCATCGGGTTCTACCGGAGCCTGGGCGCGCGCCCGCAGGACGAGTGGACCACCTTCCGTCTCACCGGCGAGGCGCTGGCGGAGTTCGGCGCCGAGAACGCCGGGGTCCGCGCCTGAGAGCCTGACCGCGCGCGCCGGCGTGCCGCGCCGCGTCGGGCGTACCGGGCCACGGCCGGCGTGCCGGACGCGGTCCGGACGCCGGCTCAGCGCGGCGTCGAGCGAGCACGTGCTCAGCGCGCAGGCGGGGCCACCCGCGGCGGGGGCGGCACCCGCTTGCCCGTGACCATCAGCTCGGCGGGCACCTCCACGTCCCCGCGCCGGGTACGCACGAGGACGCCGTCGGGCCGCACCTCGAGCAGGTCGCCCAGCGCGTCGGAGTACCCGCCCTCGACGCGGTAGCGCACCACGACCCGCTCGCCCACGCTCCATTCCAGCCAGGGCAGCGGGCGAGGGGCGTCAGCGGCGGGCGTCATGCGCCCAGCCTGCCCCTCGGCGCCGCGCCCAGGAAAATCGGCGCCCGCCCCGCGCGTGCCATGGCCCCGAGGTGCGTCAGGGCCAGGGGGCACGGCGATTGTGACGATATTGCGATGATCGGGGTGTCGTGGCAGCAGTTTCGTCGCACTCGGGCTCGATCCGCCCGGGGCGCGGGCCGGGGCCGGGGCCGGAGCCGGAAAGCGGGACGGGCCCGGGGACGAGTGCGACGCGACGGCGGCCCTCGCGCGGCCGGGCGCCGCGCGCAGCGCGCCCGAGGACAGGCGCAGGTTCGTGCACCGCCACGGACTTGCGGGATACTGGGGGCCGACGTCGCCATGGGCGCCACCGCGCCGTGGCCAGCGAGGAAAGGAAGCTTCCGTGACCTACGTGATCGCCCAGCCGTGTGTGGACGTCAAGGACCGGGCCTGCGTGGACGAGTGTCCGGTCGACTGCATCTACGAGGGCAAGCGGATGCTGTACATCCACCCCGACGAGTGCGTGGACTGCGGCGCCTGCGAGCCGGTGTGCCCGGTCGAGGCGATCTTCTACGAGGACGACACGCCCCAGATCTGGTCGGACTACTACCGCGCCAACGTCGAGTTCTTCAACGACCTCGGCTCCCCGGGCGGCGCGGCGAAGATGGGCGTCATCGACAAGGACGACCCGATGATCGCCGCCCTGCCCCCGCAGGCCTGAGCGTGCCGCTCCACGGCCGCGCGCTGCCCGACTTCCCCTGGGACTCGCTCGCGCCGGCGAAGACCCGCGCCGCGGCGCACCCGGGCGGCATCGTCGACCTCTCCGTCGGCACGCCCGTCGACCCGACCCCCGCCGTCGCCCAGGAGGCGCTGCGGGAGGCCGCCAACGCCCCGGGCTACCCCCAGACCGTCGGCACGCTCGCCCTGCGCGAGGCCGTCGTCGCCTGGTTCGCCCGGCGCCGGGGCGTGCCGGACCTCGGCGTCGACGGCGTCCTGCCCACCCTGGGCTCGAAGGAGATGGTGGCCCTGCTGCCGGCCCTGCTCGGGCTGGGGGAGGGCGACGTCGTCGTCCACCCGCGGGCGGCCTACCCCACCTACGACGTCGGCGCCCGGCTGGCCGGGGCCACCCCGGTCCCGGTGGGCGAGGACCCCACCACCTGGCCCGAGCGCACGCGGTTGGTCTGGCTGAACTCCCCGGGCAACCCCGACGGGCACGTGCTCGGCGTGGACCAGCTCGCCGCGGTGGTGGCCTGGGCGCGCGAGCGCGGCGCCGTCGTCGCCTCCGACGAGTGCTACGCCGAGCTGCCCTGGCGCGCGCCGTGGACCGAAGAGGGGGTGCCCTCGCTGCTCGACCCGCGGGTGACCGGCGGGGACCACGCCGGCCTGCTGGCGCTGTACTCCCTGAGCAAGCAGTCCAACCTCGCCGGGTACCGGGCCGCGTTCGTGGCCGGGGACCCCGCCCTGGTCGGCCCGCTGACCGAGGTGCGCAAGCACGCGGGGATGATCGTGCCGTTCCCCGTCCAGGCCGCCATGACCGCCGTCCTCGCCGACGACGCCCACGTGGCAGCCCAGCGCGAGCGCTACCGCGCCCGGCGCGAGGTGCTGCTCGGCGCCGTCGAGGCGGCCGGGCTGGCGCTGGACCCCGCCACGGCCGCCGGCCTGTACCTGTGGGTGCGCGCCGCCGGGCGCGACGACGTCGGCTCCTGGGAGCTCGTCGACGCCCTGGCCCACCGCGGCATCCTCGTGGCGCCGGGCAGCTTCTACGGCCCCCACGGCGAGGGCTACGTGCGGGTGGCGCTGACGGCCACGGACGAGCGGGTGGCGGCGGCCGCGGACCGGCTGGGCGGGGGCGGACGCCTGTTCTGAGGCCCTTTGTGCCGGGGGTCACAAACCGGGCGAATTCGAGCGGCGCCCTCGCGATGGCCTATCGTTGTGTGTCGGATCACGCCCCCCTCGGGCACCACCGGAGCCCGGGGGTTCGCAACGAGGCGCTCGTCAGAGGGCCACATCCCGAGGAGGGGACACATGTCGATTGCCGAGCAGAGCGCGGCAGCAACATTCGAGGTAGACGGCAAGGCGCTCCAGTTCGAACGCGTCCACGCGGTCGAGGGCAACGACGGGGTCAACATCTCCTCCCTGCTCAAGCAGACCGGGCTGGTCACGCTGGACCCGGGCTTCATGAACACGGCGTCGACGACGTCGGCGATCACCTACATCGACGGCGACAAGGGCATCCTGCGCTACCGCGGCTACCCGATCGACCAGCTGGCCAAGGACTCCACCTTCCTGGAGGTGGCCTACCTGCTCATCTACGGCGAGCTGCCGGACACCGAGACCCTCGAGGCGGTCACCCGCCGCATCAAGCGGCACACCATCCTGCACGAGGACTTCAAGGCCTTCTTCACCGCCTTCCCCGCCAACGGCCACCCGATGGCCATCCTGCAGTCGGGCATCTCCGCGCTGGCGACGTACTACCAGCACACGCTCGACCCCAAGGACCACTACCAGGTCGAGCTGGCCACGGTGCTCCTCATGGCGAAGGTGCCGACGATGATCGCGTCGATCGCCAAGCGCGCCACCGGCCTGCCGCTGCTCTACCCCGACGCGTCGAAGTCCTACATCGAGGACTTCATCCGCATGACGTTCGGCCTGCCCTACCAGCGCCACGACATCGACCCGGCCATCGTCAAGGCCCTCGACATGCTGCTCATCCTCCACGCCGACCACGAGCAGAACTGCTCCACGTCGACCGTGCGCATGGTGGGCTCGGCGCACGCGAACATCTACGCCTCCGTGGCCGCCGGCGTCGGCGCGCTGTCCGGACCGCTGCACGGCGGCGCCAACGAGGCCGTGCTGGAGATGCTCAGCCGCATCCAGTCCGGCGGCGACACCGTCGAGCAGTTCATGACCAAGGTCAAGAACAAGGAGGACGGCGTCCGCCTCATGGGCTTCGGCCACCGGGTCTACAAGAACTACGACCCGCGCGCCGCCATCGTCAAGGAGGCCGCCCACGACGTCCTGCAGCGCCTGGGCAAGAACGACGAGCTGCTCGACATCGCCATGGGCCTGGAGGAGATCGCCCTCCACGACGAGTACTTCATCGAGCGCAAGCTCTACCCGAACGTGGACTTCTACACCGGCCTGATCTACAAGGCCATGGGCTTCCCGACCCAGATGTTCACCCCGCTGTTCGCCCTGGGCCGCCTGCCCGGCTGGATCGCCCAGTACCGCGAGATGATCGAGGACCCGACGACGAAGATCGGCCGGCCGCGCCAGGTCTACACCGGCTCGCCCGAGCGGCAGTACGTCGCGATCGACCAGCGCTGACGCCTAGGCGCCCCGACGACGGCGAAGGCCCCGACCAGTGGTCGGGGCCTTCGCCGTCGGTCTCCGGGCTCCCGCGCGCGGTCGCTCGTGCGGCACCCGAGGAGGCTCGGCCGGAAACACCGGTGCCGCCGCGCCACGTGGGCTGCGGCGGCACCGAGGCATGCCGAGGCGGTGGTCAGGACTTCGGCATGAACGTGTCCATGTCGACCTTGTTCTTGAGGATGCCGTCCTGCAGCGCGAGGTCGGCGAGGGTCTGCAGCGCGTCGCGGTCCATCTGCCCGCGGAAGTCCTCGATGAGCACCTTCTGCGCGAGCTCCGGCTTCATGTCCAGGAACGTCGTCAGGGTCTCCCGGACCTCGTCGGGGTGCTCCTGGGCGTACGCGGTGACGTCGTCGACCGCCGCGGCGAAGTTGTCGACCAGCTCGGGGTCCTGCTTCGCGAGCTTGCCGGAGGTGAAGACGGCCATGGTGGGCACGCCCGGCATCGTCTCCTGGTAGTTGTACGCCACGAGCTTGTCGCCGGCGTCCTTGAAGATCGTCTGGAACGGCTCGGGCACCCAGGCGGCGTCGATGTTGCCGGCGTCGAGGGCGGCGGGCATGTCGGGGAAGCCGAGCTCGACGAAGTCGATGCTGTCGGGGTCGCCGCCGGCCTTCTTGACGACCTCGCGGATGCTCACCTCGCCCTGGGTCTTGAGGTTGTTGACGGCGACGGTCTTGCCGGACAGGTCCGCCGGGGACTCGATGCCCGAGTCCGGCTTGGTCCACACGGAGGTGATGTCGTCGCCCTCCTTGAGGGCGTGCGAGTAGCCGGTGACGACCTGGACATCGAGCCCCTGGTCCTGGGCGAGCATGAGGCTGAGCGGGTTGGAGATGGCGAACTGCATCTGGCCGGAGACGACGGCGGGCAGCAGCGCCGCGCCGCCCTGGCCGGTCTCCAGGGACACGTCGAAGCCGTGCTCCTTGAAGATGCCCTTGTCCACGCCGAGCTGGAGGGCCGCGCTGGGAACGATGGGCAGGACGCCCATCTTGATCTCGGTGGTCTCCGACCCGCCGGCCGAGCTGCTCTCGGTGCCGGCCGCGGGGGTGGTGGCGTCGTCGTTGCCGCCGCCGGAGCAGGCCGTCAGGGCGAGGAGAACCCCCGCCGTCAGGACACACATCCTTGTGCGCATGCTGTTCCTTTCCTTCATCTGTGGAGGGAGGTGGTGGTGCTTGTCGGTGCGTCGGGTGCTGCGGTCGTGCTGTCGGTATCGGCGTCGGTGTCGGTATCGGTCGCGGTGTCGGTATCGGGTGGCCGGTGTCGGTCAGCTGGCCTGCCCGAGCCGGTCGGCCCCGGCGGTGCGGGCACTCCCAGGGGTGACGACGCGCTGCAGCAGCAGGCGCAGGGTCTGCCGCTCGTCGTCGTCGAGGCCGGCGAGCAGCTCGTCGATCGAGCCGTCGATGCGCTCGCGGGCCTGGGCGTAGAGCTCGCGCCCCGGCCCGGTGATGACGACGGACTTCTGCCGGCGGTCCGAGACGTGCGGGCGCCGTTCGGCGAGGGTGCGCCGCTCGAGCCCGTCGACGAGGGCGACGATCTGGCTGGGGTCGAGCCGCAGGGCGTCGGCGAGCTCGCGCTGGCTCACGCCGTCGGTGGTGGCGAGCAGCTCGAGCAGGGAGTAGGACCGGCTGTTGAGGTCCAGCGGCGCCAGTGCCGTGTTGGCGGCGGCGACGCCTTGGGCGCTCGCCAGGGACAGCAGCAGGCCGATGTTCTCGGGCGCGGTCGTCTCCTGGCGTCGTTGCATGTCCCGGAGCCTAGGGGCAATGATTAAGGACGTCAATGATTGACGACTTCCACAATCTGTGGTCACACTGTGAGGGACGTCGCAGATGCCGTCGCGGGCGCCGCCCGCAGGAGCACCAGCGGTCAACGAGGACACCAAGGAGCGGACATGAGCCTGACCGGAAAAGTCGCCATCGTCACCGGCAGCGGCCGGGGCCTGGGCCTGGCCTACGCCAAGGAGCTGGCCCGCCAGGGCGCGCGCGTCGTCGTCAACGACGTCGACCAGCAGGTCGCCGACGACGCCGTCGCGGCCATCACCGCCGGCGGCGGGGAGGCCGTCGCGGTGGTCGCCCCCGTCGGGTCCACCGAGACCGCCAAGGCGCTGGTGGCCGCCGCCGCGGAGAGCTTCGGCCGCCTGGACATCCTCGTCACCAACGCCGGGGTGCTGCGCGACACCGTGCTGTGGAAGATGTCCGACGAGGACTTCGACACCGTCGTCAACGTCCACCTGCGCGGCACCTTCACCTGCGTGCGCGAGGCCGCGACCTACCTGCGCGAGCAGGGCGAGGGCGGCCGCATCATCTGCATCGGCTCCCCGACCGGCCAGCGCGGCAACTTCGGCCAGACCAACTACGCCGCCGCCAAGGCCGGCATCGTCGGCATGGTCCGCACCTGGGCGATGGAGCTGGCCCGCGCCAACATCACCGCCAACGCGGTCATCCCGGTCGCCGCCACCGCCATGACCGAGACGGTGCCGTTCTTCAAGCAGTTCGTCGACGCCGCCGCCCGCGGGGAGCAGATGCCGCCCTTCGCCCGCCGCGTCCTGGGCTTCGGCACCCCCGACGACGTCGCCGGGGTCATCGCCTTCCTCGCCTCCGACGCCGCGGCCGGCATCAGCGGCCAGGCGGTCGGCGTGGGCGGGGACCGCCTCGCCCTGTGGTCCCACCCGCAGGAGGTGGCCACCGCGTTCCAGGACGGCGGCTGGTCCTACGACCAGCTCACCGAGGACTTCGACTCCCTGTTCGGCCAGGTGCTCCAGAGCGTCGGCCAGCCCATGCCGCAGCCCCCGGCCGAGCAGAAGGCGGGGCAGGCCCCGACGGAGAAGGCCGAGCAGCGATGACCCGATACGAGTGCGCGGTCGACCCGGCCGCCGTCGTCGCCGTCGACACCCACGTGCACGTGGAGAAGGACCACCACGGCCACCTCTCCCTGCCGGGGGAGGTGCTCGACGCGGCCGCGAAGTACTTCAAGGCGCCCACCGACCGGATGACCATCGACGAGACGGCGCAGTACTACCGCGAGCGGCAGATGGCCGCCGTCGTGTTCACCGTCGACGCCACCACCAAGCTCGGCCACGCCCCGAACAGCACCGAGGAGATCGCCGAGGGCGCCGCCCGCAACAACGACGTCCTCATCCCGTTCGGCTCCGTCGACCCGCACGCGGCCGACGCCGTCGACCGGGCCCGGCGCCAGGCGGAGGAGCTCGGGGTGCGCGGGTTCAAGTTCCACCCCTCGCTCCAGGACTTCGACCCCTCCGACGAGCGCTGGTTCCCGCTCTACGCCGTCATCGAGGAGTACCGCCTCCCGACGATCTTCCACACCGGCCAGACCGGCATCGGCGCGCGCATGCCGGGCGGGTTCGGGATCAAGCTGGGGCTGTCGAACCCCATGCTGCTCGACGTCGTCGCGGCCACCTTCCCGCAGATGGACATCATCATGGCCCACCCCTCGGTGCCCTGGCAGGACGAGGCGATCGCGGTGGCCGGGCACAAGGGCAACGTCTACATCGACCTGTCGGGCTGGTCGCCGAAGTACTTCCCGCCCGCCCTGGTCAAGCAGGCGAACTCCCTGCTGCAGGACAAGGTCCTCTTCGCCTCGGACTTCCCGCTGCTGACCCCCGAGCGCTGGCTCAAGGACTTCGCCGCCCTCGACCTCAAGGACGAGGTGCGCCCGAAGATCCTCAAGGACAACGCCGTGCGGCTGCTCGGCCTCGCCTCCGCCGCGGACCCGGCCGCGCCCGCCTCGGCCCGGGGTGAGAGCGGTGCGTGACCTCGGCATCGGCTCCTGGCCGGCGCGACGGGTCAAGAACGGCGCGGACCGGGCCGCGCTGGTCTACGGCGACCGCGTGGACACCTACGCCGACGTCGAGCGGCGCACCCGCCAGCTGGCCAACGCCCTGCGCGCCGCCGGCGTGCGGCGCGGCGACCGGGTGGCCTACGTGGGGTTCAACCACCCCTCGCTGCTGGAGACGTTCTTCGCCACCGCCCAGCTCGGCGCGATCTGGGTGATCATCAACGCCCGGCTCGCCCCCGCCGAGGTCGAGTACATCCTCACCGACTCCGGCGCGTCGGTGGTGGTCCACGGCGCCGAGCACGCGGAGCACGCCGCGCGCCTCGCCCACCTCGAGGGCGTGCGGTGGATCGGCGTCGAGGACGGCTTCGAGGAGTTCCTCGCCGCCGGCGGCACCGACGTCATCGACGAGCAGGTCGGCTGGGACGACCCGGCGATGATCATGTACACCTCGGGCACCACCGGCCGGCCCAAGGGCGCCACACACACCCACGGGTCACTGAGCTTCCAGTACTTCACCGCCCTGGTGGACACCGACTTCCTCCGCGACGAGGTCATGCTCGCCGTCGCCCCGCTGTTCCACGTGGCCGGGCTGAACACGATGACCATGCCGACCTTCCTCAAGGGCGGGAAGATCATCATTCAGCACGGCTTCAAGCCCACCACGGTGCTCGAGACCATCGCCGCTGAGGGCGTGACGTCGATGTTCGCCGTCCCGGCGATGATGGACGCCCTCGCCCTCGAGCCGACCTTCCCCGGGACGGACCTGTCCAGCCTGCGCAACGTCCTCGTCGGCGGCTCGCCGCTGCCCGACCGGATGCTGCGCACCTGGGCCGACCGCGGAGTCGCCGTCCAGCAGGGCTTCGGCATGACCGAGACCGCGCCGGGGATCTACCTGCTGCTCAACGAGGACGCGTTCCGCAAGTCCGGCTCGGCCGGCCGCCCGCACTTCTGGGTGGAGGGCCGCGTGGTCACCCCCGACGGGCGCGACGTCGCGCCGGGGGAGATCGGCGAGGTCATCGCCCAGGGCCCCAACGTCATGCGCGGGTACTGGAACAAGCCCGAGGCCACCGCCGAGGCGATCCGCGACGGCTGGTACCACACCGGCGACCTGGCCACCGTCGACGAGGACGGCTACGTCTACATCAAGGACCGGCTCAAGGACATGTTCATCTCCGGCGGGGAGAACGTGTACCCGGCCGAGGTGGAGAACGCCCTGCTCGACATCCCCGGCGTCGCCGAGGCCGCCGTCATCGGGGTGGCCCACCCCAAGTGGGGCGAGGTCGGCCACGCCTACGTCGTCCTCGCCGAGGGCGCCACCCTCACCCCCGACGACGTCGTCGCCGCCCTCGACGGGCGCCTGGCGCGCTACAAGATCCCCAAGGACGTCGTCTTCGTCGACCAGCTCCCGCGCACCGCGACGGGCAAGCTCCAGAAGCACCTCATCCGCACCCGACTCGAGGAGACCGCATGACCACCACCGTGACGTTCCAGGACCTGCCCGGCCTCGCCGGCACCGACCTCGGCTTCTCCGGCTACCGCGAGATCACCCAGGAGCAGGTCAACCTCTTCGCCGACGCCACCGACGACCACCAGTGGATCCACGTCGACCCCGAGCGCGCCAAGGACGGCCCGTTCGGCGCCCCCATCGCCCACGGCTACCTCAGCCTGTCGCTGATCATCCCCTTCTCCGAGGAGCTGCTCGACGTCGAGGGCGTGACCACCAAGGTCAACTACGGCCTGGACAAGGTGCGCTTCCCCTCCCCGGTCAAGGTCGGCTCGCGGGTGCGGATGGGCTCCACGGTCCGCGAGGTCACCGAGGTGCCCGGCGGGTACCAGCTCACCCTGGACAACGTCATCGAGGTCGAGGGCGGTACCAAGCCGGCGGTCGCGGCGACCACCCTGTTCCGGTTCTACGCGTGAGCGCCGGCGCCGTGACGGTGCTGGAGACGACGAGGCGGCTGTACGAGGCGATCGACCCCTACGGCTACGAGTCGCTGCTCAGCGACCCCGAGCGGGCGGTGCTGGGGCGGCTGCGCGAGGTGCTCGAGCGCGACGTGAGGCCGCTGGTCAACGACCACTGGGACCGGGCGGAGTTCCCCCACGCGATCCGCGGGCCGCTCGAGGCGCTGGACCTCATGGCCCCGCCGGAGCTGGGCGTGGAGACCAGCGCGCTCTACCGCGGCTTCCGCATGCTCGAGCTGGCCCGCACCGACGTGTCCGTGGCGGTGTTCTACGGCGCCCAGGCCACGCTGTTCCGCAACAGCGTGCTGCTCGGCGGGTCGCCCGCGCAGGCGGCCGAGCTCGACGAGGGCGTGCGCAGCTGGGCGATCAAGGGCGTCTTCGCCCTCACCGAGCCCGACCACGGCAGCGACGTCGCCCGCGGGCTGGCCACCACCGCCCGCCGCGACGGCGACGGGTGGGTGATCAGCGGCGCCAAGCGGTGGATCGGGGGAGCGGAGTACGCCGACCTCATCACCGTCGTCGCCCGCGACGAGGCCGACGGCGAGGTCAAGGCCTTCCTCGTCGACCGCCACGCGCCGGGGGTCACCGTGGAGCAGATCCCGCGGAAGATGGCCCTGCGGATCGTCAACAACGGGCACATCACCCTCGACCGCGTGCGGGTCCCCGAGGCCCGGCGGCTGCAGCGGGTGAACTCCTTCCGCGACGTCAACCGGCTGCTGCGGTCCATGCGGGCCGACGTGTCCTGGCTGGCCACCGGCGCCCAGGCCGGCGCCTACGAGGCCGCGGTGCGCTACACCCTGGCGCGCGAGCAGTTCGGCCGGCCCATCGCCGGCTACCAGCTCGTCCAGGACAAGCTCGCCACCATGCTCGGCAACCTCACCGCCTCCCTGGGGATGGCGGTGCGGCTGAGCCAGCTCGAGGACGGCGGCGGCTACAGCGACGCCGACGCCGCGCTGGCCAAGGGCTGGATCGCCAGGCGCACCCGCGAGACGGTCGCGCTGGCGCGGGAGGTGTGCGGCGGCAACGGCATCACCCTGGACACCGACGTGGCCCGGTTCTTCGCCGACGCCGAGGCGATCTACACCTTCGAGGGCACCAACGAGATCAACCAGCTCGTCGTGGGCCGGGCGATCACCGGGCTGAGCGCGTTCGTGCGCTGAGGCGCCCGCCGGCCCCTGGCTCGCCCGAGGTGGTAGGGCGACACCGGTGAGGTCGGTGCCTGACGCGCGGCGTGAGGGGCCCGCGGAGCCTGGGGCGTCAGGTGGCCTCGCCGACCTGGACCAGGCCGGACTCGTAGGCCAGGACGGCGATCTGGACGCGGTCGCGCAGGTGGAGCTTGGCCAGCAGCCGCGACAGGTAGGTCTTCACGGTCGCTTCGCTGAGGAACAGCTCGGCGCCGATCTCGGCGTTGGACAGTCCGCGTGCCACCAGGCGCGCCACGTCCCGCTCGCGCTCGGTGAGGTCGGCAAGCGCGGGCGGCAGCGTCCCGGCCGGTGGCCGCCGCGTGAACTGGTTCAGCAGGCGCGTGATCAGGGCGGGCGCGAGCATCTGCTCGCCGCGGGCGACCACGTGCACGGCGTGCGCGAGGTCCTCTGGGGAGACGTCCTTGAGCAGGAAGCCCGCCGCCCCGGCCCGGACGGCGGCATAGACGTACTCGTCCAGGTCGAACGTCGTCAGCGCCAGGATCCGCGGCGCCGGGTCAGCACCGGACAGGATGCGCCGGGTCGCCTCGATGCCGTCCAGGCGCGGCATCCGCACGTCCATGAGGACGACGTCGGGACGGTGCTCCGCCGTCATCGCGACCGCCTCGAGCCCGTCACCCGCCTCGCCGACGACGGCGTACCCGGCGCGCTCGAGGATCAGCCGGAAGCCGGCGCGGACCAGCTCCTGGTCGTCGACGACGAGGACCGTCGTGGGCGGGGCGCTCACGGACCCGCCACGGGGAGGACGGCGCGGACGGTGTAGCCGCCGGGGGTTGCGGTGGTCTCGAGCCGCCCGCCGTACATCGAGGCGCGTTCACGCATGCCGATCAGGCCGTGCCCCGCGGACCCGTGCGGCGCCGTGGCCGGCCCGCCGTGACCGTTGTCCGTCACCTCGAGCTCGAGCGCCCCCGGGCCGTACCTCAGCAGGACGCGCGCGTGGCTGGCGGCGGCATGGCGGCGCACGTTGGTCAGGGCCTCCTGGGCGATCCGGTACACCGCCAGTCCCAGGCCCGCCGGGAGCGCCACCGGCGTGCCGTGGACCTCGAGGTCGACGGCGAGGCCCGGGGCGCGCGCCTGCTCCACGAGGGACGGCAGGCCGGCGACGTCCGGCTGCGGTGCGAGCTCACCGGCCGCGTCCGGCTGACGCAGCATGGCGACCACGCGGCGCATCTCGGCCAGGGCGCCGGTGCCGGTCGTCCGGATGGTGGCGAGCGCCTCGCGGACGTGCCGCGGGTCGTCGGCGACGACCTGCTCGGCGGCGCCGGCCTGGACCACCATCACGCTGACCGAGTGGGCGACGACGTCGTGCAGCTCGCGGGCGATGCGGGCCTGCTCGTCCGCCAGGGCGGCGAGGGTTCGCTCGCGGCTGGTGGTCTCGACCTCCGCGGCGCGCAGCGCGGCGGCGACGGCGCGGTCCTCGGACAGCCGGAGCCCGCGGCCGATGAGGCTGGCCAGGACCAGGAAGCCCCAGTGGAAGATGATCTCGCCGGGTTCCTGGAGCCACTCGATCGTCAGGTCGGCGAGCGCCATGAAGGCCGCTGCCGCCAGCAGCCCGACCCAGACCACCCGGCCTCGCCCGTGCCGGGCGACGGAGTAGACGAGGAAGGTCAGCGGCACCAGCTGACCGAAGAACAGGATCTGCACCGAACCGCCGGTCAGGACGCCGATGACCGGCCACACCAGCAGCGCCAGCAGCGAGACGGCGGGTCGGGTGCGCCGCTGGGTGAGGAAGGCCGCGAAGGCCACGATCCCCGCCGAGCTGACGACGCGAGATCCGGAGCCCGAGGCGGAGACGAGGGGCACCCACACCTCGACCAGCCCGACGGTCGCGACCAGACCCGCGACCACCAGGTCGGTGACCGAGTTCCACGGCTGCCGGCGCTCCACGCCGCTCAGCGTAGGAGGCGAGGGGCGTGCCCGGCGTCATTCCGGGGTTGACTGCCCGGTCAACCGGGGATGTGCGGAGGCATCGATACGGACCACTGCGGCGGCAACGGCGCGAGACCCGGGGCCGATCCGGCGCCACCCGGTCGCTCCCTAGCGTCGGTCCCGACCAGCAGGACGTGCTGGACCCCCCGTGAGACGGAGACCGAACATGAAGACCTACGCCCGCTTCTACCGCAGCGTCGTCGCCGTGAGCCTGGCGCTCTGCGCGATCCTGACCACCGTCAGCGTGCTGCTCATGCCGCCCTTCGAGGGCGGCTACGTGCAGCACCTGCAGGCGGTCGCCGACGCCGGCGCGAGCGCCACCGTCTCGGCGCTGGCCTTCACCCTGTCCCAGCTCCCCTTCATCATCGGTCTGGTCGGCGTGGCGCACCTCGCGCGGCGCGGCGCGCCGGTGCTGGCCGGGCTCGGTGGCGCCCTGGCAGTGCTCGGCGGCTTCGGGCACGCCGTGTACGGCGGGGTCAGCACCGTCATCCTGGTCATGGCCGCAGACCCGGCGAACTACGAGGCGCACGCCGCGGTGCTCGCCGCCGGGGAGGGCGGGGTCCAGGTCCCGTTCCTGCTGTTGGGCCTGGCCGGAACCGTTCTCGGCACCATCCTGATCGCCGTCGGGCTGCTGCGGGCCAAGGTGGGTCCGGCGTGGCTGCCGTGGGTGCTGATCGGGTTCGTCCTGGTGGAGTTCGTGGGCACCAACTTCAGCGACTGGGCCACCGTCGCCTCGGGCGTCCTGTTCCTCCTCGGCTTCCTGACGCTGGCGGCCGTCGTGACCCGGAGCGACGTTCGGGAGTGGTCCGCCGCGGCCGACGAGATCCCGGCACCGGTCGGAGCCGCAATGGTGCGTCCCTGAGCGAGGGCGCGCGGCCGCGTGGCGGCATGGCGTTCGCCTGCAGCACTCGGTCGGCACCACCGCGGCACCGTGCTGGCGACGTCGCGGTTCAGGTGCCGGTGGGCGACGGCGAGCCGGGCCGTCAGTCCGCCGGCGCCTCGCCGGACCCGGCGCTGCGGGTGCGCGTGGCCCGCCGCGCGACGACCTCGCCGAGCATCTGCCGGAACCGTGCCTCCGAGAGCGGGTACGTGAGCATCACCACCGCGCCGAGCCCGACGAAGATCGTCGGGGCGAAGCCGGTGAGGTACCGGATGGCGGTGAGCGACTCCTGCCGCTGCGTCGCGGCGCCGGCCACGTAGCCGCTGACGCCCAGCCCCCACGCGGCCAGGCCGCCGCCGATGCCTTGGCCGACCTTGCGGGTGAAGGAGAGCGCGGCGTAGTTGCTGCCCTCGGTGCGCACCCCGGCGTCCCACTCCCCGTACTCGACGGTGTCCGCCTCCAGCGCCCACATGAGCGCCTGGATCGCGGCGATGCCCAGGCCGTAGACGCCGAAGGAGACGATCGCGGCGACGGGCGCGGCCGGCGGGCTGAGCGCGATGCCGATGCCGCCGACGGCGGTGAGCAGCCCCGCGGCGATGTACGCCTGCTTCTTGCCGAAGCGGCCCACCAGCCGGGGCACCACCGGCACCATGGCGAACTGGCCGAGCACGGTCATCACCGTCAGGGCGATGGTGAAGTTGGCGTTCCCCAGCACGTCACGGGCGTAGTAGACCTGGGTGGTCTGGAGCACGAACATCCCGGTGAGCACGAGGATCGCGCTGAGGCACAGGATCACCAGCGGGCGGTTACGGCCGATCGCCGCAAGGGTCTGGCGCAGCGTCACGGGCGCGGCGTCGCGCGGCACGGTTTCGCGTACCGTGCGGAACAGCGTGACGTACAGGGCCAGGCCGACCACGCCGAAGGCGATCATCACCGTGGTGAAGGAGCGCTGCAGGTTCGGCGAGGTCTGGATCTGCGGGGCGACGACGAACGCGAGCACCACGGTGGCCAGCGCCTGGCCCACGGCCCGGTAGCTGCTCAACCGTGCCCGCTCCTGGGGCAGCTCCGTCATCGCGGAGGCCACCGACCCGTACGGGATGTTCACGAAGCTGTAGGCGAGGCCGAAGACGGCGTAGCTCACCAGCGCGTACAGCGCCGCCCCGCTGGCGGAGAGCCCGCCGGGCACCGAGAACAGGGCGACGCCGAGCAGCATCAGCGGCGCCCCGCAGAAGAGGAAGTACGGGCGGAAGCGTCCCCAGCGGGTGGTGGTGAGGTCGACGAACCGGCCGGCGACGAGGTCGGTGACCGCCTGCCACACCCGGACCACGAGGAGGATCGCGCCCGCGACCGCGGCGCTGAGGCCGACGACGTCGGTGTAGTACAGCAGCAGGAACAACGACGCCATCATGAACGTCAGGTTGTTCGCCGCGTCGCCGCCGGCGTAGCCGAGGTAGTCCCGGGTGGTCAGGTCCCGCGGCCGGCCCGGTGCCTCGGTGCTCACGTCCACACCCCCGATCGGCGAGGCGCGCACGGGAGGGGCGCGTGCGCGCCAGTGGCACCCTAAACCGGGCGGCAGGAGGGCCGCCGCTGGAGGGCAGCTTCGGATGTCCGCCGCGCGCGCCGGTGCTGGTCATGACCCCGGAGTCAGCCGATGATCACCGCCCCGGCGCGGCGCCCGCGATCGTCAGCCGATGATGACGATCCCCGGTGGCGCGCCGGTGACGGCGTCGTGCAGCCCGGTGGGCAGGCCCGCGCGCTCCACCGGCAGCCAGGCGGCGTCGTCGCCGTCGTCGCGCACCCACACGTGCCCGTCGACGCCGACCACCCGCGCCCCGGTGGCGCTCGCGGTCGCGACCGCCCACTGCGCCACCGCCCAGGCGCGCCGCTCGGGCTCCGGGTCCCGCCCGGCCGGCAGCGACGTGGCGTCCACCTGGAGCACCCCGGGGGCGACCACCGAGGCGCCGATCTGGACGAAGTCGCGGTCGAGGCGCTGCTGGATGACGGCGAGCCGGGCCGGCGGGGTGGCGCCGGCGATCGGGCCGGCGCTCGACGGCGCGGCGGCCCCGGCCGGGACCGCGCCGGCCGCGGAGCCGTCCGCCGCGGAGGCGTCGTCGGACACCGGGTCCAGGTGGCACGTCAGCGCGCCGGGGGAGTAGCCGGTCAGCGCCGAGGCGAACGGCCGGCTGCGGCTCTCGTGCTGAGCGTAGGCGTTGGGGAAGGCCGAGCGCTGCACCCGCTGGGCGGCGTCGGTGATCTCCTGGCCCTCCCAGTCCTGGACGGTGACGAGCACGTCGTAGAACGCGTTGGTGGAGTACACCGGGTCCATGATCTCGGCGACCGTGCCCCACCCCTGGGAGGGGCGCTGCTGGAAGAGGCCGACCGAGTCGCGGTCGCCGTAGTCGATGTTGCGCATCTTCGACTCCTGCAGCGCGGTGGCGATCGCGATCGTCACCGCCCGCGCGGGCAGCTCGCGGTGCGCGGCCAGGGCGGCGAACAGTGCGGCGTTGTCCGCCTGGTCGGCGTCGAGGCGGGCGCTGCCGCCGTCGGGCAGGGCGACCAGGCAGGTGCCCGACGCCGAGCGGGGCACGAGGGCGTTGAGGGCGAGAACGACGCCGGTGATCGCCACCGCCAGCGCCGCCAGGACGAGCACGGCCCCGCCGGCGCAGCCGCGGGCGCGCCGGGACGTGCGCACCCGGCCGCGCGCACCGGCCCCGCGACCTCTAGGCATGCAGGGCGGCGTTGAGCTCCACCCCGGTGCCCTGACGCGGGATGGCCTCCACGGCCCCGGAGAGGGAGTTGCGGCGGAAGAGCAGGTTGTCCTGGCCGGACAGCTCGCGGGCGGCGACCACGGGCGGCTCGCTGAGCTGGCCCCGGTCGGGGCGGGTGCCGCCGCCGGTGATCACGGAGACCTTGGTGCCGGCGGTGAGGTAGAGCCCGGCCTCGACGACGCAGTCGGCGCCGAGGGAGATGCCCAGGCCGGCGTTGGCGCCGAGCAGGGACCGCTCGCCGACGGAGATGATCTGCTTCCCGCCGCCGGAGAGGGTGCCCATGATCGAGGCGCCGCCGCCGATGTCGGCGCCGTCGGCGACGACGACGCCCTGGGAGATCCGGCCCTCGACCATGGACCGGCCCAGCGTGCCGGCGTTGAAGTTGACGAAGCCCTCGTGCATGACAGTGGTGCCGGGGGCGAGGTGCGCGCCCAGGCGCACCCGGTCGCCGTCGGCGATGCGGACCCCGGCGGGGACGACGTAGTCGACCATGCGGGGGAACTTGTCCACGCCGTAGACCGTCACGCCGCCCCGGGCGCGCAGCCGGGCGCGGGTGGCCTCGAAGCCGTCGACGGCGCACGGCCCCCGGGAGGTCCACACCACGGTGGGCAGCACGCCGAAGATGCCGTCGAGGTTCAGGCTGTTCGGCCGGACGAGCGTGTGCGAGAGCAGGTGCAGCCGCAGGTAGGCGTCGGCCACGGAGGCGGGGGCGGCGTCGAGGTCGATCTCGGTGCGCACCACCTCCGTGCGCACCGTGCGGGCCTCGTCGGGGCCCGCGGCGGCGGTCAACTCCGCCGGGGCCGTCGCGTCCTGTGGGGTGCCGAGCGCCGGGCTGGGGTACCACACGTCGAGGGTGTCGCCGGAGTCGGTGATGGTGGCCAGTCCAAAGGCCCAGGCGGTGCGCTCGGTCATGGGCCCCAGATTACGTGGGAGCGCCGACGTGCCCGCGGCGCGTCTCGCCGCTGTGAGCGGGCTCGCACTCGCGTCCCGCCCCTCACCATGAGGGAGGGCCGGCCGGTCGGCTCGGCACAACCGGGCCGGCGGCAAGGTCCGTCATCACCACGACGGCCGACGGGTCAGTTCCGCACGACCCGCGGCCCGAGCGTCCGGGCGCCCAGCTCCCGCACCCGCGCGCCCAGCTCGCGGTCCGCGGTGGTCACGGCGACGTCCGTGGCGGGGTCGGCGTGGGCGCGCCGCGCCTCGGCCACCGCGGCGACGACGGCGTCGTCCCCGCTGCCGTCGGCGGTCACCACCCGCACGCCGTCGACCGCCGTGACGCCGCGTGCCGCGCCCTCGGTGACGAGCACGACCTCGGGGTACCACCGGTCCCCGGGCAGCTCGACGTCGTCGGCGTCCACGCCGTGGCGGGCGAGGTCGGCGAGGTGGTCGCGCAGGCGGACGGTGGCGCTGTGCCGGTCGGCCCACCAGCCGTCGGGCCGGGAGCCGACGACGTTGGCGGCGTCGACGACCAGGACCAGGCGGCGCAGCATGGTGCGCAGCTCGGGCACGGCGTCGGCGAAGGCGGGCAGCAGCGGGTGGTCCTCGAGCGCGGCGAGGTCCACCCAGCGCATCTCCAGGCTCTCCGGGTCACCGACCCGGGGCTCGAAGGGGCCCGTCGCCTCGGCGAGCACGGTCGTGTACGCCCAGTCGGGGTGGAGCAGGGCGCGGGTGGCGCGCACGCGCAGCTGCCCCGGGTCGACCCCGGCCTCCTCGCCGGCCTCGCGCACCGCGCCGTGCAGGGCGCTCTCGCCGTCGCGGATCGCCCCGCCGGGCAGGCCCCAAGTGCCGCCGTGGTGCGACCACAGCGCGCGGTGCTGCAGCACCAGCTGGGGGCCGTCGGCGCCGGCGCGCCAGAGCAGCAGCCCGGCGGCGCCGTTGAGGCCCCAGTGCTGGTGCCCGCAGGCGCAGTCCACCCAGCCGTCGCCGGGCTGGCGGTGCACCCGGGAGTCGGGCGGGCGGTGGATCGTCACCGGCCCAGCCTGGCACAGCCCGTGGAGGAGGTGAGGTCGGGACGGTGCCGGGACACGCGGCCGTGCGGGACGGGTTTCGGGGCAGGCGGGCGTCGGGGCGGCGCGGGGCAGGCGCGCACCGGGCGGGGCGCGAGGGACGGGGCATGCGCACGGATCGTGAGACTGGTCGCATCCGGACGCACGAACCCAGGTGGCGTCCGAAACCGCGGGGCCGAGGCGAGCGGCAATCCGGACGCCCCCGCTGAGCAGTCGGGATGCGCCAGCCGGGTGCCCATGACGGCCCGTGGTTCCACCGCGACCGGCCCCATAGGCGCGCGGCGCTTCCGTCACGAACTTTAGGGAAAAGAGTCCGGTATGGGTAAAGTCGTGGGCCGTTGAGCGGGCCCCGGGGCAGGACAGCACTGCCGAGGGCCCGCCGCGCCCAGCCAGCCGGGGCCTGCCCGCGCACCCCGCGCGGGGCCCTGGAGCGGCGCGACCACCGAGCGCGATGTCGACGCGCCCCGCGCGACACCCAGCGCATCAGACCGAGAAGACGCACGCAACCGAGAGCACACGGAACCAAGGACGATGAGCCAGACCAGACCTCCCGTGCCCGAACGGGCCAAGCCCTCCAGCGATGCCGAGACAGGGCCGCCCGCCGCGAGGGCGGTGCCGCCGGAACCCCTCACCGGCGCGGCACCGGCGGGTTCGACGACGGCGCCGATGCCACCGAGCACCGCGCACACCCCGCCCCCCACGCCTGCGCTGAAGCCCACCCGGCCGGCGCAAGGCCCGCCGTCGGCCCGCGCGACAGCGGCCGACAAGACGGCGCCGCGGCCCGCACGCAGCGAGGCCCCGCCGCAGACCACCGCGGAGACGGCAACGGAGCCGGTGACGACGAACATGCGGGTCTTCGTCCCCTCCGCCGTCGGGATCCTCGCCATCGCGCTGTGGGCGATCGTCGCCCCGGACCACGCCGCGACGGTCATCGGCTCGATGGTGTCGTGGGTGTCGAAGAACCTCGGCTGGTACTACATCCTCACCGCCACGATCGCCGTCGTCTTCGTCGTCTTCGTCGCGGCCTCGCGCGTGGGCCGCACCAAGCTGGGCCCGGACCACTCCAAGCCCCAGTACTCGCTGTTCTCCTGGACCGCGATGCTCTTCGCGGCGGGCATCGGCATCGACCTCATGTTCTTCTCCGTCGCCGAGCCCGTCACCCAGTACTACGGGCCCCCGGCCGGCCAGGGGGAGACCCTCGAGGCGGCGCGGCAGGCCGTGGTCTGGACGCTGTTCCACTACGGCATCACCGGCTGGGCGATGTACGCCCTCATGGGCATGGCCTTCGGCTACTTCGCCTACCGGTTCAACATGCCGCTGAGCATCCGCTCGGCGCTGTACCCGATCATCGGCAAGCGGGTGCACGGCGTGGCCGGCGACGCCGTCGACACCGCCGCCATGCTGGGCACGATCTTCGGCATCGCGACGTCGCTGGGCATCGGCGTCGTCCAGCTCAACTTCGGCCTGAAGATCCTCTTCGGCGTCGAGGAGGGGCTCGCCGCCCAGATCGCGCTCATCACGCTGGCCGTCATCATGGCCACCATCTCCGCCGTGGTGGGCATCGACAAGGGCATCCGGCGGCTGTCGGAGCTCAACGTCTTCCTCGCCATCGGCCTGATGCTCTACATCACCGTCACCGGCAAGACCGCGTTCCTGCTCGACGCGCTGGTGCTGAACATCGGCGACTACCTCGGCGGCTTCGCCGACATGACGCTGAACACCTTCGCCTTCGACCGCCCGGACGAGTGGATGAACGGCTGGACGCTGTTCTTCTGGGCCTGGTGGATCGCCTGGGCGCCCTTCGTCGGGCTGTTCCTGGCCCGCATCTCGCGCGGCCGCACCATCCGGCAGTTCGTCGTCGCCACCCTGACCGTGCCGTTCCTGTTCATCCTCGTGTGGCTGTCCGTGTTCGGGAACAGCGCCCTGGACGTGGTGCTGGCCGGCAACGACGCGTTCGGGCAGGTGGCGATGAACCAGCCGGAGCGGGCCTTCTACTCCCTGCTCGAGCAGTACCCGGGCGCCCCGCTGCTCATCGGGGTCGCCACCTTCACCGGCCTGCTCTTCTACGTCACCAGCGCCGACTCCGGCTCGCTCGTGATGTCGACCTTCACGTCGCGGATCAAGGACCCGGGCAAGGACGGGCCGAACTGGCTGCGGATCTTCTGGTCCGTCGCGACCGGCGTCCTGACCCTGGGGATGCTCATGGTCGGCGGCGTCGCCACCCTGCAGTCGGCGACCATCATCATGGGGCTGCCGTTCTCGGTGGTGATGTACCTGATCATGGCCGGCCTGTACAAGTCGTTGCGGATCGAGGCGGCGCTGGCCGAGAGCCTCCACACGTCCCTGCCCGGCGCGCTCTCGGGACGGGCCGTCGCCGGGCCGCAGCGCAGCTGGCGGCAGCGCCTGGCGCGGTCGATGAGCTACCCCGGACCCGCCCAGGCCCAGCGCTACATGAACCTCGTCGCGCTGCCCGCCGTGCAGGAGGTCGCCGCCGAGCTGCGCACCCAGGGCGCCGTCGTCGAGCTCACCAACGGCACGGTCGAGGGCGCGGGCTGCAGCCAGGTCACCCTCACGGTCGTCCTGGCCGACGACCCCGACTTCCGCTACCAGATCTACCCCGTCGAGCACGTCACGCCGACCTACGCCCCACGGGCCCAGGGCCGGAACCAGACGTACTACCGGCTCGAGGTCTTCTCGATGACCGGCAGCCACGGCTACGACCTCATGGGTTACACCAAGGACCAGGTCATCACCGACGTCCTGGACCAGTACGAGCGACACCTCGAGTTCCTCCACCTCCAGCGCGACTTCACCGGGTCGGCCATGGCCGACCAGGCCGACGCGCCGGAGGACTGGAACGCCGACTTCGCGATGGAGGAGAGCAAGAACTGATGACGAACACCCTGTTCATCGACGGACGGTGGGTCCCGGCCGCAAGCGGCGAGACCCGCGAGATCCGCAACCCCGCCGACGGCGAGCTCGTCGGGGTCGTGGCCGAGGCCGGCGCCGAGGACACCGAGGCGGCGATCGCCGCCGCCCGCGCCGCCTTCGACGGCGGCGCCTGGCGCGCCGTCCCGGCCCCCGAGCGCGGCGACTTCCTGCTCAAGGTCGCCGACCGGCTGCGCGAGCGCAAGGCGGAGTTCGCCCGCGCCGAGTCCCTCGACACCGGCAAGCGGCTGGTCGAGAGCGAGATCGACATGGACGACATCGCCGCCTGCTTCGCCTACTTCGGCAAGCTCGCCGGGCTCGAGGCCGGCCGCCTGGTCGACGCCGGGGACGCCGACGTCGTCTCCCGCATCGTCTACGAGCCGATCGGCGTCTGCGGCCTCATCACGCCGTGGAACTACCCGCTGCTGCAGGCGGCGTGGAAGATCGCCCCGGCCCTGGCCGCGGGCAACGCCTTCGTCCTCAAGCCCTCCGAGCTCACCCCGCACACCGCGATCCTCATGATGCAGGTGCTCGACGAGCTCGGGCTGCCCGCCGGCGTGGCCAACCTCGTCCTGGGCGCCGGTGCCACCGCCGGGGCGCCCCTGTCGTCCCACCCCGACGTCGACATGGTCTCCTTCACGGGCGGCCTGGAGACGGGCAAGGTGATCGCCGCGGCCGCGGCCGGCACCGTGAAGAAGGTGGCCCTCGAGCTCGGCGGGAAGAACCCCAATGTCATCTTCGCCGACGCCGACTTCGACGCCGCCGTGGACAACGCCCTCAACGGCGCCTTCGTCCACTCCGGCCAGGTCTGCTCCGCCGGCGCCCGGATCATCGTCCAGGACACCATCGCCGAGCGCTTCGTCGACGAGCTCGTCCGCCGCGCCCAGGGCATCCGGCTCGGCGGGCCGTTCGACGAGGCCGCCGAGACCGGCCCGCTCATCTCCGCCGCCCACCGCGACAAGGTCACCGCCTACGTCGAGCAGGCCGTCGCCGAGGGCGCCCGGGTGCGCTGCGGCGGCGCCTGGGGCGAGGGCGAGCTGGCCAAGGGCTACTACTACCTGCCCACCGTGCTCGACAACGTCCGCCGGGGCATGTCCGCCGTGCGCGACGAGGCCTTCGGCCCGGTGGTGACCGTGGAGACCTTCTCCGACGAGGACGAGGCCGTCGCCACGGCCAACGACACGCACTACGGGCTGGCGGGCGCGGTGTGGACCCAGGACGCCGGCCGCGCCCAGCGCGTCGCCGGGCGGCTGCGCCACGGGACGGTGTGGATCAACGACTTCCACCCGTACCTGCCCCAGGCCGAGTGGGGCGGCTTCGGCCAGTCGGGGGTGGGTCGCGAGCTCGGCCCCACCGGCCTGGCGGAGTACCAGGAGGCCAAGCACGTCTACCACAACACCCGGCCGCAGGTCACCGGGTGGTTCGAGGACCGCAAGTGAAGGAGCAGAGCGTGAACGAGAGCACCTACGACTACGTGGTGGTCGGCGGCGGGTCGGCCGGCGCCGTCGTCGCCGCCCGGCTGAGCGAGGACCCCGACGTCCAGGTGGCCCTCCTCGAGGCCGGCCCCACCGACGTCGGACTCGATGTCGTCCTCCAGCTCGACCGGTGGATGGAGCTGCTCGAGTCCGGGTACGACTGGGACTACCCGATCGAGCCGCAGGAGAACGGCAACTCCTTCATGCGCCACGCCCGCGCCAAGGTGCTGGGCGGGTGCTCCTCGCACAACTCCTGCATCGCCTTCTGGCCCCCGCGGGAGGACCTGGACGAGTGGGAGGCCAAGCACGGCGCCGCCGGCTGGGGCGCCGAGCACACCCTCCCGCTGGTCACCAAGCTCGAGACGAACGAGGACGACGGCCCGCTCCACGGCAAGGACGGCCCGGTGCGCCTGATGAACGTCCCGCCCACGGACCCGTGCGGCGTGGCGTTGCTGGACGCCTGCGAGCAGGCGGGCATCCCGCGGGCGACGTTCAACACCGGCGAGACCGTGGTCAACGGCGCGAACTTCTTCCAGATCAACCGCCGCCCGGACGGCACCCGGTCCTCCTCCTCGGTGTCCTACCTCCACCCGATCCTGGACCGGGAGAACCTGCACGTCCTCACCGGCACCTGGGCCAAGAAGCTCGTGCTCGACGCGGACAACCGCTGCACCGGCGTAGAGGTGACCGACAATGCCTTCGGCCGCACCAAGGTCATCAACGCCCGCCGCGAGGTGATCGTCTCCACCGGCGCCATCGACACCCCCAAGCTGCTCATGCTCTCGGGCATCGGCCCCGCCGAGCACCTGCGCGAGGTCGGGATCGACGTCGTCGTGGACGCTCCCGGCGTCGGGGCGAACCTGCAGGACCACCCCGAGGGCGTCATCCAGTGGGCGGCCAAGAAGCCCATGCCGACCTCCTCGACCCAGTGGTGGGAGATCGGCATCTTCACGCCCACCGAGGAGGGCCTGGACCGTCCGGACCTGATGATGCACTACGGGTCCGTGCCGTTCGACATGCACACCCTGCGCCAGGGCTACCCGACGACGGAGAACGGCTTCTGCCTGACCCCCAACGTCACCCACGCCCGTTCGCGCGGCACGGTGCGTCTGCGCAGCAAGGACTTCCGCGACAAGCCGATGGTCGACCCTCGGTACTTCACCGACCCGCACGACATGCGGGTGATGATCGCCGGCATCCGCAAGGCCCGCGAGATCGTCGCCCAGCCGGCGATGGCCGAGTGGGCGGGGGAGGAGCTCTACCCCGGCACAGACGTCCAGACCGACGAGCAGCTCGCGGACTACATCCGCCGCACCCACAACACCGTCTACCACCCGGTCGGCACGGTGCGCATGGGGGCGCCAGAGGACCCGATGTCCCCGCTCGACCCCGAGCTGCGGGTCAAGGGCGTCAGCGGCCTGCGCGTCGCCGACGCCTCGATCATGCCCGAGCACACCACGGTCAACCCCAACATCACCGTGATGATGATCGGCGAGAAGTGCGCCGAGATGGTCAAGGCCGCCCGCGCGGCCGGGCCGGTCGAGGTCGCCGCGACCGCCTGATCGCCGGCCGCGACGCGAACCGCCCGGACGCCCCGCTGGGGCTCCGGGCGGTTCGTCGTCGGTGGCGTGCCGAGTGCCGGTACGGCGTCAGTTCGCCGAGGAGGCGTCGTCCAGCGGGTCGATCTGGCAGATCACGGCGCCGGTGGCGACGTTCTGCCCGACGGCGGCCGCCATGCCGTGCACGCGCCCGGCGCGGTGGGCCACCAGGGGCTGCTCCATCTTCATCGCCTCGAGGACGACGACGAGGTCGCCCTCGGCGACCAGCTCGCCGTCGGCCACCGCGACCTTGACGATCGTGCCCTGCATGGGCGAGGTCAGCGAGGCGCCGTTGCCGCCGTTGGCGGCGGACCCGCCCGAGCGCGCGGCGCGGCGGGCCGGCCGGCGGGCGGCGCCGCGCGGCCCGGCGGAGATCCCCAGGCCGGCGGGGATGACCACCTCGAGCCGCTTGCCGCCCACCTCGACGACGACGCGCTCGGTGGCCTCCGCCGCGCCCTCCTCCTCGGCCGGGGCCGGCGTCGCCGGGGCGGCCTTGGGCAGCTCGCGCAGCTTCTCGGCGTAGTCGGTCTCGATCCAGGTGGTGTGCACCCGGAAGTCCTCCGCCCGCTCGGCGGTGAAGTCCGGCTCGGTCAGCACGCTGCGGTGGAACGGCAGCACGGTGGGCAGGCCGACGATCTCGGTCTCGCGCAGCGCCCGACGGGCCCGCTCGAGCGCCTCGGCGCGGGTGGCGCCGGTGAAGATCAGCTTGGCGAGCAGGGAGTCGAAGGCGCCGGAGACGACGTCCCCGGCCACCACGCCGGCGTCGACCCGCACGCCCGGTCCTGACGGCCAGGTCAGGGAGGCGATGGCACCGGGGGCGGGCATGAAGTTCGAGGCGGGGTCTTCGCCGTTGATGCGCAGCTCGATGGAGTGCCCGCGGGTGGCGACCTCGGTGTAGCCGAGCTCCTCGCCGGCGGCCACGCGCAGCTGCTCGCGCACCAGGTCCAGCCCGGCGACCTCTTCGCTGACCGGGTGCTCCACCTGCAGGCGGGTGTTGACCTCGAGGAAGGAGATGGTGCCGTCCTGGCCCACGAGGAACTCGCAGGTGCCGGCGCCCACGTACCCGGCCTCGCGCAGGATCGCCTGCGAGGCACGCACGAGCGTGGCCTCCTGCTCGGCGCTGAGGAAGGGCGCGGGCGCCTCCTCGACGAGCTTCTGGTGGCGCCGCTGCAGCGAGCAGTCGCGGGTGGAGACGACGACGACGTTGCCGGCGGCGTCGGCCAGGCACTGGGTCTCCACGTGGCGGGGGCGGTCGAGGAAGCGCTCGACGAAGCACTCGCCGCGCCCGAACGCGGCCAGCGCCTCGCGCACGGCCGACTCGTACAGCTGGGGGATCTCCTCGCGGGTGCGGGCGACCTTGAGGCCGCGCCCGCCGCCGCCGAACGCGGCCTTGATGGCCACCGGCAGGCCATGCGCGTCGGCGAAGGCGAGCACCTCCTCGGCCCCGGAGACCGGGTCGGCGGTGCCGGGCACCAGGGGCGCGCCGACCTTCTGGGCGATGTGCCGGGCGGTGACCTTGTCGCCCAGGGCGGCGATGGCGGCCGGCGGCGGCCCGATCCACACGAGCCCGGCGTCGAGGACGGCCTGGGCGAACTCGGCGTTCTCGGACAGGAAGCCGTAGCCGGGGTGGACCGCGTCGGCGCCGGAGCGGCGGGCGACGTCGAGCAGCTTGCCGGCGTCGAGGTAGGTCTCGGCCGCCCGCTGGCCGTGCAGGGCGTAGGCCTCGTCGCTGAGCTTGACGTGCAGGGCGTTGCGGTCGGAGTCGGCGTACACCGCCACGGTGGCGATGCCGGCGTCGGCGCAGGCCCGGGCCACCCGCACGGCGATCTCGCCGCGGTTGGCGATGAGCACCTTCGTGAGCCGGCGGCGCTGGCTCGGCTGGCTCGAGGTGCTCGTCATGGACAACTCCTGTTCTGGCCCGGATCCGGGCGCCGGTGATGATCGTTAGGGGGGCGGCCGGGGGCCGCCGGGCAGCGGTGGCAGCGGGGCGGGGTGCGCCCCGGTGGGACCGTGCTCGGGCTACGTTAGCCGGGGGCGGCGCGGCCCTCCTATTTCGGCATGGGCCTGGCCGTCAAGATTGTCCATGTGGCCAAGCCGTGGCGGCCGGGGTTGTCGCGTGTCTACAACTCGTGGGGGCCAGGCGGCGGCCGGACCCGGGCGTCTTGGTAGCAGGTGCACAAAAGCCGGCGACGGCGGCAGGATGGCGAGCGTGCCCGACGACCTGCGTCCCCATCCCTTCACCGGCCAGCTCTTCCCCTCCCCGGTGCCCCCGGGCACCGGCTGGCCCGGCGACCCGGCGGGCCCCGCCACCCCGGTGGCCCGCTCCGCCGCCGAGGCCGAGCGCCTCGCCCGCGGGGCGGACGACGTCGCCGAGCTCGACGCGCGAGTCTCCGTCTGCCGGGCCTGCCCGCGCCTGGTGGCCTGGCGCGAGGCGGTCGCCACGACCGGACGCCGGGCCTCCTTCGCCGACCAGCCCTACTGGGGGCGCCCCGGGCCCGGCTTCGGCGACCCGCGGCCCCGGGTGCTCGTCGTGGGCCTGGCGCCCGCGGCGAACGGCACGAACCGCACCGGCCGGATGTTCACCGGCGACCGCAGCGGCGACTGGATCTACGCCGCCCTCTACCGCGCCGGCTACGCCACCCAGCCCACCAGCACCTCCGCGGCCGACGGCCTCGAGCTGCGCGGGGCGCGCATCGTGGCCGCCGTGCGCTGCGCCCCGCCGGGCAACAAGCCCACCCCGGAGGAACGCGCCACGTGCGGGCACTGGCTGGACCGCGACCTCGAGCTCGTCGCGCCCGGGCTGCGCTCCATGCTCGCCCTGGGCGCGATCGGCTGGGACGCCGCCCTGGCCAGCGCCCGGCGGCTGGGCTGGGCGGTGCCCCGGCCCAAGCCGCGGTTCGGCCACGGCGCCGAGACGGTGCTTGTCACCCCGGCCGGGCACGAGGTCCGGCTGGTCGGCAGCTACCACGTGAGCCAGCAGAACACCTTCACCGGCAAGCTCACCGAGGAGATGCTCGACGCCGTGCTCGCCCGGCTCTGACCGCGCGACAGGTGGGCCGCTGCTTCCGGGGCGCGCTTAGAGCAGCTCGGCCCGCAGCTGCTCGGCGGACTTGGGTGAGAGCAACCCCGGCGGGACGTCGAAGACCGTCTTGGCGCCGACCTGCCCGGCGGCGTGGAGGCGGGCGGCCGCACGGGCGTAGGCCACCAGCACGCTGGCCGTGAACTCGGGGTTGCTGCCCAGCTCGAGCCGGTACTCCACCACCTGCGCGCTGCCCGCCCCGGTGCTGCCGCTGCGGATGACGAACCCGCCGTGAGGCATCGCGGCGTGGTCGCGGGCCAGCTCCTCGGCGCTGATGAAGCGCACGGTGGTGTCGTAGTCGGCGAAGTAGTGCGGCATCGTGACGATCGCCCGCTCCACCTCGGCGGCGTCGGCCCCCTCCGCGAGGACCACGTAGCACTCGCGGCGGTGCTTCTGCCGGGTCGTCAGCTCCGGGCGCCGGCCGCTGCGCACCGCCTCGATGGCCTCCTCCGAGGGCACGGTGTACTGCACCCCGCCGGCCACGCCGGGCACCCGGCGCACGGCGTCGGAGTGCCCCTGGCTCAGGCCCTTGCCCCAGAAGGTGTACGTCTCCCCGTCGGGCAGCAGGGCCTCGCCCAGGAGCCGGTTGAGGGAGAACATCCCCGGGTCCCAGCCGACCGAGACGATGGCGGTGTGGCCGCCCGCGCGGGCGGCGTCGTCGACCGCGGCGTAGTACTCGGGGATCTTGGCGTGGGTGTCGAAGCTGTCCACGGTGGTGAAGTGGGCGGCCAGGGCGGGGCCGTGCTCGGGAAGGTCCGCCTTCGACCCGCCGCACAGGATCAGCACGTCCACGGCCTCGCGGTGGGCGAGGAGCTCGTCCCAGGGCAGCACCGGCACGTCGGGACGGGGCGGGGCGATCGAGCCGGGGTCGCGGCGGGTGAAGATGCCCACCAGCTCCATGTCCGGGCAGCGCTCGACGGCGGCCGCCACGCCGCGCCCGAGGTTCCCGTACCCGGCGATCCCGATCCTCAGCCGTGCTGCCATGTCGTCCACGTCTCCGTTTCCCTGGGGCGCCGACTCGGCGAGGCGGCGGCTCGTGCGCGCCGGGCTCCCGCGGCACCGGGCCGAGGGGGCGCGCGGCCCTTCTCCGGCGACGGTAACCGCGGCCGGGGGCGCCTGGCGATTCCGTCCGTGAGGCGGCGAACCGGACGAATGCGCGACCCGCCTGCCGCCGCCGGCGGGTGCCGACCTAGGAGACCGCTTAACAATGCGTGTCCCTGGCCGGCGGGTGGGTCGGGGTCAGTAACCCTGGGGTCATGCAGGGGCGGTCGCGGGATCAGCGGGATCTGTTCGACGCGGAGTCGATGGCCGGGGAGTTGCTCGAACCGGGCAGCGTGTTCGCGTTCCTGGCCGAGCACCGGCTGGCTCTGTTCCCGGAGGGGGTGTTCGCGGACCTGTTCCGCTCGGTGAGGGGCCGCCCGTCGGTGCCGGCGGACGTGATCGCCGCGGTGCTGGTGCTCCAGGCCCTGCACGGGTTCTCCGACCGGGAGGCCACCGAGGCGGTCACGTTCGACCTGCGGTGGAAGGCGGCCTGCGGGCTGGGTGTCCAGGCGCCGGCGTTCCACCCGACGACATTGACGTACTGGCGCCGCCGCCTGGCCAAGAGCGAGCGGCCGAACCGGATCTTCGAGGCGATCACCGCGGTCGTGATGGAGACCGGGGTGCTGCGTGGGAAGAACCGGCGGGCGCTGGACTCCACGGTCCTGGAGGACGCGGTCGCCACCCAGGACACCGTCACCCAGCTGATCGCGGCGATCCGCCGGGTCGCCCGCGAGGTCACCGGCGGCAAGGAGGCCGTCGCCGAGCACTGCACCCGGCATGACTACAGCTCGCCGGGCAAGCCGCGGATCGCCTGGGATGACCCGGCGGCCCGCGACGAGCTCGTCTCGGCGCTGGTCACCGACGCCCTGGCGCTGCTGGATCACCTGAACGCCGACGCTCTGGAGGGGGACGAGGCCCAGGTCGTGGCCCTGCTGGCGGTGGTCGCCGGGCAGGACGTCGAGCCTGCCGAGGGCTCGGACGGCACCGACGGGCGCTGGCGCATCGCGCGGCAAGTCGCCTACGACCGGGTCATCTCCACCGTCGGCCCGGAGACCCGTCACGCCCACAAGACCGTGGCCCAGCGGCGCAACGGGTTCAAGGCTCACGTCGTGGTCGAGCCGACCACGGGGCTGGTCACCGCCACGAAGCTGACCAAGGCCGCCGGGCCGGAGTCCGCCGACGGGACCGTCGGGACGGACCTGCTGGCCACCGACACCACGCTGATGCCAGCGCCCACCGAGCACCCCGAGCACGCGGGCGGCGCGGCGGGCGCCGCAGAGGCGGAGGATGCCCCGACGGCCGCAACTGGGGAGAAGGTCCCGACCCGGCAGGTCCCGGTCGAGGTCCTCGCCGACTCCGCTTACGGCACCGGCGAGGCCCTCGCCGCACTTCAGGCGGCTGGGCACACCGCGATCATCAAGCCCTGGCCCCTGCGCCCGGCCGTGCCGGGCGGGTTCACCGTCGAAGACTTCACCGTCGATGAGACCGCCGGCACGGTGACCTGCCCGAACGGGCTGACCCGCACCATCAGTCCCAAGCGCAAGGTCACCTTCGGGGCGGGCTGCCGCGGTTGCCCGCTGTGGGATCGCTGCACGACCTCGGCCCGCGGCCGCAAGCTCGATCTCCATCCTCACGACGGGCTCCAGCGCGCCCACCGCGCCCGGGCCCAGCAGCCCGGGTTCCAGCAGACCTACCGCAGCCTGCGGCCGATGGTCGAACGCTCCATCGCCTGGCTCACCCGCGGCAACCGCAAGGTCCGCTACCGCGGGATCACCAAGAACGATCACTGGCTCCACCGCCGCGCCGCCGCCATCAACCTCAAGCGACTCCTCGCCCTGGGCCTGCACCGCACCGGCGGGACCTGGGTGATGGCCACTGCGTGAAAGGGCCCGCGGTGCCTGGTCCAACACCGGTCGCCGGGCACACAATGGGACCGCGGGCAGGCCCGACCTCGTGTCCAGCCAGGTGCTGTGACCGCCGCCAGACGGCCTTGAGGCGACCTGCCCGCCCACGCCTCACGAGCGCCGAGCCAGAACACGCCCCTTGTTCAGCACTCTCCTAGGGCGCGTCTCCCAAAGGGTGCGTCTCTCAATGTGGGTGGGGGCTGGCAGCGTTCGGGGTGTGAGCCGGCACACGACGTTTCGTTTCTGTCTCGACCCCACGGTCGAGCAGGAGCGGGTGCTGGCCCGGCACGTGGGGGCGGCGCGGTTCGCGTTCAACCAGTGCCTGCGCCTGCACCTGCGGGCGCGGGAGCGTCACGGGCGCGGCCACGACGCCGGAGGCGATGATACGGGGTGGGTGCCGTGGTCCGGGTTCGATCTGATCAACGCGTTCAACGCCTGGAAGCGCTCCGAAGCCGCGGGGCGCCGGTATCTGGTCGATCCCGGCGGCGTGGCCGAAGTGGAGGTCACGGGGCTGTCATGGCGCGGGGAGGTGCTGGCCCAGGTGTTCGAGGAGGCCGCCGTCGACCTGGGCCGGGCGTTGAGCGCGTGGACGATGGCGCGGGCAGCGGGGCGACGGCGGGTGGGCCATCCCCGGTTCAAGAAGAAGTCCACCGACGGGTCGTTCCGCGTCCGGAACAGGCTCCGTGGCGGGCATCCGACGATCCGGGTCGGCGCGGAAGGCACCCGTCCCCGGTCGGTCACCCTGCCCAAGATCGGCACCCTGCGGGTGCGGGAGGACACCCGGCGCCTGCGCCGGATGATCGCCACGGGCCGCGCCCGCGTCCTGTTCGCCACCGTCTCCCGCAACGCGGCGGGCCGCTGGTCGATCGCCCTGACCGTGGAGGCGGCGGACCTGCACCCGCAAGGCCAGGCACCCGCCCCGCCTGGCCGGCGACGCCGCGGGCTGGGTCGGGGTCGACCGGGGCCTGGCGGCCCTGGTCGTGGCGGCCACAGCCGACGGCGAAGAGGCCCTCCGTGTCGAACGCGCCCCGCGGTCAAAGCGGTCGGCAGCGGCCCGCACCCGGCGGCTGGCGAGGTCGCTGGCCCGTAAGCAGAAAGGATCCCGCAACCGCAGGAGGGCCGCCGCCCGGCTGGCCCGCCACCACGCCCACCTGCGCGGGCGCCGGCGGCACCTGCTGCACCAGGTCTCCGCACGGCTGGTCAAGACCCACGACCGGCTCGTCCTGGAGAACCTGCACGTGGCCGGCATGCTCGCCAACCACCGCTTGGCCGCCGCGATCTCGGACGCGGCCTGGGTTGAGCTCGCCCGCCAGATCGGCTACAAGCAGACCTGGCGCGGCGGACAGGTGCTCCTGGCGGACCGGTGGTTCGCCTCCTCCAAGACCTGCTCCGGATGCGGACACCGCAAGGAGACGCTGAGCCTCAAGGAGCGGACCTACCGGTGCGCGGCGTGCGGGCTGATCATCGACCGCGACCTCAACGCCGCCGCCAACCTCGCCACCTGGGCCACCCGCCACACCGCCCAGGAGGCCGGGGACCGTCAAGCAGACGGCCCCGTCACCAACGCCCACCGACGGGACGGCTCTGGCCCGCGCACCAGCGCGGACGAAACCAGCCCGGACGACGTGGGAACCGAAACTCAGACCGGCCACCCGGCCTGAGACTCGGACGCCCGAGAAGGGCGGTGCCTCACAACTCAGGGAGTTGGGCGACACGCTTTAGCCGGCCGCCGTCGCGCCCGTGGACCTGGCCCACAGGTCGGTGATCGCCACGCCGACCTCGCCCAGCAGGTCGCGCAGCAGCGGCAGGCTGAGCCCGACGACGCCGTGGTAGTCGCCCTCGATCGCGGTGACGAAGGGGCCGCCGAGGCCGTCGACGGTGAACGCCCCGGCCACCACCAGCGGCTCGCCGGTGGCGACGTAGGCGTCGATCTCGGCGTCGGTGAGCTCGGCGAACCGCACCACGGTGGAGGAGGTCGCTCCCACCTCGGCCGGCCCGGCGATGAGCCAGTGCCCGGTGTGCAGCACCCCGCTGCGCCCGCGCATGCGCCGCCAGCGGGCGACGGCGTCGGGTGCGTCGGCCGGCTTGCCCAGGACCTCACCGTCGAGCTCGAGCATGGAGTCGCACCCGAGCACGAGGTCAACGGCGGGGGAGCGGCCGTGGACGTCGCGCGCCTTGGCCCGGGCCAGCAGGAGCACCTGGTCGGCGGCCGGGACCGGCGCGGTGCCGGCGCGGGCGGCCGCGGCGGCGGCACCGGCCAGCACGGCGTCCTCGTCCACGCCCGACACCTCCACCAGCGGGTCGATGCCCGCGGCGCGCAGGGTGCTCAGGCGGGCGGGGGAGGCGGAGGCGAGGAGGAGTGACGTCACGCCGGTCAGGGTAGGGGACGTGCACGGGGGTGATCATCACCTGAAAAATTCGCCCGCCGTGATCGCCCCGTGACCGGCCTGTTACACCGCTGTGATCGCCGCCACCTGCGGAGAAATAAAAGAAGCAATTTCCTCTTAATGCTGTCCGGGAGGGTGAGGTCATCCCGTCGGCTCCCACCCCCTGGAAGGACGACACCTGTCGGGTTAGCCTGTGGTGCGAGTCACCGTCGACCTCGGCCCTCATCGTCGATCGCCGGGGCCGTCGGAGGCTCCGCATGAAGCGGCTAGGGGGGTTCATGGCGTACGTGGTCGGCATCGACATCGGCACGAGCTTTGTCGCAGCCGCCATCACCCGGCTCGGCGGCGCCGGTCACGAGGCGCCGCAGCTGCTGCACCTGGGCACGCGCTCCACCGCCGCGCCGTCGGTGATCTATCTCGGCGAGGACGGCCAGCTGCTGGTCGGCGAGGCGGCCGAGCGCCGCGGGCTCACCGACCCGCACCGGGTCGTGCGCGAGTCCAAGCGCCGGGTCGGCGATCCCGTCCCGCTGGTCGTCGGGGACCAGCTCGTGGCGCCGCAGGACGTCTTCGCCGCCCTCGCGCGCTGGGTGGTGGACCGCGCGACCGAGCAGGAGGGGGAGGCCCCCGAGCGGGTCGTCGTCGCGCACCCCGCCGGGTGGGGCGGCTACAAGACCGGCCTGCTCCGCGAGGCGCTCGCGGGCGTCGGGCTCGGCGACGCCGCGCTCATCAGCGAGCCCGAGGCCGCCGCGCTGCACTACGCCGGCTTCGAACGGGTCGACGTCGGCAGCACCATCGCGGTCTACGACCTCGGCGGCGGGACGTTCGACGTCGCCGTCCTGCGCAAGGCCGCCGCCGACACCTTCGACGTCCTCGGCACCCCCGAGGGCCTCGAGCGCCTCGGCGGGGCCGACTTCGACGAGGCCGTCTTCCGTCACGTCACCACCAGCCTCGACGGCGCCCTCGCGGCGCTGGACACCGCCGACCCGGCCGTCCTGCTGGCCTGCTCCCGCCTGCGCCGCGAGTGCACCGAGGCCAAGGAGGCGCTCTCGGGCGACTCCGAGACCACCGTGCCGGTCCTGCTGCCCGGGGTGCACACCCAGGTCCGGCTCGTCCGCGCCGAGTTCGAGGGGCTCATCGAGGGCCCAGTGCGCGAGAGCGTCGAGACCCTCCGGCACGCGCTCAGCGTCGCCGAGGTCGACCCGGGCGAGCTGTCGGCCGTCCTGCTCGTGGGCGGCTCCTCCCGGGTGCCGCTGGTCGCCGAGCTCGTCTCGGCCGAGCTGGGGCGGCCCGTCGCCGTCGACGCCGACCCCAAGGCCAGCATCTGCCTCGGTGCCGCCCTGGCGGCCGCCTTTCCCGGCGCGGCGGAGGGCGCCACGGTGACGGTCGACGACGCCGCCCCGTCCTCCGACGCGGCGGCCGGCGCCCCGGTGCCGGACGAGGACCGGGCCGTCGGCGCGGCCGCACCCGGCACGGGCGGGGCCGCCTACGACGCTCCGACCCTGCCGCTCGACGCCCGGCTCCCCGCCCCGGTCGGCGCGGCCGGTGGCGGACCGTGGCTGGTCGGCACCCGCCGCGGGGCCAAGGTGGCGGCCGTGCTCGCCGGGGTCGTCGGCATCACGATGCTCACCGCCGTCGCGGGCCAGACCCCCGAGGTCGTGCACAGCCTGCTCCCCCCGACCCTGAACGAGGCCCAGGCGGGCACGCCGAATGGTGCCGCGACCGGCACGACGCCCGGGGCCTCCGCGACCGGCACCGGCGACGCCACGACGCCCGGGAAGGGCGCGGCCGGCCCGACCTCCGGCACGGCCAGGCCGGCGGCCCGGCGCACGACGGCCGGTCCCACCCCGGAGGCCACCCCGACCCCCGGGGCGCCGTCGTCGACCGCCGCCCAGCCGAGCACCCCGGCGGCCGGCCCGTCGGCACCGCGCCCGGCCGGGACGGGCACCCCGAGCACCACCGGTACCAGCACGCCGGGCGCGACCGGCACCCCCTCCACCCCGGCGACCCAGGCGCCGCCGCCGTCCACCAGCCCGGCCCCGTCACCCTCGCCGACGCCGGCACCGACGACCCCGGCCCCGGCGACCGAGCCGCCCAGCGGCGGCACCACCGGGCAGGAGGACCCGACCACAACGCCGCCGGCCCCGACCGAGCCGACGAGCCCGGCGGAGAGCCCGTCGACCGTCCAGGGGGACACCCAGCTCGTCGAGGCCCCGGCCGGCACCGGAGGGACGGGAGGGTGACCGTGGACACCCGCGCAACCACCGCCTTCCCCGTGCGCAGCCTGCGCGGTCCCGCGGCCGCGCTGCTCGACGAGGTCGCCGCCGACCCGCAGCGCCGCCTGCTCGTGGGCGTCACCGGCCCCGCCGGCACCGGCAAGTCGGCCCTCCTCGGCGAGCTGGCCAGCGTCTACCGGGCGGCCGGTTTCGAGACCCGGCACGGCCCCACCCCGGACCTGGCGAGCCGGGACGCGACGGCGTACACCGCCGTCCTCGTCGACGACGCCCACGACCTCGACGACGTCACTCTCGGGCGGCTGCGCGAGCTGGCCCAGACGGGGGAGAGCCATCTCGTCGTCGCCCACCGACCCTGGCCCCGCAGCAGCGCCCTGCGCGCCCTGCTCGCCACGCTCGACCTGCACCGCCCGCCCGTCGCGCTCGGTCCGATGGCCCGGGACGACATCGCCGTCGTCGCAGCGCACCGGCGCGGGCAGCCGGTCCCCGGCGCGGTCGTGGACGCGCTGGCCCGGGTGACCGCGGGGATGCCGTGGCTCGTCCAGCGGGTCGTGACCACCTGGCCGCGCGACGGCGTCCAGGTGGCCCCGCCCGCCGTGCTCGCCCAGCTCGGCCGCGAGCTCGAGCACCTCGACGACCGGCTGCGCGAGCTGCTGCTCGACCTCGCGGTCGGCTTCGACCTCTCCGGCGACACCCCGCCGCCGGCCCTCGAGCGGGACTTGGACGGCGTGGAGGACCTCGTCGCCCACGGCGAGGCCGCCGGGCTGCTCACGTCCGCCGGCGCGATCGTCCCCCTCGTCGGCGAGGCCCTGCTCGCGGCGACGCCGGCCCACCGGGTCCGGGCGCGCCAACGCGCCCTGCTCGCGGCGGTCGACACCCTCGGCCGCCCCCTGGACGACGTCGCCCGCCAGCTCGCCCGGACGGGCCTGGCCGACCCGCGCGTGGCCGCCGCGCTCACCGGTCAGGCCGACGCCGCCCTGGCGCGGGACCCCGTCGCCGCCCGGGCGCTGTACGCCCAGGCCGTCGCCGCCGGGGCCGACGCCGGCGCGCTCGCCGCCCGGCGCGCCCAGGCCGCCGCGCTGTCCGGCGACCTCGACGAGGCCGGCCGCATCGTCGACGACCTGCTCACCCAGCCCGGCCCGCCCGACCTGGGCCGCGCCGTCGACGTCGCCGCCGAGGTCTGGTCCCGGCGCGGGATGCTGGCGCGCAGCGCCCAGGTGTACCGCTGGCTCGGGGCGGGGCGTGTGGGCGCGTCCGCGCCGCTCGCCGTCGTGGCCCTGCTCGGGGCGGGGGACCGCGAGGGCGCCGAGGAGATGCTCGACGCCGCGCCGGCGGCCGCGCCGCCCACCGTGCTCGCGGCGGTGCCCGGCCTGATGTCCGAGGGGCTGCGGGCGACCCTCGACGGCTCCGCCACCGCCGCCATGGCCTCGCTCGTGCGCGCCTCGGACATGCTCACCGCCAGCGGCTGCGCCATCCCCCTGCCGATCTCCCCGGCGGCGCTCGGGGCGCTGGTTGCCCTGCACGTCGGAGAGCTCTCCGTGGCCGAGTCGGTCGTCGAGGGCGCCCTGGCCGGCGGGCAGGGCAGTGCCGCCGCCCGCCCGGGCCTGCTGCTGTTCCGGGCGTGGACGGCGATGCTCCGCGACCGCCCCGACCTCGCCCAGAGCGCCCTCGCCGAGGCGGCCGCCGGCGGGCACCCCGCCTCCCCGCGGGAGGAGCTCTTCCTGCGCGCGCTCGAGGTGGGGCTGGCCCGGCGGACCGACGACGCCCCGGCGCTCGTGCAGGCGTGGGGCCGGGCCCGGGAGACGATCCTGCACTTCCCGGTCGACCTGTTCACCCTGCTCCCGCTCGGCGAGCTGCTCATCGCCGCGGCCCGGCTGCGGGACACCGCCCGGGTCGAGGGACACGTCGCGGAGGCGTGGGCGCTGCTGAGCCGGCTGGGCGACCCGCCGCTGTGGGCGGTGCCGCTTCACTGGGCCCACGTGCACGCCGCCATCCTGGCCGAGCGGCCCGCCGACCTCGGCCCGCACGCCGCGGCGCTCGTCCGCGCGGCCGGGAAGAGCCACTACGCCGCCGTCCTCGCCTCCGCCGGCCGGGCCTGGGTGTCGGTGCTCGCCGGGAACGTCGACGTGGCGACGGTGGAGAACGCCGCCCGCGGGCTGGCGTCCGTCGGGCTGACCTGGGACGGTTCCCGCCTGGCCGGGCACGCCGCCGCCCGCACGGAGGAGCGCAAGGACATGGCGCGCCTGCTCGCCCGGGCCCGCGACCTGCATCCCGGCACCAAGCCCGGCCTGCCGCAGGAGCCCGCACCCGCGGCGAGCCGCCCCCTCGTCGACGACAGCGGGCTCAGCCCCCGCGAGCGGGAGATCGCCGGGCTGGTGCTGGCGGGCAAGACCTACCGCGAGATCGGCGACACGATCTACATCTCACCGCGCACCGTGGAGCACCACGTCGCACGGATCCGGCGCCGGCTCGGCGCGGCCTCGCGCTCGGAGCTGCTCGCCCGGCTGCGCATCGCCCTCGGCGAGGAGTGGAGCGCGTAGCCGGAGCGCTCCGGCCCCGTCCGGTCCAGCACCTCGGACGTCCGGGACTGAGCGCTGAGGACGTCGCGCGACGCCCCCCGACGCGTCGTGTGCCCGGGCACGCCAGGCCGCAGCCTGCCGGCTTTCATCCACCGATCACCCGTCCCCCTCACCCCTGAGCCCCACCCCCTACCAGAGCCCAGACCCCGGAACGCGGGTGCCCGGGCCGAGACCCCATCCCGAGCCCGCAAGCATCGGCGGCACCCCCGATGTGGTCGACACCTGTCCGGTCCTACGTTCGCCTCAGTCGGGCGGAACCCGCCCGGCCCTGACGCTTCAAGGACGAGGAGATCACCGATGGCCACCATCGCCAGCCAGTTGCTCGAGTTCCTGATGAACCTCATGCGCGACCCGCAGGCCGCTGCCGAGTTCAACGCCGACCCCGAGGGCTACCTCGCCAGCTCCGGGCTCGCCAACATCTGCAGCGCCGACGTCGAGGCCGTCGCACCGGTCGTGCTCGAGCACGCCGTCAGGCGGGAGGTCGGCGGCGAGGCCCGCGCCGAGGCGTCGGCGCGGGCGGAGGCCTACGCCCGGGCGGAGGCCGTCTCGCGCAGCGACCGTGACCACGGGCGGGACCACGACCGTGACCACGACCACGGCCGGGACCACGACCGCGACCACGACCACGGCCGGGACCACGACCACGACCACGCGGTGACCCAGCTGACCCACATCGTCAACAACTTCGAGTACACCAAGAACATCGACGACCGGGACACCAACGTCGACCAGTCCGTGAACCAGAACATCTGGACCGACGGCGGCGACGTCAAGCAGTGGTTCGACAACGACGCGATCATCGCCTCGGGCGACGACTCCGTCGCCGCCGGCGACGACGCGCACGTCGACAACTCCACCGACAACTCCACCAACGTCGAGGCGCACGACTCCACCGTCGAGGTCGGCAACACCGACGTCGACATCGACGACTCCTTCAACGACGACCACTCCGAGGACAACTCGGACCACTCCGACAACTCCACCAACGTCGACTTCGACGCCACCGACTCGTTCAACGACGAGTCCACCAACGTCGACGTCGACATCGACGACTCCTTCACCCAGGACAACGACGGGATCGACGTCGAGAACGTCGACTGGGACAACGTGGGCAACTCCGACAACGATGGGATCGACGTCGAGAACGTCGACCTGGACAACGTCGGCAACACCGACAACGACGGGATCGACGCCAAGGACGCGGACATCGACGTCGACGCCTCGGACAACTCCACCCACGACCACTCCACGACGATCTCCGACAACGAGGTGGGCAACACCAACGTGTCGGACAACGTCGTCATCGCCGACAACGAGGTCGGGAACACCGAGATCGAGGACAACGTCGTCGTGGAGGACTCCTTCGACGACAACTTCTCGGACAACTTCTCCGACAACGAGCTCGAGGTCGACGGCGTCGCGTGACCCCGCCCCGGTGGCCGGCCCGACCCCCCCTCGGGCCGGCCACCGGCCTCGCCCTGCCCTGGCCGGGCGGGGCCGGCAGGCCCCTAGCCTCAGGGGCCGGCACCCCCTAACGCGGACGGGCGCAGGTACGGGCAGGACCCCGATGCCGTCCGGGTCGGCGGCGCTTACGTTCGACGCAGCGCACGCCGCTCGCCCCCGGGCGATGACGACGAGGAGACTCGATGACCACCATCGCCAACGCGTTGCTGGAGTTCTTGATGCAGATGCTCAGGGACCCCGACGCGGCGGAGCGGTTCCGCGAGGATCCCCACGGGGAGCTGCACCGGGCCGGCCTGGACGACGTCCACACCGACGACGTCGACGCCGTGCTGCCGGTGGTCCTCGACTACGCGCCGATGCGGGTCGACACGTCCTTCCAAGGCGCCGGGCACGCGGGCGGCGGCACCTCCTGGGGCGGGCCCGGCCGCGGGGACCGGCACCAGGACGGCGGACGGGGCCCGGAGCACACCGAACGCGGTGACGACGACGGCTGGGGCGGCCACGGCGACGACGACCACGGTCACGCCGTGACGCAGCTGACCCACATCGTCAACAGCTACGCATACACCTCCAGCGTGGACGACCGGGACACCGTCACGGACCAGGCGGTGCACCAGAACGTGTGGGCCGACGGCGACGTCCTGCAGTGGTTCGACAACGACGCGATCGTCGCCACGGGCGACGGCGCGATCGCAGCCGGCGGCGACGTGCACGTCGACGCCGCCACCGACGGCTCGACGAACCTCGAGGCTCACGACGCCGCCGTCGAGATCGGCACCACCGACCTCGACGTCGAGGACTCCTTCGACGACGACCACGTCACCGACGGCTCCGAGCACTCGGGGCACCTCACGGAGGACGCGTTCGACGACGGCTCCGACCGCCCCACCGACGTCGACCTCGACCTGACGGACGCCTTCGACGGCCCGTCGCCCGACGTCGACGTCGACCTCGAGGACTCCTTCACGCCGGACGACGTCGGCACGGACGTCGACGACGCCGACCTGGACGACGTGGCCGGCGCCGGCCTCACGGACGCCGACCTCGAGGTTGACGCCTCGGATGGCTCCACCCACGACGCCCCGGCGGCGATTACCGACGACGAGATCGGCACCGCCGACGTCCCGGGCAGCGCCGTCGTCGCGGCCGACGAGGCCGGGAGCACCGAGGACGCCCTCGTCGTGCACGACTCCTTCGACGAGACCTTCTCCGACAGCTTCACCGGCACCGACGTCGGCCCGGACGGCCTGGGCGACGTGCCGAGCTGAGCCGCACCGACCGCCGGGCCGGCCCTCGGGGATTCCGTCCCCCGGCGGGCCGGCCCTGTGGTGCGATAGATCCTCACGCCCGAGGGAGGGACCGTGGCAGATCTGGTCACGCTGGTCGATCAGTCCATCACGCTGGTGCGCGACGGCGAGCGCGCGGACCTGCGCCGCCGCCTGGAGCAGACCCGGCGCCGGCTGCTCGACCCCGCCATCCGCGTCTTCGTCGTCGGGGAGTTCAAGCAGGGCAAGAGCATGCTCATCAACGCCCTCGTCGGGGCGCCGGTGTGCCCGGTGGACGACGACGTCGCGACGGCGGTGCCCACGGTGGTCCGCCACGGCGAGCAGCCCACCGCCGCCGTCCTGCTCGCCGGCGGGGGAGAGGACGCCGCCCCCGAGCGCCGCCCGGTCCCGCTGGAGGACCTTCCCCGCTTCGTCACCGAGGCCGGCAACCCCGGCAACACCAAGCGCCTGGTCGGGGCCGAGGTCACGCTGCCGCGCGCGGTCCTCGCCGGCGGGCTCGCCGTCGTCGACTCCCCGGGCGTGGGCGGCCTGGACTCCGCCCACGCCCTGGCCACCCTGACCGCGCTGCCCGCCGCGGACGCCGTGCTGGTCGTCTCCGACGCCTCCCAGGAGTACACCGAGCCGGAGATGCACTTCCTGCGCCAGGCGATGCGGGTGTGCCCGAACGTCGCCGCGGTGCTGTCGAAGACCGACCTGTACCCGCAGTGGCGGCGCGTGGCCGACCTCGACCGCGGCCACCTCGCCCGGGTCGCGGCCGACATCCCCCTGTTCCCGGTCTCCTCGGTGCTGCGCCTGCACGCCGGCCAGGTGGGCGACCAGGAGCTCAACGCCGAGTCGGGCTTCCCCGCGCTGGTGGCCTACCTGCGCCGGGAGATCGTCGGGCAGGCCGAGCGGCTCCAGCGCCGCTCGGTGGCGCACGACCTGCTCTCCACGGCCGAGCACCTGCGCCTGGCCCTGAGCTCCGAGCTCTCCGCCCTGCAGGACCCCGAGCGCACCCCGCAGCTGCTCGCCGAGCTCGAGGTGGCCAAGGACCGCGCCGACGAGCAGCGCAAGCGCTCGGCCCGCTGGCAGGTGACGCTCAACGACGGCATGGCCGACCTCATCGCCGACATGGACTACGACCTGCGCGACCGGCTGCGCGCCGTCCAGCGCGAGGCCGAGCAGGCCATCGACGCCGGCGACCCCGGCCCGGTGTGGGACCAGTTCGCGGACTGGCTCGAGCAGCGGGTGGCCTCGGCGGTCTCCGAGACGTTCGTGTGGACCGCCGAGCGGTCGCAGTGGCTCGCCGAGCAGGTCGGCGACCTGTTCGCGGAGGACGACGTCAGCCTGCCGCTGCTGCACGTGGAGGACACCGACGACGTCCTCGACCCCGTCGCCCCCGTGCCCGACCTCGACCCGGGCCACGTCTCGGCGGTGCAGAAGGTCCTCATCGGCATGCGCGGCTCCTACGGCGGGGTGCTGATGTTCGGCCTGCTCACCGGGATCGCCGGGCTGTCCCTCATCAACCCCATCTCGGTGGGGGCCGGGGTGCTGCTGGGCGGGAAGGTCTACCGCGACGACAAGGAGAACCGGCTCAAGCGGCGCCAGGCCGAGGCCAAGAGCATCGTGCGCCGCCAGGTCGACGACGTGACGTTCCAGGTCGGCAAGCAGCTGCGGGACCGGCTGCGGGTGGTCCAGCGGGCCATCCGCGACCACTTCACCGAGATCGCCGAGGAGCACCACCGCTCCCTGACCGACTCCGTCCTCGTCGCCCAGCGCGCCGCCACCGTGTTCACCGCCGAGCGCGAGCAGCGGATCAAGACGCTGCAGGCGGAGCTGGCCAGAGTCGAGGCGCTGCGCCGGCGCGCCGAGGCCCTGGGCAAGGAGGCCACGGCGCCGCGGTCGGGCGGGGCGCCGGCTTCCGGTGCGAGCGCGGGCGCGGCACCGGCCGCCGGGGCCGGCGCGGTGGTGCCGTGAGCACCGACGGCGCCGTCCGCCGCCTGCTGCGCGACGCCCTCGAGGTCTACGGCGACGACCCGCAGGCCGCCGCGCTGCTGCGCGGCTACGCCGCCCGGCTCGACGGGCCGCTGCGCGTCGCCGTCGCCGGCATGGTCAAGGCGGGCAAGTCCACCCTCCTCAACGCCATCCTCGGCGAGGAGCTGGCCCCCACCGACACCGGCGAGTGCACCCGGGTGGTGACCTGGTACCGCTACGGGCCCGTCCCGCGCGTCACCCTCCACCCGGTCGACGGCGAGCCGCGCCAGCTGCCGGTGCGCCGGGTGGACGGGCGCCTCCGGCTGGACCTCGCGGGCCTGCCGGCGGAGGCGGTGGCCCGGTTGGTCGTGGACTGGCCGACGGCGAGCCTGCGCGAGCTGACCCTCATCGACACCCCGGGCATCGCCTCGCTGTCCACCGACGTGTCGGCCCGGGCGACGGCCTTCCTCACCCCCGACGACGCCCCGTCGGAGGCCGACGCCGTCGTCTACCTCCTGCGGCACCTGCACGGCTCGGACATCCACTTCCTCGAGTCCTTCCGCGACGCGGCGGCGGGCCGCTCCGGCACGGTCAACGCCCTGGCGGTGCTCTCCCGGGCCGACGAGGTGGGCGCCGGGCGGCTCGACACGATGGTCTCCGCCCGGGACGTCGCCGCCCGCTACCGGGAGGACCCGGTGCTGCGTCAGCTGGCGCTCGCGGTGGTGCCGGTCGCCGGGCTGCTCGCCCAGAGCGCGCGGACGCTGCGCCAGGCCGAGTTCGCCGCGCTGCGCGCGCTGGCCGGGCTGGAGCGGGAGGAGCGCGAGCGGCTGCTCCTGTCGGCCGACCGGTTCGCCCACGCCGCCGGCACCCCGGTGGACCCCGAGGTGCGCGCGGCCCTGCTCGAGCGGTTCGGGATGTTCGGGCTGCGCCTGGCCATGGTGCTCATCCGCAGCGGCATCGACGACCCCACCGAGCTCGCCCACGACATGGCCCGCCGCAGCGGTCTCGGGGAGCTCCAGCGCCTGCTCGACGGGCAGTTCCAGGCCCGCGCCGGCCAGCTCAAGGCACGCACGACGCTCGTGGGCCTGGAGGCCCTGCTCCGCGAGCGGCCCCGGCCCGGCACCGAGCGGCTGGCCGCCGAGGTCGAGCGGGTGCAGGCCGGGGCGCACGAGTTCCGCGAGCTGCGGCTGCTCGCCACGGCCCGCACCTCCGGGCTGCCGGTGCCCGCCGCGCTGGCCGCCGAGGCCGAGCGGCTCGTGGGCGGGGCCGGGGTCGGCGCGGCCCGCCGGCTGGGGCTGGGGGACGACGCCGCGCCGGGAGAGGTGCGCGAGCAGGCGCTCGCCGCGCTGCGCCGCTGGCGGGCGCTGGCCGCGAACCCGCTGACGGACCGGGCCACGGCCGCCGTCTGCGAGGTGGTGGTGCGCAGCTGCGAGGCGCTGGTGGCCGCGGCCGGCGGGGGCGGGCGTCAGCGGCTGGTGCTGCGGGCGCCGTCCTCCGAGGATCCCGCCGCCCCGCGTATCGCGGGCGCGGGCCGCGAGCCGGTCACGCCGGGGACGACGGCTCCGCGCGGAACCAGCGCGTCGCCGACGGCGCGAGGCTGACGATCCAGGCCGCCGCGGCCAGCAGCAGCTGGGCGACCAGCGGCCAGCGGACCCCGGCACCCTCCGCCCCCGCCGCGGCGAGGTAGGCGTCGGCGAGGACCATGACCGCGGCGTGGACGATCAGCATGACCAGCAGGGCGATGCGCGCCCAGGCGCGCCGGCCCATCATCGTGCGCAGCAGCAGCGCCTCGACCACGATGACCAGCAGCACGGCGGCGAAGGAGCCCCAGAAGATCAGCCGCCCGAGGGACGCCAGGGACGCTGGGTCCCGGGTGGGGTCGAGCTCGGTCACCATCTCGGTCAGCCGCTGCTGGCCGGCGGTGCGGTCCAGCCAGGCGAAGCCGGCGGCCACCAGGCCGGCGACGAAGCTGAGCAGCCACAGGGTCCGGCTGGTGAGGATTGCGCGCGGGGGCGGGACCTCCCGGCGCACCGGGGCGGGGGTCTCGGCCGACAGCGGCGGGCGCGGGGGCGGGCCGGACCGTCGCGCCGGCGCAGGGGCGATCCGCTCGGTCGGTGCCGCGCCGGCGGTGTCCGGCGGGGTGGTGGGTGCGGCGGGG
>NZ_VUKF01000032.1 GCF_009193185.1 Georgenia thermotolerans | reverse complement strand
GAGGCCCGCCGGGCCGCGCAGGCGCAGGTGGCCGCCGAGGTGCGGGAGGGCGCCGCGCGGGCGCTGGCCGCCATCGAGCGGTCCGTGGCGGCCGCGGCGGCCGCGCGGGAGGCGGCGGAGGCGGAGCGGGCCGAGCGCGAGACCGCGCTGGCCGCGGTGCGCGCCGAGCTCGAGGAGATCGGCACCGAGCTGGCCCGGCTCACCGACGCCGCCCACCGCGACGAGGTCGCCCGCGCCGAGCAGCGCCTGCGCATCACCCAGCTCGAGGAGCGTGCCGTCGCCGAGCTCGGCCTCGACCCCCAGGTCCTCGTGGACGAGTACGGACCGGACCGCCCGGTGCCGTCCACCGCCCCGGTGGCCGACGGGGAGGACGTGCCGCCGCCACGACCCTACGTGCGGGCCGAGCAGGAGAAGCGGCTGCGCGCCGCCGAGCGCGACCTCGCCCGCCTGGGCAAGGTCAACCCGCTGGCCCTCGAGGAGCACGCGGCTTTGGCCGAGCGGCACAAGTTCCTCACCGACCAGCTCGCCGACCTCAAGAAGTCCCGCGCGGACCTCCTGCAGATCGTCAAGGAGGTCGACGAACGGGTCCAGCGGGTCTTCGCCGAGGCCTTCGCCGACACCGCCGCCCAGTTCGAGCAGGTCTTCCCGCGCCTGTTCCCCGGGGGCGAGGGCCGCCTGGTGCTCACCGACCCCGACGACATGCTCACCACCGGCATCGAGATCGAGGCGCGCCCGGCCGGCAAGAAGGTCAAGCGCCTCTCGCTGCTCTCCGGCGGGGAGCGCTCGTTGACCGCCGTGGCGCTGCTGGTGTCGATCTTCAAGGCGCGGCCCAGCCCGTTCTACGTCATGGACGAGGTCGAGGCCGCCCTCGACGACGTCAACCTGGGCCGGCTTCTCGAGATCTTCACCGAGCTGCGCGCCAGCTCCCAGCTCATCGTCATCACCCACCAGAAGCGCACGATGGAGGTGGCCGACGCCCTGTACGGCGTGACGATGCGCGGGGACGGCGTGACCACCGTCATCTCCCAGCGCCTGGAGCGCGAGCCCGAGCCGGCCACCTGAGCGCCCAGAGCCCGCCACCTGGGAGCCCCGAACTGGGCACCTGAGGCTCAGAGGCGGCCAGGTGAACCCGGCCCCAGCGGGCCCCCGGAGCCGGCCGCCGGGCAGGGGCGCATGGCGCCCGGCCGACGTGAGGGACGTCACGTCCCGCCCGGGCGTGCGGGCGGGCCCCCAGCGGTGCGGACGGGTCCGTTCCGGTGATACTGGAGGCATGACTGGGGCGATGATCGGGATGCTCATGACGGCGCTGGCCGCGGTGGGGGTGCTCCTGCTGGTCGCCGTCGAACGCCGGCCGGAGGGCGGCTGGGCCGCCTGGGTGCGCGAGAGCGTGCGCGCATGGCGCTCCGACGAGCTCGCCGCCGCCAACCTGCGCCCCGCCCGCGCCGAGACCCGCGACACCCCGCTCGAGGACCTGTTCACCCTCGCCGAGACCGACGAGCCGGCCTACACCGGGCCTGAGGAGCTGGTCTCGCGCTTCGAGCTTGCCCGCGAGCAGGCGCGCCTGCTGCGCCGCTGACCCCGGCGTGCGCGCTCGGCGCGGTGCCGCGCCCTGCGCCAGACTGGGGGAGTGACCGACCAAGCCTGGATTCTCATCGCTGTGCTCGTGGTCGTGCTGGTCGTCGTCGGGGCCGTCGCCCTGACCACCGGCCGGCGCCGCCGCGGCCCCACCACCCTCCCGCCCGAGGACGTAAGTCCCTACGAGGTGGACCAGCCCCCGGCCGCCGGGGCGAGCGCCCCGGTCGTGACCGCGCCGGAGGAGCCGGCCCCGCCGTCCACCACCCCGGTCCCCACCCTCGAGCGGCCCGAGCCCGTCGCCGGCCGCATGCAGCGGCTGCGCGCCCGCCTCGCCCGCTCGGGCACGATCGGCCAGACGCTCCTGTCGATCCTCTCCCGCGGCGACCTCGCCGAGAACGACTGGGAGGAGATCGAGGAGACCCTGCTCCTCGCGGACGTCGGCGTCGGCCCCACCACCGAGCTCATGGACAAGCTGCGCACCGAGACCAAGGTGCTCGGCACGACCGACGCCGCGCAGGTGCGCGAGGTCTTGCGCCGCGAGCTGCTCGAGCTCGTCGACCCCACGATGGACCGCGTCCTCCACGTCGAGCCGGCCATCGGCGACGACGGCGAGCCGCACCCGGCCACCGTGCTCGTCGTCGGCGTCAACGGCACCGGCAAGACCACCACGGTGGGCAAGCTCGCCCGTGTCCTGGTGGCCGAGGACCACGACGTCGTCCTCGGCGCCGCGGACACCTTCCGCGCCGCCGCGGCCGACCAGCTCAGCACCTGGGGCGCCCGCGTCGGCGTGCCCGTGGTCCGCTCCGAGCGCGAGGGCGCCGACCCCGCCGCCGTCGCCTTCGACGCCGTGAAGGAGGGCCGCGAGGCCGGCGCCGACGTCGTGCTCGTCGACACGGCCGGCCGCCTGCAGAACAAGGCCGGCCTCATGGACGAGCTCGGCAAGATCAAGCGGGTGATGTCCCGCCAGGCCCCCGTGCGCGAGGTGCTGCTCGTCCTGGACGCGACCACCGGGCAGAACGGCATGCGGCAGGCCGAGGTCTTCGCCCAGGCGGTCGACATCACCGGCATCGTGCTGACCAAGCTCGACGGCACCGCCAAGGGCGGCATCGTCGTCGCCGTCCAGCGCGAGCTCGGCGTCCCGGTGAAGTTCGTCGGCCTCGGCGAGGGCCCGGACGACCTCGCGCCCTTCGAGCCCGAGGAGTTCGTCGACGCCCTGCTGTCCTGACGCTCCCGCTGTCCGACGGCGCAACACCGGCCCGGCCCGCCCCGCGCGGCGCCGGGCCGGTTCGCGTCTTGCAGGCGTCGACGCCCCCGCCGCCCCGCCGGCGGACGCCTCGCCCGGCCCCACGCCCCACACGCAACACGGATTTCACATCCCGCGCGGTCTCGTCACGCGCCCGAAACATCGGGGTACGCCGCACGAAACGTGCGCCGGAGACGCTTGTCCCCGACCAGCCGATCGCGCTGGTGAGGGAGGAACCATGGATACCGGAGCGACCGCATGGATGCTGGCCGCAGCATCGCTCGTTCTCCTCATGACCCCCGGGCTGGCGCTCTTCTACGGCGGCATGTCCCGGTCGAAGTCGGTCCTGAACATGATGATGATGTCCTTCGGTGCCATGGGCGTCGTCGGGCTCGTCTACGTCCTGTGGGGCTGGTCGATGTCCTTCGGCGGCACGAACGTCGCGGGCATCGTGGGCAACCCGTTCCAGCACTTCGCCCTGGCCGGCGTCATCTACGGCCCCGGCGGTGAGTTCGCGCTCAACGCGAACAACTACCCGGTGATCGTCGACGTCGCGTTCCAGGTGACCTTCGCGATCATCACCGTCGCCCTGATCTCCGGCGCGATCGCCGACCGCGCCAGGTTCTCCACCTGGATGGTCTTCACGGCGATCTGGGTGACGCTCGTGTACTTCCCCATGGCCCACATGGTCTGGAACAAGGGGCTGCTCAGTCCCGACGGGCCCTTCGGCGGCATCGCCGCCCCCATCGACTTCGCCGGCGGCACCGTCGTCCACATCAACGCCGGCATGGCGGGCCTCGTGCTCGCCCTCATCATCGGCCGGCGCCGGGGCTTCGCCGCGGTGCCGATGAAGCCGCACAACCTGCCCCTGACGATGCTCGGCGCCGGGCTGCTGTGGTTCGGCTGGTTCGGCTTCAACGCCGGCTCGGCCTTCGGTGCCAACGGCACCGCCGGCCTGGCCTGGGTCAACACCACCAGCGCCACCGCCGCGGCCATGCTGGGCTGGCTGCTCACCGAGAAGATCCGCGACGGGCACGCCACCTCGCTGGGCGCCGCCTCCGGCGTCGTCGCGGGCCTGGTCGCGATCACCCCGGCCGCCGGCGCGCTCAGCCCCGGTGGGGCGATCATCCTCGGGCTGGCCGCCGGCGCCCTGTGCGCCCTCGCCGTCGGCCTGAAGTACCGCTTCGGCTACGACGACTCCCTCGACGTCGTCGGCGTCCACCTCGTCGGCGGCCTCGTCGGCACCGTGGCGATCGGCTTCCTCAGCACCACCACCGGCGTGTTCTACGGCGGCGGGTTCGCCCAGCTCCTCGTCCAGGTGATCATCGCCGTCGCCGCGGTGATCTTCTCCGGAGTGATGACGACGATCATCGGGCTCGCGCTGAAGGCTGCCATGGGTTGGCGGGTGCGCGAGGAGGTCGAGGTGGTCGGCATCGACCAGTTCGAGCACGGCGAGTCCGCGTACGAGGGCATCACGGCCGGTAGGTTCGCCACCGAGGCAAGTGTCGGTGCGGCACGTACCAACCCGGAGGCGGCGCGCACCACGACGGAGGCGAACGCATGAAGCTCGTGACAGCTATCGTCCAGCCGCACCGGCTCGACGACGTGAAGAGGGCCCTCGAGGCCGCCGGCGTGCACGGCATGACCGTGTCGGAGGCCAACGGGTACGGCCGCCAGCACGGTCACACCGAGGTCTACCGCGGCGCGGAGTACACCATCGAGCTGGTCCCGAAGGTGCGCATCGAGGTCGTCGTGGACGACGCCGACGCCGCCGCCGTCGTCGACGCGGTCGTCGGCGCGGCCCACTCGGGGCGCATCGGCGACGGGAAGGTCTGGACGGTCCCGGTCGAGGACGTCATCCGGGTCCGCACCGGCGAGCGGGGCGCCGAGGCGCTGTGACCGAGCGGGGTCGCGCGGTCCCGTGACCGAGCGGGGCCCCGGGTCCCGTGGACCGTGGCCGGGCCGCCGGCCGTGACGAGGAGCGACGATGACGGGCCTGGCGCAGCGCCCCACGGTGGGGGAGCTGCGCCAGGCCCGTCTCGCGCTGCCGGCCCCCGTTCCCGGCGAGGCCGGGGCCGGGGCCCGCTACCGCCGGGCGCTGGCCGACCTCACCGACGCCGCGCTGGCGGACCTGTGGGCCGGCGCCGCCCGCGCCACCGGCCTCGGCGTCGACCACGGCGTCGCCCTGACGGCGGTGGGGAGCCTGGGCCGGCGCGACGGCGGGCCCCTGTCGGACCTCGACCTGCTCCTCGTCCACGACGGGCGCACCCTCGACGGGGCCGCGCTCGCCGCGCTGGCCGACGCCTTGTGGTACCCGCTGTGGGACGCCCGCCTCGACCTCGACCACGCCGTGCGCAGCCTCGAGCAGTGCCGGCAGGTCGCCTCGGCGGACCTGCCTGCCGCCGTCGGGCTGCTCGACGTGCGGGCCGTCGCCGGCGACGCCGCGCTGGCCCAGGCGGCCGCCGGGGCGGTGCTCGCCGACTGGCGCCGCGCCGCCCGCCGGCGCCTGCCCGAGCTGCTCGCCTCGGTCGGGGAGCGGGCCGCCCGGGCCGGGGAGCTGGCCTACCTCGTCGAGCCCGACCTCAAGGAGGCCCGCGGCGGGCTGCGCGACGCCGTCGTCGCCCGCGCCCTCACCGCCAGCTGGCTGACCGACCGCCCGCACGGGGACCTCGACGACGCCTACGCCCACCTGCTCGACGTGCGCGACGCCCTCACCCTCGTCACCGGGCGGCGCACCACCCGGCTGCTGCTCAGCGAGCAGGACGACGTCGCCCGCCTCCTCGGACTGGGGCACCCCGGCCGCCACGAGGTGGTCGCCGTCACCGCCGCCGGGGCCGCGGTCACCGACGCCGCCGACGACCTGCTGGCGTCCGCGGCCCAGGCCGCCCGGGTGATCTCCGCCGCGCTGGACGCGACGGTGCGCCGCGCCCGCCGGGCGACGGCGCGGCCGCGGTTCGTCCGCCCGCTCATGGTGCGCGGCCGCCCCACCCCGCCGCGCCTGCCCTCGCTGGGGGAGGGGCTGGCCGAGCACGACGGCGAGATCGTCCTGGCCGGCGACGCCGACCCCGTCGCGGACCCGCTGCTCGCCCTGCGGGCCGCGGCGACGGCGGCCCGCAGCGGACTGCCGCTGTCGCCGGTGACGCTCACCAGCCTGGCACAGGCCGCGCCGGTGCCCGAGCCGTGGCCGGCGCCGGCGCGGGCGCTGCTCCTCGAGGTCCTCGGCGCCGGCCCGGCGCAGGTGCCGGTGTGGGAGGCCCTCGACCTCGCCGGCGTGGTGACCCGCTGGTTCCCGGAGTGGGCGGCGGTGCGCAACCGCCCCCAGCGCAACCCGCTGCACCGCTTCACCGTCGACCGGCACCTCGTGGAGACCGCCGCCCGGGTGCCCGCGACCCGCGTGCCCGCGACCCGCATGCCCGCCGCCGGCGGGCCGGCGCCGCGCGAGGACCTCCTGCTGCTCGCCGCGTTCTTCCACGACCTCGGCAAGGTCCCCGGCGGGCACGACCACGCGGCCACCGGCGCGCGGATCGTCCGCCCGCTGCTGGACCGCCTGGGCCTGCCACCGGCGGACCGCGACACCGTCGTCCTCCTCGTGCGCCACCACCTGCTGCTGCCAGCCGTCGCCACGCGGAGGAACCTGGCCGACCCGGCCGTCGCCGCCTGGGTGGCCGACGCCGTCGAGCGCCGCCCGGACGTCCTGGCCCTGCTGCGCCGGCTGACCGAGGCGGACGCCCGCGCGGCCGGCCCGCAGGCGTGGACGAGCTGGCGGGCCGGCCTGGTCGAGACGCTCTTCACTCGGGTTGCGGCCGAACTGGCACTACCCTGATCCTCAGTTCCCGTCATCTTCCGACCTGAGGTAGTGCCTTGTTCGCCAATCTGTCCGACCGGCTCACCGCCTCCTTCAAGCAGCTGCGCGGCAAGGGCCGCCTCTCCGACGCCGACATCGACGCGACGGTCTCCGAGATCCGGCGCGCCCTGCTCGACGCCGACGTCGCGCTGCCGGTCGTGCGCGCGTTCGCCGCCAACGTGCGCGAGAAGGCGAAGTCCGCCGAGGTCTCCCAGGCGCTCCGGCCCGCCCAGCAGGTCATCAAGATCGTCAACGACGAGCTCGTCGAGATCCTCGGCGGCGAGGCCCGCGACCTGCACTTCGCCAAGCACCCGCCGACGGTGATCATGCTCGCCGGCCTCCAGGGCGCCGGGAAGACCACCCTGGCGGCCAAGCTCGGCCGGTGGCTGCGCGAGCAGGGGCACACCCCGATGCTCGTCGCCGCCGACCTCCAGCGCCCCAACGCCGTCACCCAGCTGCAGGTGGTCGGCGAGCAGGCCGGGGTGCCGGTGTGGGCGCCCGAGCCCGGCAACGGCGTGGGCGACCCGGTCGCCGTCGCCCGCTCCGGCGTGCAGCAGGCCCGCGACAAGCAGTACTCCGTGGTGATCGTCGACACCGCCGGCCGGCTGGGCATCGACGCCGAGATGATGCAGCAGGCCGCGGACATCCGTGACGCCGTCCAGCCGGACGAGACCCTGTTCGTCCTGGACGCGATGATCGGTCAGGACGCCGTCACCACCGCCAACGCCTTCGCCGAGGGTGTGGGCTTCACCGGCGTCGTGCTCACCAAGCTCGACGGCGACGCCCGCGGTGGCGCCGCCCTGTCGGTGCGCGGGGTGACCGGCAAGCCGGTGCTCTTCGCCTCCACCGGCGAGAAGCTCTCCGACTTTGAGCGCTTCCACGCCGACCGGATGGCCTCCCGCATCCTCGACATGGGCGACATCCTCACGCTCATCGAGCAGGCCGAGAAGGCGTTCGACGCCCAGCAGGCCGAGGAGATGGCCGCGAAGATCGCCGGCGACGGCGACTTCACCCTCCAGGACTTCCTCGTCCAGCTCAACCAGCTCAAGAAGATGGGCTCGATGAAGAAGATGCTCGGCATGCTGCCGGGCATGGGTCAGATGCGCGAGCAGCTGGAGAACTTCGACGAGCGCGAGGTCGACCGCGTCGAGGCCATCGTCAACTCCATGACGCCGGCCGAGCGCACCAACCCGAGGATCCTCAACGGCTCGCGCCGCCAGCGCATCGCCCGCGGCTCGGGCACCACCGTCACCGAGGTCAACGCGCTCATGGAGCGCTTCGACCAGGCCAAGACGATGATGCGGCAGATGGCCCGCGGCGCCGGCCGGGGAGTGCCCGGCATGGGGATGCTGCCCGGGGGCGGGAAGAAGTCCAAGGGCCGCATGCAGGCCCCGCCGAAGAAGGGCAAGAAGGGCAAGTCCGGCAACCCCGCCAAGCGCGCCCAGCAGGAGCGCGAGGCCGCCACCAGGCCAGCGGCGCCGGCGGGTTCCGCGTTCGGTCTCGGCGCGCCGCGGCAGAACCAGGAGATGCCCGACCTCGAGGAGCTGCAGAAGTACCTGCGGTGAGGTGAGGCCCGTGAGGACCGCCTCTCCGACATCCAGCCCGCCGCCCACCTCGCGGCCCGCGCGGGCTGGGGCCCGGGGACCGCGGTCCTCACGTCGCCAGCAGGTAGCTGCTCTTCCCGATCAGCCACAGCCCGACGGCGACGGAGACCACCACGACGATCTGGTCCTGGTGGACGGTGATCCAGGTGCGCAGGGCGTCCAGCCGCGTCCGCGCCGCGACGGGCGAGGCCACGACGTACGCCTGCATCGCCAGGTAGCTGGCCGAGGCCAGCACGCCGAAGCCCACCAGCGTCAGCACCGTCGCGCCGTTCGACAGGTCCGCCGCGGTGACGGTGGCGACACCGGCCGCGACGAGGAACCACGGCTGGAGCAGGAAGCCCAGCGCGATCGCCGCCGCGACGTTCATGGTGTCGAGCCGCCCCATCCATTTCGGCGGGGCCGGCGGACGTCCGCGCCGCGCCCGCGTGCGCCACGCGAGGACCAGCAGCGCCACGCCGAGCAGGATCTTGGCGACCAGCGTCGCCGTGGACGGCGCGGAGCCCGTCGCGGGCGGTTTGCCGCCGGTGACGAGCAGCGTCAGGACCACCAGGCCGGCGAGCGTGACCACCCAGCCGAGCACGAAGCCGAACCCCGCCCGGGCGCCCTGCGCGGTGCTCAGGAGCAGGATGTACGCGCTCATCGGCAGTGGTTCGAGCGCGATCGCCAGTCCGATGAGGAGCAGGTCCAGGGTCATGACCACCTCGCACGTCCGGCGCGAGCCACGCGCGCAGGGGGCGCGTCGAGTCACCATCGTCGCCCGAGGGGCGAGCGGCACCGTCCTCCGCCGTGGATGACCCGCCCTCTCGGCGAGACGTCAAGTTGTGCGCGAGACGTCAAACGGTGCGCGAGACGTCAAACGGTGCGCGAGACGTCAAACGGTGCGCGAGACGTCAAACCGTGCGCGAGCGTCACGTGATGCCCGAGACCGGCGGATCCACGGGTGAGGCGTCTGGTACGCAGGGATGTCATCCGTGGCACGGACGACGAGAATGCCGTGAGCACGCGGGCTCGCCGCCACGCCGGGACGCCGCCCCGGCCCCGTACGAACCGCCCCACGTCCGACCGTCCGACCGGAGATGAGCCATGGCCTTCCTGACTCCCGAGACGGTCGCCGCCGCGGCCCGGGCCAAGAGGGCCGCGGACGCCTACCTCGACGAACGCGACGGCCCCACCACCGGTCCGGCGGCCGGGGCCGGAGACGGGGCCGGCGGCGGCGCGGCCGCGCCGGCGCGCCCGCCGCTGCCCGGCCAGGACGCGGCCCGCGCCTGGGCGCTGGAGCTCGCCCGACGGGGCGGGTGACGCCTCCCCGCGATGACGTCTCGCCCGGCGGGGGGCCGGACCGGGGACGCCGCGGGCATGAGAACCTCTCGCCATGAGCGACCTCCTGCACCTGCGCGGCACCGTGCTCGTCGACGACGCCACCGAGCTCGAGGAGGTCTGGGTGGCCGACGGCCGCCTCACCCGCACCCCGCCGCTCGGCGCCGAGCGCGCGCGGCAGATCACCGGCTGGGTGCTGCCCGGCCTGGTCGACGTGCACTGCCACATCGGCCTCGGCCCGGGCGGGGAGGTGGACGAGGAGGAGGCCGTGGTCCAGGCCAAGGCCGACCGTGACGCCGGCACGCTCCTCGTCCGCGACGCCGGCTCGCCCATGGACACCCGCTGGGTCCAGGCCCGCACCGACCTGCCCCGCCTGCTCCGCGCCGGCCGCCACCTCGCCCGCCCCAAGCGATACCTGCGCAACTACGGCCTCGAGCTCGACGACGTCGCCCAGCTGCCCGACGCCGTCGCCGCGCAGGCCCGCGCCGGCGACGGCTGGGTGAAGATCGTCGCCGACTGGATCGACCGGTCCGAGGGCGCCGACGCCGACCTGCGCGCGCTGTGGCCCGCCGACGTCCTGCACGACGCCGTCGCCGCCGCCCACGACAACGGCGCCCGCGTCACCGCCCACACCTTCTCCCGGGAGGCCATCGACCCGCTGCTCGACGCCGGCATCGACGGCATCGAGCACGGCACCGGCATGGACGCGGACCAGATCGCAGAGGCGGCCCACCGGCGCATCCCGGTCACGCCCACGCTCCTGCAGGTCGGGCGTTTCGCCGAGATCGCCGACCAGGCCGGGGCGAAGTACCCCCGCTACGCCGCCCGCATGCGGCAGATGCACGCCCGCCGCTACGCCCAGGTGCGGGCCCTGCACGAGGCCGGGGTCCCGCTGCTCATGGGCTCGGACGCGGGCGGCACGATCGTCCACGGCTCCCTGCCGGCCGAGCTGGCCGAGGTCGCCCGCGCCGGGGTGCCGGCCGCCGACGTCGTCGCCGCGGCCAGCTGGCGGGCGCGCCGCTTCCTCGCCGTCCCCGGCATCGCCGAGGGGGCGAGCGCCGACGTCGTCGTCTACGACGCAGACCCCCGCCAGGACGTCGGCGTCCTGTCCCGGCCCGCCGCCGTGATCCTGCGCGGGCGCCTGGTCTAGGGGTACCGACTCGGCGGACGCCTCAGCTGCCGCCGCTGGCCGCGACGGCCCCGGCGCTGATGGCGACCATCGTGGCGGCGGTGACCGCGTCGATCGCCCGGCGCACCGCGGCGCCGGCGAACTCCCCGCCGGCGAACTCCCCGGCGGCGATGTCCCGGGCGCGACGACGCAGCTCGCGCCGGTCCACCCCGCTGCCCGCGAGGACCTTCGGGACCTGACCGGCGGCGTCGAGCAGGGAGATCAGGGCGGCCTCGCGCGGCGCCGGCGCCCGCCCGACCACGAGCACCTCGTGCAGCCCCCGGCGCACGCCGTCCTCGTGGGAGGAGTCGGTCGCCGGCCACGCCCGCGTGGGGAAGATGCCCAGCACGCGTCCCTCCTCGGCCCGCAGGATCCCGCGCTCGGTCAGCCGGGCGAGCAGGGCCGGGCGCAGCTGCTTGGCGAGCCCGGGCAGCACCGTCTCCGGCTTGGAGGGCCGGCGGGCGGCGATCCGGCGCAGCGCCTCGTCGAGGACCTGGTCGCCGGTGGGGGAGGGGTCCCGCGCCACCAGCCGCCCGGCACGCACCGGCTCGCCCGGACCGGTGACGTCGGCACGGCCCACCACCGCCAGCTCGAGCACCACCGCGCCGGCCAGAACGAGGTCGAGGCGGGTGCCGTCGAGGACCGGCCGGCCGCTGGCGTCGTCGGTGAGCAGGAGCAGCAGGTCCTCGGCGAGCAGCATGACGTCACCCTAGCGACGGCAGATGCGGCGGCCGTCCGGCCACCGGCGGGGGCGGGTCGGACGGCCGGATCCTCGCGGAGGTGGGCACGCCGCTGCCGCAAAAACTCCTTGCGCCGTCCATGGTTCTATGGTGCATTAGTCTAGCAATGAACCGAAGTACCTTGGAGGCGGGCCATGTTCGAGGGACGTGAGCCCATCTACGTGCAGATCGCCCAGCAGATCCGCGCCGAGATTCTCGCCGGCACCCTTCCCGAGGAGGGGCAGGTCATGTCGACCACCCAGTACGCCACGACGTACCGCATCAACCCCGCCACCGCGGCCAAGGCCTTCGCCGAGCTGGTCGACGAGGGGCTCCTGTACAAGCGCCGCGGCGTGGGCATGTTCGTCGCGGCCGGCGCCCGCGAGCGCCTGCTGGACCAGCACCGGCAGACCTTCTTCACCGACGTGCTCGACCCGGTCCTCAAGCAGGCCGATCTGCTCGGGATCGGCGTCGAGGAGCTCGTCGAGCACATCACCCGCACCCACCCCAGGAGGACCGCACGATGACCGCTCAGGAGCAGGCCGGGTTCGGCGTCGCCGTGCGCGACCTAACCGTGCGCTACGGCCGCACCACGGCGCTGGACGGCGTCACCTTCGACCTGCCCGTGGGCGGCATCTACGGGCTGCTCGGCCGCAACGGCTCCGGCAAGACCACGCTGCTGTCGGTGCTCGCCGCCTTCCGGCGGGCGGCCTCGGGCGAGGTGCGCGTCGACGGGGAGGACCCGTTCGAGAACGCCCGCGTCATGGGCGGCACCAGCATCGTCCGCGAGGGCGGCGACGTGCTGGCCTACGAGAGGATCGCGACCAACCTCCGCTACGTGGCCGCCATGCGCCCCGGCTTCGACACCGGCCTGGCCGAGGAGCTCCTCGACGCCTTCGCGATCGACCGTCGCAAGACCCCGGACAAGCTGTCGCGCGGGCAGCGGTCCGCCCTCGGCGCGACCATCGGCCTCGCCACCCGGGCGCCGCTGAGCATCTTCGACGAGGTCCACCTGGGCATGGACGCCCCGTCGCGCCAGCGCTTCTACGACGTCCTGCTCGCCGACGTCGTCGCCCACCCCCGCACGGTGATCCTCTCCAGCCACCTCATCGGCGAGATCGAGCACCTGCTCGAACGGGTGGTGATCCTCGACGCCGGGCGCGTGCTCCTGTGCGAGGAGACCGACGCCCTGCGTGCCAGGGGCGTGACCATCACCGGACCCGCCGACCGGGTCGACGCCGCCGTCGCCGGCCTCGGCGTCGTCGGCACCCGCGACCTGGGCGCCACCCGCCAGGTCACCGTCTTCGACGACCTCGACGACGGCGCCCTGGACCGGGCCGCCGCCGCGGGCCTCGAGCTCGGCGGGGTCCCGCTGCAGGACCTGTTCATCCACCTGACCGCGAGGGAGTCCCGATGATGCTCACCACCACCAGTCCGGCCCGCGCGCCCTGGCTGCGCGCCGCACGCTGGAACCTGCGCGGCCAGGCCACCATCGGGGTGTGGCTGTGGGCCACCATGGCCGTCGTCGGCACGGTGGTCATCGCCCTCCTCGACCGCTTCGCCGCGGTCGAGGCGTCGATCTTCGAGTTCAGCCGGCACGGCGCCCTGTGGACCGGCTTCTCCATGGCGATCATCTTCTGCGTCGCCGGCCTCGCCGCCCACGTCGCCACCGGCCTGACCCGTGCCGCGTTCGTGCGGGCCACCGTCGCGGTCGGCGTCCTCGTCGGGGTCACCTACGCCGTCCTCGCCGGAGTCGCGCTGGAGCTCGAAGGGCTCGTCTACGCCGCGAAGGGGTGGAGCCACGTCGGTTTGGACGCCCAGAACGGCTTCGACCCCTCCGCGGGCCTCGGCGTCATCCCCGGGCTGGCGCTGTCCTTCGTGGCCGGCCAGCTCAGCGGCTTGCTCGTCGGGATGGGCTACTACCGCCTCGGCGGCTGGTGCGGCACCGTCGTCCTGCCGCTGACCCTCGCGCCCATCTACCTCGTCGGGTCCCCGGCCCTGCCCACCGGGCAGTTCCAGCTGCTCGCGCCGCTGGCCCCGTCCGGCCCGGTCACCGCCGTTGTCTCGGTGGTCGTGCTGGCGCTGGCCGCGCTCGCCTACTACCTGCTCGCCCGCGATGTCCCGATCCGGAAGGTGGCGTCCTGAGATGAGTCCCGTCATCGAGGTCACGAACCTGCGCAAGGCCTACGGCCCGACGGTCGCCGTCGCCGACGTCTCCTTCGCCGTCGAGCGTGGCGAGATCTTCGGCATCCTCGGCCCCAACGGGGCCGGCAAGTCCACCACGGTCGAGGTCCTCGCCGGGCTGCGGCCGGCCGACGGCGGCAGCACCGTCGTCCTCGGCGTGGACACCCAGCGCGAGCCCGCCGCGGTCCGCCCGCACCTGGGGGTCCAGCTCCAGGAGTCCCGCCTGCCGGCCCGGCTCACGGTGGGGGAGGCGCTGGACCTGTACGCCGCCTTCTACCCCGAGCCGGCCGACGCCGCCGAGCTGCTCGACCTGCTCGGGCTGACCGACCAGCGGCGCACCGCCTTCGCCGACCTCTCCGGCGGGCAGCAGCAGCGGCTGTCCATCGCGCTGGCGCTGGTCGGCAACCCGCAGGTGGCCATCCTCGACGAGCTGACCACCGGGCTGGACCCCCAGGCCCGTCGGGACACCTGGGCCCTGATCGAGAAGGTCCGCGACGCCGGCGTCACCATCGTCCTGGTCACCCACTTCATGGACGAGGCGGAGCGGCTGTGCGACCGGCTCGTCATCATCGACGACGGCCGGGTGGTCGCCGCCGGCAGCCCGGCGTCGCTGGTCGCCGCCGGCGAGGACCGCCGCACGTTCCGGATGCGGCTGCCCGCGGGCACCGCCCCGGCCCTGGCCGACGGGCTCGTCCGCCTCCCCGAGGTGGACACCGTGGCCGCCGTCGACGGCGGCTACGAGGTCACCGGCGGCCCGCGCGTGCTGCCCGCCGTCGTCCTCGCGCTCGCCGAGGGCGACGTCGCCCCCGACGAGGTCCGCACCCTCTCCCGCACCCTCGAGGACGTCTTCGTGGACGTCACCGGGGCCCGCCCACCCGCCCTGGAGGCCGCATCATGAGCACGCTCGCCCCCGCCGCGCCGGGCGCCCGCCGCGCCGGCCCCGCCCGCGCCTGGCGCACCCTCGCCCGCACCGAGGGGCGGCTGTTCCTGCGCGACCGCGGCTCGGTCTTCTTCGCGCTGATCTTCCCCAGCGTGCTCCTCGTCGGCGTCGGCTTCGCCATCCCCGGCATGCGCGACGTCATGACGGGCGTCCCGGTGGAGTGGGCCGGGCTGCGGCCCGTGGACGTGTACGTGCCGGTGGCGCTCGCGGCCGCCATGGCCAGCCCCGCGCTCACCACGCTGCCGGTGGCCCTGGCCACCTACCGCGAGCAGGGCGTCTTCCGGCGCCTGGCCACCACCCCGATGCGCCCGCGGGCCGTGCTCACCGCGCACGTGGCCATCAACCTCGCCGCGCTCGTGCTCGCCGCGGTGCTCGCCCTCGCCGTGGCGGCCGCGGCGTTCGGCCCGCCGGCGCCGACGCACGTGGGCGCCGCCGCGGCCGCGTTCGTCCTGGGGGCGGCGTCGATGTTCGGCGTCGGCCTGCTCGTCGCGGCCCGCGCCCGGAAGGGCTCCGCGGCCTCCTCCCTCGGCATGCTGCTCTACTTCCCGCTGCTGTTCCTGGCGGGCATGTGGACCCCCGGCCCGGCGATGCCCGACGTCGTCGGCGACATCGCCGCGTACACCCCGCTCGGGGCGGCGAGCCAGGCGATGACCGAGGCGTGGTTCGCGGGCTCCGTCGCGGTGCCGCAGCTGGCGGTGATGGTCGTCTGGGTGGTGGTGCTCTACCCGCTGGCCGCGCGCACGTTCCGCTGGTCCTGACCCGACCCCTGCCGCCGCGACCCCGACGAGCCGGTCCCGGCTCCCGCCGTGCCTCGCCGCTGTCCCCGGGCTTAGCCTGGCCGGTGCCGCGGACGTCCGGGCGTCGCCCGGCCTCGCGGCGCACCCGAGCACCAGGAGGTCGGACGTCACCGTGTCCAGCGAGCATGGCCGCACGACGGCGACCCGGCGGCGCCGGCGTCGCCACGGCGGCGGCAACGACTCGTGGGCCGCGGTCGCGCTCGCGGCGGCCACGCTCGTCGCCCTCGTCTGGGCGAACGTCGGCGGCTCCTACGACGCCTTCTGGTCGACTGAGCTGGGCGTGCGCCTCGGCGACTGGGGGCTGTCCCTCTCCCTGGCCACGTGGGTCAACGACGGGCTCATGGCCCTGTTCTTCTTCGTCGTCGGGCTGGACGTGCGCCGCGAGTTCACCCTCGGGGAGCTGCGCGAGTCCTCGCGCGCGCTGCTGCCGGTCCTCGCGGCCGTGGGCGGCCTCGTCCTGCCCGCGGTGATCTTCCTGGCGCTCAACCACGGGAGCCCGGCCGGCGCCGCCTGGGGAGCGGTGATCTCCACCGACACCGCCTTCGCCCTGGGCATGCTCGCCCTCGTCGGCCCCAAGAACGCGCCGCGCCTGCGCGTGTTCCTCCTGGCCCTCGCCGTCGTCGACGACATCGGCGCCCTGACCGTCATCGCCGCCTTCTACACCCGCGACCTCGACGTCCTCGCACTGGCGGCGGCCGCCGTCGGGCTCGGGCTCATCTGGCTGCTCCAGCACCTGCGGCTGTGGCGGGTCACGCCGTACCTGGTCGTGGGCCTGGCCACGTGGCTGGCGATGTACCTGTCGGGCGTGCACGCCACCCTGGCCGGGGTGCTCATCGCCCTGCTCATGCCCGTCTTCCCCACGCGTCTGCAGGACGTCGACGCCGCCTCCCACATCGTCCACCTGTTCCGGCAGGCGCCGGTGGCCCGCGCCGCCCGGCTCGCGCGGCGCAGCATCGACCGCTCCGTGCCGATGAACCAGCGCCTGACCGACCTGCTCGCGCCCTACGTCAACTACGGCGTCGTGCCGGTCTTCGCGCTGTCCAACGCCGGGGTGAAGCTCTCCGGGGAGATGCTGTCTGCCGCGCTGACCTCCGCGCTGACGTGGGGCATCGTCGCCGGTCTGGTGCTGGGCAAGCTCGTCGGCATCGCCGGGACCACCGCCGTCGTCCAGCGGCTGGTGCCCGCCAGCCGGACCGCCGGCCTCGACCTGCCCCGCCTGGCAGGGGTGGGCGCGCTGTCCGGGATGGGCTTCACCATCTCCCTGCTCGTCATCGACCTGTCGCTCACCGACCCCCGCCTCCAGGACGAGGCGCGGGTGGGGGTGCTCCTCGCGTCAGCCTTGGCCCTGCTCGTCGCCTGGGCGATCTTCGCCCTCGGTGACCGGCTGCGCCCCCTGCCCATCCCGGCCGGGACCGTACTGCCCCGGCCGGTCGACGTCGCCCGCGACCACGTGCGCGGGCCCGAGGACGCGCCGGCCACCGTCGTCGTCTACGCGGCGCTGGACCCCGCCTACCGCACCCGCACCGCAGAGGTCCTGCGCGAGACGCGCGAGCGCCTCGGGGCCCAGGTTCGGGTGGTCTTCCGGCATCACGCCACGGCGGAGGCCGACGTCGTCGCCGCCCTGGCCCTGGAGGCCGCCGCGGCCCAGGGCGGGTTCTGGCCGATGCACGACGCCGTGGTCGCCCGGCCCGGTCGCCCCGACGCCCACGCGCTGCGCGCCCTCGCCGCGGGGGTGGGGCTGGACGTGGAGCGGTTCGTCCAGGACGTACGCACCGCCGCCCAGCTCGGCCGGGTCGAGGACGACAACCTCGACGCAGACGCCGCCCAGCTGCCGCCGCGCCCGGTGGTCTTCCTCGACGGGCGCCGCCTGCGGGGCCCGGTGAACTCCTACCGGGTGGTCACCGAGCTGCTGTGGGACCTCGAGCAGCGCGCGGGCGCCACCCCCGGGCAGCCCTGACCCGCCGCGCCCACCCACCCGGGTGGCCGTGACGCGTCGCACTCGCCGTGACGGGTTTCGGTCGCGCCCGGGGATCTGGCAGAATGACCCGCTGTACTCGGCCCGGCCGGCCCCTCTCACCGCCCGGCGCCGCGTCCTGCGACCAACCGAGACGCCGAAACCCACCGGGGTCCTGCGCGGTCCACCCCATCACGAAACCAGGAGCGACCACCTAGTGGCAGTCAAGATCCGTCTCAAGCGCATGGGCAAGATCCGCGCGCCGTACTACCGCGTCGTCGTCATGGACTCGCGCAAGAAGCGCGACGGCCGGGCGATCGAGGAGATCGGGAAGTACCACCCGACCGAGGAGCCCTCGCTCATCGACATCGACTCCGAGCGTGCGCAGTACTGGCTCTCCGTGGGCGCCCAGCCCACCGAGCAGGTCACCGCCCTGCTCAAGGTCACCGGTGACTGGCAGCAGTTCAAGGGGCTGCCGGGGGCCGAGGGCACCCTGCGCACCAAGGACGCCTCCGCCGAGGCCGTGGCCGAGGCCCGCGCCGCGGCCGTCAAGGCCGCCGAGGACGAGGCCGAGAAGCGCAAGGCCCGTGCCGCCGAGGCCAAGGCCAGCGCCGGCGAGGGCGAGGGCGAGGCAGCGGAGGCCGAGGCGCCCTCCGAGGACGCCTGATCCCCGTGCTGGCCGACGCTCTCGAGCACCTCGTGCGCGGCATCGTCGACCACCCGGACGACGTGCGCGTCTCCAGCCGGTCCCTGCGCCGCGGGGAGCTGCTGGAGGTGCGCGTGCACCCGGAGGACCTCGGCCGGGTCATCGGCCGCTCCGGGCGCACCGCCCGGGCCCTGCGCACCGTCATCGGTGCGCTGTCCACCTCCGGCCCCGTGCGGGTCGACGTGGTGGACACCGACCGCCGCTGAGCACAGCACCCGCAGACCCGGCCCGCACCCGCGGGCCGGGTCTGCGCGCACCCGGGCGCCGCGCACCCGGCGCCCCCCTGTCACGACCACCACCAAGGAGCCGGCGTGCTGCTGACCGTCGCCATCATCGGAGCGCCCCACGGGCTCAAGGGGGAGGTGCGGCTGGACCTGCGCACCGACGACCCCGCCCGCCGCCTCGCCGTCGGGAACGTGCTGGAGACCGAGCCCGCCGACGCCGGTCCCCTCACCGTCACCCGCACCCGCCGGGCCGCGGACGCCACCTACGTCATCTTCGAGGAGGCGCGCGACCGCACCGCCGCGGAGTCCCTGCGCGGGGTGCGCCTCGTCGTCGAGAGCGACGAGGACGAGGGCGACGAGGACGAGGGCTGGTACCCCCACCAGCTGGTGGGCCTGCGCGTGGTCCACGTCGACGGGCGGGAGCTGGGCACCGTCGCCGACCTCGAGCACCTGCCCGCCCAGGACGTCCTGGTCGTCACCGAGCCCGACGGCGCGGAGGCCCGTGTGCCGTTCGTCGCCGAGCTCGTCCCCGAGGTGGACACCGACGCCGGCACCATCACGCTCGACCCGCCGCGCGGCCTGTTCGCCGCCGACCCCGTCGAGGACGAGCCGGACGACGCCGGCTCCGGGCGGGCCGAGGGGCGCGCCTGAGGTGCGCATCGACGTCCTGACGATCTTCCCCGCCTACCTCGACGCCCTCGACCTGTCCCTCGTGGGCAAGGCGCGCCGCGACGGCCTGCTCGACCTGCGGGTGCACGACCTGCGCGACTGGACCACCGACCGCCACCGCACGGTCGACGACACCCCCTTCGGCGGCGGCGCCGGCATGGTGATGCGCCCGGACGTGTGGGGCAAGGCCCTCGACGACGTCCTCGGGACCGCGCCGGCCGCCGAGGTAGCGCCCGCCGCGGGGACCGCTCGGGCCGCCGGGGCTGCGCCCGCCGCCACCGCGCCGCCGCGCCGGGTCCTGCTCGTGCCCACGCCGTCCGGGGAGCGCTTCACCCAGGCCCTGGCCGAGGACCTCGCCGCCGCCGACCAGCTCGTCCTCGCCTGCGGGCGCTACGAGGGCATCGACGCCCGGGTCGCCGAGCACTACCGCCACACCGGCGTCGAGGTGCACGAGATCTCCCTGGGCGACTACGTGCTCAACGGCGGGGAGGTGGCCGCCCTCGTCGTCGTCGAGGCGGTGGCCCGCCTGCTGCCCGGCGTGATCGGCAACCCCGCCTCGCTCGTGGAGGAGTCCCACGGGGCCGCCGGGCTGCTCGAGTACCCCGTCTACACCAAGCCCCCGGTCTGGGCCGGCCTCGCCGTGCCCGAGGTCCTCACCTCCGGCGACCACGGCAAGGTCGCCCGCTGGCGCCGCGACCAGGCCCTGGCGCGCACCGCCGAGCGCCGCCCGGACATGGTCGCCCGCCTCGACCCCGCCGCCCTGGACCGGGCCGACCGGGCCGTGCTCGGCCGGCACGGCTGGTTCGTCCCCGCGCCCGCCGCCGACGCCGCGCCGGCCCCGGTGCGCGTGCGGGTGCGCCGCGGCACCGCCGCCGACGCCGCGGCGCTGGCCGAGCTCGCCGCCGCCACCTTCCCCCTGGCCTGCCCGCCGCACATGGCCGAGGCAGACGTCCAGGCCTTCATCGCGGCCCACCTCACCGCCGCGCACTTCGCGGCCTACCTCGCCGACGACGCCCGCTACCTCGTGCTCGTCGCCGACGCCGGCCGCGCCGGGCCCGTGGGGTACACCCTCACCGTGCTGCCGCTGACGGCCGGTGAGGAGCCCGACGCGGCCGACGTCGCTGCCGTCGTCACCGCCCGGCCCGCCGCGGAGCTGAGCAAGGTGTACGTCCGGCCCGCCTTCCAGGGCTCCGGGGTCGCCGGCGCCCTGCTGGACGCCACCGTCGCCGAGGCGGCCGGCCGCGCCGTCGACGACCGGCAGCTCGCGGCGCTGTGGCTCGGCACCAACAAGGCCAACCGCCGCGCCCAGCGCAGCTACTCCCGCCACGGCTTCGTCGTCGCGGGCCTGCGGCGGTTCCGGGTGGGGGAGAGCCTCGAGGAGGACGTGGTCATGGTCCGCGACCTGCGTCCGGCGACGGGCCCGGGCGCCGCGCCGGGGACCGCCGTGGGGGAGACCACACCGTCGCGCTGACCGCCGGGGTTAGGACCGCGTCCCGCGGTGTGGCAGACTAGGACGGCCGTGCGCCGCGCCACGATGCCCGTCGGACCTGCCACAGGGGGTCTACGGGGCCCGCGGACGCCGAGCACCATCAGCCCACGTGGCGGCCCCGGCCGCCCCGACCAGCGCGCGTGACCTGTGGCACGAGCGGGAAGAGATCACCATGCAGAACCTGGACCTCGTCGACAAGGCGTCGCTGCGCGACGACATCCCCGCCTTCCGTCCCGGCGACACCCTCAAGGTCAACGTCAAGGTCGTCGAGGGCAACCGCTCCCGCGTCCAGGCCTTCCAGGGCGTCGTGATCGCCCGCTCCGGCTCCGGCGTGCGCGAGACCTTCAAGATCCGCAAGGTCAGCTTCGGCGTCGGCGTCGAGCGCACCTTCCCGGTGCACTCCCCGTCCATCGACTCCATCGAGGTCGTGACCCGCGGTGACGTCCGCCGGGCGAAGCTGTACTACCTGCGCGAGCTGCGCGGCAAGAAGGCCAAGATCAAGGAGAAGCGCGAGACGCGCTGACCCTGCGCCCCCGCCACTGCCCGGCACACTGGAGTGTGCCGGGCAGCGGTGCCTCCGGGGCGGATACTCTGCACGAGGGGCCCGTGCACCGGTGCTGGCCCGCCCAGCATCGACCGAACGAGGGGAGCCGACCAGGCGTGAGCAGCAACAGCGCCGGGACGCCAGATCCCGCCAGCCCGCTCCCCAGGCACCGTCGCCATCTGCGGGACGACCCCGCCGCGGCCGGGCGCTTCGACGCCGACGCCGGCCCGGGGGCCGCCGGCGGCGACGCCGTCCCGAGCGCCGGCGACGGGGTCCCACCGAGCTACCCGCCGGAGACCAGCCGAGCCATGCCGGCCCGCCCGGAGGTGCCCGAGCCGGTCGAGCCCGCGCCCGCCAAGCGCCCGGCGAAGCCGGCCAAGGGCGGCTGGTTCCGCGAGAGCGTCACCGTCATGGTGTTCGCGCTCGTGCTGTCGATCCTCATCAAGACGTTCCTGGCGCAGGCGTTCTACATCCCCTCCGGGTCGATGGAGGACACCCTGCTCGTCGGCGACCGGGTCATGGTCAACAAGCTCGCGCCCGGGCCGTTCGAGCTGCACCGCGGCGACATCGTCGTCTTCGTCGACCCCGGCGACTGGCTGGGGGACCTGCCCCCGGACACCCGCCCGCAGTGGCAGCAGACCATGACCGAGGTCCTCACCTTCGTCGGCCTGCTCCCGCAGGACGCCGGCCACCACCTCATCAAGCGGCTCATCGGGCTGCCCGGCGACCGGGTCGCCTGCTGCACCGACAAGGGGCAGCTGACCGTCAACGGCGAGCCGATCGACGAGCCCTACCTCAAGCCCGGCACCGATCCCAGCGACGTGCCCTTCGACATCGTCGTCGCGCCCGACAGCGTGTGGGTCATGGGCGACAACCGCTCCAACTCCGAGGACTCCCGCGCCCACCTGGGCGAGCCCGGCGGCGGGATGGTGCCGATGGACAACATCGTCGGCAGGGCCTTCGTGGTGCTGTGGCCCGCCGACCGGTTCAAGCTCCTCAACAATCCCGAGCAGACCTTCGCCACGGTGCCGGAGCCGACCTCGTGACCACCGCCGCCACCACGCGCGGGCGCACGCCCTCCCGGCGGCGGCCCACCCGCAAGCTCGAGAGCACGCTCCTGACCGAGCTGGGCGACGGCGCGCTCGTCGCCGGCATGGACGAGGTGGGCCGCGGGGCGCTCGCCGGGCCGGTGACCGTCGGCGTCGCCGTCGTCGGCGCCACGACCTCCCGGCGCCTGCCGCGCGGGCTCGCCGACTCCAAGCTGCTCACCGCCCACGCCCGCGAGGACCTCGTCGCGCCCATCCGCCGCTGGTGCGCCGGCGCGGCGGTCGGCCACGCCAGCCCGGCCGAGATCGACGAGCTCGGCATCATCGCCGCCCTGCGCCTCGCCGGCCGCCGGGCGCTGGCCGAGCTCGCCGGCGCCGGCCTCGCGCCGTCGGTGGTCGTCCTCGACGGGGTGCACAACTGGCTCTCCGCGCCCGAGCAGGGCGACCTCTTCGCCCCCGAGCCGCCGGAGGTCCTCGTGCCCGGCGTCGGTCTGCCGGTCGTCACCCCGCCGGTGCGCACGCAGGTCAAGGCCGACATGACCTGCGCCGTCGTCGCCGCGGCCAGCGTCCTGGCCAAGGTCGAGCGCGACCGGATCATGGTGGGCCTCGACGACGACTTCCCCGCCTACCGGTGGGCCAGCAACAAGGGCTACAGCGCCCCCGAGCACATCGCCGCCCTGCACGAGCACGGCGCCTGCGAGCTGCACCGGCGCTCCTGGCACCTGCCCGGCCTGGGGGAGGCCGCCGGCGACATCGCGCTGCCCGCGGAGGCCGAGGAGGACGCCTACGCCGAGGGGACCGAGGAGGGCCTCGACGGGTTCGGCGGCGAGGCCGACGACGCATCGCCTGCCGAGCCGCTGTGGGACGCCGCGCCCGGCACCGGGCCGGACGATGCCCCGGCCGAGGCCGAGGGGCAGGTCACCGCACCTGCCGACGGCGTCGTCGCCGGGCCGGGCGTGCTCGCGGGAAGGGCATGATGGTTCCGTGAGTGCTGAGGACCTGGAGAACTACGAGACCGAGCTCGAGCTGGATCTCTACCGCGAGTACCGCGACGTCGTGGGGCTCTTCTCCTACGTCGTCGAGACCGAGCGGCGGTTCTACCTCGCCAACAACGTCGACGTGCAGGTGCGCTCCACCGGCGGCGAGGTCTTCTTCGAGCTCACCCTCACCGACGCCTGGGTGTGGGACGTCTACCGCTCCGCGCGGTTCGTGAAGTCGGTCCGGGTGGTGACGTTCAAGGACGTCAACATCGAGGAGCTCGCCAAGCGCGAGCTGGAGCTGCCGTAACCGCACCCGTGGGGCGCGCCGTCCCCAGGCCCCTCTGGCGGGTCCTGCGGCGCCGCTGACGCCACGCCGTCCACAGGCCCCCGGCGCCACGCCACGCTCACGCCCTCCGCCCCGCCAGGCTGGCGGCGGAGGTGGGGCACATGAGGGCCAAGGACGCCGTCGGCGCCTACGGGGAGCGGGTGGCCGCGCGCACCGTCGTCGAGCGCGGGATGGAGCTGCTGGACCGCAACTGGCGCTGCGAGCTCGGCGAGATCGACCTCGTCGCCCTGGACCGGGCGGCCGGGGAGGTCGTCATCGTCGAGGTCAAGACCCGCCGCTCCGGGGCGTACGGGCACCCGGCCGAGGCCGTCGACCGGGTCAAGCTGGCCCGGCTGCGCCGCCTGGCCGGCCGATGGCTGAGCGAGCACGACGTGGGCGGCGGGGTGCGCATCGACGTCGTGGCCGTGCGCCCGCAGCCCGCCGGCCCCGCCCAGGTCGAGTACCTCCAGGGGGTGGGCTGAGTGCGGCTCGGGCGCACCTGGACCGTGGCGCTGGTCGGGCTGCAGGGCCACCTGGTGGAGGTGGAGGCGCAGCGCAGCCAGGGGCTGCCGGCGTTCACCCTCGTCGGCCTGCCCGACGCCTCGGTCAACGAGGCCCGGGAGCGTGTGCGCTCGGCGGTGACCGCCTGCGGCCTGGCCTGGCAGCCGGCCCGGCGGACCGTCAACCTCTCGCCGGCGTCGCTGCCCAAGCGCGGCACGAGCCTGGACCTCGCCCTCGCCGTCGCCGTGCTCGCGGCCGAGGACCTGCCCGCGGCCGCGGAGGCGGCGCGCACGGTGCACCTGGGCGAGCTCGCCCTCGACGGGCGGGTCCGGCCGGTGCGCGGGGTGCTGCCCGCCGTCGCCGCCGCCGTGGCGGCCGGCAGCCCCGACGTGGTCGTCCCGGCCGGCAACGCCACCGAGGCCGCGCTGGTGCCCGGCGCCCGGGTCCGGGCCGTGCACCACCTCGCCGAGGTGGTGCGCGCCTACGGTGGCGTCGCCCAGGCGCCGACCGCCGCCCCCGCCCCGGCCGAGCCGCCGGCGGTACCGGCGCGCGGCGACACCGGGGCGCAGGACCTCGCCGACGTCCTCGGCCAGGACGAGGCCCGCTTCGCCCTGGAGGTCGCCGCCGCCGGCGGGCACCACCTCCTCCTCGTGGGGGCGCCGGGCGCCGGCAAGACGATGCTCGCCGCCCGGCTGCCCGGGCTGCTGCCCGACCTGGCCGACGCCGAGGCGGTGGAGGTCACCGCCATCCACTCGGTGGCCGGGACCTTCGACCCCGAGGGCGGGCTGCTGCGCCGCCCGCCCTTCGAGGACCCGCACCACACCGCCACCCCGGCCGCCGTCATCGGCGGCGGGTCGGGACTGCCGCGCCCGGGCGCGGCCAGCCGGGCCCACCGCGGCGTCCTCTTCCTCGACGAGGCACCGGAGTTCTCCCCCCGGGTGCTCGAGACCCTGCGCCAGCCGCTCGAGCACGGCGAGCTCGTGCTGCACCGCGCGGCCGGGTCGGCCCGCTACCCGGCCCGGTTCCAGCTGGTCCTGGCCGCGAACCCCTGCCCGTGCGGCAAGGCCGTCGGCAAGGGGCTGCGCTGCACCTGCAGCCCCGCCGAGCGGCGCCGCTACCTCGCCCGGCTCAGCGGCCCGCTGCTCGACCGCATCGACATCCAGGTCGACGTCGCCCCCGTCACCCGCGCCATGCTCGCCCTGGCCGGGCCTCCCGAGACGTCGGCGGCCGTGGCCGCCCGGGTGGCCGCCGCCCGCGCCCGCCAGGCCGCGCGGCTGGCCGGCACCCCGTGGCGGCTCAACGCCGAGGTGCCCGGGGCGTGGCTCCGCGGGCCCGAGGCGGGTCTCGCCACCGAGGTGCGCCGCTCCCTGGACCGGGCGCTGGACCGCGGCTCCCTGAGCATGCGCGGCGTGGACCGCGTGCTGCGCCTGGCCTGGACGCTGGCGGACCTTGCCGGGCGGGCCGGGCCCAGCACCGCCGACGTCGGCACCGCGCTCGGCCTGCGCACCCGCGGGGGCCCCGATGCGTGAGCTGCCCTTCGACGCCACCGACCCGCGGCTGGCGGCCGCCGCCTGGAGCCGGCTGGTCGAGCCCGGCGACCCCGCGGCCGGTACCCTCGTGGCCCACCTCGGCCCGGTCGAGGCCCTGGACTGGCTCGTCGGGGTCGTGCGCCGCGGCGAGGCCGCCGGCGCCCGGCCCTGGGAGCAGGCGGTGGCGCGGTGGGCCCCGCGCCTGGAGCACCTCGACGTCCGCCGCGAGCTCGACGTCCTGGCCCGGCTCGGCGGGCACCTCCTCGTGCCCGGCGACCCGGGCTGGCCGGCCGCCCTCGACGACCTCGGCGAGGCCCGCCCCTTCGCCCTGTGGGTGCGCGGACGCCTCGCCGCCGGCCCGGACGACGGCGCGCGCCGGCAGGTCGCCGTCGTCGGGGCCCGGGCCGCCACCACCTACGGCCAGCACGTGGCCGCCGAGCTGGCCGCCGGGATGGTCGAGGCGGGCGTCGCGGTCGTCTCCGGCGGCGCCTACGGCATCGACGCCGCGGCCCACCGGGGCGCCCTCGGCGCCGACGGGCACACCGTGGCGGTGCTCGCCGGCGGGGTCGACCGGCTCTACCCGGCCGGCAACAGCGCGCTGCTGGAGGCCGTCGTCGCCGCCGGGGGCGTGGTCGCCGAGGTGCCGCCCGGCTGCGCGCCCAGCCGCTCCCGCTTCCTCGCCCGCAACCGGCTCATCGCCGCGCTCGGCGCCGCCACCGTGGTGGTGGAGGCCGCCTGGCGCTCCGGCGCGCTGAGCACCGCCGCCCACGCCGCCACCCTCGCCCGGCCGGTCGGCGCCGTCCCCGGGCCGGTGACCTCCATGGCCTCCGCGGGGTGCCACCGGCTGCTTCGCGAGCAGGCGGCGGTGTGCGTCACCGACGCCGCGGAGGTCCTCGAGCTGGTCGCGCCCGCCGGCGCGCACCTGCCCGAACCGCCGGCGGTGCAGCCCGGGCTGCTCGACGGCCTGGACCCGCGGGCCGCCCGCGTCCTCGACGCCCTGCCCGCCCGCGCGTCCGCCGCGGTGGCCAGCGTGGCGCGCACCGCCGGGCTGCCCGTCGCCGACGTGCGCGCCGCGCTCGGTCATCTCGAGCTCGAGGGCCGGGTGGAGCGGGACGGCAGCGCCTGGCGGCGCACCCGCCCCGCCTCGCCGCGCCGGGCGGGGCGGTGACCGCCGCGCCCCGCCGGGCGGTCGTACGGTGGCACCGTGGGGACGACGGAGACGGAGCGGCGCGACGACCCGCCGGTGCTGCAGGCCTTCGCCCGGTTCCTCGGCCTGCAGCGCGGCCTGAGCCCGCACACGCTGCGCGCGTACGTCACCGACGTCGGCCAGCTCCTCGACCACCTCCGCGCCGGCGCCGGGGACGCCGACCACGTCGCGGCCGACGCCGAGGATGCCGACCACCTCACGGTCGACGCCGAGGACCCCGACCCGCTCGCCCGCCTCGACCTGACCACGCTGCGCGCCTGGCTCGCCGACCAGCGCCGCCGCGGCATGTCCCGCGCCACCCTCGCCCGCCGCACCGCGGCGGTGCGCACCTTCTGCACGTGGGCCCACCGCAACGGCCACCTGCCGCAGGACGTCGGGGCGCGGCTGCGCAGCCCGCGGCCCAACCGCCACCTGCCCACGGTGCTCGCCGTCGACGACGCCGCCCAGCTCCTCGCCGTCGCCCAGGACCGCGCCGGCGACGACGACCCGGTGCACCTGCGCGACTGGGCGGCGCTGGAGCTCCTCTACGCCACCGGGGTGCGCATCAGCGAGCTCGTGGGCATCGACGTGCCGGACGTCGACGCGGGGGAGCGGACCGTGCGGGTGACGGGCAAGGGTGACAAGGACCGGGTGGTGCCGTTCGGCGTCCCCGCCGGGCGGGCCCTCGCGGCCTGGCTGGAGCGCGGCCGTCCCGCCCTTGCCGGCCCGGCGTCGGCCCGGGCGCTGTTCCTCGGTGCCCGGGGCGGGCGCGTGGACCCGCGCACCATCCGGGCGGTGGTGCACCGGCTCACCGCCGTCGCCGGGGTGCCCGACCTGGCCCCGCACGGCCTGCGCCACTCCGCCGCCACGCACCTGCTGGCCGGCGGGTCCGACCTGCGCACCGTGCAGGAGGTGCTGGGCCACTCCTCCCTGGCGACCACCCAGCGCTACACGCACGTGACCCCCGAGCGGCTGCTGGCCGCCTACACCCAGGCCCACCCCCGCGCCTGAACGGCCCGGCGCGAGCGCCTCGCCCGCGGCCGGACACGCGCCCTCCGTCAGCGGCCGGACGCGCCCTCCGTCAGCGGCCGGGCGGTCGCCCGCCGATCCCGGCCCTCACGGCGGCCCCACATCGTCGGGCAGCAGCCGCACCAGCGCCCGGGCGCCGACCAGCGCGAGCGGGTCGAGGTAGGTCGACGGGCCCCGCCGGGCGCCCCAGTGCAGGCAGCTGGGCCGGTGCGGTGGACAGTGTCCCGCGGCGAGGTGGCCCAGCAGCTGCCCGGCCCGCACCTCCTGCCCGGCCCGCACGACGGGCAGCACCGGCTCGTAGGTGGTGCGCACCCCGTCCGCGTGCTGCACCGACACCACCGGGCGGTCCACCACCGTGCCCGCGAACGCCACGACCCCGTCGCCCGCCGCCAGCACCGCGCGCCCCACGCCGTGTGCCACGTCGACCCCCCGGTGCCCGGCGTCCCACGGCTGTTCGGGGTTGTCGAAGGCGCGCACCACCTCCGCGGGCTCACCGGTGGGCCACCGGTAGCGGACCTTCGCCGCCGGCATGACCGCACCGACCGTGCCCAGCTCGGTCCCACCGGGAGGGGACGCCTCCGCCGGGGAGCCGCCCGCCACCGCCGGGGCAGGACCGGGCGGTCCCGCCGCCGGCCCGGCCGGGACGACGGCGAGCCCCGCCAGGGCGAGCGCGCCCCCGGCGAGGAGGGCGAGGCGGGGGAGCGTCAGCGCGGCCATGGCCCCACGCTGCCCGGCCGCGACGGACCGCCGCCGGGCGCACCCGCCCGCCTGTGGACGGCCCGGCACCAGGCCACGTGACGTGCGTCCCACACCCCGGCGACGTGCCCGGACAGGCGCATCCGCTAGCATGACTCTCGCAACCGGCCTCGGCCGGCTGACATCGCGTGCCCGCGTGCTGCCGCACCGCGCCGGTCCTCCGGCGCTCGGTCGGCGGGACGCCCGACAGCAGCGGTCCCGTGGCTCGCCACGGGTGCGTCGCGTCGCGGGCACCAGGGTCCCCAGGCCACCCGGCCGCGGGACGGACAACCGGAAACAGGGCCACGCAGCGCGCCGGCAGGCCGCGCGCGGCCCCTCAGCGTGCGGGCGACCGCACCAGGAAAGGACGTGCCATGGCCGTCGTCACCATGCGCCAGCTCCTCGAGAGCGGCGTGCACTTCGGGCACCAGACCCGCCGGTGGAACCCCAAGATGAAGCGCTTCATCTTCACCGAGCGCAACGGCATCTACATCATCGACCTGCAGAAGTCCCTCAAGGACATCGACCGGGCCTACGAGTTCGTCAAGGAGACCGTCGCCCACGGCGGCAACATCCTGTTCGTCGGCACCAAGAAGCAGGCCCAGGAGTCCATCGCCGAGCAGGCCCAGCGCGTGGGCATGCCCTACGTCAACGAGCGCTGGCTCGGCGGCATGCTGACCAACTTCGGCACCGTGCACAAGCGCCTGCAGCGCCTCAAGGAGCTCGAGCAGGTCGACTTCGACGACGTCGCCGGCAGCGCCTTCACGAAGAAGGAGCTGCTCATGCAGCGCCGCGAGCGGGACAAGCTCGAGCGCACCCTGGGCGGCATCCGCGACATGGCCAAGGTGCCGTCGGCGGTGTGGATCGTCGACACCAAGAAGGAGCACCTGGCCGTCGCCGAGGCGCGCAAGCTCAACATCCCCGTCGTCGCGATCCTCGACACGAACTGCGACCCCGACGAGGTCGACTACCCGATTCCGGGCAACGACGACGCCATCCGCGCCGTCTCGCTGCTCACCCGCGTGATCGCCGACGCCGCGGCCGAGGGCCTCGTCACCCGCCACGGCGGCGGCCAGGGCGCCACCCCGGCCGAGGAGCCCCTGGCGGAGTGGGAGCGCGAGCTGCTCGCCACCCACGAGGCCGAGACCTCCACCAAGACCTCCGCGGTCGCCGCGGACGCCAAGGACGAGGAGCTCGCCGCCGCCCAGCAGGCCGCCGGCGCCACCCACGACGCCGAGCAGGTCGTCGAGGCCGCCGAGGCGGCCGACGCGACCCCGGGTGTCGACGTCGCCGGCCCGGACACCACCCAGGTGGCCGACAACTCCGCCGCCGCCCAGGACGCCGAGTCCGCCGAGCAGGCCTGACCACCACCCGCTGATCTGGAGAGGATCATTCATGGCGAACTACACCGCCGCTGACATCAAGGCCCTGCGCGAGAAGACCGGCGCGGGCATGCTCGACGTCAAGAAGGCCCTCGACGAGGCCGCGGGCGACCAGGACAAGGCGCTCGAGATCATCCGCGTCAAGGGCCTCAAGGGCGTCGCGAAGCGTGAGGGCCGGGCCGTGGCCGAGGGCCTCGTCGCCGTCGAGGTCGGCGCGACCGCCGACGGCGCCGGCGAGGTCGGCGTGATGGTCGAGGTGAACTCCGAGACCGACTTCGTCGCGAAGAACCAGACCTTCGTCTCCTTCGCGGACCGCGTCCTCGCCGCGGCGGTGTCCTCCGGCGCGACCGACGCCGACGCGCTGCTCGCCGCCGAGACCGACGGCGTCAGCGTGCAGAACGTGGTCGACGACGTCGCCGCGACCCTCGGCGAGAAGATCGCCGTGCGCCGCGTCGCCCGCGTCGCCGGCGAGAAGGTCACGAGCTACCTGCACCGCACCGCCAAGGACCTGCCCCCGCAGGTCGGCGTGCTCGTGGCCACCGACGCCGCCGGCGCCGACGTGGCGCACGACATCGCCATGCACGTGGCGGCGTTCTCCCCGCGCTACCTCAGCCGCGACGAGGTCCCCGCGGACGTCGTCGAGAACGAGCGGCGCATCGCCGAGGAGACCTCGCGCAACGAGGGCAAGCCCGAGGCGGCCCTGCCCAAGATCGTCGAGGGCCGCATGAACGGCTTCTACAAGGAGAACTGCCTCCTCGACCAGGCGTTCGCCAAGGACAACAAGAAGTCCGTCGGCCAGGTCGTCGCCGAGGCCGGCGGGACCGTCACCGGCTTCGCCCGCTTCCGCGTCGGCGCCTGACGCAGCACGACCGGTGGCCCCGGCCCGCGAGGGCCGGGGCCACCGGCGCACCGGGGCCCGGACGCCACCCGCGCCCAGACCCCACCCCCAGCAGCACCGGCCGACGCGCAGGCGCCGGACCGCACCCCGCCGCGGCGCCCGACCGGCCCCGCCGGCCCCTCCCTCCGCCCACCCGTCGCCCCGCAGGAGGTCCTCGCATGTCCGACCAGCCCGTCCCCGCCAAGCCGCGCCGCGTGCTCCTCAAGCTCTCCGGGGAGGTGTTCGGCGGTGGCAGCGTGGGCCTGGATCCCGACGTCGTCGCTGACGTCGCCCGGCAGATCGCCACGGCGGTGGCCGACGGCGTCCAGGTTGCCATCGTCGTCGGCGGCGGCAACTTCTTCCGCGGCGCCGAGCTCTCCCAGCGCGGCATCGACCGCTCCCGCGCCGACTACATGGGCATGCTGGGCACGGTCATGAACGCCCTGGCCCTGCAGGACTTCCTCGAGCAGGCCGGCGTGCGCACCCGGGTCCAGACCGCCATCACCATGGGCCAGGTCGCCGAGCCCTACATCCCGCTGCGCGCCATCCGCCACATGGAGAAGGGCCGCGTCGTCGTCTTCGGCGCCGGCGCCGGCATGCCGTTCTTCTCCACCGACACCGTCTCCGCCCAGCGCGCCCTGGAGACCCACTGCGACGAGGTGCTCGTGGGCAAGAACGGCGTCGACGGCGTCTACACCGCCGACCCCAAGACCGACCCCACCGCCACCCGCCTGGACCACCTCACCTACGCCGAGGCCATCCAGCAGGGCCTGCGCGTGGTCGACGCCGCCGCCTTCAGCCTCTGCATGGACAACGGCCTGACCATGCGCGTGTTCGGCATGAGCGAGCCCGGCAACGTCACCCGCGCGCTGCGGGGTGAGAAGATCGGAACGCTCGTGACCGCGAGCCCCGTGACTGTTGAAGGAGTGACGCCGTGATCGACGACGCCTTGCTCGAGGCCGAGGAGAAGATGGAGAAGGCGGTGGAGCGGGCCCGCGAGGACCTCAGCCACATCCGCACCGGCCGGGCCAACGCCGGCATGTTCAACCCCATCCCCGTCGACTACTACGGTGCGCCCACCCCGCTGCAGCAGCTGGGGTCGCTGACGATCCCCGAGGCGCGCACCGTGCTGATCAGCCCCTACGACCGCTCGGCCACCGCCGCGATCGTCAAGGCGCTGCGCGAGTCCGACCTGGGGGTCAACCCCACCGACGACGGCAACGTCATCCGCGTGGTGCTGCCCGCCCTGACCCAGGAGCGGCGCAAGGAGTACGTCAAGCTCGCCCGCACCAAGGGCGAGGATGCCCGCATCTCGGTCCGCTCCATCCGCCGCAAGGCCAAGGAGGAGCTGGACCGTATCAAGAAGGACGGCGAGGCCGGCGAGGACGAGGTCGACCGCGCCGAGAAGGAGCTGGAGTCCCTGACCAAGAAGCACGTCGAGCTCATCGACAAGGTGCTCGAGGGCAAGGAGAAGGAGCTCCTCGAGGTCTGAGGACCCGCGAGCACGACTGATGACCCACCAGCACGACGCCACCCCCGACCCCCTCGCCACCGCCCTGCGGCGGCTGAGCGAGGCACGCCGCCGAGCCCGCTCCGCCCTCGTCCCTCCGCCCCCGCCGCGGCCCGAGAAGCCGCTCAAGCCGACCGGGCGGGCGGGGCGCAACCTGCCCGCGGCCATCGGGGTCGGCGTCGGGCTGCTGCTCGTCGTCGCCCTGAGCCTGGTCCTGCCGCAGGTCTTCGTCGTCCTGGTGGTCGTCGCCTGCTGCGGCGCCCTGTGGGAGCTGGCCCGCGCCGTCGACCAGGGCGGCATCCGGATCCCGCTGCTGCCGCTGTGGGTGGGGGCGGTGGGCATCCTCGTCTCGGCGTGGACCGCCGGCGCCGAGGCGATGCTCGTCGCGTTCGTCCTCACCGGCGGCGGGGTGTTCCTGTGGCGGGTGCTCGACGGCGGGGGCCGGGCGGCGGTGCGCGACGCCGCCGCCGGGGTCTTCGCCGCGGCGTACGTGCCCTACCTCGCCGGCTTCGCGATCCTGCTCCTGCGCGAGGAGTACGGGCCGTACCTGGTCATCGTCTTCATCCTCGTCACCATCGGCAACGACATCGGCGGGTACATCGCCGGCGTGCTGTTCGGCAAGCACCCCATGGCCCCGAGCATCAGCCCGAAGAAGTCCTGGGAGGGCCTGGCCGGGTCCCTGCTGCTCTCCGCCGGCCTCGGCACCCTGCTCGTGGCGCTCCTGCCCGCGGGGGCGTGGTGGCACGGGACCCTGCTCGGCGTCGCCGCGGTGGGCGCCGCCACCACCGGCGACCTCGCCGAGTCCCTGCTCAAGCGGGACCTGGGGCTGAAGGACATGGGCTCGCTGCTGCCCGGCCACGGCGGGATCATGGACCGGCTGGACTCGCTGCTCGTCTCGGCGCCGGTGTCCTATCTCATCCTCACCGCCGCGACCGGGCAGCTCATGTTCTGAGAGGATGGCCTGCGTCATGACGCAGCAGACCCCCGCCCCCGTCCAGGTCAAGCCCTCCCACCAGGTGGAGCCGGGCGGACGTCCCACGCTGAGCTTCACCGCGCGGCGCCGCGGCAAGCCGCCGCGCCACCTGGCGGACCTCACCACGACCGAGCGCGCCGAGGTCGCCAAGGAGCTCGGCCTGCCCGCGTTCCGGGCCGACCAGCTCTCCCGGCACTACTTCGGCCACCTCACCCGCGACGCGGCGGACATGACCGACCTGCCCGCCGCCGCCCGCGACGAGCTGACCACCACCCTGATGCCCGAGCTGGTCACCAAGGTCCGCGACATGGTCGCGGACAAGGGGGCGACGGTGAAGTCGCTGTGGCGGCTCTACGACGGCGCCATGGTCGAGTCCGTGCTCATGCGCTACGAGCACCGCACCACCCTGTGCGTGTCCTCCCAGGCCGGGTGCGGCATGGCCTGCCCGTTCTGCGCCACCGGCCAGCAGGGCCTGACCCGCAACCTCTCCACCGCGGAGATCGTCGAGCAGGTGCGCCTGGCCGCCCGCGCCTCCCGCGACGGCGACCTCGCCGGCGGGCCCACCCACCTGCGCAACGTCGTGTTCATGGGCATGGGGGAGCCGCTGGCCAACTACCGCGCCGTGGTGAACGCGGTGCGCCGGATGACCGACCCGGCTCCCGCCGGCCTGGGCCTGTCCGCCCGCAACGTCACCGTCTCCACCGTCGGGCTGGTGCCCGCCATCGACAAGCTCGCGAAGGAGGGCCTGCCGGTCACCCTGGCGGTGTCCCTGCACGCCCCCGACGACGAGCTGCGCGACGAGCTCATCCCGATCAACTCCCGCTGGAAGGTCGGGGAGCTGCTCGACGCCGCCCGCCGGTACTTCGAGACCACCGGGCGGCGGGTGAGCATCGAGTACGCGCTCATCAAGGACATGAACGACCACGCCTGGCGCGCCCAGCTGCTCGCCGACGAGCTCAACCGGCGCGGCCGCGGCTGGGTGCACGTCAACCCCATCCCGCTCAACCCCACCCCGGGCTCGATCTGGACCTGCAGCGACCGCGACGTCGAGCAGACCTTCGTCGACACGCTCCGTAATGCGGGGATCCCGACGACGGTGCGCGACACTCGGGGCAGCGACATCGACGGCGCCTGCGGGCAGCTCGCCGCCGAGGTCCTGGTCGAGAAGAAGGTTCCGGCGAAGGAGCAGACGCAGGGATGAGCACGATGTTCCCGACGGCGGGGCGCACCCGCACGGGGTACGACCGTCAGCAGGTCGAGGAGTTCTTCGCCCGGGCACGCGCCGCCTACGAGAACGGCCCGGCGCCCACCGGCGCGCCCGGCACCGCGGGCGGGCAGGGCACCTTCGACGAGAAGGACGTGCGTGCCGCCGCGTTCGACCTGGTGCGCGACGGGTACGCCACCGCCGCCGTCGACGCCGCCCTGGACCGCCTCGAGGCCGCCTTCGTCCAGCGGCGCCGCTCGGCCTACGTGGCCGCGCAGGGGGAGTCGGCCTGGATGGACCACATCGCCGAGCTGGCCACCACCCTCTACCCGCGGCTGCTGCGCCCCGCCGGGCAGCGTTTCCGCGCCCCGGAGCGTGGCCGCGGCTACGACCGCGAGGCCGTCGACGCGCTGCTCGAGCGGCTCGTCGCCTACTTCGACGACGGCGGGGAGCTCACCGCCGCCGAGGTGCGCTCCACCACCTTCCCCTCCGCCCGGGCCTCCCGCGCCTACCACGAGGGCACCGTCGACGCGTTCCTCGACCGCGCCGTCGAGGTCCTCGTGGCCGTCGAGTGAGCCCCGCCGTGCCCGACCCCCTCCCAGCGACCGACGTCGTCCTCCTCGGCTCGACCGGCTCCATCGGCACCCAGGCCCTCGAGGTCATCGACGCCGCTCCCGCGGGTACCTACCGGGTGCGCGCCCTGTCCGCCGGCGGCGGGCACCTCGAGCTGCTCGCCGAGCAGGCCGTCACCCACGACGTCGAGGTCGTCGCCGTGGCCGACGACGCCCCGGCCACCCTCGCCCGGCTGCGCGAGCTGATCGCCGACGAGCTCGCCCGCGCCGGGCGCCGCGACGGCGCGCCGGAGATCGTCGCCGGCCCGGCCGCGGCCACCGAGGTCGCCGGATCCCTGACGCCGGCGCCGGACGGCGACGGGCAGGGACCCCGCGCCGTCGTCCTCAACGGCATCACCGGCTCGGTGGGCCTCGAACCCACCCTGGCCGCGCTGCGCTCCGGCGCCACCCTGGCGCTGGCCAACAAGGAGTCCCTCGTCGTCGGCGGGGCGCTCGTGCGCCAGGCCCAGCGCCGCCCCGGGCAGGTGGTCCCGGTCGACTCCGAGCACTCCGCCATCGCCCAGGCGCTGCGCTCCGGCCGGCACGAGAAGGGCATGACCAGCCCGGTGGTCACCGGCCGCAGCGAGGTCAGCCGGATCATCCTCACCGCCTCGGGCGGGCCCTTCCGCGGCTGGAGCCGCGACCGGCTGGCCGAGGTCACGCCCGGGCAGGCGCTGGCCCACCCCACGTGGTCCATGGGCCCGGTCGTCACCATCAACTCCTCGACCCTGGTCAACAAGGGCCTCGAGCTCATCGAGGCGCACCTGCTCTTCGACGTGCCGGCCGAGGACATCGTCGTCGTCGTCCACCCGCAGTCGGTGGTCCACTCGATGGTGGAGTTCCACGACGGCGCCACCATCGCCCAGGCCTCCCCGCCCGACATGCGCCTGCCCATCGCGCTCGGCCTGACCTGGCCCGCCCGGGCGGCGGGCGTGACCGCGCCGTGCCGGTGGGACGAGGCGACCGCGTGGACGTTCGAGCCGCTCGACGAGGAGATCTTCCCCGCCGTCCGCCTCGCCCGCCACGCCGCCGCGGCCTCGGCGACCCACCCGGCGGTGCTCAACGCCGCCAACGAGCAGTGCGTGGCCGCCTTCCTCGATGGCCGGCTCCCCTACCTCGGCATCGTCGCGGTGGTCGAGGAGGTCCTCGCCGCCCACGACGGGCTCGCCGCCCCCACCCTCGACGACGTCCTCGCCGTGGAGCAGTGGGCCCGCCGCCGCGCCGACGGGCTCATCGGCGCCCGCTCCGCGCGCACCGGCCAGCGCTAGCTGCGCGACAGCCCGCCCCGGCCGGCGTTGCCCTGGAGGCGCCCGGCTAGAGGGCGCCGGCGGCGAGGAGCCCGACCGCGAGCAGCACGTCGGCGGCCATGCAGGTCTCGGCGTACCAGCGCGGCACCACGCGCCCGGCGCGGTGGTGGGCGACGTCCCAGGCGGCGTGGGCCAGCCAGCCGGCGGCCAGCACGACGCGGGCGGCGTCGGGGGTGACGGCCACCGCGGCGACGGCCACCGCGCCGAAGGTCAGGACCGCGGCGGTCTGGGCGCCCAGCAGGCGACGGTCGCTCAGCTCCCCGCGGGCGGTGCCCCAGGTGAGGTAGATGACCGCGGCGAGCAGGACCGACCACGCGCCGACGGAGGTCTGCACCCGCTCGGGCAGCGGCGCCACCAGCGCGAGGCTGGCGGCGGCGGCCACGACGCCGACCGCGGTCGGCCAGCGGCGAGCCAGTGGGCCGCGACGGGGCGCCCGGCGTGCCATGGTCGCCGGCGCGTCCGGCGTGGTGCTGGCGGTCATGAGTGCTCCTTCGATCGGATGGTTCGCATCGAACGCTAGGAGCGCCCCACCTGGGCTCTCGCCGGTGAAACCGCCGGGTTCACGCGGCACGCGAGGCGGCAGGGGAGCCCCACGCGGGGCCGTGGTGCCGGCGGCGCCACCGGCATCGCCGTCTTCGGCGGTTCGACCGGCAAGCCGATCCTGCGGGTTCCCGGCGGCCGTCCGACTCCTCGCCGGGTTCGTCCCGCGCTCCGATCCCGGCGATTTCCCCGGCGCGAGCGATCATCCCGGGCCGCGACGGTGGTGCACGACCCCACCTGGACCAGTCCCCGAGGAGGAGACATGTCGGCACATCCCGCCGTCGACCCGGCACCCCCCGCCCACCGCCACACCGCGCCGGCCGCTCAGCACGAGCGTCCGAGCCCGGACGCGACGCCCGAGGAGCCGCGCCGGCCCTGGACGGTGTTCGCTCTGATGATCGCCGCGCAGTTCATGGTCATCCTCGACGTGTCGGTGGTGAACGTGGCGCTGCCGTCCATCCGCGAGGCCCTGCACCTGTCCGCGGCCGACTACCAGTGGGCGATCAGCGCCTATGTGCTGCTGTCCGGCGGCCTGCTCCTGCTGGGCGGGCGCGTCGCCGACCTGCTGGACCGGCGGCGGGCGTTCCTCGCCGGCATCGGGCTGTTCACCGCCGCGTCGCTGGTGAGCGGCCTGGCCCTGAGCCCGCTCACGCTCATCGTGGCCCGGGCCGCGCAGGGCGCCGGCGCCGCGCTGCTCACCCCGGCGGCTCTGTCGATCGTCATGACCGCCTACGCCGGCCGGCAGCGGCAGGCCGCCCTGGCCATGTGGGGCACGGTCGGCAGCCTCGGCATCGCCGCCGGGGTGCTCTTCGGCGGCGCGCTGACCAGCGCCCTGGGCTGGCGGGCGGTGTTCTTCATCAACGTCCCGATCGGCGTGGCCGTCGTCGTCGGCACCCTGCGCGCCGTCGCGGCCGGCGGGCGCCGCACGACCGCCCTCCGCCGGCTCGACCTGCCGGGGGCGCTGACCCTGGTGGCCGGGCTGCTCTCGCTGGTGTTCGGCATCGAGTCCACCCAGTCGGCCGGGTGGGCCGCGCCGCGCACCTGGGGCGCGCTGGCGCTCGCCGCGGTGCTGCTGACGACGTTCGCCCGGCTCGAGGGCCGCGCCGCCGACCCCCTCGTGCCGCCCTCGACCTGGCGGATGCGGTCGCTCGTCTCGGCCTCCGCGGTCATGGCCGGAGTCACCGGCGTCGTCGTCGGCGCGATCTTCCTGTGCTCGCTGTACCTCCAGGCGATCATCGGGTCCTCGCCGATCGTCACGGGCCTGCAGTTCTTGCCGCTGGCGGCCGCCATCACCCTGGCCGCCACCGTGGCGTCGAAGGTCATCGGCCGGGTCGGCGCCCGTGCCCTGATCCTCGGCGGGCTGGCCGTCATGGCCGGTGGCGTGATGCTGCTGGCAGCGAATGCGGGCGGCACCTCGTACGCGGCCCATGTGCTGCCCGGCTTCCTGGTCGTCGGCGCCGGCGTCGGCCCGATGTTCGTCGCGATCGCCGTCGCCGCGATGGGCGACGTCCCGGCCGAGCGGGCCGGCCTGGCCTCCGGACTGATGATGACGGGGCACGAGATCGGTGCCGCCCTCGGCGTCGCCGCGCTCACCGCCGCCGCAGGGGACCTCCTGACGTCGGCCGGCCTCGTCGCCGGGTATGCCAGGGCCTTCCACCTCACCGTCGGGATCCTCGCGGCCCTCCTGCTGCTCACCTTCGTGACCGTCCCGCGCGGGACGCCCGCCGCCGGTTCCGGCGCCGCCCACGGCGGCCACTGAGCCTGCGCCGGCCCACGGACCTCCACGCCCCGGAAGGACGCCAGCCATGCCTGAGCTCGCCGCATCCTCCGCACCCACCGTCCCCGGTACGCCCCGGGACCCGCTCGAGCGCCTCGTCACGCTCGGCGACCACGCCACCACGGTGCTCGAGCGGCCGGCGTCGGGGCGCGCCGTCGGCCCGCCGCTGGTCCTCGTGCACGCCCTCGGGCTGGACCGGCGCATGTGGCGCGACACCGTCGCCGCGATCCCGGTGGATCGGCGCGTCATCGCCTACGACCTGCGCGGGCACGGCACTGCGGGCGCCGCGCCGCACGTGCGCAGTCTCGAGCAGCTCGCCCGGGACCTCGACACCCTCCTCGACCGGCTCGGCGTCGACGGGGCGCACGTGGCGGGGCTCTCCCTGGGAGGGGCGATCGCCCAGGTGTACGCGCTCAGCCGGCCGGCCAGGGTCAGCGAGCTGACCCTGGTCGCGACCGTCGCCGTCCCGCAACCGGCCTTCCTCGAGCGAGGCGCAGCCGCCCAGGCCGGCGGCATGGCGAGCGTGCTGGCGCCGACCATGACCCGCTGGTTCACCCCGGAGGCGCTCGCCGTCAACGGGTGGGCGGTCCGCTACGCCCGCAGGCAGGTCCTCGGGGCGGACCCCGACGCGTGGGCGGCGAGCTGGCGGGCCCTCGCCCGGGTCGACACGCTCGGGCGGCTGGCGCGGCTGCGCATGCCGACGCGCCTGGTCACCGGCGCGCTCGACGTCTCGACCCCGCCACGCGTCATGGCCGAGATCGCCGCTCGGGTGCCGGGCGGACGGCTCACGGTGATCGACGGCGGCCCGCACATGCTCAGCCTCGAACGGCCCGGGGAGCTGGCCGAGGCGGTCCTTGCGTGAGGGGTGGCACGGTGACTGCTCCCAGGTTCGGGAGGGATGATGGTGCTCGCCCCCTGCCCGACCGGAAGGAGACCCGCCCGTGGACTTCGCCATCGGTGTGCTCATCCTCGCCGTCGGCCTCATCCTGTCCATCGCGCTGCACGAGCTGGGCCACCTGGTGCCGGCCAAGAAGTTCGGCGTCAAGGTGCCGCAGTACATGGTCGGCTTCGGCAAGACGCTGTGGTCGAAGACCGTGCGCGGCACCGAGTACGGCTTCAAGGCGCTGCCGCTGGGCGGGTACGTCCGGTTGGTCGGGATGTACCCGCCGGCCCGGCGCGCCGCCGCCGTCCGCCGCAACGGGCGCCTCTCGATGGTCGAGGAGGCGCGGCAGGCCGCGCTCGAGGAGCTCAGGCCGGGGGAGGAGCACCGGGCGTTCTACCACCTGACCGTCCCGCGCAAGCTCGTCGTCATGCTCGGCGGGCCGGTGATGAACCTGCTCATCGCGGCCGTCCTCCTGGCCGTCACCGCGGTCGGGCTCGGCGTCGCGCAGTACACCACCACCCTCGGCAACGTGCAGGCGTGCGTCCCCGCGGCCCAGGCCCAGGAGTGCGGGCCCGCCGACCCCGCCTCGCCCGGCGCCGCCGCCGGCCTGCACGCCGGCGACCGGATCGTCCGGTGGGGCGGGACCGAGGCGCGCGACTGGACCGACGTCGCCACCGCCATCGCCGACGGCGGCACCGCCCCGACCCCGGTCGTGGTCGACCGCGCGGGCCGGCAGGTGACCGTCGAGGTCACGCCCCGGATGGCCGACCGGCCGAAGGTGGACGCCTCGGGCACACCGGTGCTCGACGACGCGGGCAAGCCGGTCCTCGAGCCCCGCCCGTTCGTCGGCATCGGCCCGACCTTCGAGCTGGTGCGCCAGCCGCTGGGCGAGGTGCCCGGGATGGTCTGGCAGACCTTCACCGGCACTGTGCGCGTGGTCCTCACGCTGCCCCAGCGCCTCGTCGACGTCGCCCACGCCGCCTTCGGCGGCGGCGAGCGCGACCCCGGCGTCATGGGACTGGTGGGCGTGGGCCGCGTCGCCGGCGAGATTGCCTCCGTCGACGGGCAGGGCTACGGCCTGACGGAGCGCAGCGCCGACATGCTCTCCCTGCTCGTCTCGCTCAACATGGCGCTGTTCGTCTTCAACCTCATCCCGCTGCTGCCGCTCGACGGCGGGCACATCGCCGGGGCCCTGTGGGAGGGCGCACGCCGGCGCGTCGCCCTCCTGGCCCGGCGCCCCGACCCCGGGCCCGTGGACACCGCGCGCCTGCTGCCGCTGACCTACGTCGTCGTCGTCGCCATGATCGGCATGAGCGTGCTGCTGGCCTACGCGGACATCGTCAACCCGATCCGGCTCACCGGCTGAGGCCGACGGCCGGGGGCCGCGGTGATGGACCCTGTCACACGTGGCGCCCAGGGCTGGGTACGGACGAGCCTGGGTGCGATACTGGGCCGGTGAGTGCACCGATCTCCCTGGGAATGCCGACCGTCAAGGAAGCTCCGCCCGTGCTCGCGCCGCGCCGGAAGACGCGGAAGATCCGGGTGGGCTCGGTGGAGGTCGGCGGGGACGCCCCGATCTCCGTCCAGTCGATGACGACGACGAAGACCCACGACATCAACTCCACGCTGCAGCAGATCGCCGAGCTGACGGCCGCCGGGTGCGACATCGTCCGCGTCGCCTGCCCGACGGACAAGGACGCCGAGGCGCTGCCGATCATCGCCAAGAAGTCGAAGATCCCGGTGATCGCGGACATCCACTTCCAGCCCAAGTACGTCTTCGCGGCGATCGAGGCCGGCTGCGGCGCGGTGCGCGTCAACCCGGGCAACATCCGCAAGTTCGACGACCAGGTCAAGGAGATCGCCCAGGCGGCCAAGGACGCCGGGGTGTCCCTGCGCATCGGCGTCAACGCCGGCTCGCTCGACAAGCGCCTGCTCGCCAAGTACGGCAAGGCCACGCCCGAGGCGCTGGTGGAGTCCGCGGTGTGGGAGGCCTCGCTGTTCGAGGAGCACGACTTCCACGACTTCAAGATCTCCGTCAAGCACAACGACCCGGTGGTCATGGTCCGCGCCTACGAGCTGCTCGCCGAGGCCGGCGACTGGCCCCTGCACCTCGGCGTGACCGAGGCCGGCCCGGCGTTCCAGGGCACGATCAAGTCCGCCACCGCCTTCGGCGCGCTGCTGAGCAAGGGCATCGGGGACACCATCCGCGTCTCCCTCTCCGCCCCGCCGGTGGAGGAGGTCAAGGTCGGCAGCCAGATCCTCGAGGCCCTCAACCTGCGTCCGCGCAAGCTCGAGATCGTCTCCTGCCCGTCCTGCGGGCGCGCGCAGGTGGACGTCTACGAGCTCGCCGACTCCGTCACGGCCGGCCTGGCCGACCTCACCGTGCCGCTGCGGGTGGCCGTCATGGGCTGCGTCGTCAACGGCCCCGGCGAGGCGCGCGAGGCCGACCTGGGCGTCGCCTCCGGCAACGGCAAGGGGCAGATCTTCGTCAAGGGCGAGGTCATCAAGACCGTGCCCGAGGACCAGATCGTCGAGACCCTCATCGCCGAGGCCCAGCGCATCGCCGGCGAGATGGGGATGGACGCCGGCGGCGCGACCGGGGCCGGCGCGCCCGTCGTCACCGTCAGCTGAGCGCGCCCGCCGTGCCGCTGTGGCGCCGGGGCTCCCCGGCGGTCCGGCCGCTGACCGCGGAGGACCGCGAGGCCGCCCTCGCGGTGTGCCGGCGTGACCCCGTGGGCTCGGTCCTGGCCGCCGTCCAGGTCGAGCGCCTCGGCGGGGCCGGGCTGCCCGGGACGGAGCTGCTCGGCGTCTTCCCCGAGGACGGCCGCCGCGAGGACGGCCCCACCGCCCTGTGCTGGGCGGGCGCCAACCTCGTGCCGGTCCAGGTCTTCGGCGAGGCCCTCGACGAGCTGGTCGAGTACGTGCGCCGGCGCGGCCGGCGCTGCTCCTCCATCGTGGGCCCGGCCGAGCAGGTGCTGCCCTTGTGGGACCGGCTCGCGCCGATGTGGTCGCGCCCGCGCGAGGTCCGTCCCGACCAGCCCTCGATGGTCATCGACCACGCCCCGGCCGTGGCGCCCGACCCGTGCGTGCGGCTCGCCCGCCCGGAGGAGGTCGGGCTCGTGCTGCCGGCGTCGGTGGCGATGTTCACCGAGGAGGTGGGCTACGACCCCACCGTCGTCGGCGCCTCCTACGCCGCCCGAGTGGCCGAGCTCATCGCCACCCAGAAGACCTACGTGCGCATCGACGACGGCGACGACGGCCCCCAGGTGGTCTTCAAGGCCGACGTCGGCGCGCTTGCCGTCGGCGTCGCCCAGATCCAGGGCGTGTGGGTGCACCCCGCGCTGCGCGGGCGCGGCCTGGCGTCGGCCGGCATGGCCGCCGTCGTGGCGGACGTGCGGGCCCGGCTGGCCCCCACCGTGTCGCTGTACGTCAACTCCTTCAACGCCCCCGCCCTCGCCACCTACCGCCGGGTCGGCTTCCGCGAGGTCGGCACGTACGCGACCGTTCTGTTCTGATCTGTTCTGACGGCGCGACGGCCCGTGCCAGGGTGGCGCCATGACGATCGAGGTGCGCCCCGCGACGGCGTTCGCCGACGTGCTGACCATGGTCGGGCCCAAGCGCCCCGACGCGACGGCGTGCTGGTGCCTGAGCTACCGCCTGTCCTCGAAGGAGAACCTCGCCCTGCGCGGTCCCGAGCGTGGCGAGCGCGTGCGCCGGCTCCTCGCGGAGGACCCGCCGCCCGGGGTCCTCGCCTACGACGGCGACGAAGTGGTCGGCTGGGCGGCGGTCCACCCCCGGGCCGACACGAGCTTCGCCAGGAACCGCAAGATCCCGCACGTCGGCGACGTCGACCCGTGGTCCGTGTGGTGCCTGCGGGTCCGGCCCGGGCACCGCGGCAAGGGCATCTCCCACCACCTGCTCGCCGGCGCGGTCGAGTTCGCCCGCGGGCACGGCGCCCGCGCCGTCGAGGGCTACCCGGTCGACAACCAGGGCCAGAAGGTCGACCTCACCATGGCGTACGTGGGCACGAGGGCGTTGTTCGAGCGGGCCGGGTTCACGAAAGCCGCGGACACCCAGTCCGTCATCAACGGCTTCCCGCGCGTGCTCATGCGCCTCGACCTGGCCTGACGGGCCCGGCGCTCACCGCGGTCCGGCTACTGTGCGCGCATGACGCGAAGGACGCTGCCGGTGGTGGTGCTGGGCCTCGTGCTTGTCGCCGGCGGCCTGGTGGTCGCCCGCCAGCCGCGCGCACAGTTCGGCTGGGTCGCCTACACGCCGCTCTCGCAGGCCACCTTGTCACCCGGGGCCATCGTGCTCGACCGGGTCGGCATCGCCGCGCTGGTGCTTGCCGCCGTCGGGGTCGCCCTCGTCGGCGGCGCGGTGGGATACGCCCTGGGCCGGCGGACGGCGCCGGGACCCCCCGGCCCCGGGATGGCCGACGACGCCTGACCTCGGGCGGCCGCGCGCCAAATTTCCCTGGCTGCTGCCGCGCCGTGTTCGTAGGCTCCGCGGGATGACCGTGCAGACCGTCAACGGGACCGTCGTGCTCCACCTGCCCGTGGAGGGTGCGCCGATCGCCACCGGCCAGGACGCCCTCGACCTGCTCGGCGACGCCTGGGGGAGCGGCGCCGAGCTCGTCGCGGTCCCCGCGAGCCGCCTCGCGGCGTCGTTCTTCGACCTGCGGTCCGGCCACGCCGGCGAGTTCGTGCAGAAGCTCGTCAACTACCGCATGCGCCTGGCGGTCCTCGGCGACATCTCCGCGCAGGTCGCCGCGAGCGACGCGCTGGGCGCCTTCGTCGTGGAGTCGAACCGAGGGGCACACGTGTGGTTCCTCGACGGCCCCGACGAGCTCGCGCGCCGGCTGGCGCAGACGGGCTAGGAAGGCACCTCGGCGCTCGTCGGCACCCTGGCCGGCGTGCCGGTCGCGATCGCGTCCCCATTCGCCAGCGCGCCGTCGCCGGATCCGGGACCATGTGGCTTCTTCCGCCCGGAAGGAGCCGCGATGGTCATCGACGCCCCGTCGCTCACCGCCCGGCCCGGCGCACGGGCCCGCGACATGGTCGCGTCGGGTCTGCGCGTGGTCCTGCGGGTGCCGGCGATCCTGCTGCTCGGTGCCTCGGTGGTGCTGGGGATCCAGGCATGGTGGTCGCGTTTCTCGGTGTGCTTCGTCGGTGGGGAACCGCCGGTGGCCGGGTTGCCGCAGGACGGGGCCGGCGGCTGCCTGGCGCTGCAGGACCACCTGTACGACTACTACGTGCCCGACGATCCGTGGGTGCCGATCGCGGACGCCGCTCAGCGGGAGGGGCTGAGCCTGCTCGCGCTCGGGCTGGGGGTGGCGCTGGTCTCCGTGAGCCTGGGCGGCCGCTGGTTCGTCTGGCCGCTGTCCCTGGCCGGCGGTGCGGCCATGGGCGCGATGTGGGTGGGGACAGGCGTGCCGGTGTGGCGGTCGGGCCTGGCCGGGGAGCCGGTGGGCTTCGAGGACTGGATGGCGGCGTCGGGGTGGAGCGTCCTGACGGTGCTGGTCGCGCCGGGGTTGGCGGCCCTGGCCTGGTTCCACGGCGGCAGGGACGCCCGGCTGGTCGCGGTGTTCTGGGCGGCCATGGCGATCGTGCCGTGGGAGTTCTTCTTCACGCTGTTCCTCGCGCCCTCGCACGACACCTCACCGCTGAGGGGGTTCTTCCGGTGCGCGGTGGTGGCGGTGGCGGCGGTGGCCGTGGCCCTGACGTTGCTCCCGGTGGGGGTACGGCAACGGATGGCCCGTCCGCTCGGGCGGGCGGGGCAGGTGGTGATGACAGTCCTGCGGAGAGCAGCGGCCAGGCTCCGTGAGCTCGACGAGCGAGTGATGCCCGCTCGGCGCGAGTGAGTGGCAGGCGCGGCGCGCCGCTGCTACTCATCCTCATCCTCCTCAGCGCAGCAGCTTCGACATCCGCCGGTCGGCGAGGATCTTCCCGCCGGTCTGGCAGGTCGGGCAGTACTGCAGCGAGGAGTCGGCGAAGGAGACCTCGCGCACGGTGTCCCCGCACACCGGGCACGGCAGCCCGGCCCGGCCGTGCACCCGCATGCTGCGCCGCTTGGCGTCCTTGAGGTCCGCCGCCGGTCGGCCGGACGCCTCGGCCACGGCCGCGGCGAGCACCTCGCCGATGGCGGCGTGCAGGCGGGCGACGTCGTCGTCGTCGAAGGACCGGGTCAGCGCGAAGGGGCTGATACGGGCGGCGTGGAGGATCTCGTCGGAGTAGGCGTTGCCGATGCCGGCGATGACGTTCTGGTCGCGCAGCAGGCCCTTGACCTGCTGGTTGCGGGCCGCGAGCAGCTCGCGCAGCCGCTCGACGGTGAGGTCCGCCGGCTCCACCCCGAGCGTCGCGACCTGGGGGACGTCCTCGGGCCGGGCGACCACGTGCACGGCCAGCCGCTTGCGGGTGCCCGCCTCGGTCAGGTCGAAGCCGGCGCCGTCGTCCAGGCGCAGGCGCAGCGCGATGGGGGAGCGGCCCGGGCGCACGGCGGTGCGCGGGACCTCGTCGTACCAGCGCAGCCACCCGGCCTTGGCGAGGTGGAACACCAGGTGCAGCGCGCCGTCGGCGCCAGGCGCGCCGCCCGGTGCGCCGTCTCCGGCCGCACGCTCGCCCGCGGGCACCGTGACCACGTCGAGCCACTTGCCGTGCCGGGCGACGTCGCTCACGGCCCGCCCGACGAGCGCGGTCGGCGCCGGGGCGAACGTCTTCAGCGCGCTGATCGCGCCGACCTCGACGGCGCTGATGGCGCGCCCCACCGCGTGCTCGCGCAGGAACTGGGCGAGCCCCTCGACCTCGGGCATCTCCGGCACGGGACCATCCTGGCGCACGGCCCGCGACGGCGTCGCCCGGTCGGACGGCGAAGGTGCGTGACGGCGTCGCCCGGTCGGACGGCGAAGGTGCGTGACGGCGGCGCCGCTCGGCGTGGCCGGGCGCACAGCAAGGGTGCGACCCCGCGCCCACTAGGCTTGCCCGCGTGCTGATGAAGATGTCGTCCCTTTTCGTGCGGACCCTGCGAGAGGACCCGGCCGACGCCGAGGTCGCGAGCCACAAGCTGCTGGTGCGCGCCGGCTACATCCGCCGCGCGGCGCCGGGCATCTACACCTGGCTGCCGCTGGGGCTGAAGGTCCTGGCCAAGGTCGAGCAGATCGTGCGCGAGGAGATGGACGCCATCGGCGCCCAGGAGGTCCACTTCCCGGCGCTGCTGCCCAAGGAGCCCTACGAGGCGACCGGCCGCTGGGTCGAGTACGGCCCGAACATCTTCCGCCTGCAGGACCGCAAGGGCGCCGACTACCTCCTGGCCCCCACCCACGAGGAGCTGTTCACCCTCCTGGTCAAGGACCTGTACTCCTCCTACAAGGACCTCCCGCTCGCGCTGTACCAGATCCAGACCAAGTACCGCGACGAGGCCCGCCCCCGCGCCGGTCTCATCCGCGGCCGCGAGTTCATCATGAAGGACGCCTACTCCTTCGACGTCGACGACGAGGGCCTCGAGCGCTCCTACGAGCTGCAGCGCCAGGCCTACCAGCGCATCTTCGACCGCCTCGGCCTCGAGTACGTCATCGTCAAGGCCATGAGCGGGGCGATGGGCGGCTCCCGCAGCGAGGAGTTCCTCCACCCCACCGCGATCGGGGAGGACACCTTCGTCCGCTCGCCCGGCGGGTACGCCGCCAACGTCGAGGCGGTGACCACCCCGAACCCCGAGCCGATCCCCTTCGACGGGCTGCCGCCCGCCGAGGTCCTCGACACCCCGGACTCGCCCACCATCGACACCCTCGTCGACGCCGCGAACCGGCTGCACCCGCGCCCGGACCGACCCTGGACCGCCGCGGACACCCTCAAGAACGTCGTGCTGGCCCTGACCCACCCCGACGGGCGCCGCGAGGTCATCGCCGTCGGCCTGCCCGGCGACCGCGAGGTCGACCTCAAGCGGCTCCAGGCCGCCCTCGAGCCGGCCGAGGTCGAGCCGGCCACCGACGACGACCTCAAGGGCCGCCCCGAGCTCGTCAAGGGCTACATCGGCCCCGGGGTGCTCGGCCCCAACGGTGCCCCCCGCGGCGACGACGGCGAGAGCCCGGACGGCGCCATGCGGTACCTGCTCGACCCGCGCGTCTCGCCCGGCACCGCCTGGATCACCGGCGCCGACCTCGACGGCAAGCACGTCTTCGGGCTCGTGGCCGGCCGCGACTTCACCGCCGACGGCACCATCGAGGCCGCCGAGGTCCGCGAGGGCGACCCGGCGCCGGACGGCTCGGGCCCGCTCGAGCTGGCGCGCGGCATCGAGATCGGCCACATCTTCGCCCTGGGCCGCAAGTACGCCGCCGCCCTCGACCTCAAGGTCCTCGACGCCAACGGCAAGGCCGTCACCGTCACCATGGGCTCCTACGGCATCGGCATCACCCGCGCGCTGGCCGCGCTGGCCGAGGCCAACGCCGACGACAAGGGCCTGGTGTGGCCCATGCAGGTCGCCCCCGCCCACGTGCACGTCCTCGCGACCGGCAAGGACCAGGCCGTCTTCGACACCGCCGCGCGCCTGGCCGCCGACCTCGAGGCGGCCGGGCTGGAGGTCCTGTACGACGACCGCCCCAAGGTCTCCGCCGGCGTGAAGTTCGCCGACGCCGAGCTGCTCGGCGTCCCGCTGAGCGTGGTGGTCGGCCGCGGCCTGGCCGACGGCGTCGTCGAGGTCCGCCGCCGCGCGAGCGGGGAGCGCGAGGAGATCGCCCCCGACGCCGCCGTGGCCCGCGTGTGCGAGCTGGTCGACCAGGCCCTGGCGGGCTGAGTCCCCGGTTCTCCCTCCGCGACCGCTGACCGAAGACTTCGTACGGATATCCCGGACGAAAGCTTCGGCCAGCGGCTCGGAGGGGAAGAGGGGCCCGGAGGGGAAGGACGCCGGAGGTCGCCGGGGGCGTCCCACTCCTCGAGGGGCGGCGCGGCGCGCCCAGGAGAACACTGGCGGCCATGGAGCACCAACCCTCCGTGGCCGTCCGGTGGGGCCGGCGGGCCTGGGCCACGCTCGGCGTCGCCGGCGTGGTCGTCGGCGTCGTCTTCCTCGCCAGCCAGGTGAGCCTGATCCTCACCCCCGTGGTCCTGGCGCTGTTCCCGGCCGCGCTGGCGAACCCGCTCGCCGCCCGGCTGCGCCGCTCGCGCCTGCCCAACGCCCTCGGCGCGCTGGTCCTGCTCCTGCTCCTGCTGCTCGTCTTCGTCATCCCGGCCTACCTCATCGTCCCGGCACTGGCCGCGCAGGCGCCGCAGCTGACCTCCTCGGTCGTCGACGGCCTGGCCGAGCTGGACCGGGCGGTGGACTGGTCCCGCCTGCCGGGCAACATCAAGGGCGCCAGCGACCTCGCCCAGCAGGCCATCGGCGCCCTCGGCGGGGGTGGCGGCGGCGGGGCGCTGACCGGCGGCCTGGGCCTCGTGCGGCAGGTGGGCGACGTCGGCACCGGGGCGGTCCTGATGCTCGTCATCCTGTTCTTCTACTTCAAGGACGGACGGCGCATGTGGGCCGGCGTGCTCGGCCTCCTGCCCGCCCGCCTGCAGCCCGAGACCGACCTGCTGGCCCAGGAGTCGTTCTGGACCATCGGGGCGTTCCTGCGCGGCCAGCTCCTCGTCGCCCTCGTCGACGCGGTCTTCATCGGGCTGGGCCTGTGGATCCTCGGCGTCCCGCTCGTCCTGCCGCTGGCCGTGCTGGTCTTCTTCGGCGGGCTGTTCCCCATCGTCGGAGCGTTCCTGTCCGGCACCGTCGCCGTGGTGGTGGCGCTGGCCAGCAAGGGCCTGGGCACGGCGCTGCTGACGCTGGCCGTGGTGCTGCTCGTCCAGCAGCTCGAGGGCCACGTGCTCTCGCCGATCATCCAGGCGCGCAACATCGCGCTGCACCCGCTCGTCATCATCCTCGCGGTGACCACCGGCGGCGCGATCATGGGCATCCTCGGCGCCTTCCTCGGGGTGCCCGTCGCCGCCGTCGTCGCGCGGATCGTCGACCACCTGCAGGGCCGGGAACCGCAGGCCGGGCCGGCCGGCCTGCGGCGGCGGATGGGCCGGGGACCGACGCTCGAACCCGACCCGGCGGCCGCCGGGACCGGGACCGGGCTCCATCCCAGCACAGAGACCGAGCCGGAGCCCGAGGCGCCGGTGCCCGGCGACGGGCGCGGCGAGGGCTGAGGTCAGTCCCGCCCGGGCGGGGCGGTCAGACGGTCCGCGCGGGCCGGGCGGTCGGGTCAGCCGAGCCCGGGCAGGGCGGGTGGGTCAGTCCAGCCCCGGCAGGGCCGGCAGCTGCCCGCCCCAGGCACGCACCTGCTCCGCGGCGTCCTCGGCCGCGGCGACGGCGGCCTCGCGCTGGCCCGCCCGCGCGGCCGCGGCGACGCTCGTCCAGTGCGCGAGGAGGCGCCGCTCGGCGGCGACGGCGACGGCCTGCTCGGGACCGAGCGTGCCCGTCGGGTCCGCGGCGTCCGGTGCCGGCTCGCCCATGCCGAGGTCGTAGGCGCCGCGCCGCTCGTCCGGGGCGCCGGCGGCCAGGGCGGCGTCGACCAGGCCCTGCAGCTCGCCCGCCCGCTCGGCGGCGCGGGCGCGGGCCGCGCCCGAGGTGCGGGCGGCGACGGTCTCCAGGGCGAACCGGGCCGCGTCGAGGACCTGCACGTCCTCGCCGTCGACCTCGAGCGTGCCCAGCGCCTCCGGCGTCATCGGAGCCGCGGCGCTCGCCGGGGCCGGCGCACCGAGCGCCGCGGCGAGATCGGCCGCGTCAGCCGCACGGGAGACGGCGACGGCGAGCAGGGCCGCGGCAAGGTGGCCGTCCGGCGTGGCAAGGGCCCCGTCACGGGCGCCGGCCGCGCCCGCGGTGAGCTCATCGAGCACGTCCTGCGCCGTCGCGCCGGCCGGGGGAGCGGTGGCCGGCGCCGGCGTTGTCACGCCCTCCGGCGCGCCCTCGGGCCAGGCCACCCACACCCCGCCGAGGGCGTCGACGTGCGCGCGGGCGTGCGCGCCCACCCGCTCGAGGGCCGGCGCCACGCCCGACGGCGTATCCGGCGCCGCGGTGATCTCCGCCACCGTGGCGGCCAGCCGCTCGGCCCGCACGGCCTCGTCCTGACGCAGCACCTCGGCGGCGGAGGGGCTGGCCGGCTCCGCGGGCGGGGTGTCGAGCCGGACCAGGCCGCAGCCCGCCAGCGCCGCCGCCGCGGCCAGCGCCAGCGCGGCCGCGCGCACGGACCGCCCGCGCCGGGCGCGGCGTGGGGCTGCGTCGAGGCGGGGGGCGGAAGGGGGTGTCGCGGGGGCGACGGGGGAGGCGTGCATCGCCGTCGATCCTCCCACGCCGGGAGCGGCCCCCAGGCCCGGGTGAGTAGTGTGTGGGGTTGACCATCCCCACCCCACAGCTGGAGAGAGACCCGATGAGCCCCGCCCGTGCCACGGACCTGCTCGACCGCCTCCGGGCCGCGCTCGAGCCGGTCGTCGCGGCCGCCGGGCTCTTCCTCGAGGACGCCGCCGTCGCCGCGGCCGGGCGCCGCAAGGTCGTCCGCGTCGTCGTCGACCTGCCCGACGGGCCCGGCGGCGTCGACTCCGACCGCCTCTCCGACGTCTCCCGCGAGATCTCCCGCGTCCTCGACGACGTCGACCTCCTGGAGGGGGCGTACACGCTCGAGGTCTCCACGCCGGGCACCGACCGGCCGCTGACCCAGCCGCGGCACTTCCGCCGCGCCCTCGGCCGCCTCGTGCGCGTGCGCACCAGCAGCGGCCGGGACATCACCGGGCGGCTGCAGGAGGCCGACGACGGCGGCGTCGTCCTCGACGTCGAGGGCCGGCGGGAGGGGCTCGGCTACGGCGACATCGCCCGGGCGAGGGTCGAGATCGAGCTCAACCGGCCCGAGACGGCCTGAGGAGGGACGTATGGACATCGACATGACCGCTCTGCGCCTGATCGAGAGCGAGCGCGGGATCAACTTCGACGTGCTCGTCCACGCGATCGAGGACGCCCTCCTGCTTGCCTACCACCGCACCCCCGGGGCGATGGAGAAGGCGCGCGTGGAGCTGGACCGGCGCTCCGGGCGCGTCACCGTGTGGGCCACCGAGATCGACGAGGACGGCAACGAGGCCGGCGAGTTCGACGACACCCCCTCCGGCTTCGGGCGGATCGCGACGGCGACGGCCCGGTCGGTCATCGTCCAGCGGCTGCGTGACGCCGAGGACGAGCAGGTCATGGGGAACCTGCGCGACAAGGCCGGCGAGCTGATCAGCGGCATCGTCCAGCAGGGCCGCGACCCCCGGGTCGTGCTCGTCGACATCGGCGACCTCGAGGCCGTCCTGCCCGCCCACGAGCAGGTGCCCACCGAGCGCTACTCCCACGGCGACCGGCTGCGCGCCTACGTCCTCGACGTCACCCGCGGGCCCAAGGGCCCGTCGGTGACCCTCTCGCGCACCCACCCCAACCTCGTCCGCAAGCTGTTCGCGCTCGAGGTGCCCGAGGTGGCCGACGGCAGCGTGGAGATCGTCGCCCTCGCCCGGGAGGCCGGGCACCGCACCAAGATCGCCGTGCGCGCCAACGTGGCCGGCCTCAACGCCAAGGGCGCGTGCATCGGTCCCATGGGCCAGCGGGTGCGGGCGGTGATGAACGAGCTGAACGGGGAGAAGATCGACATCGTCGACTACTCCGACGACCCCGCCCGGTTCGTCGCCAGCGCCCTGTCGCCGTCCCGGGTCAGCAGCGTGGAGATCGTCGACGCCGAGGCCAAGGCCGCTCGCGTCGTCGTCCCCGACTACCAGCTCTCCCTGGCCATCGGCAAGGAGGGGCAGAACGCCCGCCTGGCCGCCCGGCTCACCGGGTGGCGGATCGACATCCACCCCGACACCGAGGAGACGGCGCCGACGGCGCCCGCTGCGGCGGCGCCGGTCGAGTCGCGTTCGACACAGGATGAGCAACGGTCGGGCGCACAGGGGTAGACTGTTCGGTGGGCACGTGCCCGGAATCCATGAACACACGCAGCGAGACGCCCACGCCCTCCGGGCCGGTGCGTACCTGTGTGGGGTGCCGGAAGCGGGCCTCGAGGTCTGCTCTGGTCCGCCTCGTCCTGGACGCCGCCGCACGCGTGGTGGTCGATCCGGGTCGCAGCGCTCCGGGGCGGGGCGCCTGGCTCCACCCGAGCCGGGAGTGCCTGGACCTCGCCCTCCGGCGCCGGGCCTTCCCCCGGGCCCTGCACGCAGCGGGGCCGGTGGACACCGACGCGGTGGGCGAGTGGTTCGACCGGAACGCTCCCGCGGCGCCCGATGCGCCCGAGGAGAACGAGTCATCGACGAAGAAAGCGGGTTGGAAGCCGATGGGCACCCGATGAGTACCCAGCGATGAGCTGCCAGCACTAAGACGGTCCTTCCCTGTCCCGGGATGGGCCGAGACAGGAGAGTTGTGGCAAAGGTCCGCGTCCACGAGCTCGCGAAGGAGCTCGGCGTCGACAGCAAGACGGTGCTCGCGAAGCTGCGCGAGCAAGGGGAGTTCGTGAAGTCGGCGTCGTCGACGATCGAGGCCCCGGTCATCCGTCGGCTGCGCGAGGCATTCCCCGCCCAGCAGGGCGACGGCGCCTCGAAGAGCGGTGCACCCACCGCCAAGCCCGCCGGCAAGGCCGCCCCCACGCCGGGGCCCGCCAAGCCGGAGGCCCCCCAGGCCCCCGCCGAGCAGGCCCGGCCCGCCGAGCCGCAGGCGCCCGCTGCCCCGGCACCGGCACCGGCCCCGGCGCCCGCGCCGGCACCGGCCGCCAAGGCCACCCCGGCCCCCGCCCCGGCGGCGGAGACCCCCGCTGCCCCCGCACGCCCGGCCCGCCCGGACGCGCCCAAGCCCGGCGCGGCCCGTCCCGAGGCCAAGCCCGCGGCGGAGACCCGCCCGCAGGCTCGTCCCGGCGGCGCGCCCCGTCCCGGCGAGCGTGCGCCCCGCCCCGGCGCTCCCCGCCCGGGCAACAACCCGTTCGCGACCTCCCAGGGCATGCCCCGTCCGGGCGGCTCCGG
>NZ_VUKF01000031.1 GCF_009193185.1 Georgenia thermotolerans | reverse complement strand
GACGCGCGGCGCCGGCCCGACGGGCTCGTCCGGCCGGGCCGCCCGCAAGAAGCCCGCCGCCCAGGCGTCCCGGAGCGCCGCGGCCGCCGCCCCGCGCGGATCCGGCGCCCGCACGCGCCGGGCGGTCACCTTCGGCGGGGACGACGGCGCGCCCAGCCCGACCATCACCCTGCGCGCCCTGGGCATCTTCCTCGTGTGCCTCGTCGCCTTCGCCGTGCTCGCCCCGACGCTGCGCTTCGCCGTCGCCCAGCAGGAGCAGCTGCGCGAGCTCAACACCCGCGTCTCGGACGCGACCGCGCGCAACGCCGAGCTGCAGCGGCAGCTCAAGCTGTGGCAGGACGAGCAGTACGTCCAGGCCCAGGCGCGCGACCGGCTCGGGTACGTCATGCCCGGCGAGACGCCCTACGTCGTGGTCGACCCCGAGACCGTCACCGGCGGGCAGAGCAAGGCCGAGGCGGAGGCCGAGCGACGGCAGGAGGCGCGCGTGGCCGCCACCCCCTGGTACCTGCACATGTGGGAGTCGGTGCAGGTGGCGGGGGAGTCGGCCACCGGCGAGGACGCCGACCCCTCCGGGCTGGTCACCCCGGAGCCGCCGCCAACCCCCTGACCCCCACCAGAGCGCGAGACGTCAAGTTGGTCGCGAGGCGTCAAGTCGTGCGCGAGGCGTCAAGTCGTGCGCGCGAGCCGCGGATCACGCGCGGACCCCGCCGACGCCTGTGACGCCCCACGCGAAGCCCGGCGTGCCTGCAGACATGACCTATCGTGCGGTGAGGCCGTAGCGGCATGAGCTTCGACGGCACCCGGCCTCGCACACCGACCGAGCGTCCGCGTGAGGCGGGCAGTCGCCACAGACCGACAGAGGAGAAGGCGTGGACCCCACCGTCACCGAGCGCGATCTCGAGGTGCTCGCCGAGCAGCTCGGCCGGGTGCCGCGCGGCGTCGTCGCCGTCGCCGCCCGCTGCGTCTGCGGCCGCCCGACGGTGGTGCGCACCGCGCCACGGCTCGACGACGGCACCCCCTTCCCGACGTCGTACTACCTCACCTGCCCGCCCGCGGTGAAAGCGGTCAGCCGGCTCGAGGCCGAGCAGGTCATGGTGGGCATGAACGAGCGCCTGGCGAGCGACCCCGACGTCGCCGCCGCCTACCGCCGCGCCCACGAGGACTACCTCGCCCGGCGGGCGGAGCTGGGAGAGGTCCCCGAGATCGCTGGGGTCTCGGCCGGCGGCATGCCCACCCGGGTGAAGTGCCTGCACGCCCTGCTCGGTCACACGCTCGCCGTGGGGGAGGGCGTCAACCCCTTCGGGGACGAGACCCTGCGCCTGCTCGAGGGAAGCTGGAGCCCGCACCGCTGCTCGTGCTGAGGCGCGCCGGCCGGACCCCGGCCGCCCGCCCTCACCCCTCCGGCTCGGTGACGTCCGCGACCTGCGCGCCCAGCGCGGCCACGAGGGCGTCGGCCTGCACCGTCGCGGCCACCCCGTGGGCGCCGGCGCCGATGGAGACCGTGCCGGTCACCTCCGCGTCGGCGATGACCGGCCACGCCGTCGACGCCCCGAAGGGCGTGATCGTCCCGCGCTCGTACCCGGTGACGTCCTTGGCGGTGGCCGCGTCGGGCATCGAGAGCCGGCTGACGCCGAGCAGCGCGCGCAGCTTGGGCCAGGCGATGGTCCGGCCGCCGGGCACGAGCACGAAGAGGTAGTCGCCCTCCCCGCGCCGGACGACGATCGTCTTGACGATCGCCGAGGGGGCGACGCCGCGGGCCGCGGCGGCCTCGGCCAGTGACCCGACCCGGCCGTGCCGGGTGATCGCGAAGTCGATCCCGGACCGCTCCAGCGCCTGCCGCGCGCTCTCCTCGCTCATGCGCGCCACCCTAAGGCGGCCGTGCCCGGCGAAGCCCGCGTCCGAGGGGCGTGGCAGGGTTGTCCCGTGACTCGGGTAGCTGCCATCGACTGTGGGACCAACTCCATCCGCCTGCTCATCGCCGACGTCGGCACCGGGCCGGTGCCCCGGCTGACCGACGTGGTCCGGCGCATGGAGATCGTCCGGCTCGGCCAGGGCGTGGACCGCACCGGCCGCCTGGACCCCGCGGCGCTGGCCCGCACCCTCGACGCCGCCCGCGACTACGCCGCGCTGTGCCGTGAGCACGACGTCGCGGCGGTGCGCTTCGTGGCCACCTCGGCCACCCGCGACGCCGAGAACCGGCAGGAGTTCGTCAACGGCGTCCGCGACGCCCTCGGCGTCGAGCCCGAGGTGGTCTCCGGCGAGGAGGAGGCCGCGCTGAGCTTCCGCGGCGCCGCCAGCGTCCTCGACCCGCAGGCCCACCCCGGCCCCCACCTCGTCGTCGACATCGGCGGCGGGTCCACCGAGCTGGTGCTCGGCGACGGCGAGCCCGAGGTGGCGTACTCCATGGACGTCGGCTGCGTCCGCCTCACCGAGCGCCACCTGCACGACGACCCGCCCACCGCCGCGCAGGAGGAGGCCGCCCGCGCCGACGTCCGCGCCATGCTCGACGCCGCCGGCGCCGTCGTCCCGCTGGGCCGGGCCCGCACCCTCGTCGGGCTCGCCGGCTCCGTGACCACCGTCACCGCCCACGCCCTGGGCCTGTCCGCCTATGACCCGACGGCGATCGACGGCGCGGCGCTGTCCCTGGCCGACGCCCTGGGCTCGTGCCGGGCGCTGGTCCACGCCACCCGGGAGGAGCGCGCGGCGATGGGCTTCATGCACCCGGGCCGGGTGGACGTCATCGGCGCCGGGGCGCTGGTGTGGTCGGAGGTCATCAGCCGCGTGGCCCGCGAGGTCGCCGCCCGCGGCGGGGCGCTGACCACCGTCGTGACCAGCGAGCACGACATCCTCGACGGCATCGCGCTGTCGATCGGGGCGGGCGCCACCACCGGCGCCTGACCTCGTCCGCGCCCGGGGTGCGGCAGGATGGGCGGGCGTGCCGCGCGGCGGCCACCGGCCCAGGCCGCAGCACGTGCCCCGCGGCGCACCGGGCCGCCGCATCGCGGGCCCCCATAGCCCAACTGGCAGAGGCAGCCGGCTTAAACCCGGCCAAGTGCGGGTTCGAATCCCGCTGGGGGCACCACGTTTGCGAGGCTCTGACCTGCGGCGATGTACCGATCCGGACGGGTGTCAGACTCACGTCAACAGGTCTCGTCAACATGAGCAGCACGCTAGACGCACCCAGCCGACACGGAACACGCCCCGACCGCCACCACCGTCGCGCCCCCGTCCCGGTTGGGATGGGGGCGCAATCAACGGTGTGGACTAGATCAGTCCGGATCAAGGCTCAGGCGGCGTCTTCGATGGCTGCGAGTCTGCGTTTGCTCATGGCGACGTACTCGGGGACTTTCTCGATGCCGATGTAGTCCCACCCGTTGCGGAGGGCCGCGACGCCAGTGGACCCGGACCCGTTGAAGGGGTCCAGGACCGTGCCGCCGGGAGGGCAGATGAGCCGCCCGCACCACTCGGCCAACTGCCACGGGAAGGGAGCCGGATGCCCTGTCGTCTCGGAGCCCTTGGACATGGCGACGACGTTCTGGGACCGTGCCACTTTGGGTGTGGTGTTCTTGTTACCGCCGTCCGTGTAGTGGTCGAACCCGCCTTGCTTTACGTGCTGCCCGGAGGTCACAACGGCGGTGGCCCTCAGCGGGGCTGCACCATTCGCTGTCGGGTCGGTGTAGCACTTCGGTGTCTTCGAGTACCACAGCAGCGATTCCCAGGACCGTCGAGGCCGATTGTTCGGGCCGACGGGCATCGCGTTGGTCTTGTGCCAGATCAGTTCGTCGCACTCGTTCCACCCGTCTTGGCGGAGAGCGAGGCGAGTGCGGAGCACGTAGTCAGACAGTTGCCCCTTGTTGATGTGGGGGCTGATGTTGATGATGACGGACCCGTCAGGCTTCAACAGGCGGCGGGCCTCGCGCATCCACGCCACAGTCCACGCGGGGTAGTCCTTCTCGGGGATGCCGCCGTAGGTGGACTTTCGCTGCTCCGCATACGGCGGGGAAGTAATCACCGCGTCTACAGACTCGGCCGGAAGTGTCCGCATGACCTCGACGCAATCGCCGGGGAAGATGTCAAAAAGGCTCACGCAGCCTCCCCGCGGGCGATCTTGGCCATGCGGGCGTATGGGATTACGGGGAAGTACGGGTCGCTGGCGCGACTGTCCATGTAAGACTTGATGCTCTCGGCGATCTGCTCGCGCACGGCCTTCTCGGTGACCTCTGCGACGTGCTTGGCGTGCCCTTCGTTGGCTCCGGGGTACGCGCCGCAGGTGCAACGGGGAATCATCATGTTCCCCCTGTTCAGTTCCTCCCAGATGAATGCGTGCTCAGCGGCAATACGTTCGGCCAAGTCAGTCATCACAGTGCTCCTAGAGTGCGCGGACGATGCCGGTGCGTGAGTGGACGGTGGTGCGGAACAGGCCGGTGCATGACGAGCAGCGGAACTGGCGGTACCTGATGACCTGTGCCTGCACGGCGCCCACGTCGGTGACCTCGGTGGAGAGGCAGCGGGGGCAGCGTGTCTGGTCGTCGCCGGGGTAGCCCATGATGGGGTGGCCGGGGACCCAGGGGCGGAGGGCGTCCCAGAGGTCGGTGGTGGCGCGGACGTCGCCTACGCAGTAGGTGCGCATGTCTCGCCAGGCTTTGTCGTCTCCGGCGAGGCAGGCGCGCCAGAGGTTGGCGCCGCCGTTGTCGATTTTGCGGCGGACTCCGAACATGCGGCACGTGTAGTCGAGGGACCCGGACTCGAACCCGAAGGTGCGGGCGGTCTTGATGAGGTCGATGGACTTGGGTTGCCGGAACGGGGGCAGGCCGGCCCTAGCGAAGTAGCCGCGGACCTTCTTGAGGTCGAACCGGTCACCGTTGAACGTCACCACGTATGAGGCGGAGTCGATGAGCTGCCACAGATCCTCGAGCATGTCGGGGTGGCGCACGTCCCGGTACATCACCTTCGTGGGTTCGTGGTACCACTGCGCACCCCAGGCGAGCATCCGGCCCGGTTCCTTGACGGCCTTGTGCGGGATGTACGGGTTGCGCATCTTGAGGTCGTAGGTGTCGAACTCGACCCGTGCGGGGATGGTTTCGATGTCGAAGATGAGGACCCGTGACGCTGCGAGTGCGGGTGCGACACGCTTGGAGGGTGGGCCGTCGTTGACGGCGTTGGTGAGACTCACGCGGCGTCATCCGTTCGGTAGTAGGGGTCCCGCCGCCAGTTGCGTCGGTCCTTCTTGTGGGACTTGCGCTTGATGCTCTTGCGGACCCCCGGCCGCTGGATGTAGGCGTAGACCTTGCGCCAGCCGCTGAACGCGTCCCATTCGTCGCCGTCCCAGCGGTGCTCGCCTTTCACAGTTCCTCGCATTTGCATGCGCCGCGACGGTGTCGTGCTACGGCGGGGCCTTGGATGTCGTAGCCGTCTTCGCGCATTTCGGCGGCGATTTCCTCCCCTGTCCATTCGGGGTTCTCGAGGATCAGGTAGAGGTTGGCGAGCTTGATGGACGCTTCGTTGTCGGCGTCAGCGTGGATGGCGAGCGATTCCATTACTTTGCCGACGCCGCACTTGGGTCCCTTGGGCTTGTGTCGTGGCCCGGTTTTGGTGGCGGTGAGGAGGCTCATCGGTCGCTCTCCTTCCGGGCGCGCTTCGGGTTGATTCCGATTGACGCGACGGGTACCTTCTCGGGGTCGCTAACCTGCCACCGCTTAGGGAGGTCGACGATGATTGCGATGGGTCCAGCAGCGAAATACCCGACAGACCTCCGGTGCGCCTTGCCAAGCATCGCGAACTGCTTAGGTGTGAGGCGCCCAACGTCAGGGAACCATGGTCTGAGGCTCATTGTGGTTGACCTTTCGTGTGCGTTTCCAGGTCTGGCCCCGTTGCCATCGTGTGCGGGTTTAGTTTATCGGGAACATGCCCGGTGAGGTTGCGCCCGTTTTGGTTTATCCACAGGCTGATGCGCTGCGAAAGTATCGCCCACGGATACCTTTGCAGCACCGACAAAGAAAGGCCTCCACTTCCCTAGTCAACCGACTAGAGAAGTGGAGGCCATCTGTCATGCGATTTCGAGGGTGACCGGTTGCTCTTGCGTTCCGTCCCAGCGGGTCACACTGGCGGGTGTCTCCGTGGTGCCGTTCCACCAGCGGGCCACGTTCCCCGACGGTGCCGGGTCGGGGGCGGTGAGGGCGAGCGTCCACGCGCGGGGCGTCCACGACGCCGACAGCGTCCACGCGGCCGACGCCTTAGCCCCGGGTGTGGGTTCGTCGCTGTGCGCCACGGCAGCCGTTGCCTGCCAGTTCCCCGAGTCGTCAACCGGATGCGACTGCGCCCGCCCGACCGTGGCTGACGACGGGTAGCCGGCGTCTGTGTTGACCCCGTCGTTGAGGTCCGTGAGTGCCCGCATGAGTAGCGCGGGTTCGGTGGTGGTGAGTGCGGGGGAGGTGAGGGACCCGGCCGACAGCATCTGCGCGACGGTCACGGGCTGCCCGTACCCGATGATGACGACTGAGCATGTGTCCTGGGCGGACCAGCTCGCACCCGGTGTGCTGTCGGCGCGGAACAGGCGGTAACGGGCCGACGACTGAGTGTCGATCTGGACCCACCCGGACGGCGCTGTGACAGTCGAGTTGGACGACACCGCCACCACCGCAAGCCACGACACCGCAGCGGGTGGGGCGACAGTGAACGACCCAGCCCCGGTGCGCCCACCCGTGACCGTCGCTGTGATCGTGGGAACGGCCATGTCAGGCGGGCCTCACGATGAGGGTGCCGGCGGGTGTGCCACCAGGTACGGGCGCGCCTCCGGTGAGGTAGAGGAAGGCGGCGGTGCCGGGGTCGCCCTTGTCGCCTCGGTCTCCCTTGTCTCCCTTGTCGCCCTTGAGACCTTGTGTGCCGGGGTCCCCCTTGTCGCCCTTCTGGCCGGGGGCACCGTCCGCGCCAGGGTCACCCTTCGGCCCACGGGGACCTTCCGGACCCTGCGGACCCTGCGGACCCTGCGGACCCTGCGGACCCTGCGGACCCTGCGGACCCTCCGGGCCTTGCGGTCCCTCAACGCCTCCCGGGTTCGCCGCCAGGTACGTCTCAACCGCCCGCTCAACCACGGCCGGGTCGGGTGCGCCCGCGTTCCCCGCTGCGACCTCCGCACGCTCAGCGGCAGCGAGGGTGTCCCGGTACACCTGCTCATTGACCACGAACACTGTCGCCGGGGAGGGCACGAGGGGCGCCGCCATGGTCAGGTCAAGCGGCGCCGCCTCGGTGTGCCCGGAGGTTACGTCGATGCGGAACCCCTGCACGGACCCGGCCGTGAAGGACGAGGCCACGTCGTATTGCCCGACCGCTAACCACACGCCGGGTTTGCCTTGCGGGTCGATGATCCATCCGTCCGGACCTACGGCGCAGGTGATGGGGGTGCGGAGGATGGTGGCCGGTTCCTGCACAGTGCGGTGGATCGTGGTGACGGGGGTGAACTTCACCGAACCACTAGCCGCCACAGCGTCAGGCATCCGGTCCGGGTCCGGGCCGTCAGCTTGGGCGAGCAGGAACCGGCCAACGACGTGGCCGTACAGAACCTCAGTGGGGAGTTGCACGGACACGTCGTCTCCTAGGCGGTGTCAGTCATGCAAGGAATTGGGAGGGATGTGGTACTCTTTTCGGGCGGGTAGTCATTGCTGATCGGTTAGGCCCCGGTCTCGCCTCTGGGCCGCGATAGCCACGCGGGAACCCAAGCGACAGTGGCACCCGCCCCGCCTTCACCCCCCGGCCGGGGGCTGGCCCTCCAGGGGAGGACCGAGCCGCAGCCGGGGGGTGTCGTGCATCTAGGCGGCGTCGGGGAAGTTGTCCGGGTCCGGGCGCATGTCACGAATCCGCTTGTGCGAGAAGATCGAGCGGGTGGCCCTGTCCTCGGAATCGCAGGTGCGTTCACACGCGGCAGACGCCTCATACGACGGGTACTGGTGGCCGCACGCGCACGGGAACTCAGACATAGTCGGCCTCCGCCACGTGGCGGCCCGTCGGGGTGTTAGACGCGGCAGTCGCGCCCAGGGCCGTGCCAAGGAACGCGTACACCGCCAGCGCCACCGTCAACGCGACAGGCTGCCCCGCGTTCACCGTCGCGTAAGCCACCTGCACGGCCCCGAGGACCACACCGATGAACGCGTACACGGCATAGAAGACCTTGCGGTGCGCGGGGGAGAGGATGTCAGTCAGCATGGGGTCTCCAATCAGGCGGACGGGTGCTTGGGGATGCGGAGGAAACGGCACGTGACAGGCCCGGCGATACCGTCCGGCACGAGGCCGTTGCGCTTCTGAATGTTGGCGACCTTGCGAACCGTGAAGTCCTCGTAACCGCCGTCCACGCGCACCGGGGGCAGGTCGGACTTGTACTTGTTCAGGGTCGCCTGGAGGGTCTTCACCCACGCCTTGTGCGCCCGGTTCATCGGCCCGTCGATACCGTCGCGCACCATGCCCGGGTAGTACCGCTGCGCGTCCTGGTACGCCTTCACCTTCGCGTCAAACCCGGACGGCTTGGGTGTCGGCGTGGGCTTGGGCAGGGTGACAGTGTCGGTGACGGGCTTGACGAACGACCCGCCACGGGCCAGCGCATCAAGCCGCGCCAGGTCCCACTTCCCCGGGCACGCCGTCGCCTTCCACGCCCGGTGCGGGATCAGCGGCAGGTTCCCGTACTCGGCGCGCAGATCCCGGATCCGCTCAGCCGCCGTCGCATAGTCGGCATCCGTGGCCTCGGGGCGCAGCTCGAGCCCGATGGTGGTCCGGTTGCCCTTCCCGTTGCCAGAGTGCCAGGCCACGTCCCGGTGGTTCACAATGACCGCGACCTTGCCCGCTTCGATGACCTCGTGGGCGGACGTGTTCCCGCCCTTGCGGCACAGGTAGTTGACGACGTTCTGGAACTTCTGCCCGAGGCTGCCCCAGTGGTGGATGGTGATGGCCTCGATGGTGCGCGGCCCCCCGAAAGCGGCCGGGACCTTCGCGTTCGGGGTGTAGTTCGGGGAGTTGTACTGCGTGATGTAGTCGTAAGCCACGACACGGCCCCTTCCTGGGCACTAAAAAAGCCCCTTGCGGGGCTGGGGTTAGGTGACGTCTTCGGCTATGAACCGGGCCTTGTACCGCAACAGTTCGGTGTGCAGGGCCGTGAACTCCTGCTGCAACTTCTTCAACCGGCCCTCGAGTTGCAACATCTCGCGGCGGTGTTCCTCACGGTCGAGGCGCCGGCCCTCACGTTCCTCGTCCCGTTCCGCCAACGCCCGACGCTCACGCGCCTCAGCCTCGTCCGCGCGCTTGTTCGCCGCGTCCAGGGCCGTCTTCATCGTCGTCACACTGATCGACTCAACCTCGGCGGGAGTCTTCGCCCCAATGGACTTCCCCTCAGCGGACGCCTTGTCCCCGAGCCGCTTGTTGAGGTACGCCTGCTTTATCGCGATACCGCCGACCACAGCGCCCACCACGGTCACGATGGCGGAGTAAATCTCCATCAGCAGTCCTCACCGTTTCGGCGACGGCGGGCCAGCTCCGTGCGAACCCCGTGCAACGTGTACCCGGAGTCAAGGACAGACGCCCGAGACCGGACCACGCACGCGAACGCCAGGGAACACAGCAGGACCACGGAAATCGCCACGCGTGGGGAGCCGATAACCACCACCAGGCCCGCCGCGTAAACGCCCATCGCGAACGCCGTGAACCACAACCCGATCTGCTCAATGAACAGGCCCCACGTGGTGCGCCCGTTGATGACCGGCCCCAGGAACATCCCGATCCCGCCCAAGGTGAGCGCGACGGTGTACCCGTAGGCGACCACCACCGGCAGGGCCTCAATCGCGGAGGGGAGCGCGGCCGGGGTGAGCAGGTTCCGTGTCCCCATCACCGCCAGAGCCACACCAATAGAGAGCTGGTAGGGGTGCCGGTACAGGACCACGGGCAACTTATGTCCTCGGTATCGGTCCATGAGCGGGTCCCCCTGGTGTGGCGCATTGGCGCACGGGCCGTTTCTGCTGTTGGGTGTCATTAGGTCAGGCCCTTCCCAAACGGGGGTCTGGCTCAGCCCCCACACCAGCCCTGGCCGGCGGTGTGGGGGCGCTTGCTGTTGTTACGGACGGACCCGGTAGCATCCGGGCATGCGAACCACGACGCTGGGCCTCCTGCTCCTGGCGTTCGCCGGCTACTTCAAAGGCGCACCCGGCCTGGCATGGATCCCAGTCGACATCACCCTCATAGGTGCCGGGATCGTCGCCGTGACGGTCGGCAACCAGCTCATCGGTGCGCTGCTGAAGGGCACGGAACTACCCCGCGGCCTCGGGACCGTGATCTGGCTCTGGCTCGCCTTCCTCTCAGGCATCCCGTTCGGGCAATGGAACCCCTACGCCAGGGACAAGGTTCTCGACCTGGCCACCCTCGTCCCGCTCGCGATCCTGGGCGGCATGTTCCTTCTACGGGGCACCGCAGCCCGGGCGCATTGGCTCAAGCTGACGGTCATCCTCGGGTTCGGCGTGGTCGCCCTGGCCCTGGTGTTCCCGTACCAGGATCCGGGGGGCCTCGGGCGGTTCGGGATCGACGGTGGCAACACCATTTCGGCGGGGCGTGCTGTTGGGGCCGCCGCGGTCGTCCTGGCGATCACCGCCATGTCCACCCGGAAGCACCGTTTCTGGGCTGTGGCCGGGGCTCTGGTGCTGGCCGGTGCGACGGTCGACACCGCCTCCCGTGGGCCGCTCCTCGCCACGCTCGCCGCGATCCTCGCCGCCGGTGTCGCCGCCGGGGGTGGGCCGCGGCGCCTTGTCGGGCTCGCCGTCGCCGGGGTGGGCGCCTTCCTGGCGGTGTTCCTCGCCGCCCGGGCCGGGCTAGTCCCCGCCCGGCTCGTCTCGCTCGGCGACAACTCCGCACAGGCCCGGGCAGGGCTCTGGGAGGAATCGGCGGAGCTGATCGACACGACACCGATGGGCGTCGGGTGGGGCAGCCTCTACGTCCACCTACCCCCAGACCTGCTACTCGCGTCCGGGTGGGCCCAGTACCCCCACAACATCGTGCTCGAGGTGTTCACCGAGGGCGGGTGGATCGCCGGCACCGTGTTCGTCGTCGCCGTTGTGGTGGCCCTGCGGCGGCAACGGCGCGCCGCCACAGGGCTGGTGGAGAAGGCCATGCTCGGCCTGCTCGTCTTCCACGTCACGAACGCCATGGTGTCCGGTGACATCTCCGCCAACCGTGGGATGTGGGTCGCCCTCGGTGCCGCCCTCATCCTCCCCGTGCTGCAAGACGCGGCCCCGGACGACACCCGCACCTTGGGTGGCGCCCACAGCCCCAAAGCCGCCGAGGTGGCACGGCTCTAGGCGCGATGCGCCGTGACGTCAATGGTGTGGTACGCCGTGGCCGAACTGAGCTGAATCGAACCGGTCGCACTGACCCGCTCCACCCACGTGCGCACGGTCGCCGCTGTCCCACCCGGCAACGCGAACGCCATGCTCAGATGCGCCGCCGAGTTAGCGCCCGCGAACCGTGCCTTACGCTGCGCGCCCGCCACCGTGTTCTGATTCACCGAGAGCGCCGCGTCCCAAATGTTCGTCACGGACAACGCGGTCAGGGACGCGGACACCGTCAAGATTCGGTTGAACGGCACCGCAGGTACGGTCAGCAGCCCAACCAGCGCGGAAATCGTGAACGGCCCACCCTGCGGGTACCCGGCGTCATGACCCGACACAGCCTCCGCGCCGACCGTGCGCCACCCCGAACCACTATTGCGTTCCGTGGTGCCGGTGTCCGCACGGTCGACATAAATCGGATCAGAGGCCGAAGCCGGGCGCCCCTCAGCGGCCCGCGCCGCAGCGTAAGCATTCCGCTCGGTGACATTCGCGACCGGGACGATAATGCCCGGGACGGACCGCGCAATAGCCTCCATGTCCCCGGCAGGGTTAAACGCGTCGGTCTGGGTCGGGTAGTAGATGCCATCCGCGGTCTGAGCCACAGCGGGCCTCCTCGATGTAGTTGTCCAGCTAGTGGTTCGTCAGCGGGTCCAGTCGAGAACGATCTGCCCCGACGCCGGGTCCAGCCCCTCAAAGGCGGCACCGACACCAACAAGGCCCGCGTAAGGGTCACCCCAAATGGTGATGCCGCCCCCGTTGTTGACAATGTGCTGCCCCCACGAGGCGGGCAGATCGATCATGTCCCCACCCCGGTAACCCGCAGAAAGGGCGTGATTGTGGGGGCCGTCCAGGCGGGCCGGCCGCCCACCACGGGATGCCTGGTCGTGCAGGTAGAAGTGGAACGTGACGGCGGCGTTGTAGTTGCCGATCCGTTCACGCGCCGGAAGCCGAATCTGCATGCGGGTGATGGTGCGCCCACGCAACGTGTCAGACGGTTTCGTGCCGTACCACCAGGCCCCCTGCCCGGTCAGCCCGTACCCCGACCCCTGACGCACAGCCCGCCCGGTCGACGCGTTCCAGTTGTTGTTCTGGTTCATCGTCCCCGAATCAGTTGCCGTGAACCACGTCCACCCGCTCTCCGGCGCGGGCGTGGCAGGGTTCGTCGGCGCCGGAGGCACCTCGGGTGTCGGTGCGGGAGCCGGGGCCGGAACCTGCCCAATCGGGCCGAGCGCAACCGGCACCGTGTCGTCCTCCGGCCACAGCAACGTCACGTCCTGACCAACCGTCGGGGACCACACCCCCAGGAACGGCGACTGGTGAGTCACCCCACCCGCGGTGAGCGTGATCGTCTTCGCCCCAGCCGTCACAGCGGTCACCCGCCCAGTCGACGGGCGCGCCGGGGTGGGGGCGAGCTGGTCCGTGGAGGCGCCCAGGACGTACCACTGGTCACCGATACGGATACACCCCACGGCGTCACCGACCCGCAGGTTCGGGCGCCCCAGGGCCCGCACCGGAGGGCGGGCACCCTCAATAACCACCCGCAGCACCCCAGCGTCGTCCTGCTCGACCTGACCACGTGCCACCCGAGCCCCAACCTCACCGGTCAGGGCACGACGGAAGTCCTGCTCAAGCGTCACCGCTACCTCCTCCGCAGCTCGCGGGCGATAGCGGCCATCTGCTCCCACGCCACGACCATGCCCAACCCCATCGGGTCCACCCCACCCGGCCCACCCGAGATATTGACCGTCTGAACCTGACCGGTCAGCGTCCCAGCCGGCGTGGTCAACGTGACCACGTCATACTCCTGCAACCCCGGATGCGGCAGACACGTCACCGGCAACACCACCGACCGTGAAGCGATCAGATTCGCCAGCCGGGTCTTCGCCGCAGCGGTCACCTTGGCCTGCGTGTCCATAATGTCGGAATACATGAACTCCGGGATCTGCCCGTGCGGGCCACTAGCACGCAGCGCCCCACCAGTCTCCCGGGCCACCCCAATCAGCGGCAGGTCGGTCGCACTCTTGCCCTCCACGACGGCAATGTTGGGAAAATCCCGCACATCCATCGCCCGACCGAAGTCGACCAGCACACCATCATCCCCACCCGCGATGTCCCACACCGGCGCACCACCAGCCACAGGGATAACCTCGAAACGGCCATCACCAGTCATCCGATGCGTCGCGTTAATCGACCCCAGCAGAGCCTCCACCGCAGGCATACGGTCACGCTCATACGTCACCGACGCCGGCACCCGACCGTCCACCACCCCCGCCGCGACAGTGACCGGCACAATCCCATCGAGCAGGCGCGCCACCTCCTGAATCACCGACCCGGTGTGCTTCACCGCCTCCGGCGCCACAAACCGGCCAAGCTCCGCAGTACGCGTCAGATCATCAGCCTGCACCTCGACAGCCGCCGACGACGACCACTGCGCCGGCAACTCCTCCGCGACCACCGACCGGCCCTCATCATCAAACGCCCGAATAAGGCGCTGCGAACGCCACGACTCCGCAACCGACGGGCGCGTGATGCGGAACTCCCCCATGGGAACCTGCCCGTCCGCCACCCCACCCACGATGTACACCAGCCGCAGAACAGACCCGGCCACACCGAGGGCGTCATCAACCGCCCACGGCGCCAGAGCACCATCATCGGAAGTCACAGTGACGGTGACTTGCCGGCGCACCGACCGGGTGGCATCCGTGTCAATCCGCCACGAACCAATGTCAAGGTTCGGCACCACCAGCTGCCCGTCGTACCAGACCTCGCCCACCACCCGATCAGCCGGCCGCGACCCCGACAGCGCCTCCCGGACATCGTCGCTGAGGTTCAGCATCAGCCCTCCACCGCCATCGTCATAGGTGCTGCGCCACCCCGACCCGCCGGGGTCGGGTCACGCAACCAGTCCAGGTAACTCCCCCCAGCCGCAACCGCCTGCCCGTGTGTCTCCCACAACGCCTGCACGTCCCCATACGTCCACCGCGGCACCAACACACGCACCCGCGGAGCCCGCACGACATCTGCCGTAAGGACCCAGTCCTCCCGGCTCCCATCGAACGGTGCCACGTCGAAGCGGGGCCGCTCCTCGACCTCGGCGTGCAGGAATGACACCGCCGGGAACTGTGTGACCGGAGGAACCACCCGCAGCATCAGCGGGTACGCGGTCGTCAGCAGGGTCCGCAGCCGGTTCGCCTGTTCCCGGGACTGCGTAACAATCGTCATCGGCAGACCCGAGGGCGCCTGCCGCACCCCACCCATACCAACAGGGGTAGTAGCTCCCATGACCCGCTCCACCGCACCCGGCAACTGCCACGACAGCGAAGCGAACGACGCCTTCGTGAAGAAGGCCCCACCCCTTCTGGCGCCGCTGCCGACATGAACAGGCACAGCGGTGAAGGGGTTCACCGGGTCCTGCAACCAACAGGTTCCCGAAACGACCGTGACCACAGCCTCGAGCGTGGCCGGCTGCACCGCACCAACGACGGTCGCCCGGTACGTCACCGGCACAGCAAGCGGCGCCGCGTAATCCACCTCATAGAACCCGCCCGTCACCTGGCGGCCCGCCATCCCCGGCACCTGGGTCCAACCCTCACCAGGAATAGACCGCTCCACCGTCACGGTGGACGGCCCAGACGCATCCAGGCCATCCACCGTCACCCCAACCGACGGCACCGGATCAGACAACACCTCGAGAGACAGACCAGCCATCAGCGCCCCGCCCCTCTCAACGTTTCCTGGATGGTGCCTCGCACGTACCCCTTGAGGCCGTTGCCGAGGTCCAAGGTGCCCTCAATGCGCTGCGGCCCATCTGGGCGGCTGCGACGGTCCACGGCGAGCCGGTGAATGTCCGCCCACTGCTGGGACGTCAGCACCGGTTCCGGCTTCCCCGTGAAGTTCGTCCCCAACGCCCCCGGCTGGAGAAACCCGCCGTTGTCGAACACGCCAAGTTGTGCCGGGTCAACGGCCCGCCCGATGCCGCCCTTGTGTAGCTCGAAGTGCAGGTGCGGACCCGTCACGTTCCCGGTCGACCCACCGAACCCAATGTGCTGACCGGCCTTGACCGACTGCCCCGGCTTGACCTGTACACCGCCGACCGGGTTGTGGCCGTAGTAGGTGAACAGATCCTGGGCGTGCTGGAGCAGAATGCCGATACCAGACCGGCCACCGAGAATGTTCATCCCCGTCTTGAGAACCTGCCCGGCCGCCGCCGCGAACGTCTTGCCGGTGGTGGCGATGTCAATACCGGCGTGCGGCAGACCGGAGAGGACCCCGGCGACACCGAACCGCTGCGACACCGGGCCGTTCGCGGGACGCGCCCAACCAGACCCGCCGATGGTGGGCGCCTCAGCGTCCTTCCCTCGGATCCACGACACCAACCGGTCGATGGCCGAGCCGGCCACATCCCCAGCCAGGCGCCCGGACGTGCCCCACTGCCCCACAGAGGACGAGATGAGCCGCTTGAGCGGATCAAGAATCGCCCCAGCCGCCGACGCGAGACCACCCCGAATCCAGTCCACGGCAGCCCGCACAACCGAACCGACAGACCCACCCTCAGAGCCCTCACCGGCACCGAGCATCGCCGCCGTCTGAGCGGCGGTGTACACCCGAGCCGGGTTCGACGTGTTAATAAGCTCAGGGCCTTCCTCACCCACAAGAGCCCAACCACCCTTGTGGTATCCACCCTTAGCGAACGCCGGAATCGTCGGCGCCTGCGGAAGACGCGAACTCGACCCAATCGCCGTGGCGACGTTGTCGAACGCCTTCTTGAGCCCGTTGTTCCAAACCGTGTTAATAACCCAGTTGATAGGCGACCGGAACAAGTTCGCGACCGTCGTCCAGATGCTCTTGAGAGTGTCGACGCCACGCTGCACACCTGGAACGACCGTGTCGGTCACAAACGAACTGACGGCATTAAACACGGGCTTGAGAATGTTGTCCCAGGCCCACTTGATGCCCTGGATCGCGAAATCCCACCCGGCCTTGATGCCGTCGAACGCGGGCTTGAGTGCGCTCTTCCACAACCACGACGCACCCGCCGACACGGCATCCCACGCTGGCTTGAGCAGGTTGGTCCACGCCCACCTGACGCCCTGCGCCAGCACATCCCAGCCGGCCTTAATGTACCCGAACACCGGCTTGAGGACGTTGTTCCACAGCGCCTTCGCACCGAAAGCGATCAGATCCCAGGCGAGCTTGATGACGCTTGACCAGACCGACCAGATAAACCCACCGACGGTCTTGAAAGCGACACCAATGGCCGAGAAGACCGGGGACAGGACACCCCACAGCCGGGACGCACCCGCCGCGATCCCATCCCACACACCCTTCATGAACGGCAGCGCAGTCCCGGTGAACCAACCCACCACGGCCGACACAACCGTCTTAATGCCCTCCCACGCGGCCGTGACAATCCGCTGCCCGGTCTCGGTCTTCGTGAAGAACCACACCAAAGCACCAACAAGGGCAGTGACAGCCACAATGATGATGCCAATGGGGTTAGCCGTGATTGCCGCATTCCACAACCACTGCACAGCCGCAGCCATCTTCGTGGCAGTCTGAACAAAATTCAGACTCTTAACCCACGTCATCAGCATCGCGCCAAAGCCGCCGGCCTTCTGAGCCGCCATCGCCGCCGTGTGCGCAATCACCGCAAGCTTGAGCGCCCCATACGCGGCAGCCACACCGATCACGACACCCTTGTGGTCCTTCAACCAGCCGCCGAAGTCGCGGGCAGCCGGGAGCAGGGTGTCCTTGATCCACCCGCCAAGGTCAATCACCGCATCCCGCAGACGGAACAGCGCATCGACCGCGCCCGAATCCTCTTCCCACCCGAACGCGTTCCGCAACGCACCCGAGTAGTCCCCGCGCACGAGCAGATCGAACAGGCCCTTAGCCCCGTCCGTGATCCTCGTGAACATCTCAGCGGCACGACCACCCAGACCCTCACCAGACTTCCACTCGGCAATGAACGTCTTCACCGCCTCGGCGCCGCGTGAAAGCCACTTGCCGACGGCCTCGCCTACGACCTTGGCCTTCTCCTCCACGGGCCCGAGTGCGTTCATGACACCCTGCAAGGCCGGAGCAATCTGGGGGAACACGCCAGACAGGGCGTTCGCACCGACGCGCCCAATCGAAGCCCACATGTTCTTCCACGAACCAGTGACCGTGCCACCCATCTCCGCAGAGACGGTGCCCGCCGCCTTCTCTGCCGCCGCCGAGAACGTCTCGAAGTTAACCTTGCCCTCGGAGGCGAGCTTGAACACCTCGCCAGCCGTGACACCCATCTGATCAGCCAGCGCCTGGTAAATCGGAATGCCCCGGTCAGCCAACTGCGAAATGACGTCGTTCTGCACACCATTCGCCTGCGTGGCCGCCTTGTTGAACACGCCCCCCATCTCCTCCATGGAGATGCCCGCAGCGGCCGCATTGTTAGCCACGTTGGTCAGGTGCTTCGCCAGCTTCTCACCCGGCTTGATACCGGCAGCAACAGCCGAAGCCGCGATGGTCGCCGCCTCACCAAGCCCAAACGCAGTGCCCTTCACGGACGTCAACGCGTTGTCCATGATGGCCCTGACCGAGTCAGCGTCATGCCCAAGCCCACGAAGCTTTGCCTGCGCGTTCTCGATAGCGGACAGGCGCCCGAATCCGCGCACAAGCGAAGCGCCAACCACAGTCGAGATAGCCGCACCGGCAACGACCGCGCCGCGCTTCCCCCACTTCGCGAGACTGTCACCAAGAGATGAGCCGGCAGCCTTGCCGGCCTGAGTGCCAGTGCCGCCGAGTTCCTTCGCGATATCCCGCTGAAAATTTCCAAATACAGGGCGAATGAGTACCTGCGCCGAGCCAACTGTCGCCACTGTTTACCTCCGGCTTAGACGCGCTTCACCCCCAGCCTGTGGCCGGAGTCCGACTTGATTCGGTTGCATTGCATGTGGGCAAGCGCCAGGTTTTCGGGGTCGTTCGTTCCGCCCTTCGCGCGCGGAATAACGTGGTCGATTGACGGGCACATGCCATCCGGGTACCGCAACGTCATATCGACAGGGTCACCGCAGATCGAGCAGTCGGTACCGTCACGAGCGGCAAGCCAGCCAACGGATACGCCGTGCTTCCTGCGATCCTGACTGCATCGCTTGCACTGCTTGATCCGCTTGTTGCGACGGCGTAGCCGGCGCTCTCCGTCAGTTCTTTCCATGGGGAACTCGCCGCCACAGATAACGCAGGTGAACGTCTCGGGAATCTGTCCGTCGTGACGGTAATAGAGTTGCTGACACCGAGACGAGCAGAACTTGCGCATACCCCAGAGCAAGCCGGACGGGCCACCGCAAGCGATGCACGTTTCGCCTTGATACCGCTCGGCAATCGGCTTAACCTGACCAGTGCGTTGAAACTATCCGTAGTGGACCGCGCACATGCCGAGTTTGCGCTTCGCCCTGTCGCATCCTTCAACGGAGCATTTCGCACCGCGATACGGGCTAGACTTCGTCAGTGGGGCGGTCGGATCGCCTGCCAGCTTCCAGCGCGTGTAATGAAATGCGCACCAGCCGCGCCCCACAACAGGCTCATCGCATCCGTCGATGTCACACCTGGGCCGGCAGCCGTCGTCGCAGTAGTGGCGGATCTGTGTGGACCCGGGTTCGCGTTGGATCGGCTTGCCACACCCTCTACAGGGGGCGGTCTGGCGGGTGCCGCCGTTGGCTTGCCGCTGCGCTTCGTAGTGGGCGCCGCAGAGACCGCGTGCCCGCACCTTCTTGACACATCCGTCGATTGAGCATGTAGAATTAGCCACGTCGACCCCTATCCGGTCGGCCATGCCCCGGGCGGCTTTCGGTGCGCTAACACCTGGCCGTCGCGGGGTCTATTTTTGTTGTGGGCTCATTGTATCGAAATGGGTGTCGTTTTGGTGTGCGACACGCTATTGTGAGCCCGACAAGTTTTGGCCGGCGGTGAGGGGTGTGTGGGGGATGAAGCTCAGGGGCTACATGTGCGAGGTTGAGTGGGACGGTCACACTCTCCGTGCCCGGGGCACGAACAAGGCGGCCCACTTTGGCCTTATGGGGCCGAGTGATGTGGACGTTGACGATTACGTCCACGAGGGGCAGTCGGACAGGGAAACCGTCAAGGGCATGGGGAGGGCGGTCCTGGCGGTTGGCGCCGCCCAGCCCGATCTTGTTCTCACCCGGGACGAGTTCACCGTTGAGCAGTTCAAGACGGGCAACGCCTTGGTCAACGGCAAACTCGTCCTTCGGGCTAACGGCGGGAAGAAGTACCAACTGCACTTCCGCCGCAAGGACAACAGCGACTTCACCGCACTGGCACGCGAACTGGGTGCCCCCGTCTAGATTTCGTCAGGGTCGAACCCGAACCGGGCGGCCATGTTCTTCGCCCACGCAAGGTTCATGCGGGCGACAGCCCGGTCGACCTCGGTCTTGGGTGTGGGGTAGTCCATGACTTGCCCGGGTTTGCCGCCTTGCGCTGCGACCGTGGCGGCCTGCAACCCGAGGACGGCTTGGATGAGGTCGCGCAGCAGGTTCGCGTGCAGGTCGTACTCCGCAACCCGCGGCGACCACGCCTCACCCTCAGTGTCCTGGTCTGCCGCTTCCTCCCGGGCCAAGGCGATCAACTCCGCCTGCTCCGGATCGTTCTGCACTGCCTCGTTGAACCGTGACGCCGACGGCAGTTGGTCGATCAGTTCAAGCAACGCCTTCCACCGCCGGTCCACCCACCACCGGGCCAAGTCCACACCGAACACCTGCAACAGGTCGGCGCGAATCTCGGCCCGGTAGCGGCGGATCAGTTCGCGGAGGCGCGCTCTTCCCCCGGCGTCCCCCACGACTTCTCATAGGCGGCCATGACCCGCTCAATCACCGGAGTCAGGGCGCGGAGGGTGGGGAACTGCTCGAGGAGTGCGTCATAGTCCTCCGGGGACAGCCACTTACGCAGGGCCGGGGTGATCTTCCCGGTGGCCTGCCCGTGTGCAATCTCCTGGAAGAACGCCTCAGCTTCCTCAACGGGGGCGTCGTAGATGTCGGGGAACGTGACGAACTTGCCCGACTTGAGGGGGACCCGAACGGGGTCGTGGTTGACCTCGCTGTCGAGGTCGCTGACGCTGATGACGTTCTTCGGCTTGTCGTTAGCCACGATGGAACCTTCCCGGGTGTTGGTTGGTGGTTACTTGCTGTTCTTGGCGTCGGCCTCGCGCACGGCGGCGGTCTTCGCGGCCTGCTCGCGGTAACCAGAGGCGAGCAGGGTGACCCGCTCGCGGGCGTCGGACGTCTCCACGACGTGACCGGTGTCCTTGTGAGTGAAACGGGGCATGGTCATGCCTCCCTCTCGTCAGGGCTGATATGGGCGGGTGTGAAAGATGGAGGAGCCTGGCCGGCGGCACGACACCCGGAGCGCACCGCCGACCAGGAGACTGTTAGGCCCCAGCCGACGCGTAACCCAGGATGTCCGCAGACGCCTTCGCCCCAGTGCCACCCAGGTAGTGCCGAACCGGCGTACCCAGCTCGTCATCCGTGAACACATCAAACGTCAGCGCGTTCTGGATGACCGACTGGCCCCACGCCTCCTCGTCCGCGTTCGCCAGTTTCACGGCGCCGTAACCGCGGCCCATGATCCAGTTGTTCGCGGCCGGCCCGTCGTCGGCCACGACGATGAGCTGGTACTCGTCATCGATGGGCAGGTCGGGCTCGTCGAAGACGATTTCGCCGGTGGTGGCGTCGGGGGTGACACCGGAGAGGTCCATGCCGTAGCGAATCTCGTTGAGGTGCCGCTGCCCGAACTGGAGCGGGTTGAACGCGATGGTGCGGGCGACCCGGAGAACGTCGGTGCGGACGAACGAGGAGTAGCCGAGGGCGTCCACGTCGTCCTTCTCGACGTCACGGCCGAACCGGTAACCGTCCGGGGTGACCAGGCCGATGGGCTTGAAGCCGAGGGCCTTGAGGTCGACGGGCAGGCTGTTGGGGCCGGTGATGGCCTCGGGCAGCTCGCCCTCGGAAGCGCGACGGATGAATCCCATTGCGCGCTTTGACTTCCGGACAAGTCCGCGGTGGTCCGCGTCCTTCATCAGCTCAGCGAAGGTAGGCATTTGCGGGGTTTCCTTTCATCGGGGGACGCCCCGCAAACGGGGGCGCTGCGTCTAGATCGGTTGGGCGCCGGTCAATCTTCTATGTCGACCCGGATTATGTGCGCCCGGTTAAAAATGTGGTCCTTGTTCCCGGACCTGAACTGGATGAACCGTGACTCGTGCAGTCTCTCGGGCAAGTCAGCAACCGAATGCTTATCAACCCGGAACACCTGCGTCACGTCATCACTCGTAACAATGGTCAACATCGCCACAGGCGCCCCCAAGTGTTATTGCTGGCGGGACGTCACCAAATACAAGGCGTTAACCTGCCGCACACTGTCAGACGGGAACGGCACCTCATGCGGGGTCACATCACAGCGAATACCATCCACATACCCCGCCTCGAGGTCATGCGGCTGGCCCTCGTCACCCCACAGAATCGGGTCACCAGCCACCGCATCCCGAATAGCCTCAGCAACATCGTCAGCGTCCGTGCCCGGGGCGTACACCTCGAGCGTGGCCCGGTCCACACGATCCAGGCCCTCACTGCCGCCCGTCGTGTACACCAGCGCCACCGCACCATCAGGCTTCCCAGCCCTCGTCGTGAAGTCCGCCGGCAGCCGGTAGAACAGCTCCACGGTGCGACCCGCGAACACCTTCCCGTGCACCAGCTCATCGAACACGTCACGCGTATCAGGAAACGCCATCAGAGCCTCGCAGTCTGGGAAGCACGAGCCAACGCGCGAACATGGGCACCCTTCGCCCGGTCCGTCTCGACAACCTCAGCCCCGGCGCGGTGCTCGTTCTGCCAACCAGCCGTCACCGTCGCCGCGCGCACCTCATAGCCGCCCCTGGGGTCAAGCGCACGAGCCGCATCGGCAACCGCACGCCCAGCTTCTAGCGCGACACCCTGCACACCGGCTAACCGCGACAACTCCCGCATCCCATTACGGTCCGGCTCATACTTGGTAGCCATCACGCCTCCCGGAGTTGAACGCGGACGCCGAGTGGGCCGACGTCGGGGCGACCGTTCACCGTGAACACACCATCCGGCCAGAGTCGCTTCGGCGACGGCGGCACAGTCACCGTGTCAGTCGACGTGAAATCAGCCCCGGCAGGCGCATACAGCCACGCCGTAGTGTCCGGCCTGTCCGACCGCGCCAACGCCTCCTCAGCGGACGTCTGCGTGCTCACCAGGCAGTCATCCACCGTGTGCTCAGTCGCCGGCAGCGGGTTGCCCTTACGGTCCGTGCCACCCGACCGGGTCACCGTCACCGACACCAACCACTCGCCAGGGAAACGGCCAGTCAGGTTCATGGCGCCCCCGGAGGTGTCGGATTGACCCACTGGAACCACAGATCCGGCCGGGACGCCAGCGACGGCACCGGCGCATCCGGGGTCATGTTCACCATGAACGCCGCATCATCATCCGCGTTGCCGCTGAACTTCGCGCACAGGTCCCGAAGCTGTTCAATCTCCGACGGCCAGAACATCCCACGGCGCACACCAGACCTGGTGTCGATGGTCTGCTGGAACGACCCCGCACCGATCTGGGTCACAGCCCCGGAGCCGGTGTCGTTCCACCGCAGGATCGCCGCCCGCAGAATCGCCTTGAGCGCACCAAGTAACGCGGCGTCCGCGGCGAAGTCCGGGTTGGTGATGCAGGGGGCGGCCAGCGCCGCCATAGCCTCTGCGTCCTCGATCATCGCCTGCGCCTTGACAGGCTCAATGTCCGCGAACGCAGCCAGGTCATCCGGTACAAGGAAGGTCACACCGGCCACCCCCTCACATCACTCGTCGTCGTTCTCTACCTTCGGGCGACGTCCCCGCCTGGCAGGCTTCTCGGCCTCCCACTCGGGACCGAGGCGACGAATCACCGCCTCATCAGCGGCGACCGTCACCCCCGTCACCTTGTTGGTTGCCTTAGCCATCAGGCCCCGGCGCCCTCGTCGTAGGCAGCGAACTTGGTCGGGTCAACGGACCAACCGGCCGTGAACTCGATCAGGTAGGCAATCATGTTGTCCTGGAACAGGTGCCACTCCTTGCCAGCACCGTCCACGACCGTCGCCTCGGTGGACCGCTTAAGCTCGATACGGTCCGCGAAGCCCCAGGTGAGGCCACTGTTCCAGTCACCGACGAAGCCCTTGGTGACGGTGGCGTCCTGGGTGCCGACACGACCCGAGACGGTGCGGCCGTAGGCGACGGGCAGGCCACCGAGGGTGGCGCCCGCACCGGTCAGGGACGGGATCGCCGGGACGGTGGCGCCGACGGTGTTGGACACGGCGCCGGCGCGAGCGATCTTGGTCCGGTACGCGGTGTCGAACGCGAACCCGTTGGGGTCACCATTCGGGTTCCCCGCGACGGCCAGGTCATAGCCAGCGAGAACCTCGTCGGCCAGGTCGCCGGCACCGACGGTCGTGCGGGCCGTGGTCTGGTTCACGAACGTCACGTTCGGGACCGGGTTGCCGGTGCGAGCCGACTTACCGTAGAAGATGCCGTAGTCGATCTGGCGCTGGACACCGTTACGCATGTCCTGCTGGATGTTCTCCAGCATCTGCGCGGGGTTGCGCCGCGCGGCCTCCTGCGACACAAGGATGATGCCCGCGAACTTGTTCGGGGACAGCACCCGGTGCGAGAAGCCGACCTCAGAGACGGGCTTGCGGCCACCCTCAGCGGTGTAGCCAACCTCGAAGCCACCCTCGTAAACGGGGATGACCTGCTCACCGAGGGGAATCGGCTGGGCGTTGGTGAGCTGACCGACAACGGACTGCTCGAACGCCTGGGAAAGCTGGGTGCGAGCCCAGTCCTTGGGCAGCGGGACCTCAATCCCGTCAAGGAGAACTGCCATGATGGGTTCCTCTTTCGTGAAGTGTTAGATGCCGAAGAAGGCGCGGGCGACCGCGTCCTTGTCTTCGGCGGGGGAATCGCCCTCCCACTGAGCGGGGTTCGGGCGGGGGGAACGCGGCGCGGCATCCTCACGTGCCTGCCGTGCGAGACGTTCCGCGAGACGCCGCATAGCGTCCGCGTCCGTCACACCTTCCAGAAGCGCCACATCGTCAGCGGTAAGCCCGTACTGAATCGCGACGTCCTTGCGGATGTTCGCGGCCTCCAGTTGGGCGGCCCGCTCCTCAGCGGCCTTGACCCGTGCCGCGGCCTTCTCAGCCTCGGTCATCTGCGCCTGCTCAAGCTCGGCAAGCCGCTCGGCGGCAGCCTTGTTCTCCTTGGCGCGCGTCTCCCACTTTCGGGCCTCAGCCTTCCAGTCGGTCGAGTCCTCAGCGGGCGGGGTCTTCTGCTGGGCCTCAGCGGCGTCCTGTGCAGGCGCCTCCGGGGCAGGGGTGGTCGTGCCGTCGCTCATTGTTGCTCCCGTGCGGGTAGGTCCCCTGTGCCGTGCGGCTTGGGGTGGTCTAGTCGTCCATCGATGCCATGTACTCGCGCACCCGGGCGCGGTGGGCGTCGAGTTGCCGTTGCGCGTCTTCCTGCGCGGTCAAACCACGCCGCTCCAGGTACCTCTTCCGGCGCGTGGAGAGCGTGACGGGCTCGCCTGCGGCCTGGCGGCGCAAAGAGTCGAGACGCTGCGAAGCCACATAAGCCTCAACAGGCACCTCGGGCGCGTTCGCGTCCCAGGACGGAACGGCTACGCAATGGCAGTTGTGATGCGCCGCGAATGCTGCCGTGGCCTTGCGATACACCCCGCCCCGGCCTGCCAGAAGGCGGCAGAAGTCGCACGCCTCGTGACGAGTCTCGCGGTGCCACCCAGACGCGGCAGGATCAGCAGCCGCAGACTGCTGCACCGTGTCCCGTCCAGGCTGGAGAACGTACTTAGACGCCACACCCTCGAGGAACGCCAACGTCTGCTGCGGTGTCGGAGTGAACAAGTGCTGCGCACCGAACCGCACCTGCGCCACAGCAGCCGCCGCGGGGACAGGGGCGGCCATCACCGCGGCGAACCGGCCACGGACCCCCATAGAGGCCCGCAACTCGTCATACCAGTCCGCCGCGACAACCGCCGCGACCTCCCCATACTTGGCCGTCAGCGCCGGAAGGAACTCGACCAGCGCATCCCGAACCTTCTCCGGCTTCGAGAGGTCCAAAGACGCCCAAAAGCCCCGGAGGGCATCGAGGGCAAGCGTTTCCAGCGCCGCATTCGCTTCCCGGAGCCGGCCAACGTCAGTCGCCGTCGCCACCGGTCACCGCCGTCCTGTTCCCGGCCGCAGCGATCAGCTCATCCACGGACCGGCGAGCACGCGCACGCGCCTGCTCAGCATCCAGAAGGCGCGTCTCCGACCGGGTCAGAGACAGCCGCTTGCGGACCACCTCAGACCCAGGCTCCAGCACGCCAACGCCGACGAGCTTCGTGACCTCATCCGCTGCCGCAGCCCGCGTCGGAGTCGCCGCATTCTGCCAATCCACCGCAATGCGCGACGCGAAGTCCTCCGGGACCCCGCCATCGCGCACCAGCAGCGACAGGCGCGCCACCTCAAGCCACGACCGCCCAAACCCCGACTGGCGCCGCTCCGTGCGCTTCACCAAACGGGACTCACCCATACGAATCGCGTCTGCGCTCGACGGGTTCGACGTCTGGATACCGAGGTAGTCCGCAGGCATGCCAGCCTCGGAAGCCACCTGCATCCGGAAATCCCGCAACTGCTCAATGAACGGCTGCGGCGACGCCACCTGCAACTGGTGAATCTCCGGGATGTCACCGTCGGCGTCCTTGTTGATCGCCAACGCGTGACCCGCCAGGATCTTCCACCCCGGAACCGGGTTACCGTTGCGATCCTTGAACGCATCCGGCCCGCGCCCCAGCACCATCAGCTGCGGAATCGAGTAGAACATCGTATTGACGTTCATCCCCAGCGCCGCACGCATCATGTCCTCAGTCAGCGACCGAATAGCCGGCGTAATCTCCGACCGGCCACCACGACGCGACGCCCGCGGACGGTTCGAGAACTGCACCACCGGCACACGGCCCATACGGTGCTGATCCCGGTCCACCACAACCCAACGGCCCTGGCGACGCTCAACCGTGACAGCCTCATCGGGCACGTCCAGGACACCGCGGACGGTCTCCCCGTCGCGGACCTCGAGGGACGTCCACGCCGCCCGCAGACGCCGCGTAGCAGGGTCACGCAGACCCGTCGTCGTCGTCGGCGGATGCATCGTCACCAGCGGCGTCCCAGCACCCGTTCCGACCCGCGCGAACGCCGTCCCGAAGATCAGGGCGTCAAGGTGCACCATCGGCGCCTCAGCGTCCAGCTCGTTCGCGTCATACACCTCGCCCAAACCGAGGTCATCCGCGCCCGCGTCATCCCAGCCAAGGAAGTCCAGCCGCTCATCCAGCACGTCAACGACCGTGCCCGGCGCGCCAACCACCGGAGCGAGGCGAGACGCCACCTCCTGCGGGATCGTGAACCCCGGCGACGACAGAACGTGCCGCGCCTCGTAGTAGGCGTTGGCCTCCATGTTCGGGCCAGCCACACGCCCCAACTGGTCAGTCAGCGCCTCAATCAGCTCAGCCTCGTCATTGGACAGGCCACCGAGCAGAACCGGAGACAGAGGGAGAATGCTCACAGGATCACCACGCTCCCATCGTCACTAGTTCGCTTCTTCGCTGTAGCCGCGCCATGGCGCGCAAGAGTCACCGCATCAAGAGCCGTCACATCAGCGCCCGGGGTGACCGACTGCCAACCCCACCCGCCCGCATTGCCGATCTTCCGTTTGCCGGCCACGCGCACCTGAGAGTCCAAACCCGGCTGCGCCAAATGCGTCAAATCGCCTTCATTGATCGCGCGTAGGAACCCCGCATGCGCCGTGATCGCCTCATCCGTCGACACCAGACGCACCCGCCGCTTCGGAACCCCCGCGGCGAGCAGAGACGCGACCATGTCACCCGCGCCCGCCTTACCGTCGACCAGAATCACCGCCGCCGAACGAGCACGCTCCGCCAACCACGCCACCAGCCCAGCCACGCCATCAGACGCCGGCCGAACACCCAACGCCTCCACATGGCACGGGGCACCCTCAACCTGAACCCCGACAGCCACACCGACACGCTCACCATCAGCGGAGAACTTCACCGCATACGCGCGCGCACCATCAGACGGCGCACCCTCGGCCGGGATAGCCAGGCCCAACCACCGCGGGAAGTCGATCACCCCACCAAGCGCGTCAGAATCCCAAGCGCCACACCGCTCACGCATGAACCCCGCAAACGACATCTGCGCCAACTCGTCCTCAACGACCTGCATCTGCAACCGCAAACCAAGCGCCGGATTCGTCTCAGCAGCCGCCTCCAACAGCCCATCCCGGTCCGATGGGTCAGGCACACGCTCAGGCGACCACTCATGCCACGACAGCCGCTTGTCCTTGCCCTCAACACCCGAAGCGCGCATCCGCTTAAACGGCGCACCATCCGCGTGCGGCGGCGGAGGCGTCCCCGTCATGATGATCTGCGGATCACCCGACGGCGCAGCAGAAGTCGTCGGCAGCAGCGCCTCAAGCTGCTCATCCGACAGTTCCTGCGCCTCATCAAGCACGAGGTCATCGACCGTGAAGCCACGACCCGACCCACGGGACCGAGCCACAAACTCAACCGAACCACCGTTCGTCAAAACAATGGCTTCCTGACCGTTCGTCTGCCGAATATCCTGCACAAGCGCAGCCAGCTCCGGATACTTCCGCTCGTTCTCAAAGAACGACTTAAGCCGCAGAAACGCCTTCCGCGCCGTCTTCACCTCATGCGCCGTGTGCAGAACCTTCCGGCCCAACACCACAATCTTGAACAGCTCGACAACCTCAAGGATGCCGTTCTTGCCATTCTGACGCGGCACCGCCAACCCACACCGGCCGGCAGCCAACTTCCCATCAGCCTTACGCCCCAACCACGACGCAATAACCAGCGTCTGCCACGGATCAGGCGTCAACCCATACGACGACGCCAAAAAACACGCGTCATCACCATCAGTCCACTTCTCAGACCGGCGCGGCTCCAGCCTTACGCGAGGCTCCTGCTTCCCGAGCAGCACGACGTGCGTTGAGCTCATCTAACGCCGTCCCCTTCTGCTCAGGCGCGGCCTTCTCAATCTCCGCAATCTCCGCAAGCGTCGCCCGGTACTGCGCCGCAATCTGCGCGCGCACACCAACCGTCGCCTCGTCCAAAGACGCCTCAAGCAGGTCCGCGAGGGCGCGGAGACGGTCAATGCGGGACACGGTTGTTTCCTTCTTCGGGGCCATCCGGCACCCCCTCCCTGGGTCTCGGGGGGATCTCGCTATGCGCAGGGGGGCGGGCGCGGGGGCCGGGGGCGGGGGTGGCCCCCCACCCCTTCCACCACGCGGAATGTTCCGGCATGTGGAACGGTCACCAGGCTTGACTGGTTGGGAATCCGTCATCGGCCGGCACGCTGACTCGGACGCGTGTCCTGTTGCGTGCGAGGTTGCAGGTTCGGCAGATCACGCGCAGGTTGTCGACGTCGTCTGTTCCGCCGTGTCGATGTTCAAGGATGTGGTCTGCTTCTGCGGACTCCGGGAGCTTTGGTACTTGGTAGTTGAGTTCGCGTCCGCAGTTGATGTGGTTGCCTTGGCCGTCTTCGTAGCCTGGGCAGTGTGTGAGGCCGTTGGTTTGTGCTTGGCGTAGGACTCGTGCGCGGTTGCGTAGGTACTTCGTTGTGCCTGTGCGCGACGTTGCCATGCCGTTGACCTCTTGTTGTTCGCTTGACCTCCCGCGCCACGGCCCCGCGACGCTTGCACCTCCCCGGGCTTATCCCGGCCCCGGGTATCAAGGGGGGTCCGGGTATAGGCCGGGGTAATGGGTGGGGGTCGGGCATGAGTGTGGTCCCGCCCTGCTGGCACGCTCGCACCCAGGTTCGTGGTTGTGTGTGGTGGGTCGATGCCAGCGGGCGGGTGAATGGTGGGGACCGGGCTGACCAGTCCAGCCAGCATCCACGAACGGTAGATGGATGGCGGTCCCTTTCGGCGTGCCCTGCTAAGTAGCGAGCTATCGAGGGCCGACCCCGCCCAGCCGTCATGGCTGGGAAACTTGACCTCAGTGCCCCACGCTGAGGTGCCGTGTGGCGCCCCGTTTCTGGCACGTCTGCCAGTGGGTTCGCCAACCGTAGTGAGCATCGTTGAGAGGCTAGGTGGGGAGAATGTGGGAAAGCCGCCCGTCAGCGGTGGGGCTGGGGCGGCTTCCTGATCGTAGAGACACTAATCCCTACGAGGGGTAATGGTATGGGTTTTGTCGACGTTCGTCAACGCGACACGCCGATAGGACGTCACCGATTTTCGTGGATGATCTGGGCGACTCGGCCGCGGGTGATTCCTGCTACCTCGGCTATTTGGGCATAGGACTTGCCGCGTGCGACTTCTTCTCGGATGGCTTGCCGCCATTCCTTGTCGGCTTGTTCTAGTTGGGCTTGGGCGAGCTGGCGGGCTTCTGTAGCGGCGGTTAGGTTCGTCACGGCTTCCACTCTTGCTGATAGTCCGGGTGGTCAGCGTAGACGGCGGCGAGATGGCGGAGGATGACGTCGCCAGGGTAGGGGTCGGCCATGGCGTCCCGGGGGCCGCCGAGGAGTTCCCTGTCTACTCGCTTGGCGTAGTAGGTCGCATCACGGGCGGGTTCGATGATCGCCCGCTTGGCCGCACACTCGGCCAGCACCCGGGCGGGATTGGCTGCCAGCACATACCCGGGGCCCATGTCGGCCATGTCGTACCCGTCCGGGTGGATGTACAGGTAAGTCGTCGGCTTTGACCGCGCCTCCGCCTCATCCTCAGCGATACGGGCTAGCAGGAACTCTGTGATGGTCACGCGACCTCACCTCGCCTAATCTGGTTGGCGCGCTCATCAAGGCGGTTAGCAGCCCGCGTCCCCCACGGCTCGTCCATGTCGTCACGCAGGAAGTCCGCAGCCTCCCATAGCGCCTCGGCCCTGACCTGGGCGAGCCACCGGTCGAACGCGGCACCTGCGTGGAGCCAGCCGTTCCAGCCCTCGACCCAGTCAGTGCGCACCGCTTCGGTGGTGGGCGTGTAGTCGCTCACTTCTTGTCCTTTCCCAGTACCCGTTCCCATTCGGTGACTTCGCGTCGCATGAGGTAGCCGCCGTGGCGCTTGACGTATGCCTCCGCTTCATCACGGGTGTACTCATTGAGTTCGGCAATCCAGCCCTCGCCGTTCTCCTCACCCTGGGCGGTCCATTCGGTGTAGGCGGTCATGCTGCGACCTTAGCGGCGCGGGTTTCGATGATGCGTTCGTGGGGGATTCGGTCGGTCCATGAGTAGCCGGTTTCGACTGACACGCTCTTGGCGTTGACGCGGGTGACGCGGTGCCAGCCAACGGAGTCGCGGACGAGGTCGCCGGGCTCGAGGTTGTTGAGGTCGCGCGGGGCGTTAGCGTCTTGTTCGGCTCGCTTGAGTTGCGCCTCTAGCGTTTCGACGTCGCGGCGTGCGCTTTCGAGTTCGAGGGTGATGGCGGCTTCGCGGTCGTAGGCGGCCCACCTGCGGTTGTCGGCTTTGTGGTTGGGCTTGCGGCGGATGCCGGAGAGGATGGCGGAGTCGTAGCCGCTGAGGCCGCCTGGGGTGTTTGCCTCCGCTGAGCCGCGGGCGCGCTGTAGGGCTTTCTCTAGCGCATCTACGCGGGTGCGGGCTTTGGTGAGCTTGGTGTGAATCGGGTTCACGGCTTTCCCTTTCGGGTTTGCCCGGGGCCGTAGCCCCGGGCGGTTTGGTCAGCGGTAGCGGACGAGGGTGGAGCGGTGGTTGGCGGCCTGGGCGGTGATGTCCTTGCCGGCGCCGGTGGCGATGAGGAGTTCGGCCTTGGCGACTCCGATGGGGAACCAGCGCATCTGGCGGGCCTCGTAGCGGTAGGCGCGGCGGCCGGTGCGGGTGGCGGTGAACTTGATTTCGGTCATGGTTCCTGCTCCTTGGTTGTTGTCCCTTGCTGTTGAGACAACTGTATAGCGCGCTAGACACCCTTGTCAAGCCCACTACACACCCAATTTTCAGGCAGCCCCGGGAAGGTCGTACTCATCCGACGCAACCAGCCCTCGCCCGCTGCCGCCCGTCAGCATTTCGTGACTTGCGGGGACTGTCGGGATTTCGTGACTCTGGGTCACGATGTCGAGGTGGTCAGCAATGGCGCCAACCGTGGACCGGTCCCACCCTTCGCCGCATGCGACACAGGTGGCGTACACGGGATCAGTCCTGATCCTGAGCGTGCCCTTTTCGTCACAGTTGGGGCAGGGGATGTAGGGGCGCCATGCGGGCTGGTCGATACCTGAGATGGTGGTGGCGGCTGCGACCCATGAGCGGGTGTCGTGGTCGAGGTCTGCGAGGTCGTGGGTGGGCATGGTGGTTGCGTGGCCGGCGAGCCATTGGAGGTTCGCGGCAGCGGTTGCGCGTCGGGGGCCGTACAGTGCTGCGACCCACCAGCGGGCTTCCTGCTCGATGCGGGTGAGTGCGTCGAGGGCGTCCAACCTGGCGGCGGGCTTGGACTCAAACCCCTTCCCGCCAGCCGTCGAAGGTCCGGTGGTGCCGGTGACCGCGGACGCGAGCTGCCCCAACAGCGACGGGTGCCGGGTGACGTGCGTCCTCGTGCCGTCCTCGGTGTCGTACTTTTCCCGGGTCGTGATCGGGCGCGTGAGCCGGTTCACCCGGTCAAGGATCGCCGCCCGGTACACGTGGTCAGGCTTGTACGCCCGCTCGGTTGGCTCAGTCATCGCCGTCCTCCTCGTCGTCCAGTGCGCCGTTCATGAGGGTGTCTTCGGCGAGGCGGAGTAGGCCGAGTTGGGTGACGAGGGGCATGTCTCCGTCGGTGGTGACCGTGGTGATGGGTTCTCCGTCGTCGGCGAGGTCGTAGCCGATGTGGATGGATCCGACGTGGATTGCGCCGTAGCTCATCACGCTGCCCCCTCGATGATTCGGCGGGTTTCCTCGCGGGCAGTGAGGATGTCCCGCGCCTTGCTGCCGACCGTCGGAGCGAACACGCCTAGGTCTTCGAGTCGCTGGCAGAGGTTGCGTGCCTCAACGAACCCGATGCCCAACTTGCGCTGCACCATGCTGACCGAGGCGAATCCGGCAGAGTGTGCGACATCGGCTGCGGCTTGCAGTCTCTCGGTCACGCTGCTGCCTCCTGGGCGTCGAATACGGGTAGGGGTGGCTCGGTGTACCCGGGGCCGGTTTCAGGCTGTCCTGGGCCGGTTTGCGTGCGCCATTCGGGCGGTTCCAGGTTCCACCGCACGTACTCCTGCTCCGGGGTCAGACCATGCGAGCGGGCGAGTTCCCTAGCGGCCCTCTCGAACAAGCCCCGCCACCTCGCGGCCTCGCCTAACCAGTGGTCACGTTCCACGGTCAGGTCGTGCACGTTCGGCAGATGCGGGTGCGGGCGGCCACTGCACACCATGGGATCGTTCACGCCGCCGCCTCACTCTGACTGATGGCCGTTGCGCGCTGATGCTGGATGGCGTCCAGCACTTCTGCGGCGCCCTTGTTGTTCGGATTGGCGAGGCACCGGATAGCCCACGTCACAGCGTCCACACGCTCATCGTTGAAGGCGACGATCTCGTACCGCCCGTAGTCGTCCATGCCGCCGGGGCCGTGAATGACTCGGTCGATCCACTCGGAGACGTTCACGCTGCTCCTTCTTTGAGCCTGTTGAGGCGGGCTTCGAGCTGTTGCACCCGCAGGCCGAGCAAATAGTTGTCGCGGTGCAACTGGTTGCGTTCGACGGTCAGGTTCTCCACCGTGCGCAGGGTGGCCGCGTATTCGTCGAGGAGGGCGTTGTACCGGCGATCCGCAGACGTCTCGAAGTACTCGCTCATGCCGCACTCCAAAGGTCTAGGGCCTGCTGCTGGAGGCGGCCCACCGTCATGGCGCAAAACTTCTCTTCCAACTCGATGCCGATGCCGCGGATGCCGTGGTCCATGGCGGCGCGGAGTGTCGTGCCTGAGCCACTGAACGGATCTAGGACGGACTGCGCCCCGGTGGCTTCAATGCACCGCGCGGGGAGGGAGATGGGGAACGGCGCCGGGTGATCCTTGATGCCGTACTCGATGCCGAGGTCCCACACGTCACCCATGCCCGAGGCGGCATGGGTGACAAGCTGAAAGTCGGGCTTAGCGAACAGATAGATGTACTCGCCTCGCGTGCAGAAGTTCCGGAGGTTCACGTCGATGCCGGTGCCCCGGTTCCAGATGATGCGCTGACGAAGCGGGATACCGAAGTCGTTGCCGAGCGGGTCACGCAGGACACCGTGCTCGATGCGGGGCCGGTGGTTGTAGAACACGGCCTTGCGGGCGATGCGCCAGCACTCGGCCAGCACCTTCCGCTGCCAGGCGTCGTAGTCGTCCTGTGCCATGGCGTCGTCGTGCTGCCCGTACCCGTCAGCGAACCGTCGTGCCTTCTGGGTCGTGTGCTTGTACGTGCCACGCCCGTTGCCGCCGGGAGTTAGACCCATGTTGTAGGGCGGGGATGTGACAACGATGTCGACCGAGTCGCTTGACATCTCGGCCATGACTTCGAGGCAGTCGCCGTTGTGGAGAGTGATGAGAGTTTCGTCGTCGTCGTAGTACGGGGTGCTCATCTGACTCGCCCCCATCGGAAGATCCCGCCTCGGCCGAGGTCCAGGTAGGTGCCGCGTTCCTCCGGGGTGGGGAAGAACAGGGGCCGCCATGTTCCGGCCCCGTAGTCGAACTGCCTGCCGCCGATGCGGACCCCGAAGAACAGGCGGGGGCGGCGGTAGAAGAACGCGCGCACGTCAGAAGGGGGCCGGGTCGTTAGCGGCGGACGCCCACGGGTCCTGGGCGCTGCCACCGGCCGGCGCGTAGGACGAACGCTGCCCGCCCTTCGAAGACCGGGTGACCTTCGCAGTGGCGTAGGTGAGGGACGGGCCCACCTCATCCACCTGCATCTCGGTCACGGTGCGCTTCTCACCTTCGCGGGTCTCGAACGACCGGGACACGAGGCGCCCCTGCACGATCACCCGCGCACCCTTGGTCAGCGATTCCGCGATGTTCTCCGCGGCCTCACGCCACACCGAGCAGCGCAGGAAGAGTGTCTCCCCGTCCTTCCACTCATTCGCGTTCTTGTCGAAACTGCGCGGGGTCGAAGCCACGGTGAAAGACGCGACCGCTGCGCCGTTGGGCGTAAAGCGCAGCTCGGGGTCAGCGGTCAGGTTTCCAACAACCGTAATGATGGTGTCGCCAGCCACGGGGGTTCTCCTTAGTTTCGGGGTCGCTCATATTGTTTCAGAAATGGGCGGGCGCTGCTGAGGTCGAAATCAGGCAGCGCGACCACTCTTCATGTCAATCCAGTTCATCGCTGCACCGTCTTCCATCCACGGCCAATCCCCACCGGAACGCAGACGCTCAGGGAAATAGCGGCCACGAATACGGTTACCGCGCCACCGCTTAACAACGGCCAGCCCTTCCGACGGGTCGGCGTCCTTATCGGGGGCGAGGCCCAAACCGAACTCAGGCCACCCGAGCTGCATAGACGAGCCACGCGGGCGCAGGTTCCTCTCACCGTCCCCGCCAGTGGCGTGGCCGGCGTGGGCTTCCATGAGCATCGCGGGACCGTCGGGGCGGTCCCGGATGCTGTCCAGAGCGGTGAGGACCGGGGAGGCGTCCTTGTCGTCGTTCATGCCGCCCGGGCTGAGCTTGTACAGGGGGCCGATCACGAGAAGGTCGGGCTGGTGCTGGTCCAGCAGGGAGTGCACCATCCCCAGGTCACGCTCGGACGTGATGGTGAGCCGCCCCGCGCAGTGCAGGCGGATGTTCTCGCCCGGGTCGGCGGCACCGTATCGGCGGGCTTGGGCGACCATGCGGCGGGTCTCCCACCGCCACTGGTCCTCACTGTTCTCGGTGTCGATGACGACACCGGTGAGGGGCCGCATCCGCTCGAACGTGACGGGGTGGATGCCAGCGGCGGCGCAGATGAGGACTTGCCGCAGCAGGGTTGTCTTCCCGAGACCTTCGGCGCCGGTGAGGACGAACCGGTCGCGCTTGGCGAGGAACCCGGGGATGACCCACTCAATTTCGGCGTCGGGGACGGCGAGGATTTCCGCGAGGGTGGGCGCATCAACCGCGGTCGCGTACTCGGAAGCGATGTGGTCGAGTTCCTGACGCGCCAGGGTCAACTTCTCCGCCGCAGTGAGCGACACGTCCCCGGCGAGCTGGTCGAACCGGATGGCCGCCGCCCGGAGCCGCCGTGACTGCCCGGCTTCCTGGACCTGCTTGGCGTAGCGAGCAACGTTCGACGCCGTCGGGGTTGCCTCGATCAGGTCATGCAACTGCGCCGCAGACCGGAACGTCCGGGACAGGATCGGGTGGGCGTGCACCGCCGGCCACAGGGTCAACGAGTCGAAGGGTTGCCCGGTCGCTGCCTGTCCCGCCATGAGTGAATACAGCTCACCCAAGGGCATGGACTCGAAGTCGCTGGGGGCGACGATCTGCGAAACCTCGCGCATCTTCCCCGGTGCCTGGAGCAAGGCCCCGATGACGGCCTGCTCGGCTTCGTGTGCGGTCAGGCCAGCCACTGGTCCACCCCCACATCACGGCGGGGACGGCCGGTGATGGCGGTGACGTTCCCCCCTGGTCGGGCCTTGGCGTAGTCCGCGGCCTGCATCAGCCACCGGGTAAAGCGCTGGTTCCAGGACTTGGACGTGAGGCCCTTCTCATCGACGTAGGCGCGGAACTTGATGAGTTCCCGCCCGAGGTCGATGCCGTCCTGGGCTGCGCGCTCGATGTGCTCTTGGGTGGGTTCCCAGTCGGCAGGGAGAGAGGTCGCGCGCTTGGCGGGCGTGCTCTGTTTCTGGTTCTGATCTGTATTCTGATCTGCCCTACGGATCGGGTCAGGGAGTCCCGGGCCGGTTCCCGCATCCGTTCCCGCATCGTTTCCCGTACCGGTTCCGTCGTTTGCGCTGGTCTTGCGCTGGCGGTCCCTGGCGCGCTCCCGGCCCATCTCCTCGGCGGACTTGTTCCACTTGAGCCACGAAGTGATCCGGAACCCTTCGCCCTCACGGGAGATGAGTCCGACTTCCCGCAACTTCTCCGCACGGCTTCCCGCATCGGTTCCCGGCTCAATTCCCGCACCGGTTCCCGTCATGCGGGGGAGGATGCCGAGGCGGGACAGGATGACACGCTCACTGATCCACCCCTCGGTGAGGGGGGTGCGGGCGCAGTAGGCGAGCATGCGGATGTAGAGGAGTTCCGCGTCCTCGCCGGCTTCCATGATCTTCTCGTCGTCTGCGTAGTTCGCGGATAGTGCCACGTACACGCCGGGCTTGCGCATGGCCATCAGGCGGCGTCCTTAAGGGTTGCGTTGGCCTGGGCGAGCTTTGCTGCGACGTAGTCGCGTGGCAGGCCCATGACCTTGGCGAGCCATGCGGCCGGGTCGGGGCCGATAATTGCGCCGATTGGTCGTGGCTCTGGTGGGGTAAAATCGTTCACGCGGGACCTCCTAGCGGTTCCGTTGAGGCCGTCCGGGGCGCATTCCTGGGCGGCCTCGCTTATTGCTTCATGGTATGCCCGGAAAGGGTGGCCGAGGTAGCACGGCCGGGGTTTTCCACAGGCTATGAAGGGCGATCCCCAGTAAGCAGGGCGACGAGGTCCGCGAGGGTGAGTGTCACGTATTGGTCGCCCATTTGCTTGGCGCCCTTCCCCTTGCGCTTGTGGACAACCAGGCCAACCATCGCGTCGTCATTTCCGCGCTCAATCTCGGCCTCGTTCACCCAGCCGGACAGGTTTAGGGTGACGGCGTTCTTGGCTTCAATGACGACACGGTTTCCCATGTGCCTGACGCCGCCGATGTCGCCGCGGTCCTTGCTGCCGTTTCTGGTGCGCCGTTCGATGCGGTCGTCTACGTGCTGGGCGAGGTATTCGGCTACGGCGGTTTCGAACCATGTGCCGGCCGCGCGGGCTGACTTTCGGGATCGGCTCACTTGTTGGGCCTCCCGCCGGACTTGGCGAGCATCCGCGCGTACTTCTCCTGCGCTTCGGTCTCGAGGCGGTGCATCTCGGCCAACAGCAGCATCCGGTCACGCCAGGCGGGGTTGCTGCCGCCCATCTTCTGCCGGCGCCTCTTGCGAAGCTGGTAGTCGCGGCGGCGCTGTGCTTCCAACTCCTGCTCACGCTTGAGCAGGGCGATGAGGTAACTGCGGGACCGGTCGGCGGGGAGCTTCGCCACCGTGTCTGCGTCGATACGGATGGCGGTCCTCACGCGACGGCCCGCCTGGCACTGCGCTTACGGCGTGTACGGAGGATGGCGCGGCGGTCCTCTTCGGTGAGTCCGCCCCAGATCCCCCACTCTTCCTGAACTGTTAGCGCCCACTCGCCGCACTGGTCGATGACTGGGCAGCCGTCGCAGAGACGCTGGGCCTTGTGGGATGGGTAGTTGCGCTCTGGGTACCAGGCATCCGGGGTGCTGGAAGTAGCGCAGAGGCCGTCCTCCATCCACGTGCGGTCACCGTCCGGGGCGACCGGGAGCGGGTCGAACTCGATGACGGGCGGGAGAGGGACCTCGGGGTGGTCGGTGAAGAGGTCGTCGTTGTTCATGGCTTCATGGCCTTTCGGTAGCACGCGGAGCACATGCCGCGTCCGGTGCGGGGGACAGTGACGGTGGGGAGGAACAGTTCGCGGGGCTTGTTGTGGGGGCGGGTGAGCCTGCCGCAGGTGCCGGCGCAGGGTCGGAGGAAGTCGGTGCGGCGGTACCGCTCTTCTCCGGTGAGTCGCTGGTATTCGCGGCGGGCGTAGCAGGACGCGCACACCTTGGAGTCGTGGCGGGCGACGGTGGGGAAGGGGAACTCACTGGCCTTGCGCCGGTTGGGGCGGGTCTTCCGGCCGCAGTCTTCGCAGTCCTTGATGACCATTTCCTGCCGCGGGGGGCCTTGGCGGGGGCCGTGTCTGTGGCAGGTCTTGCACATGTCGGCATTGCCTCGGACGAGGGTGACGACGTCGGGGAAGTCTTCGGCCTTGGTGCCGTTCGGTCGGGTGAGGTACCCGCATGCGGCACAGGGGCGGAGCTGGGGTGCCCTTGGCTTCCGCGGCTTGGCCGGCTTACGGGTCCGCTTCGGCTTCACGAGGCGGGCCGCCTTCGCGAGTGCCTGGGGTGACTGGGAGTCCTTCGCGGCCTTCTCAAGCTGGCGGAAGTAGATGGAGCGTTCCCGCTTGGCTTCCACCTGTGCGCGCCACGCCTCGAGGTCGGTGGTGGTTGGGGAGACCTCCCATACGGCGGTCACTGTGTTTCTCCTGTTCTGCGTGCGAGTTCGCGGTCGATGTACCAGCGGGCTTTGCGTAGGTCTTCTATGGGTTTGCCTTTGTGGTCGGCGCGGAGGATGTACTTGATGGCGTTGCCGAGGCAGAAGTTCATGTGTTCGGTGATTTGGATGACTTCGATGCCGGAGGGGTGGGAGGTGTAGTGCTGGGGGTGGTCGACTGGATCGGTCATCGCTTCTCCCAGCAGGCGCCGTGGTAGATGCCCATGCCTTCGGGGAGTGGGCTGGTTTGCGTGTACACGACGGGTTCACCGCAGCCCTTGCACGGGACGGACACGATCACGCCGCCTCCTTGTCTTCGGCGTCCCAGGTGTTGGCGTCGCATGCGCACCTGTGTTTGCCGGTGTGGTGCTGGTTGAGGTGGCATTCGTGGGGGCCCCATCCGTCGGCCCAGGGGTAGCCGCATGGGGGCTGTCCGGACGGATTGAGCTTCATGACCAGCCCCTTTTGCGGTCCTCGGCCATGTCCTCAGCCACGGACTCGAGGTGGTCGCGCTCCTGGTCGGTGAGTTCACGACGCCGGGACGCGGCACGAAGACGCAGCACAGTCAGATTCATGGCCGCTCACCCGACTCAATGCGGGTTGCCTGCGAGTGCATCGCTTCACGGACGGCAGCGACCGCGTGCCTTGCGCCGTTCGAGTAGGGCGTGCCGGGTTCACCGAACTCGCGAACGTTGCGGCCGATATCAGTGATCCGGGGGGACTGCGCAGATTCCCGGATCGCTTCGGCCCTCACGGTCGTGAGCCACCTGTCGAACTCGGCTTCGGCTGCCTCGTACCGTTCGTCTTCGTAGCCGAAGGTGAGTTCGAGGTTGGCTTGGAACTTGGCGTAGAAGTCGCGCACGTACTCGGTGTTCGGGGTGTAGTCGCTCATGCGGCACCGCCGGTCAGCTCGGCCTTACGTGCGGACGCGGCAGCGGTGTGCTCGTCGGTCCACACGTTCTTGTGGCGGTTGTAGAGCGCGTTCAGGTCGCCGGGCTTGGTGATGCGCTTAATCTCCGCGAACAGGTCCGGGGCGTCGTCGGTGAGGGGTTCGACGACGTGGGGTGCGCGCTTGCCCCGGGTTGCCGTGAGAGCCAGGGTGAGGCGCTTGTCGATGTGGGACAGGTGCGAAATCTTGATGCCCCCCACGACCTGCCCACCAAAGCGCACAGTTGGGTCGCCGTACAAAGTCATGCGCCTGCCCGCGTAGTTCGCCGCCTCAGGTCCCCATGCGGCCACGAGGACACGGCGCATGGACTTGGACGGCTTGTAGGGGCGGCCGGGGAACTCCACCAAATGGACTTCCACCGGCTGCTCAGCGTTGCCGGCGCGGACCTCAGACACGGTGACGGTCTTCGGGCCACTGATGTAGTCGTCGTAGTTCTGCTGGTCGCTCTTAGGGGCGATGGTCTGGGTGAGGTCCATGGTCAGATGCCCTTCGTGCCGAGGGTGTAGGCGTGGTCGTAAATGGCGGCCTCGCGGCCAGTGAGGGGGACGTGGCGGTAGTCGACCGCCGAGAAGCAAACGAGGGAATCTCCGCCGCTTTCGACACGGTCGGACCAACCTTCTTCGCGGCGGGTGTGGCCGACCGTTCCGCCCTCGTTCCAGATGGGCGCGAGGCAAGTGCGGCAAATGCCTTCCCCACGCTCCTCAGCCCGTGCGGCACGAGGAGTGGATTTAGTCGCCATGTCAGATCACCATTTCCAGTTCGGTCACGCGCTCGGTCGTGGGCAGTCCCTTGACGGCGTCCAGGTATCTCGCGGCCATCTCGTCGGCCGCCTTCTCGAATGCGCGGACCGCGTCGACAATCGCGGTCTGCCACCGCGGATCGGGGGTCACGCGCTTAACCCACATGGGCATCCCGCCGCAGTAGGAGATGTAGTCGATCCAGTCACGGCCAGAAACGAGCAGCCCCGTTTGGAGCTGGGCCATGTTCTCGGCCGGAACAGCGTCGGCAAGAATCGTCTGCAAATGCTTCTTCTGCCGGCGCGACTTGATTTCGATGAGCCCGTTGTCACCCACCAAGCCGTCGGGTGAGTAGCCGATTGGGAAGCCCCAGTCGTCACGAACCATGAACCCGGTCTCGGTTACGGGGGCGTAGTGCTCGGCGTACTTGTCGCGGGCGCGGGGTTCGTCCTCAACGCCACGCCACATGTCATCGGTCATGTGGGTGGGGTCCGTGTACCCCGTGATGCGTTCGGCCGCGAGTAGCGCAGTCAGGCCGCGCGACTCGGGGTTGTTCGCGGGCTTGAGGGTGCTGGGGGTGATGAGCTTGGCGACGACGGATGCGGTGACGATGCCGCGACGCTGCTCATGCCAAGCGTCCGACCCTTGAACGACGTCCGGAAACTCAATGAGGCTCACGGTGTCTCCCCAATCCCGGCCCAGTTCTGGCCGTTCAGAACCCACTGGATGGCGGAACGGGAGACACCGAACCGGCGCGCCATAGAGACCTGCGTCTCGCCTCGGTGCCAGCCCGTACGAATCTCACTCACTTGCTGCGGCGTGAGCTTCGCCCGCCCGTTGCTGGCGCCACGGCGGTACCGGCCGCGCTCGAGGGCGTCGCGCGCGTTGTCCTTCCCTGTACCAAGGAGAAGGTGGGACGGATTCACGCACGGCGGGTTGTCGCAGGTATGGCGAACGTGGATGCCGGGAGGAATGGGGCCGTGGTGGAGCTTGTAGGAGACTCGGTGGGCCAAGTCAGTTCTGCCGTTGAGCCAGAACTTCCCGTAGCCGGACGGGTTTCTTACGCTCTGCCACTCCCAGCACTGGCTGGGGTCGGTCGTTGGAACGAACTTGCGGAAGCGGGCGGCTGTGCGCTCGTCGCCTTGGATGACTTCGGGGTACTCGCGGAGGCTCATGCGGCCACCGCCCCAAAGTCGGTCTTGCTGCTAGTGGTGGTCGCGACGGCGAACAGTTCAGGCAGAGCGCCACACCGGGTGCAGTGGACCGCGCCGACCTTGTACGGGTTCAGACCCCAGGTGTGCCAGCAGATCGAAATGGCGCTCATGCGGCCACCTGCGCAATGGGCTGGGTGATGAGGCACACGGCCAGGCCCTCATAGGCGCCGGTCCATCGTGAGGGGACGGGGTGGCGGGCGAGGTTGAGGTTTTCGGCGATGGTGTGGGCGTCGTTGGGGTTGAGGGTCCACACCTCGAGGGTGATGGTGTCCCTGTATTGGGCGGTGGTGACGGTGAACGGGTTCTCGCCGCACACCTCACTGACGAGGGACAGCACGTCTTGTGCCGTGTACTGCCACTGTGGTGCCGCGGCCTGTTCGGGGTCGGTCATGGCTGGGCGGGACAGGTACACGTCCTGGTCAAAATCAGCGGACATCACGCCTCCCGAACCGTGACGCGGCCGGTGGCGAGCAGGCGGCGTGCGGCGTCTCTCGCGCTGGTGTCGTTGGTGAATGCGGCGGAGACCATCTCGGCGGAGTGCGCGACGAGGAGTTCGGCGAGGGCGTCCACCTGGGCTTCGTCCACGGGCGGGTGCGCGTCCAGGTACTCCGCGATAGCGAGCCACCCGTAGGCGACTCCGCGGAGCTTCTCGGCGGTTTCCCAGCCCACACTGGTCGCGACGTAGCCGGGACCGGAAGATGCCTTGACCTCGTCCCCGTTGATGACAACTTCGGGGAGGTCGGCGCGGTTGATGATGATGACGCCCAGCTCGGCAGCCACAGCCGCCAGGAGTTCGTCACGGTCGAGGATCGTCGTGGCGCTGGGGACGGTCGGAGTCTTAAACGTGACACGGATGTCGGCGCGGCTACCGTCAATCGTGGTGCTGTACGAATCGGGAACGAGCGCGCCCCGGATGGTGGTGGTCATGGCTTGGCCTTTCGGGATGGGAATGGGAGCTTGATGGCGAGGGGGAGGGCGATGAGGCCGCAAGCGATGTCGACACCTGCGGGTGTGGCTTCTGCGAACGCAATGAGTAGGAGTGCGGCGAAGACGGCCCAGCCGATGACGGCCCCGAGAGCGCGGGCGCTGGCCTGCCCTTCGGTGCGTTGCTGCTCCCACGTGGGGACAGGGGCGAGGTGCCTCTTGCTGCCGGCCGGGTGAGCCGCCTTCGCCAGGCTCAGGCGGGCCTTCTCGCTCGGGCACCAGTCACAGCCCACGACCGGGACCCAGTGGTGGTCCGCGCAGTACGTCCGCGACCACGTGTGCGTCGGCTGCGCGCTCACGACAGAATCTCCGTGATCGCGGCTTCGATGCGGAGCACGCCGACATCTACGGGCGGCACGCGCTTCCATGCCTCAACCTCTGTAAGGACGGCACGTAGGGCGGCGACCAGCCCCTCAACTTCCTTGGCGGCCTTGTTGAGCGCGCGCCCACGGATCGGGTGGTTGGGGTCGCTCACGGCTGCCTGACCCTGAAGGAACTCGGGCAGATCCATCGCTTCGATCTGGGCTAGACGGTCCAGGGCGTTCATGCGGCTTCACCCCAACGGATAGCCGCCCCACCCAGTGGCGAGGACCAAACGTGCTCCCCGAAATGCCCCTGGCGCCGGTTACACGCGTAAGGGTCGAACCCCGGCAGCATCGCCCGGCACGCAGGCTGCATCAGATGCACAAGGGCCTCACGGACCTCAGCAAGCTCCGTGGTGGTGGTCATCACGCCTCACCGCCCCGCGCGACACGAGCCGCGATGCGGAGCCCGACGTTCCGGCCAGGGTGAGCGTCCACGTCCACTGCCGCCTCGATGTCGCGAGCGATCTGCTCACGGATGGAGGGGAGAGCGGCGGCCAAGGCGTTGCAGGCCAGGTCGTAGGCGTCCCCCTCCGTGATGAGGTGATGGTCCGCAACGATGGAGCGGGTCGCGGCCTCGATGGCCTCAGCAGGGATGTTCTGGTTCACGGGTAAACTCCTTGTCGTTGTATCGGTGAGGCCGGGTTGTCCAGGACGGGGCGCCCGGCCTTACTGGTTGTTAAGACGCCCTACGACGGGCCTGGGAAGCGGCAGTGCGGCGAAGCGTCGGCGCTTCCTCACCACGAATCCGCTCCGTGTACGCGTCCAGGTCGGCCTCGGTAAACCGGATGAACCGGCCCACGCGGCGGTAGGGGAGTCGGCCGCGCTTCTGCTCAGCACGCACCGTGTACTCGGACAGGTTGAGTGCTGCTGCGGCTTCCTCAACCGTCATCAGTCGCACGTCGCTCATGCCGCCACCCGCTTGTCGTAGGCGGCGTCCGCGACCTTCAGCGCCTCAGCCATGCCGAGACCTAGATCCATGAGCCGGACCATCTCGGCCTCGACGAAGCGGCTCCGGCGGCGCTTCTCAGCGATGAAGCCCGCCGGCCGGTTGTAGATGACGTTCTCTGTGGGGTGCTCGTCCTTGATGGCCTGCTTCTCGATGGCGCGGGCGGTGTCGTAGTTGTACGGGCCTTGCATCCGGACCTTGGCGACCCGGTCCGTCATCTCCCGGCGGAAGCTCTTGTGTTCCTTCCAGCGCATCCGCGGATCGACCGTGCAGCCGATGTAGAGGAGTGCGCCGTCCGCGTCGTAGAAGCGGTACACGTAGTGCTCCCGCAGGGATGGGTCTCGGTGGTTCACGCTGCAACCTTCTTCCGTTGGTGAGTGGAGCCGGCTGCGTTTGTCACTCGCTCAACGCGAGAGTCGCCGTGGCGTTCGAACAGTTCCTCCACGTCGCGGTCGAGCCACTTGCAGATGGCCTTGGCTAGGTCTTCGGAGCACCGGGGCATGTTCCCGGTCTCTAGGCCGGAGATGGCGGCTTGTGTGCACTTGGTGAGTGCGGCCAGCTCGTACTGCGTGTAGCCGGCTCTGCGTCGGGCCTTGGCGATCCGCTCTCCGCTGATCACCTTCATCCAGACCTCCCTGAGATAACGGACCTTCGGGCGTCGTGTACTCATCATGCCTCCTTTCGTTCGATCTGACAAGTGGAGCATGCTGCACGTGTCACTCACTTGTCAAGCATGAGGCATGAATCTGGCGTCATTCTGCGTACTCTGAGCATCCGACTTGTCTTCGGGACTTGCGTCGATCGTTGAACCAGTGGGAAAAGCGCCGAGAGGATCTGCGGCATGGAGAACAGCAAGCCGAGTCTGCGGGACATCGCAGACCTCGCGGTGGCCCGCAACGGTGGCCGCGGTGGACGCGCCCTGGGGCGTGCCGCCGAGGCTCGAGGGCTCACGTTGTCCTACACGACGGTCGACAAGATCCGTGCTGGCACGTACCTGTCGAAGCCGTCACGCAAAACGCTTGACGCACTAGCAGAGCTGTCCGGTGAATCCCGGCAGGTTGTGTATGAGGCAGCCGGCGTCCCTTTCGCTGGCACTTCGTTTGCGGACAACCTTCCGGAAGACGCCGATCTGCTTGACCCCGAGCAGCGCCGCATCGTCTATGACGTTGTGCGGATGCTCGCTCGGCTCAACCGTGAACTATTCGAGCTTCGCCAACGACAGGAAGAGGTGACGGAACATGCCCTCCAGCGTTCCGCCCCCATGACTACAGGCAGTGCGGGATCCGGTGGCGCACTGGACGGCGCGACTGATCCCGCAGACGGGACAGGCGCCGGAACTCCGCAAACGCCCGCCGCACCTGACGGCAGCGGCGCCAACGGCCTCGGCATTCAGTACGGTGTCCCGCCCCAACGTAAGCGACAGACCAGGGGCATTGGGAAGCGAGCGGGCAGGTCAGGCGGCACGTCTTCGTGAGCGGTTGCGGTTGGTGGTACGGCATCAGGTTCCCCCCGGTTGGTGCGTCTTCGAACATGCGTGCGAACGTAGTGGTGACCGCCGACATTGGCGAGCGGTGACGTCCGTATGGGCATAGTTTCGGAGACCACTGACGCTAAACGGTGACGTAGGTCACCGCCAGGGGTGAACGACACTGGTGTTATTCCCTGAGACGACGAAACGCCCCGCTACCAAGTCGGTAAGCGGGGCGTTTCGCGTGCGGGGTCAGGCTTCGATGGCGAGTACCTCGGCGGCGTCCAGGCGAGGCAACCCCTGCTGATACATGAGTGATGCCGCGCGCGCGGCCTGGATCTGCGCCTCAGGCATCAAGTGGCCGTAGGTGTCCGAGGTGGTTTGGATCGACTCGTGCCCAAGGCGGTGGCGCAAGTCATGCAGACTGATCCCGGCGGCGAGCATCCACGACGCGTGGGTGTGGCGCAGGTCGTGGATGCGGGGCTTCTTCCCGAGCAGCGGGTGGCGCGGCTGGCGGGGCGCCTGACTGCCAGGCTTGCCCCGGCCACCCCAACCGCCCGGCGCCCGCTCGGTGTCATCGAGCCACGTGACCCACAGGCCCCAAAGCGTGTTCTGGAGGATGCGGCGCCCCTGGGTGTTCGTGAACACCCACTCGTCCTGGGCTTTGCCCTTGATGGCTTCCCGCAGGATGGTCACGGCTTCGGGTGGGAGGGAGATGGTGCGGCGGGCCTTCTTTGTCTTTGGTGGGCCGAGCTTGCCTGACTTTTTCCATGCCCGCACGACCGACAGTGTTGGCGGGGAGTCCTCGAGGTGGAGGTCCCTGGCCTGTAGCGCGGTGGCTTCCCCGAACCGGAGTCCCGTGAGCACAAGGAAGTCGAGGAAGGGGCGGAAGTGTGGGGTGGCTCTGGCCTTGAGGATCTGGAACTCGGCCGGGGTCAGGAACACCATTTCCTGACGTTCGGTGCGGGCGACTGGCACCCGGTACGCGGGGTTGCGGGGGATGATCTGGTCTTCGACGGCACGGGCGAGTGCGGCGGAGAGCAGGCCGCGGCGGTTGATGACTGTCTTCTGTGACAGGCCGGAACTCTCCTGGTCCCGTATCCACGCCACCACGTCGCGGCGCTCAAGGGCACTGAGGGGGATCGCCCCGATGGGCTTGGTGGTGACGGCTTTGGCGAGCTGCCGGTAGCCGGTGCGGGTGCCTTCGTCGATGCCGGTGAGGTGGTGGATGTATTCGGTGAGGTATTCGGCGACGGTTTGTGGTCGTGGTGCACCGGGGGTGAGCCCTTCGGAGACGGCGAGGATGCGGCGGGCTGCTTCGGCTCCCATGCGGTCGACGAGTGCGCGGAACTCCTCGGCTGCCTCGTTGGTGGGGAACGTCTCGGAGGTTTGCCGGCCGTCGTCGTCGCGGAAGAGGACGGCCCAGGTGGTGCCTTTCGCTCCGGTGCGTTGGCGGATGGATGCCACAGGTCCCTCCTAGGGGTGTGGTGCGTGTTGACGAGTCAACAACGGGGACGTGTTTCGAGGGTATCCGACGGGGCTGGGCGAGATGAGGCGAGTGCGGGATTCCGCAGGATCATGCCGAAAACCGCATGGCCCCAGTAATGATCCGTGCTGGTTCGAATCCCGCTGGGGGCACCAGACGTGGTGGCGTGACGGCGGCGCTCCGAGCGGGCCGCATAGCACGATCTGACGCGCCGTCAGCACCGTGGTGCTTCTCACGGGCAAATCACCCATTCTCACGTGGAGGGCCTCGGACGGGGCTCCTACGATGGGCCGCATGGCTTCCTTCCTGCGCTCTCTCGCCGCCACCACGTCCGTGGCCGCGCTCGCCGGTGCCGGCGTCTACGCCGCGAAGACGATGGCGGCCCGCTCCGAGGAGAGCGTCCGGCCCGTCATCCACGGCGGTCGCACGCCGCGCATCCTCATCGCCGGGGGTGGGTACATCGGCCTGTACACCGCGACCACGCTGCGCAAGCACCTGGGGCGCGCGGACGCGGAGATCGCCGTCGTGGACCCCCGGCCGTACATGACCTACCAGCCGTTCCTGCCCGAGGCCGCCGCCGGCTCGATCGAGCCGCGCCACGTCGTCACCTCGCTGCGCCGCGAGCTGGAGGGCACCACGGTCCTCAACGGCAACATCACCGAGATCCGCCACGCCGAGCGCAAGGCCGTCATCAAGCCGCTCACCGACGACCCGGCCTACGAGGTCACCTACGACCACCTCGTCGTCGGCCTCGGCTCGGTCGCCCGCGTGCTGCCGATCCCGGGCCTGGCCGAGATGGGCATCGGCTTCAAGCACATCGAGGAGGCCACGGCGCTGCGCAACCGCGTCCTCAACCAGCTCGCCATGGCGGCGTCGACCTGGGACGCCGACGAGCGCAAGCGCATGCTCACCTTCGTCTTCGTCGGCGGCGGCTTCGCCGGCATCGAGGCCATCGGCGAGGTCGAGGACATGGCCCGCGCGGCCACCAAGGAGTACGACTCCATCGAGCCCGAGGACCTCCGGTTCGTCGTTGTCGAGGGCGCCGGGCGCATCCTGCCCGAGCTGGGCGAGGAGCTCGGCGGCTACGCCATCGAGCAGCTGCGCGAGCGCGGCGTGGAGATCCACCTCAACACCTTCCTCAACTCCTGCGTGGACGGGCACATCGAGCTCTCCACCGGCGAGAAGTTCGAGGCCGACACCGTCGTGTGGACCGCCGGCGTCAAGCCGCACCCGGTCCTGGCGCAGACCGACCTCCCGCTCGACGAGCGCGGCCGCGTCCGCACCGCCGCCACCCTCCAGGTGACCCAGGAGGACGGCACCCCCGTCGAGAACGCCTGGGCCGCCGGCGACTGCGCCGCCGTCCCGGACCTCACCCAGGGCCCCGGCGTCACCTGCGGCCCGACCGCCCAGCACGCGGTGCGCCAGGGCAAGCACCTCGGCGAGAACATCGTGCGCGTCCTGCGCGGCGAGCAGCCGACGGACTACGTGCACGAGAACGTGGGCACGGTCGCCTCCCTCGGCCTGTACAAGGGCGTGGCGCAGATCAAGGGCTTCAAGTTCCGCGGCCCGCTGGCCTGGTTCATGCACCGCAGCTACCACGTCCTGGCGATGCCCTCCTTCGAGCGCAAGGTCCGCATCCTCGCCGACTGGACCCAGGCGCTGGTCTTCCGCCGCGAGCTCGTCTCGCTGAGCGCCCTCTCCCGGCCCCGCGCCGCCTGGGAGGAGGCCGTGGCCTCCGGCAAGAAGCCGACGCCGGCCCCCAAGGGCAGCAAGACCCCGGCCGTGGCGGGCGGCAAGCAGCCCTCGGGCAAGCAGTAACCCGCACCGCAGACGCGCGACGGCGCCGGACCCCTGGTCCGGCGCCGTCGCGCGTCTGTCCTGCCCGGTCGGCGTCACCGCCGGTGGCTCACTCCGCCTCGAGCGTGAACGGCGCGGTGATCACCGTGCCGTCCGCCAGCCGGAACTGTGCCCACAGCCGGTAGGTGCCGGGCCGGTCGAACGTCACGTGCAGGTCGAGGTCGGGCCCGAACCGGGTGCCCGGGACGGCGAGGACCGGGCGGCCGCGGCCGTCCTCGGTCTCGGCGTGGCGGTGCCCGAAGGACGACCCGTCCGCGGCCATGACCACGACGTGCCCGGCCGCCCCGAGATAGGGCTGCAGGTCGGTCACCGGCCGCCCGGTGGCGGCGTCGGTGAAGCGGAACGCCAGGTCGCTGCGCCCGCCCGCGTGGGCCTCGCCGTCGAGGCGCACCCGCACCCCGCCGGTCACCTGCTCGCGCACCTCGCCAACGGGCGGCGCCGCGGCGGGGGCCGCGCCCGGCACGCGCAGCTCGCGGGCGTCGAGGACGTCGGCCATCTGCCCCTGCCGGCGGAACTCGGTGTGCAGGGCGTACCGGCCGCCGGTGGGCAGCTGCGCGGTCACGGCGAAGACGCCGGGGGTGCCGGTGGGCTCGGGGTGGATGTGGGCGAAGGTGCCCAGGTCGGCGCGGGTGAGGATCATGTGCATCCACACCTGGTGGGTGCGCACCACGTCGGTGACCAGCGCGCCGGTGGCGGCGTCGCGCACCGACACGGTCAGCGTCGCCGGGCGGCCCGGGGCCAGGTCGGCGGGCACGTCCACGTCCACCCGCAGGCCTGCGTCGTGCGGGCGCAGCGGCGCCACCTCGGCCTCCTCCATGGCACTCATCGCCGGGCGCATCGGCATGCCCATCCCCGCCTGCCACGCCAGCAGCCCGTTCATGCCGCGCTCGGCGGCGTCGCTGCGGCTGGCCACGGTGAAGGCGACGCCCAGGGCGAGGGCGACCACGGCCACGCCGGCCAGGTAGGCGCCCTGGCGCAGCCGGGCGAGCAGCGGCGGGCGGAGGATCTCCGCGGCGGTGGCCGGCGGGCGGAAGCGGCGCAGCCGCAGCGCGTTGGTCACCACGCTCACCGAGCTCATCGCCATCGCGGCGCTGGCGAGCACCGGGTCGAGGAGCAGGCCGTCCCAGGCGTACAGCGCCCCGGCCGCGACCGGGATGAGCAGGACGTTGTAGGCGAACGCCCACACCAGCCCCTGCCGGATGGTCGCGACGGTGCGGCGCGACAGGGCCAGGGCCCCGACCAGGCCGCCGAGGTCGCCGCCGACCAGGGTCAGGTCCGAGGCGGCCATGGCCACGTCGGTGCCGGTGCCGATGGCCACGCCGAGGTCGGCCTGGGCGAGGGCGGGGGCGTCGTTGATGCCGTCGCCGACCATGGCCACGACGTGCCCGGCGCGCTGCAGCCCGGCGACGGCGTCGGCCTTGCCGGCCGGCAGCACCTCGGCCAGCACGTGCTCGATCCCGACCTCCGCGGCCACCGCGCGGGCGGTGGCGGCGTGGTCGCCGGTGATCATCCAGACCTCCAGGCCCAGGGCCCGCAGCCGGGCGACGGCGTCGGCCGCGCCCGGCCGGACGGTGTCGCGCACGGCCGCGAGGCCGGCGGCCCGCCCCTCCACGGCGGCGAACAGGGGCGTCGCGCCGTCGGCCGCGGCGGCACGGGCGGCGGGCTCGAGCGCCGCGGCGTCGATCCCCTCGGCCGCCAGGAGCGCCCGGTTGCCGACGACGACCCGGCGGCCGCCCACCTCGGCGGTGATGCCGTGGCCGGGCACGGCGGCGAAGCCGGCGACGGGCGGTAGCGCCAGGCCGCGCTCCCGGGCGGCGGCGACCAGCGCGGCGCCGGTGGGGTGCTCGCTGGGCACCTCCGCCGCCGCGAGCACGGCGAGCAGCTCCTCGGCGTCCCAGCCGTCCACGGTGTGCAGGTCCACCATGGCCGGGCGGCCGCGGGTGATGGTGCCGGTCTTGTCGAGGACGACGGCGCTGATCCGGCGGGCGGTCTCCAGCGCCTGGCCGTCGCCGACGAGGATGCCCAGCTCGGCCGCCCGGCCGGTGCCGACCATGACGGCGGTGGGGGTGGCCAGGCCCAGGGCGCACGGGCAGGCGATGATGAGCACCGCCACGGTGGCGGTGATGGCCAGGACCAGCCGGTCCTCGGCCGGTCCCCAGGTCATCCACGCGGCGAACGTCGCCGCCGCGGCGAGGAGCACGGCGGGCACGAACCAGGCGGCCACCTTGTCCACGAGCTGCTGCATCGGGGGCTTGGTCCCCTGGGCGTCCTCGACGAGCCGGATGATCTGGGCGAGGGTGCTGTCGGCGCCGACGGCGTCCGCCCGCACCAGCAGCGTGCCGGTGCGGTTGACCGTCGCGCCGATGACCGCGTCGCCGGGGGCCTTCTCCACCGGGACGCTCTCGCCGGTGAGCATGGCCTCGTCGACGGCGGAGGCGCCCTCGGTCACGACGCCGTCCACCGGCACCTGCTCGCCGGGGCGCACCCGCACGACGTCGCCGACCCGGACCTGCTCGAGCGGGACGTCGCGCTCGTCGCCGTCGCGCACGACGCGGGCGGTGCGCGGGGCGAGCCGGGCCAGCGCCCGCAGGGATGCGGCGGTGCGCTTCTTGGCGCGCAGCTCCAGCCAGCGGCCGAGGAGCACGAGCGCGACGACCACCAGCGCGGTCTCGAAGTACACGTGCAGCGGCAGGCCCCACCGCTCGGCGGGGCCGGGCCACAGGGTGACGAAGGCGCTGTAGCCGTAGGCGACGCCGGTGCCGAGCGCGACGAGGGTGTTCATGCTCGTGGCGCGGTGGCGGGCCGCGGTCCAGGCGGCGCGGTAGATGTCCGCGCCGGCCCACAGCTGCACGGCGGTGGCGACCACGAAGAGCAGCGGCATGAGCCAGTCCATCGTGTCGAGGTGGATGGGCACGTACATGACGGCCATGAGGCCCAGGCCGACGGCGAGGGCCACCTTCCAGCGCCGGCCCAGCCGGGCGATCTCGGCGTCGCGGCGGGCGTCGAGGGCCGCGGCCTCCGCGTCCTGCCCGCGGGGGCCGGGGTCGGCCTCCGGGCCGGTGCCGGCGTCGAGCCGGGTGGCGCCGTCGGGCGGGGTGCCGCCGTCGGGGCGCGGGGCGGGGCGGGGCGCGGCGGTGTAGCCGGCCCGGGTCACCGCCGCGGTCATTGCCGCGACGTCGACCACGGCGGGGTCGTAGCTCACCGTGGCGGTCTCGGTGGCGAGGTTGACCGCCGCCGCGACCACCCCGTCCACGCGGCCGAGGGCCTTCTGCACCCGGCCGACGCACGAGGCGCAGGTCATGCCGCCGATGTCGAAGGTGCGGTCGACGGTCGGGCCGGCCGGCCCGACCGTCGGGGCCGGGGCGGACGTGCCGGTGGGGGTGGTCGAGGCGGTCGCGGTCACGGCGGGTCTCCTCTCGCGGGGGCGGGGCGGTCAGTGGGTGAGCTGGTAGCCGGCCTCGTCGATCGCGGCGGCCATCTCCTCGGCGCCGAGGGGGCGGCTGCTGCGGACGGTGACCCGGCCGGTGGCGAGGTCGACGGCGACGTCGTCGACCCCGGCAATGGCGCCGACCTCCTGGGTGACGGCGCGGACGCAGTGGTCGCAGGTCATGCCGGTGACCTGGTACTCGGCGGTGGTTTGGGACATGTCGGGCTCCTTCGGGTGTGTCGACCGGGTGGGTCGAGCGGGTCGGGCATGACGATCGTCGCGAGCCGGCGCCGCGCCTCGCGCCGGTGAAATCACCGGGATGGTCACCGGGACGCCGGCGGGCCGCTAGTCTCCGGCGCGTGAGAGTGCAGGGACGCGCGCGGGAGCAGGCCGCGATCGACGAGCTGGTCCGGGCCGCACGCGAGGGTCGCGGCGGCGCCCTCGTGGTGCGCGGCGAGCCGGGGGCCGGCAAGTCCGTGCTGCTCGCCGACGCCGCCGCGCGCGCCGACGGGATGCAGGTGCTGCGCACCCAGGGCATCGAGTCCGAGGCGCCGCTGCCCTTCGCCGCGCTCGAGCGGCTGCTGCGGCCGGTGCTCGACCGTGCGGACCGCATCGCCGCCCCGCAGGCCCGCGCCCTGCGGGTGGTGCTCGGCGAGGAGGCCGGCGAGGTCGACCGGTTCCTCGTCTTCCTCGCCGCCCTCAACCTCCTCGCCGAGGCCGCCGCGGCCGAGCCGGTCCTCGCCGTCGTCGACGACGCGCACTGGCTCGACGACGCCTCCGCCGCGGCCCTGCTCTTCGCCGCCCGCCGGCTCCAGCGCGAGCGCGTCGCGGTGCTGTTCGGCGCCCGGGAGGGCGACGTGCGCTCCTTCGACGGCGCCGGGCTGCCCGAGCTCGCCGTCGCCGGCCTCGACGACGACGGCGTCGCCGCGCTCCTGTCCGCCCAGGCCGGTGCGCCGGTGGCCGCGGGCGTCGCGGCTCGGCTGCGGGCCAGCACCGGCGGCAACCCGCTCGCGCTGGTCGAGCTGCCCGAGGTGCTCAGCACCGACCAGCTCGCCGGGCGGGCCCCGCTGCCGGAGCGGCTGCCGGTGACCGGCGGGGTCGAGCGCGTCTTCCTCGACCGGGCCCGCCGCCTGTCCGACGACGCCCAGCGGCTGCTGCTCGTCGCCGCCGCGGACGACTCGACCCGGGTCGGCACGGTCCAGCAGGCCGCCCGCGCCCTCGGCGTCGGACCCGGGGCGCTGGACGAGGCCGAGCGGTCCGGGCTGCTGCGCGTGGCCGGCACGCAGCTGGAGCTGCGCCACCCGCTCGTGCGCTCCGCCGTGTACGACGCCGCCACCAGCCACGAGCGGCGCGCGGCCCACCGGGCGCTCGCGGACGCCCTGGGCGAGGCGGACGCCGACCGGCGGGCCTGGCACCGCGCCGCGGGCACGGTGGAGCCGGACGAGGCGGTCGTCGCCGAGCTCGAGCAGGCCGCCGGGCGGGCCCGGCGCCGCGGCGGGCACGAGGCGGCGGCCGCCGCCTACGAG
>NZ_VUKF01000030.1 GCF_009193185.1 Georgenia thermotolerans | reverse complement strand
AAGGCGCCCCCACCGACGGCTGGAAAGCCGCCCTCAACCACCTCGAACTGCTCTACCCCGACCGCCTAGCCGGACACATCAACTAAAACCGATACAACCCGTCCTACACAGAAGAATTGACAGGCCCCGACCCCGGTATGCAGCGCCCCGGTGGCCAGGGCGAACAGCGCCTCGGCGCGCAGCGCCTCCACGCTGCGGGAGTCCCCGTCCGCCCGCGCCGCCCGCGCCGCGTTGGTCAACAACAGATCGAAGGGCACCGCGTCCTCGGCCCCGGCCACGATGTACATCGACGCCATCCCGTCGGCCAACGCCCGCGGATGGGTCACGTGCTGACCCCGCACCGCCCGCGCGTGACGGGCCGCGGCCTCCTCCGGATCGACCTTGACCAGCTCGCGGGCCAGGTCCCGGCCGATCTGGTTGTGCGTGCGCCCCGCCGCCCCCGCCAGCACGTCGTGCTGGACCGACCAGGCCACCTCATCGGCCACCGGCCCCAACGTGGACACGATCGTCGCGGCCTTGCGCCAGTCGATCACCCCGGCCAACAACGCCTCCCCCGTCTGGGCGAACGCCCCCCGCAGCCCCGCCCCCACCGCCACCAGCCGCCGCGCCTCGGCCCGGGTGGTCGCCAACCGCATCGCCAGCTCCGCGCTCGTGCCGTTGACCTCCTCACCCACCCCCGGGGCGATGATCCGCTGGGCGCTCATCGCCGGCATCCGCGCCAGCTCCGCCGCCGCCAGCGCCGCCTGCCCCGCCGCCCACGCCTCCACCCGCTTGAACGCCGCGACCACCTCCACCGCCGCGAACGGGTCCAACGCGGCCACCTCCACCCCCTCCAGCACCACCGCCAGCTGGGCGTCCGGCGCCATCTGCGCCAGCACCCCCGCCGGCAGGTCCTGCGCCAGGCACCCCGCCCGCCCCGGCGGGCCCGGCACCGACGCCACCGGCACCGGCGGGGTCGGGGCGAAGGACTCCGGGCACTCCTCCCGCGCCAACGCCGCCGCGAGCTCGTCCTCGTCCCACCACCCCAGCAACGCCCGGGCGTGCCGGTCCCCCTCGATCGCCGCCGCCCGCGCCTCCAGCACCGGCGCCGCCGCCCGCTCCGCCGCCTCCTCCGCCTCGGCCTCGGCCCGCGCCTGAGCCATGACCGCCTCCATGTGCTCACACACCCGCCGGTCCGCCGCCACCTCGCAACACGCCCCGGCATCCCCGCCCGGCACGCCGCCCCCACCACGTTCCTCTTCGAACATACGTCCAGCCTAGAACGCCCCCCCGACACCGGCCACGAAGGCTAGGACGCCTGTGGAAACCCCGGCGACAGCAGTGCGCGAGAGCAGCGCACGCGCCCACAGCTGTGCGCCATCAAGAGCGGACCCGCTCGCGCGGCTGACATGATCGCCTCCATGAGCGCCTCTGATGACGCCACGGGCCAGGCTCCCTCGCACGACGTCCCGACAGGAGACATCCCAGGCCGAGACGCCCCGCCGCCGGACCTCGAGCCCCGCCAAGACATCCTCGGCCCGCCCTGGGCGGCCCGCACGATCCCGCTCGGCCGCCTCACCGACGGCGGGGAGGAGTCCAGCGCGCCAGACGTGGCCACCCTGGTCCACCACGACGACGCGGGACACCGGGAACGCGCGGTGCTCTACCTGTCCGGGTTCGTCGACTACTTCTTCCAGGCCCAGCACGCCCAGGCGTGGATCGACGCCGGCTACGACTTCTACGCGCTGGACATGCGCCGGGCGGGCCGCTCGACCAACGGCCATCCGCGCCCTGACGACGTCCGGGACCTGCGCGTCCACGACGAGGAGATCCAGGCGGCGCTCGACCTCATCAGAGCCGCCGGGGCGCGGCAGGTGGTCCTGCTGGGCCACTCGACCGGTGGCCTGCAGGCGGTGCTGTGGGCGGCGGACCACCCCGGGTCGGTCGACGTCGTCGTGCTCAACTCCCCCTGGCTGGACCTCAACCGCAGCTGGCTCGAGCGCACGGTGGGCACTGCCCTCCTCGACCGGCTGGGCACGTGGCTGCCCAGCCTCCCGGTCGGCAAGCTCGGCGACGCGTACGGCAGCTACCTCCACGCCGACAGCGGCGGGGAGTGGACCTACGACCTCACGCTCAAGCCGCTCGCCGGCTTCCCGGTGCGCGCGGGATTCATCCGCGCCGTCCGCCGGGCGCATGCCGAGGTCGCCCGCGGCCTCGACATCCAGGAACCGGTGCTGCTGTGCTGCTCGACGCGCTCCGGCCACCCGCGTGACCCGGGGCCGGCGGAGCTGAGCACCACCGACGTCGTGCTCAGCGTCGAGCAGATGCTGCACCGTGCCCCGTTGCTCGGCCCCGACGTGACGATCATGCAGGTGCCCGGCGGCGTGCACGACCTCGCGCTGTCCCCGGGGACGTCACGGGAGTACTACACGCGCGGTGCGGTGGAGTGGGCGGGGCTGCGGCTCGACGAGCAGACGGCGCGGCGGACGGCGGAGCAGCCAGCCGGGCGGACGGCAGAGCGGTCAGAGGGGCGGACGGCGGAGCAGCCAGCCGGGCGGACGGCAGAGCGGTCAGAGGGGCGGACGGCGGAGCCGCCGGCAGGACCGACGGCGTAACGGCCCCATGCCACGAGGGCAGCACACCGGCGGTGTGCTGCCCTCGTGGTCGTGACGGGTCGTCAGCCGCGCGACTCCCGGCGCCCGACGGCGTCGCCGAGCCCGTCCGCCTCGCCGGCGCCACCGCGCGGGACGCGCGCACCGCCGGACGCGCCGACCGACACCCCAGCGGGCGGGGCCGGCACGGTGGCGTCCACGGAGGCCGCCGCGGCGGCGCTGAGCGCGCCCGGCTGCTCCGGCTGCCCGGCCACCTCCTCGATGATCTTCTGGCTGCGGGCCGGGACCTCCCACGTGTTGCGCAGCTCGCTGCCCTTCATGAACAGCACGGCCACCAGGGCGATCGCCGAGATGATCGCTGCGATGCCGAAGACCAGGCCGATGCCGTCGCCGTAGGCGCTGTGGATGATGTCGGCGATCCCCGCCGGCAGCTGGCTGAGGTCCAGCGACGAGGTCGAGCTGTCCATCCCCGTCACGTCCACCCCCTGCGCGGCGAGCCGCGTGCGGGTCAGTGAGGTGACCTGCTGGGCGTACACCGCACCGAGCAGCTGGATGCCGACGGCGCCGCCGAGGGACCGGAAGAAGGTCACCGTGGAGGTCGCCGCGCCGACGTTGCCCAGCGAGATGCTGTTCTGCACGGCCAGGACCAGGTTCTGCATGGACGCGCCGAGGCCCAGGCCGGCGATGAGGAGGAACAGCCCGATCAGCACCAGGCTGGTGTCCGCCCCCACGGTCGCCATGAGGCCCATGCCGGCGGCCAGCAGGGCCACGCCGCCGACGACGTACGGCTTCCACCGGCCGCTCGCGGTGACCCACCGGCCGGCGACCGTCGAGGAGATGAGCAGCCCGAACATGAGCGGCAGGCCCAGCCAGCCGGCGATCGTCGGGGAGTACCCGCGGCCGATCTGGAAGTACTGGCCGAGGAAGACGTTGGCGCCGAACAGCGCCGTGCCCACCGCGAGGCTGGCGACGATCGCGAGCGCCGTCGTCCGGTCCGAGAGGATCCGCAGCGGGACCACCGGCTCGCTGACGCGCTGCTCGACGATGACGAACAGCACGGCGGCGATGGCCGAGGCCCCGAGCATGACGCCGGTCTGCCAGGAGACCCAGGCGAACTCGTGGTTGGCGAAGGAGACCCAGATGAGCAGCAGGGTGGCGGAGAGGGAGATGAGCACCGCGCCGAGGTAGTCGACCTTGGCACCCGGCCGTCCGGTGCCGGGCACGTGCAGGTTCCGCACCACGACGGCGATGGCCGCGAGCATGAAGGGTACCGTCGCCCAGAAGCACCAGCGCCAGCCGAGCCACGGGACGTCGACGATGAGGCCACCGGCGAGGGGGCCCGACACCGTGGCGACGGCGATCACGGCACCCATGTAGCCGTTGTACCGACCGCGCTGCCGCGGCGGGATGATCGTCGCGATGATGATCTGCGTGAGGACCATGTTGGCCCCCATGCCGATGCCCTGGAGCACGCGGACGCCGATGAGCATCCCGGCCGAGGTGGAGAGCCCGGCGAGGATCGACCCGCCGATGAAGACGACCATCGAGGCCAGCAGCAGCTTCTTCTTGTCGAAGAGGTCGGCCAGCTTCCCCGCGATGGGCGTGATCGCCGTCGAGGCGAGGATCGTCGAGGTGATGATCCAGGTGTACTGCTGCTGCGTGCCGCCGATCTCCCCGACGATCACCGGCAGCGCGTTGCCGACGATCGTGGCGGAGAGGTTGCCGACGAACATCGCCAGCAGCAGGCCGGTGAGCACCTTGAGGATCTGCCGGTGCTCGTGGTGGGCCCTGTCCGCCTCCTCGGCGGTCATCCCGGCATAGGCCCTCCGGGTCGTCAGGTCCTTCTTGCTCAAGAGAGCTCCTTCATCAGTTCATGTGCCGGCTGGTCGCCGGAAAGATCCTTTGCCGGCTGGTCGCCGGAAGAACTCGCGCCCGCGCGGGAGGTGCCGGCGTCGTCCACCGGCGCGGCCAGGCTTTGGTAGGCGTGCTCGGCGTTGCCGATCAGCTCCTCCAGGTCCTGTGCCAGGTGGTGGATCCGCTCCGCCGGCCAGCCCGCGACCGCCTGGGCCATCGCCCCCATGTGCAGCTCGCGGACCTGCTTGAGGCGGGCGAGGCCCGCATCGGTCAGCGAGACGAGGGAGGCGCGACCGTCCTCCGGGTCCGGACGGCGGCTGAGCAGCCCCTCCTTCTCGAGGCCGGCGATCTGCCGGCTCGCGACCGAGGGGTCGACGAGCTGCTGCTCGGCCAGGGCCGCGACGCGGCACTCCGAGGCGCGGTACAGGCTGAAGAGCAGGTTGACCTGGGAGGGCTGCAGCCCGCACTGGTGGGCGACCGCCGTGCTGAAGCTGCGCGACCGCCGGCTCAGGCTGATCAGCTGGGTGAGCAGGTCGACCGCCGCCTCACGCGGCGACTCGACGGCTCGGGAAGATTCAGTCGCTTGTGGCACGCAATCGACAGTACGCCTACATGCACCATGCATCTATGTGAAGGGATGTGCAGTGCGCCATATCGCGCCCGACGACGCCGCGGCGGGACGGAGGTCCTGGGCGCGGCGACCGCCTTTCGCCGGGGACCGGAGCTCAGAACCCCGCGCCCGTCCCTCAGCCGCGCACGTCGTGCAGGTGATGCAGCACGTCGTGGATGAAGTACTGGCTCAGCGTCGCCACGGTGAACTCAGCGCCGTTGCTGCGCAGCCCGCGTCGCTGCCAGCTCTCGGGCGGCACCGCGGCGAACGCGTCGGCCACCGCGGCCCCGGCCGCGGCCAGCTCCTCCCCCACCCGCGCGGGGTCCTCGTGCTCGTAGTCCCCCGCGACGGCGGCGGCGTCCTGGTCCCAGTTGGGGAAGACGGGGCCGTCCTGCTCGAGCATGAGCCGCAGGCGGCGGTCGAACACGCCGCACACGTCGCGCACGTGGGCGGCGTACTCGAGCGGGAACCACGTCGCCGTGTCCGGACGCACGGCGACGTCCGGCCGCCGGAGCACCTCCTGCCAGCGCCCGACGGCGTCACGCACCAGGGCGGGCACGCTCGCCGGGTCCTCGCGGGCGGCCTCCACCCCGCACTCCGCGCACGGACGCCGCAGCACCCACGTCCAGTCCTTGGTGTCCGGCTCGATCGCCATGCTGGCCCCTCTCCCGCGTTCGGACGGGCGGCGCACCGCCCGTCCGCAGGCTACGGCGTCCTGACGTCAGGGAACCGCCGGGGAGGGCGGGCGGTGCGTCCCCGGCGGGCATCCCGCGCGCAGCGCCCGATCCTGCTGCTTGACTGCGGTCATGCCTCTCATCGGAACCTACGAACCCAGCCCTCGTCAGTGGGTGCGCGACCAGGTCGAGCTCTACGAGAGCTCGGGCGGCACCGAGGGCACCACGCTGCACGGCAGGCCGTGCGTGCTGGTCACCGTGCGCGGCGCACGCTCGGGCAACCTCCGCAAGGTCCCGCTCATGCGCGTCGAGCACGACGGCAGGTACGCGATGGTCGCCTCGGTCGGCGGGGCGCCGAAGCACCCCACCTGGTACTGGAACGTGCGCGCCCACCCCGAGGTCGAGCTGCAGGACGGCCCGCAGAAGTGGGACATGGTGGCCCGCGAGGTCACGGGCGCCGAGAAGGCGGAGTGGTGGGAGCGCGCCGTCGAGGCCTTCCCGACCTACGCCGAGTACCAGGAGAAGACCGACCGGGAGATCCCGGTCTTCGTGCTCGAGCGCCGCTGAGACGGAGCCGGGACGCCGGAGGCCTGCCTGCAGCCGTGCTGACGCAGAAGGCTGCGCGCGGTCCGAGCCGATCCGATCCGTGGCGCCGGCCGAGGATGCGGGGCCGTGACCTTGGGCCGCGGTTCCGCCCGCGCTGCCGCCTACAGTGAGGGCATGCCGCTTGCGCCCCTGGTCGAGCCCGGCCCGCCGCTGACGAACGCGCAGGTCCAGCGCTACTCGCGCCACCTGCTGCTCGCCCAGCTGGGCCACGACGGCCAGCGCCGCCTGCTCGCCGCCCGCGTCCTGGTCTTGGGCGCCGGCGGCCTCGGCGCCCCGGCCCTGCTCTACCTCGCCGCCGCGGGCGTGGGGCACATCGGCGTGATCGACGACGACGTCGTCGACGCCTCCAACCTTCAGCGCCAGGTCATCCACACCCAGGCCGACGTCGGACGCCCCAAGGTCGACTCCGCCGCCGAGAAGGTCCGCGCCCTCAATCCCGAGGTCACCGTCGAGCGCCACCACCTGCGCCTGGACGCCGCCAACGCCCGCGACGTCGTCGCCGGCTACGACCTCGTCCTCGACGGCACCGACAACTTCCCCACCCGCTACCTCGTCAACGACGTGTGCGCCGACCTCGGCGTCCCGCTCGTGTGGGGGTCGATCCTGCGCTTCGACGCCCAGGTCTCGGTGTTCTGGTCCCGGCCGCGCCCGGTCGCGGGCACCGAGGCCCCCGCCGTCACGCTGCGCGATCTCTTCCCCTCCCCACCCCCGCCCGGCACGACGCCGTCATGCGGGCAGGCCGGCGTGGTCGGCGCGATGTGCGGGCAGGTGGGGTCGGTGATGGCCACCGAGGCGGTCAAGCTCATCACCGGCGCGGGCGAGCCGCTGCTCGGACGCGTCCTCGTCCTCGACGCGCTCGGCGCGCGGTGGAACGAGATCCCGCTCCGGCCGCGCCCCGGGGCCCGCCGCCCGCAGACGGTCGCCGAGCTCGGCTACGACCCGGCCGGCAGCCCCGACGGCTCGACGGCCGCGGCGTGCGCCGTCGCCCCGGGCGCCGTGACGACACCCGCCCAGGCCGAGCCCGAGCTCCCCGCGATCTCCGCCACCGACCTCGCCCGCCGCCTGGCCCGGCGCGAGAGCGGCGACGACGACTTCGTCCTCCTCGACGTCCGCGAGCCCACCGAGCGCGGCATCGTGGCGATCCCCGGGGCGCTGGCCGTCCCGCTCGGCGAGGTGCTGGCCGACCCCGACGCCACCGTCCACCGCCTCGGCCTGCACCACCCCGGCGGGGCCGGCCGCGAGCTCCTCGTGCACTGCCGCAGCGGGCAGCGCTCGGCCGAGGCCGTGCGCGCCCTGCGCGACGCCGGCGCGCGGGCCGTGAACGTGTCGGGCGGCGTGCTCGCCTGGGTCGAGGACGTCGACCCCACCCTGCCCACCTACTGACCGCTCGTCCCACCCACGAAGGGGCCCCGGCCCCGCCCCCGAGGAGTCGCATGATCACCGTCGAGCAGCACCTGGAGCGCGTCCTCGCCGCCGTGCGACCGCTCGCCCCGCAGCGCCTGCCGCTCGACCAGGCCCACGGCTGCGTGCTCGCCGAGGAGGTCACCGCCCTCCTCGCCGTCCCGCCCTTCGACAACTCCGCGATGGACGGCTTCGCGGTCCGTGCCGCCGACGTCGCCGCGGCCGAGGACGGCGCACCGGTGCGGCTGCGCGTTGTCGGCGACGTGCCGGCCGGCTCCCCCGCCCGCCCGCCGGTCGAGCCCGGCACCGCGGTGCGGGTCATGACCGGCGCCCCGATCCCGCCCGGCGCCGACGCCGTCGTGCCCGTCGAGCACACCGACCAGGCGGCCGGTCCCGGGCAGGCGCTGCCCGCCGTCGTCGAGGTCCGCCGGCCCGCCGCGCCGGGCGCCCACCTGCGCGGAGCCGGGGAGGACGTCACCCCCGGCGCCGTCGTGCTGCGCGCGGGCACCCCGCTGCGCGCCCGCGACCTGTCCACCGCGGCGTCCGTGGGGCACGGCGCGCTGCTCGTCCACCCCCCGGTGCGCGTGGGGGTGCTCTCCACCGGCTCCGAGCTCGTCCCGCCCGGCCAGACCCCGGACGCCGGGCAGATCCCGGACTCCAACCACATCCTCGTCGCCGGCATGGTGCGCGAGGCCGGCGCCCTGCCGGTCCTGCTCGGCGCTGTGGCCGACGACGCCGCCGCCCTGCGCGCCCGCCTCGCCGAGAACCTGGGCCGGGTGGACGCGGTGGTGACCACCGGCGGGGTCAGCGCCGGCGCGTACGACGTCGTCAAGGAGGTCCTCGCCCCGCTCGGCGAGGTGGCCTTCGAGCAGGTGGCCATGCAGCCGGGCAAGCCGCAGGGCTTCGGCGTGCTGCGCGAGGGCGCGGACGGCCCCGCGAGCGGCGCCGGCCAGGGCGCACCGGACGGCCCCGCCGCGACCGAGGCGGGTGTGCCGATCTTCTGCCTGCCCGGCAACCCGGTCAGCGTCTTCGTCAGCTTCCAGGTGTTCGTGGCGCCCGCGCTGCGCCGCCTGCGCGCCCTGGTGGGCGACGCCGGCCCGCTCGCCGCGGCCGTCGCCGCCACCGGCTGGCGCTGCCCGCCGGGCCGCCGCCAGTACATGCCCGTGGTCGTCGACGGCACGGACGGCACCGGCGCCCTGCGGGTGCGCCCGGCCACCGCCGGCGGGTCCGGGTCCCACCTCGTCGCGTCCCTCGCCCTGGCCGACGCCCTCGCCGTCGTCGACGCCGAGGTGGACGCCGTGCGGGAGGGGGACGCCGTGCGCGTCATGATGGTCCCGTGACCAGCACCGACCGGCGCGAGCTGCGCCTGACCCACCTCGACGCGGCCGGCCACGCCCGGATGGTCGACGTCACCGGCAAGCAGCCCACCGTGCGCGAGGCCGTCGCCACGGGCGAGGTCCGCTGCAGCCCGACCGTCATGACGGCGCTGCGCGAGGGCACCGTGCCCAAGGGCGACGTGCTCGCCGTCGCGCGCATCGCGGGCATCGCCGCGGCGAAGAAGACCCCCGAGCTGCTGCCGCTCGCGCACACCATCGGCGTGCACGGCGCCGCCGTCGACCTCGAGCTCGCCGAGGACCGGGTGGTCATCACCGCCACCGTGCGCACCGCCGACCGCACCGGGGTGGAGATGGAGGCCCTGACCGCGGTCTCGGTGGCCGCCCTCGCCGTCGTCGACATGGTCAAGGGCGTGGACCGCTCGGCCGAGATCACCGGGGTGAAGGTGATCGCCAAGTCCGGCGGGCGCTCCGGCGACTGGCGCCGTCCGAGCTGACGTGAGCGCCGCGATGCCGTCTCCAGATGCCGACGCGAACGCCGCGACACCGTCCCCCGACGCCGACCCGAGCGCCCCGCTGCCCGCCTTCGACGCGATCGTCCTCGCCGGCGGCACCGCGAGCCGGCTCGACGGCGTGTCCAAGCCCGACGTCGAGCTCGCCGGGCGCCGGCTGCTCGACCACACCCTCGCGGCCACCGCGGGCGCGGGCCGGGTCGTCGTCGTCGCGCCGGAGTCGGTGGCGGTGCCCCACGGCGTCGTCCGCACCCTCGAGGACCCGCCACACGGCGGCCCGGTCGCCGGCCTCGCCGCCGGGCTGGCCGCGCTGGACGGGCACCCGGCCGGCGGCACCGGCACCGCGCCGTTGCTGCTCGTGCTCTCCTGCGACGTGCCCTTCGTCGCCGGCGCCGTCCCCCGCCTGCTCGCCGCCGCCGGCGAGGGGGCCGACGGCGCGTGCCTGCGCGACGCCTCGGGCTACCTGCAGTGGCTGGTCGCCGTCTACCGCACGGACGCGCTGCGCGGCCGGCTCGACGCCCTGGCGTCCGGGCGGCGCGGGTCGTCGGTGCGGGCCCTGGTCGCCCCGCTGCGCCTGGCGGCGGTCGCGGCGCGCGGCAAGGAGGCGGCGGACGTGGACACCTGGGCGGACCTCGACGCGCTCGACTGACCGAGAGCACGCCGGGCCCGCAGAACACACCTGGGCCCGGACGGCACACCGGGCCCCGCAAAGCGCGCCCGCGCGCCGGTGGGGCGCTGTACGGTCCGCTCATCGGCGTCCGCGTCCTTCCGGCGGCCACAGGAGGTCGACCGCGATGATGGGATACTCCCTCGCCTACCGGCTGGGGTTCACCCCCTGGGAGCACCACGGGAAGGTGACCCGTGCCCATGTCGAGGCCCTGCTGGAGCGCGAGGAGGCCGGACGCTCCCGCCCGCCCGGTCGCGCCCTCGACCTCGGCTGCGGCCGGGGCCAGTACACCCCCCGGCTCACGCGCCGGGGGTGGGAGGTCGTGGGGATCGACGTCGTCCCGCAGGCGGTCGAGGCCGCCCGGCGCCGGCGCCTCGCCCACGCCACGTTCGTGGTCGGCGACGTGACGAACCTGGTGCCCGGCGAGCTGGGCACCTTCGACTTCTTCCTCGACGTCGGCTGCTTCCAGGGCCTGAACGCCGAGCAGCGCCGGGCCGAGGGACGCGGGGTCTCAGCGCTCGCCAACCCCGGCGCGACGCTGCTCATGCTCGCGTTCGGGGCCACGCCGATCCGGTCGGTCGTCGGCGGCGTGAGCCGGGCGGAGGTCGAGGCCGCCTTCGAGGGCTGGGAGATGCTCTCGGTCGACCCCGCGGACACCACGGGGCTGGGGTGGCCGCTGACGCGGACCTCGCCGCGGTGGTACCGCCTCCGCCTGGCGGCCTAGCAATCAGCGCGCCGACGCCGTCAGGACGGCTCGTGCGCTCCGCCCCCGAGCTGGTCGAGGATGTGGTGGACCAGCGGGGCGAGGACGGCGACGGCGTCGCGCACCCCGCCGGGTGAGCCCGGGGCGTTGACCACCAGCGCCTCGCCGGCCCGCCCGGGCGCGATGCCGGCCAGCCCGCGCGAGAGCACCGCGGCGGGCACCGCGGCGGCCCCCCGGGCGCGGATCGCCTCGGCCAGGCCCGGCAGCTCGCGCCGCAGGAGCGGGCCGGTGCCCTCCGGGGTGAGGTCGCGCGGCCCGATGCCCGTCCCGCCGGTGGTGAGCACGACGCGCGCGCCGGCCGCGAGCGCCCGACGGATCGCCCGGCGCACGCTGTCGACCCCGTCCGGCACGACGACGACGTCCGCGCGCACGCCGACCTCGGCGAGCAGCGCGGCGGCGAGCGGGCCGGAGCGGTCCTCCGCCTCCCCGCGGGAGCACCGGTCCGAGACGGTGATCACCGCGCCGGGCACCGGCTCACCGGAGGCCGCGCCCGCCTGGCGCGCGTCGTTGCTGGTCACCCGCTCACCGTATCGGGGCGCCCGGTCGGGCCGCGGACCTCGCCGGTCACGCCGTGCCGGTGGGCGAGGAGCACCGCCTGCACACGGTCGCGCGCGTCGAGCTTGGCGAGGATGCTGCGCACGTGCGTCTTGACGGTAGCGAGCGAGACCACGAGGCGATCGGCGATCTCGGGGTTGGTGTGACCGGCGGCCATCAGCCCGAGGACCTCCCGCTCGCGGGGGCTGAGGGACTGCAGGTTTGCCGGCTCGGGCGCGGGCGCGCGCTCGAGGAACCGGTGGATCATCCGGGTCAGCACGGGCGCCGCCATCGGCGCCTCCCCGTCCACGGCCCGCTCGACGGCGGCCACCAGCTGCTGCGCCGATGCCTCTTTGAGGAGAAATCCCGACGCACCGACCGTCAGTGCGTCGTACACGTGCCGGTCGAGGTCGAACGTGGTGAGGATGACGACGCGGCAGGGCAGGCCGGCGTCGATGATGCGACGGGTGGCCTCGATACCGTCGGTCCCGGGCATGCGGACGTCCATGAGCACCACGTCGGGTCGCAGCTCGGTGGCCAGAGCGACTGCCTCCGCGCCGTCGGCCGCCTCCCCGACCACCTCGATCCCGCCGAGCTCGAGGATCAGCCGCAGCCCGTTGCGGATCATGGCCTGGTCGTCGGCCAGCAGCACGCGCGTCATCGCTCGGCCTCCGCGGGCGCCGGCAGCCAGGCGTCGACCTCGAAGCGGCCGTCGACCTGTCCGGCGTCGAGGGTGCCGCCCAGCAGGCGGGCGCGCTCCGCCATGCCGGGCAGGCCGTGCCCGGAGCCCGGGCGGGCCGCGGCCGCCGCGGGGTTCACCACCCGTACCCGCACGCCGGCGTCCGACCAGTCCACGGTCACGTCCACCCTCTCCCCAGCGGCGTGCTTGCCGGCGTTGGTGAGCCCCTCCTGGACGATGCGGTTCACCGCCAGCCAGTGCCGCGGGGTGTCGGTCCAGGGCTCGCCGGTGACGACGAGGCGGTTGGCGATTCCGAGCCGTCCCGCCCGGTCGACGAGCTCGGCCAGCCCGCGCTCGTCGGGGGCGACGGCCAGCTCACCGTCGCCCAGCAGGTCGAGGATCGCCCGTAGCTCGCGGCTGGCCCGGTGGGCGGTCTCCCGCACGGCCGCGACGGGCACGGCCGCCCGCTCGGGCGCGAGCTCGAGCGCCTGGGCGGCGGCCTCGGACTGGATGGACATGAGGGTCACCTCGTGGCCGACGACATCGTGCAGCTCCCGGACGATCCGGGCCCGTTCCTCCTCCACCGCGTCGCGGCGCGCCGTCTCACGCTCGGTCGCGATCCGCTCCTGCGCCTCGCGGTCCTGGGCGGCCAGCAGCCGGCCGACGCCGTAGCTGCCCAGCACGAGCAGCCAGAACCCGACGATGCCGAAGACCACCTCGCCGTCCGGGATGCGGAGCTCCACCGCCATCTGCTGGACGTCGAAGTCGAAGAGCAGATCGACCAGCCGGTTCTCCGCCTGCTCGATGGTCACGAAGCCGCACGCCCCGCTGAGCATCGCCCAGCCGCAGGCCAGCGCGCCGAGGCGCCCGTCCGGGCACCGGCGGCCCACGGAGAAGAAGAGCAGCACGGCGCAGGCGTACCCGAGGAGCAGGAACCCGTCGGTCGGCACCCACCACAGCGAGCTGCCCACGACCGCGGCGCCCACGGGGCGGGCGCGGCGCCAGGCCAGCGGGAGCACCGACACGACGGCGAGGACGACACCGAACCACGAGCTGTCCGGCCACCACAGGGAGCTGACGGGCCGGAACCAGATCATCTGCGCGAGGCCAACCAGGAGGAAGCCGGCCGTCAGCACCACGTCCGAGCGGCGCACCCCGCTCGGCAGCACCACGTCGGCGCGGCGCGCGCCGCTGCTGAGCCCGTCGTGGATCCGCACGTCGCGAGGGTAGGGCTTACCGGAGCCCCACGTCCTCAACCCTGGGGCTGAGCCGACATCCAGCCCTCGGCGCGATGCGGGCGGGGTCCGTGCCGTCCTAGCGTCACGACCGCTCGACCCCGCGTCGCCGGGACCGGACGGCGACCCCCACGACAGGAGCACCATGACCACAGCTACGACCACCTCGACCACGACCACGCGAAACACCGCGCTCACCATCGCGCGCGTGGTGGCCGGCGTGCACGGCGCACTCGGACTGGCCGGCGTCGCCTTCTTCACCCTCATCGCCCCCGAGGAGTCCGTCTGGGTGGGGCCTTGGCTCGACATCCCGGTGGTGGCCCTCCTGATCGCCGCCCCGCTCGTCAAGCTCGGGGTGGCCCTCCTGCCAGGGCTGCCCGCGCCCCGACGGATCGCTCTCGGCCTCCTCGCGTTCCCGATCGTGTCCGTGGTGACGGTGGTGAAGGTGATCGCCTACGACGAGCCGGAGAGCGGCCTCTTCCTGATCGTCGACGCCGTCCTGCTCCTCCTGCTGCTTCTCGCGCGTCGAGCCGACCGTCTACGGGTCGCACCGCTCCCGACGGCCTGAGCCCGGCGGCCCGGAAGAATTCCGGGAAATTGGAGCCGGTGCCACGTGTCGACGTTCTCGCACGGGGCAGAAGAATGCCGCGGCCGCCCTCACCGACAACGCCGGTGCCGCAGCCTCGGCCAAACGCCGGGCAGGCACGACTGGCGGACGCAAACAATCCGCAAAGCGGCATGTTCCCACAGGCTCGCACCGGCCGCACCTCGAAGCGAGATGGGCGTCACGTCAACGGTTGACGATCCCTTGCGCGCCGCCGCAGCACCCCCTCCCCGGCCCCGGTGAGAACGGGAGAAGCAGGAAAGAAATCCGAGACAAACCCGCATTTAAACGTTCAACGAAAGGAGGCTGTCACGTAATCGAGAGGATCCCGAGAATTGGGACCACCCCCTGGTCGAAACAACGGGCGAGGCCGTGCATAATGACGGCCACGGCCTCCGGGTCGCGCGATTTGTCTGACCGACCAGGGAGCACTCGATGCCCGTCGTCACCGCCACCAGACACCACCCCCACACCGCCGCGGGGGCGGCATCGTGAGCGCCGGGCAGCCGGGCGGCGTCCCGGGCGCACGGCCCGGGACGGCGGGGGCCGCCGCCCCGACCGGCGCCCCCACGGCCCAGGGCCGGCCCGGCCTCATGCTGACGCTGGCCACCCTGGGCTTCCTCCTCAACTTCTGGGCGTGGTCGCTCATCGGCCCCCTGGGGCCGACCTACCGCGAGGAGCTCGCGCTCACGCCGGTCGAGCTCTCGGTGGCCGTCGCCGTGCCGGTCATCGTCGGCTCCCTCGGCCGCATCCCGATCGGCGCGCTCACCGACCGCTACGGCGCCCGGGTCATGTTCCCGGTCGTGAGCCTGGTGACGATCCTCCCGGTGCTCTTCGTCGGCCTCGTGGCCAGCAACTTCGCCATGCTCGTCGTCGGCGGGTTCTTCCTCGGGGTCGGCGGCACCGCCTTCGCCGTCGGCGTCCCGTTCGTCAACGCCTGGTTCGCCCCGGCGCGGCGCGGCACCGCGCTGGGCATCTTCGGCATGGGCACCGCGGGCACCGCGGTCGCCGCCTTCACCACCGTGGCGATCGCCGAGCAGTTCGGCCGCCCCGCCCCGTTCATCCTCGTCGCCGTGCTGCTGGCGCTCTACGCCGTCGTCGCCTGGACCGTGCTGCGCGACGCCGCGGGCCGCGCCGCTCCCACCGGCTCCCTCGCCGCCCGCACGTGGGCCACGGTGAAGATCCCGGCCACCGGCCAGCTCGCCCTCATCTACGCCCTGGGCTTCGGCGGGTTCGTCGCGTTCAGCGTGTACCTGCCCACCTACCTCACCACCGACTTCGGTCTGACCCGCGGCGACGCCTCGCTGCGCACCGCCGGGTTCGTCGTCCTCGCCGTGGTCGCCCGCCCGGTCGGCGGGTGGCTCTCGGACCGCTGGCACCCGGTGCCGGTGCTCACCCTGTGCTTCACCGTCGCCGGCGCCGCGGCGGTCCTCGCCGCGCTCCGGCTCCAGCTGCTGCCGGCCGGGACGGTCGCCTTCCTCGTGCTCGCCGCCACCCTGGGCGCGGCGTCGGGCGCGTGCTTCGCGCTGGTGGCCAAGGTGGCCCCGGCGGACAAGGTCGGCTCGGTCACCGGCATCGTCGGCGCCGCCGGCGGCCTCGGCGGGTTCTTCCCGCCGCTGGTCATGGGCGCCGTCTACAGCGCCACCGGCCACTACACCATCGGCTTCATCCTCCTCGCGGTCTCGGCCTTCGCCGTCGCCGCCTTCACCTGGGGCCCGGTGCGCCGCGCCTCCCGGCGCGGCGCCTGAGGGCCCGCCCGGCCACCACGGCCACCGCGCCCCGCCCCCGCCACCCGCCAGACCCCCCCGTACGGAAGGACCACCATGACGGTCACCAGCCCCCGGGAGAGCGCCCCCGAGGACGCCCTGCTCAAGCTCGGCACGTTCCTGCGCCGCGGCGAGGCCTCCCCGGACCTGCGCCAGCTCTTCCTCGAGGGCGGGCGCGAGGGCGACACGTTCTACCGGGACCGGTGGAGCCACGACAAGGTCGTGCGCTCGACCCACGGGGTGAACTGCACGGGCTCGTGCTCGTGGAAGGTCTACGTCAAGGACGGGATCATCACCTGGGAGACCCAGCAGACCGACTACCCCTCGGTGGGCCCGGACTCCCCCGAGTACGAGCCCCGGGGCTGCCCGCGCGGGGCGGCGTTCTCCTGGTACACCTACTCCCCCACCCGGGTGCGCTACCCGTACGTGCGCGCCGCGCTGCTCAACCTCTACCGCGAGGCCAAGGCACGCCTGTCCGACCCGGTCGAGGCGTGGGCCGACGTCGTCGAGGACCCCGAGCGGGCCCGGCGGTACAAGGCGGCGCGCGGCAAGGGCGGCCTGGTGCGCGCCACCTGGGACGAGGTCGAGGAGATGATGGCGGCCGCCCACGTCTACACCACCCAGCAGTACGGCCCCGACCGGCTCGCCGGCTTCACCCCGATCCCGGCCATGTCGCAGGTCTCCTACGGCGCCGGGTCGCGGTTCTACTCGCTCATGGGCGGCCACATGCTGTCCTTCTACGACTGGTACGCCGACCTGCCGGTGGCCTCCCCGCAGGTCTTCGGCGACCAGACCGACGTGCCGGAGTCCGCCGACTGGTTCAACGCCGGGTACCTCATCATGTGGGGCTCGAACATCCCGGTCACCCGCACCCCGGACGCCCACTTCATGACCGAGGCCCGCTACCGGGGGCAGAAGGTCGTGGGCATCTCCCCCGACTACGCCGACAACACCAAGTTCGCCGACGAGTGGCTCGCCGTCCACCCGGGCACCGACGGGGCGCTGGCCATGGCGATGGGCCACGTCATCCTGACCGAGTTCCACGTCCGCGACCGCACCCCGCGCTTCCTCGACTACATGAAGCGCTACACCGACGCCCCCTTCCTCGTCAGCCTCGAGGCCCGCGACGACGCCTACGTGCCCGGCAAGTTCCTCACCGCCGCGGACTTCGCCGGCGACGCCGAGCACGCCGCCCTGGCCGACGGCGAGAGCCCGGCCTTCCGCACCGTCCTGCTCGACGGCGACGGCACGCCCGTCGTGCCCAACGGCACCCTGGGCGACCGCTTCGGCGAGGCCGGCGCCGGGCGGTGGAACCTCGACCTGGGCGGCACCGACCCCGTCCTCACGCTCGCCGACCTGCCCGGCGGCGAGGCGGTGGCGGTGGACCTGCCGCGCTTCGACCTGCCCCCCACCGAGGCGTCCGGCGAGGTCGGCGCGCACGCCGGCGGCGCCGGGGTGATCCGGCGCGGGGTGCCGGTGCGGCGGGTGGCCGGCCGGCTGGTCACCACCGTCTACGACCTGCTCCTGGCCCAGTACGGCGTGGCCCGCCCGGGCCTGCCCGGCACGTGGCCCACCGGCTACGAGGACGCCACCAGCCCCGGCACCCCGGCCTGGCAGGAGGAGCTGACGAACGTCCCCGCCGCCGCGGCCATCCGCGTCGGGCGCGAGTTCGCCGACAACGCCGTGCGCTCGGGCGGGCGGTCGATGATCGTCATGGGCGCCGGCGTCAACCACTACTTCCACGCCGACGCCATCTACCGGGCCATGCTCGCGCTGACCACGATGACCGGCTGCCAGGGCGTCAACGGCGGCGGCTGGGCGCACTACGTGGGCCAGGAGAAGGTCCGGCCCATCACCGGCTTCCAGCAGTACGCCTTCGCCCTGGACTGGCAGCGCCCGCCGCGGCAGATGACGGCGACGTCGTTCTGGTACCTCGCCACCGACCAGTGGCGCTACGACGGCATGCCCGCCAACACCCTCGCCTCCCCGCTGGCCAAGGGCGCCTTCGCGGGCCGGACGACGGCCGACACCCTCGTCGAGGCGGTCAGGCGCGGCTGGACGCCGAGCTTCCCCACCTTCAACCGCAACCCGCTGCTCATCACCCAGGAGGCCGCCCAGGCGGGCAAGGAGGTCGCCGACCACGTGGTCGACGAGCTCAAGGCCGGGACCCTGCGCTACGCCGTCGAGGACCCCGACGCCCCGGAGAACTTCCCCCGGGTGCTCACCGTGTGGCGCTCGAACCTGCTGGGCTCCTCGGCCAAGGGCGACGAGTACTTCCTCAAGCACCTGCTCGGCACCGAGGCCGCGGTGCGGGCCGTGGAGAACCCGCCCGGGCGGCGCCCACGGGACATGGTCTGGCGGGAGGAGGCCCCCGAGGGCAAGCTCGACCTGCTCACCACCATCGACTTCCGGATGACGTCGACCACCCTGTTCTCCGACATCGTCCTGCCCGCGGCCACGTGGTACGAGAAGTACGACCTCAACACCACGGACATGCACCCGTTCATCCACGCGTTCACCCCGGCCATCAACCCGCCGTGGCAGACCCGCTCGGACTTCACCATCTTCCAGGGGCTGGCCGCCCGGGTCGCCGCGCTCAGCGCCGGGCACCTGGGGGTGCACCGCGACGTCGTCGCCGTCCCGCTGGCCCACGACACCCCCGACGAGCTGACCACCCCGCACGGGTCGGTCGCCGCCATGGACGAGCTGCCGATGACGCCGGGGGTGACCATGCCCAAGCTCGTCGTCATCGAGCGGGACTACCCGAACCTGGCGGCGAAGTTCAACGCGATGGGCCCGCTGACGGACACGCTCGGGATGATGACCAAGGGGGTGAAGTTCGACCCCGCCGAGGAGGTCCAGGCCCTGGGCGAGAAGAACGGGCGGGCCGCCTCCGGGATCGCCGCCGGCCGGCCGCTGCTGGACAAGGACACCAAGGCCTGCGAGATGATCCTCGCCCTGTCCGGCACCACCAACGGGCGCCTGGCCACCCAGGGCTTCGAGCACCTCGAGAAGCGCACCGGCACCACGCTCGCGGACCTGGCCCGCGACCACGCCGGCACCCGCATCACCTTCGCCGACACCCAGTCCCGCCCACAGCCCGTGGTGACCTCCCCGGAGTGGTCCGGCTCCGAGCACGGCGGACGGCGCTACTCCGCCTTCGTCGTCAACGTCGAGCGGCTCAAGCCCTGGCACACCCTGACCGGGCGTCAGCACTTCTTCCTCGACCACGACTGGATGAGCGAGATCGGCGAGAACCTGCCGGTGTTCCGTCCGCCGCTGGACATGCACCGCCTCTTCGGCGACGCCGTCCCCGGGGCCACCGGCGCGGCCGCGGCGGCCGGCGCCGGCGTGGGCGGCGGGGCGGCGGCGGCCTCGGAGCACGCGCAGGTCGCGGTGCGCTACCTGACGCCGCACTCGAAGTGGTCCATCCACTCCGAGTACCAGGACAACCTGCTCATGCTCTCCCTCTCCCGCGGCGGGCCGACCATCTGGATGTCGCCGCAGGACGCCGGGAAGATCGGCGTGAAGGACAACGAGTGGATCGAGGCGTACAACCGCAACGGCGTCGTCGTCGCCCGCGCGATCGTCTCCCACCGCATGCCCGAGGGCACGGTGTACATGCACCACGCCCAGGACCGGGTCATCGACGTCCCCCGCACCGAGACCTCCGGCCTGCGCGGCGGCATCCACAACTCCCTCACCCGGGTGCTGCTCAAGCCGAGCCACCTCATCGGCGGGTACGCGCAGCTGAGCTACGCGTTCAACTACATCGGCCCGACCGGCAACCAGCGCGACGAGGTGACGGTCATCCGGCGCCGCTCCCAGGAGGTGCAGTACTGATGAAGGTCATGGCCCAGATGTCCATGGTGATGAACCTGGACAAGTGCATCGGGTGCCACACCTGCTCGGTGACCTGCAAGCAGGCGTGGACCAACCGCACCGGCATGGAGTACGTCTGGTTCAACAACGTCGAGACCCGCCCCGGGCTGGGCTACCCGCGCACGTACGAGGACCAGGACCGCTGGGGCGGGGGCTGGGTGCGCACGAAGCGCGGCAAGCTCAAGCTGCGGGCCGGCGGGCGGGCGAAGAAGCTCGCGACGATCTTCTCCAACCCCAAGATGCCCACCCTCCAGGACTACTACGAACCCTGGACCTACGAGTACGACCAGCTGCTCTCCGCCCCGGCCGACTCCCGGCACACCCCCGTCGCCCGGCCCAAGTCCCTGCTCACCGGCGAGCCGACGACGATCCAGTGGTCGGCGAACTGGGACGACAACCTCGGCGGGTCGAAGGAGATCGCCGTCGGGGACCCGGTGCTCAAGCACATGAACGAGCACGTGGCCATGGAGTTCGAGAAGACCTTCATGTTCTACCTGCCGCGCATCTGCGAGCACTGCCTCAACCCCTCGTGCGTGGCCTCGTGCCCCTCCGGCGCGATGTACAAGCGGGCCGAGGACGGCATCGTGCTCGTCGACCAGGAGCAGTGCCGCGGCTGGCGCATGTGCGTGACCGGCTGCCCGTACAAGAAGGTCTACTTCAACCACAAGACCGGCAAGGCCGAGAAGTGCACCCTGTGCTACCCGCGCATCGAGGTCGGGCTGCCCACCGTGTGCTCGGAGACCTGCGTGGGCCGGCTGCGCTACCTCGGCCTGGTCCTCTACGACGCCGACCGGGTCGGCGCGGCCGCCGCCGTCGAGGACGAGCACGAGCTGCTCGCCGCGCAGCGCTCGGTCTTCCTCGACCCCTTCGACCCCGACGTCATCGCCGCCGCCGAGCGCGACGGCATCCCCTCCGACTGGATCGACGCCGCCCAGGCCAGCCCGATCTGGCGGTTGATCAGCGAGTACGAGGTGGCGCTGCCGCTGCACCCGGAGTACCGGACGCTGCCGATGGTCTGGTACATCCCGCCGCTGAGCCCGGTGGTCGACGTCGTCGCCGCCTCGGGAAACGACGGCGAGGACCACAAGACCCTCCTGACGGCAATCTCGACCATGCGCATCCCGCTGGAGTACCTCGCCGGGCTGTTCACCGCCGGGGACACCGCACCGGTGGAAAAGGTGCTGCGGCGCCTGGCGGCGATGCGCTCGTACATGCGCGACCTCAACCTGGGCGAGCACCCGCGCGAGGAGATCGCCGCGGCGGTGGGCATGACGGGCCAGGGCATCGAGGAGATGTACCGCCTCCTGGCGATCGCCAAGTACGAGGAGCGCTACGTCATCCCCACCGCGCACACCGAGGTGGCGCAGGGCCTGGAGGAGATGGCCTGCTCGCTGGACTTCGAGGGCGGGCCGGGCATGGGCGGCAACGGCCCGTTCGGGTCCTCGTCGGGCCCGCTGGAGCCGGCCAGCGTGGAGACCTTCCACGCCCTGAAGGCGCGGCAGACGGCGGACTCACCGCACGCGCCGTCGACCCCGGGCCGGGTCAACCTGCTCAACTGGGACGGCCGGGGCAGCACCACCGGGCTCTTCCCGCCGGGCTCGGGCACCGCCGCCGAGCCGGCCAGCCTCGAGGCCACCGGCGCGGAGGCCGCGCCGGGCACGTTCCGCGAGGACCCGCACCCCGGTGGCCGGCCGGGCGTCGCCACCGGCGACGAGCGGCCCATCGGGGAGGAGCCGCGGTGAGCGCCGTCATCCGGGTGCCCGCCCTCGCCCCGCTGCGCCCGGTCAGGGTCACCGAGCGCGAGCGGGCGCTGGCCGCCATGGCCGCCTCGGTGCTGCTCGACTACCCCGGCCCCGAGCAGCCGGCCCGGGTGCGCGCGGTGCGCGACGGCGTCGCCCGCCTGCCCGAGCCGGTGCGCGACCGCCTGGTCGCCTTCGCCGACCACGCCCTGGCCGCCGACCCGCAGGACCTCGCCCGCGCCTACGTCGACACCTTCGACACCAAGCGCAAGTGCTCGATGTACCTGTCGTACTTCCTCACCGGCGATACCCGCCGGCGCGGCACCGCGCTGGTCCGGTTCGTCGAGGCCTACCGGGCCGCCGGGTGGGAGGTGGGGCGGTCCGAGCTGCCGGACTTCCTGCCGATCGTGCTGGAGTTCCTCGCCGTCGGGGACGCCGAGCTGGGCACGGCCCTGCTCGCCGCCCACCGCGAGGGCCTGGAGGTGCTGCGGGCGGCGCTGACCCAGCTGGGCAGCCCGTGGGCCGCCGTCGTCGAGGCGGTGTGCCTGGTGCTGCCCCGGCCCAGCCCCGACCTCGAGGACCGGCTGCTGCAGCTGATCACCGCTGGGCCGCCCACCGAGATGGTGGGGCTCAGCGCGCTGGGACCGTTGGAACCGTTCGCCCCGCAGGGGGCCGCACACGCGGAGGTCAGGGCATGAGCGCCGGCAACATCCTGTTGTGGGTGGTGTTCCCGTACGTGTCGATGGCGGTGTTCGTCGTCGGCACGATCTGGCGCTACCGCTACGACAAGTTCGGCTGGACCACGCGGTCCTCGGAGCTGTACGAGAAGACGATCCTGCGCCTGGGCTCGCCGCTGTTCCACTTCGGCATCCTCTTCGTCGCGCTCGGGCACTTCATGGGCCTGCTCATCCCCGAGTCCTGGACGGAGGCGGTGGGCTTCCGGCAGGAGGCCTACCACTTCATCGCCACCTACATGGGCTCGGTGGCCGGGGTGGCCACGGTCGTGGGCCTGGCCATCCTCATCTACCGCCGGCGCACCACCGGCCCGGTGTTCCTGGCCACCACGCGGGTCGACAAGCTCATGTACGTCCTGCTCGCCCTGCCCATCCTGCTGGGGCTGTGGGCGACGGTGCAGACCCAGCTGCTCGGCGGCGCGCACGGGTACGACTACCGGCAGACGATCTCGCCGTGGCTGCGCTCGCTGTTCTACCTCCAGCCGCAGGCCCAGCTCATGACCGACGTGCCGCTGCCGTTCAAGCTGCACGTCACGGCCGCGTTCCTGCTGTTCCTCGCCTGGCCGTTCACCCGGCTCGTGCACGCCTTCTCCGCGCCGCTGCCCTACGCCACCCGGCCGTACATCGTCTACCGCTCCCGGGAGGCCGGGGCCGGGGCCCGGCCCTCGCGGCGCGGGTGGGAGGCGTCGGCGGCGCCGCAGGGCCGGCGCGAGCGCCCCACCAGCACCCGCACCTAGCGATCCGAGCCGACGCCCCGGCGGCTCACGTGCGCGCCGCGCCGCCGGGCGCCAGGACCGCCCCCACCACCGGGCGGGTGCCCAGCAGCGCCAGGCGCACCAGGCCCACCCCGGCCGCGAGGCAGGCGAGGAGCACCGCGACCGACAGCGGCGCCATGACCAGGGCCAGGCCGACCAGCGGCAGGACGAGCGCGGCGGCCACCCCGGCGGAGCCCAGCGCCACGGTGAGCAGCGGGACCATGACGGCGCGGGTGCGGGCCGCCTCGAGGGTCTTCCGGGGCATGCCCAGCCTGTCGAGGCTGACGTAGAGGTCGGCCCGGTCGAGCACGGAGGCGGCCTGGTTGACGCCCACCGAGCAGGCCACGGTGAGGAACGAGGCGACGAGGGTGATGAGGATGCCCGTGCGGATGTCCTGCGCGAGGTACATCTCCGGCCCCGACGTCGGCTCCTGGCCGGCCATCATCGCCATCCCGGTGCCGGCGAAGACCGCGACGAAGCTCGTCATCGCCACGCCGCCGACCTGCCGCCAGGCGGCCTTCGGGGCGTCGAGCACCTGCCGGGCGGCGATGAGCCGCTCGGCCGTCCGGGCGCGGCGCAGCTGGGACCGGGCGACGACCCCCACCGCCCAGGGGCCGACGAGGTTGAGCACGCCGAGGCCGGCGGCGAACGCGCCGAGGATGACCGCCACGGCCACGGCGACCTCGCGGAAGCTGGACTGCAGCGCGACGACGGCGGCCACGACCACGATCGCGGCGACGACGGCGCGGCGGCCGCGCACCCGGTCGGCGCTCTGGCGGGTGCGCACGCCGAGCGGTGAGATCACCACCCGGCGCAGGCCGACGGCGGCGCTGACGGCGCCGAGGACCGTCACCGTCGCCACGGCGGCCAGCACGGCCAGGGGCGGCAGCCAATAGGCGGCGCCGATCGCCTCGCCGCGGAACGGGATCTGCTGCACCGCCGGGCCGAGCAGGAGGTAGCCCAGCACGCCGGCCACCGCCCCGCCGAGCGCCAGGACCGCCGACTCGGCGACCGTCATCGCGGCGACGGTCGCCGGCGTGGCCCCGAGCAGGCGGAGGGTGGCGAGGCGGTCGTCGCGCCGCCGGGCCGAGAGGCGGGCCGCGGACCCGCCCAGGGTGAGCAGGGGCAGCACGAGGAGGATCACCGCCAGGGCGGCCAGGGACTGGTAGAAGGTCGCCATCTCGTCGTGCCAGCGCAGGAAGGACACGGCGCCGGCGAGCACGGTCAGCAGCAGCGTGGTGGTGGCGGCGAAGGCCGCGACGGGCAGCGCCACCGTGCCGCGGGCGGCGGAGCCGCGACGCGTGAGCAGCCACAGCAGGCGCACGGTGGTCACCGGGCACCCCCGGCGTGCTCGGCGACGACGCGTCCGTCGCGCAGCCGCACCACGCGGGTGCACCGGGCGGCCACGCCCTCGTCGTGGGTCACGACGACGAGCGTGCGGCCGGTGCCGGTGGTGGCGCCCAGGAGGAGGTCCATGACCTCGGCCGAGGTGGCGGAGTCCAGCGCCCCGGTGGGCTCGTCGGCGAAGGTCACCGGCGCCCCGGTGACCTGGGCGCGGGCGATGGCGACGCGCTGGGCCTGGCCGCCGGAGAGCTGGCCGATGCGCCGGTGCTCCATGCCCGCCAGCCCGAGGGCGTGCAGCCAGCCGACGGCCGCGTGCTCCGCCGCCGGGCGGGCGACGCCGCCGAGCATGAGGGCGACGGCGACGTTCTCCAGCGCCGTGAGCTCGGGCAGCAGCAGCCCCTCCTGGAAGACGAAGCCGAACTGCTCGCGGCGCAGCCGGGAGCGGCCCGCCTCGTTGAGGCCGCTGACCATCACCTCGCCGGCGGCCGTGGCGAGGCCGACCTCGCCGCCGTCGGGCCGGACGATCCCGGCGAGGCAGTGCAGCAGGGTGGTCTTGCCGGACCCGGAGGCCCCCATGATGGCCACCGACTCCCCGGCCCGGACGGTCAGGTCGACCCCGGCGAGGGCGGTCGTGGTCCCGTAGGTCTTGGTCAGGCCCCGGGCGGTGAGGACGGGGGTGCCGGCGGGCGTCGGGGCGGTGGGCGCCGGCGCGGCGGGCGCCGCGGCGGCGGCACGGGTCTCCCCCAGGGTGCCGGCGGACGGGACGGGCGGGTGCTGGCTCATGCCCTCGATCCTCCGCGCCGCACCCGGCCCGCAGCATCGGGCACCGGAATGAATCCGTGCGCCTGGTGTCAGCCCCCGGACTGACCCGCCGGTCGCCCTCGCGTCGCACGGCGCCCGGGCGGCACCGTCGCGCGGCGTCACCAACAGCGGCCGGGAGACTCCGCACGCGCGGAACAACGACCTAGATATCGCCGCACGTGCGACGTTAAGGTCAGCACCATGCCGCACTACCGCATCAGCGAGGCCGCCGCGCTGCTGGGTGTCAGCGACGACACCGTCCGCCGCTGGGTCGACGACGGCCGGCTCGAGGCGTCGGTGGACGCCGCCGGCCGCAAGGTGGTCGACGGCGCCGATCTCGCCCGCCACGCCCAGGAGCTGCACGCGGCCCCGCCGGCCGGGCCGGACGACCGGGTCGGGCGCTCGGCCCGCAACCGGTTCACCGGGCTCGTCACGCGCGTCGTCGCCGACAAGGTGATGGCGCAGGTCGAGCTGCAGTGCGGGCCGTACCGGGTCGTCTCGCTCATCAGCCGGGAGGCCGCGGAGGAGCTCGGCCTCGAGCCCGGCTCGCTGGCTACCGCCGTCGTGAAGGCCACGACGGTGATCATCGAGACCCCGAGGGCCGTCTGATGCGTCGGCCCCGCGCGCTCGTGCTGCTTCCCGCCGTCGCGGCGCTCGCGCTCGCCGCGTGCGGCAGCTCGGGCGGTGAGGCCCCCAGCCCCGCGGGCGCGGCGGGCACCGCCTCCTCGGGGCAGGGCCCGCGCGGGGAGCTCACGGTCTTCGCCGCGGCCTCGCTGCACGAGGCCTTCGAGGAGCTCGGCCACCAGGTCGAGGCCGACCATCCCGGGGTCACCGTCAGCTTCTCGTTCGCCGGCTCCTCGGACCTCGTCTCGCAGGTCCTCGCCGGCGCGCCGGCCGACGTCCTCGCCACCGCCAACGAGGCGACCATGCGGCAGGCCGTCGACGGCGGCGCCGTCGCCGGCGAGCCGGTCGTGTTCGCCGAGAACGTCCTCACGCTGGTGGTCCCGCCCGGCAACCCGGCCGTGGTGACCGGCCTGGACGCCAGCCTCGACCGGGCCAAGCTCGTCGTGTGCGCCCCGCAGGTGCCGTGCGGGGCGGCGACGGCCGAGCTGGCCCGGCTCGAGGGCGTCCAGCTGCACCCGGTCAGCGAGGAGTCCTCGGTCACCGACGTGCTGGGCAAGGTCAGCTCGGGCCAGGCCGACGCCGGCCTCGTCTACACCACCGACGCGACCGGGGCCGGCCAGGCCGTGCAGGTCGTGAACGTGCCCGGCGCCGACCAGGTCGTCAACCGCTACCCGGTGGCGGCCCTCGCCGAGAGCCGTCACCCCGAGCTGGCCCGCCTGTGGGTCGACACCCTCACCGGCGACGCCGGCCGCACGGTCCTCGCGGACGCCGGGTTCCGGCTGCCGTGAGCGGGCCCGCAGCTCCTCGCGGAGGCCGTGTCCCTCGGGGCCGGCCGCGCGCCGCGGTCCCGGCCGGCCTGCCCCGGTGGGTGGCCGCGCCGGCCGCCGTCGCCGTCCTCCTCCTCGCCGTGCCGGTGCTCGGGATGCTGCTGCGGGTGCCGTGGGCACGGTTCCCCGCGCTGCTCGCGACCGAGGCCTCGGTGGACGCGCTGCTGCTCAGCCTGCGCACGTCGCTGGCGGCGACGGCGCTGTGCGTGCTGCTGGGGGTCCCGCTGGCCCTCGTGCTGGCCCGCACCCGCTGGCCCGGGCAGCGGGTGGTGCGCACGCTGGTCCTGCTGCCGCTCGTGCTGCCGCCGGTGGTCTCCGGCCTGGCGCTGCTGACCACCCTCGGCCGCCGCGGGCTGCTCGGGGCACGGCTCGAGGCGCTCGGCATCGACGTCGCCTTCACGACGGCGGCGGTGGTCCTCGCCCAGACCTTCGTCTCCCTGCCCTTCCTCGTGCTCTCGCTCGAGGGCGCGGTGCGCACGGCCGGGCACCGCTACGAGGACGTCGCCGCCACGCTGGGCGCCCGGCCCACGACGGTGCTGCGCCGGGTGACCCTGCCGCTGCTGCTGCCCGCCCTCGGCTCCGGCACGGCGCTGGCCTTCGCCCGCTCGCTCGGGGAGTTCGGCGCCACGCTGACCTTCGCCGGCTCCCTGCAGGGGGTCACGCGCACCCTGCCGCTGGAGATCTACCTCCAGCGCGAGACCGACCCCGACGCCGCGCTGGCCCTGTCGGTGGTGCTCATCGCCGTCGCCGCGGTGATCGTGCTCGCGACGCAGCGCGGGCGGCGCCGGAGCCCGGGGGCCGGCGGCCCCGGGGCAGCCGGTGAGCCGGACGATGCCGCCTCCGCACCATCCCCCACCGGCGTTGACCGCCGATCGGCGCCCGGGCAGGCCGCTGCCGGAGCCGGTCCGGGCGTAACGGTGAGCTTTCGTCAGGCATGGCCTGACGAAAGCTCACCACAGCGCGCGCCCGTGGCCGAGGAGAGGTCCGCGCCGGCCCGCCGGGCGCCCGTGGCCGAGGAGAGGCCCGCGGCGGCCCGCCGGGCGCTCGCCGCCACGGGGATGCCCGCCGCCGCCCGCCGGCCTGCAGGCGGCGGAGAGCCGGCCCCCGGCGCCTCGATCATGGTGCATGCGAGCGTGCCGGAGCGCGGCGTCGACCTCGACGTCGAGCTGCCCGGCGGCCAGGTGGTCGCCGTGCTGGGCCCGAACGGCGCCGGGAAGTCCACCCTCCTCGGCCTGCTCTCCGGCCTCGTCCGCCCGGGCGCGGGCACGGTGCGCATCGGCGCGCGCACCGTGGCCGACGACGCCACCTGGGTGCCGCCGCACGCCCGGCGCGCGGCGCTGCTCGCCCAGGAGCCGCTGCTGCTGCCCCATCTCGACGCGCTCGGCAACGTCGCCTTCGGTCCCCGCGCCGGCGGCGTCCCGCGGGCGAGCGCCGACCGCCTGGCCCGTGAGCGCCTCGCCCAGGTCGGCGCGGAGGCGCTGGCCGGGCGCCGCCCGCACCAGCTCTCGGGCGGTCAGGCCCAGCGGGTGGCCCTGGCCCGCGCCCTCGCCCCCGAGCCGGACGTGCTCCTGCTCGACGAGCCGCTCTCCGCCCTCGACGTCTCCGCCGCGGTCGCGATGCGCCAGGTGCTGCGCACCCTGCTGCGCGGGTCGGGCCGCACGGCGGTGCTCGTCACCCACGACCTGCTCGACGTGCTCGCCGTGGCCGACGCCGTCGTCGTCCTCGACGGCGGCCGGGTCGTCGAGCAGGGCCCCGCGCTGGAGGTGCTCACCCGCCCGCGCTCGGCCTTCGCCGCCCGGCTCGCCGGCGTCAACCTCGTCCTCGGCGGGCTGGCGCCGGAGGGCGATGCGGTGGTGACGGGCTCTCTCGCCCTGCACGGCCTCGTCGACCCCGCGTGCCAGGCCGGCGAGCAGGTGGCGGCCACCTTCAGCCCGCGTGCCGTCAGCGTGCACCGGACCCCGCCGGGCGGCAGCCCGCGCAACGTCGTCGGCGTGACCGTCACCGGGCTGGAGCACCTGGGCGAGCTCGTGCGGGTGCGCGCGACGACGGCGGACGGGCACTCCCTGGCGGCCGACATCACCCCCGCCGCCGTCGCCGAGCTCAGCCTGCAGCACGGCGCGACGGTGCTGTTCAGCGTCAAGGCCGCCGAGGTGACGATCTTCCCGGCCTGAGCCGGCTCAGCCGCCGGTGAGGTAGTCGCGCAGCACGACGGCCTGGTTGTGCTCGGTGTCCTTCGCCCCGTACAGCAGGGTCACCGTGCCGTGCTCGCGCTCGAGCTCGCGCAGCCGGTCCACCGCCGGGTTGGCGTCGAGCTCGGCGCGGTAGCGACGGGTGAACTCCGGGAAGAGGTCGGGGTCGTGGTGGAACTCCTTGCGCAGCTCGTTCGACGGCGCGACCTCCTTGAGCCAGAGGTCCACGTGCGCGTCGGCCTTGGCCAGGCCCCGGGGCCAGAGCCGGTCGACGAGCACGCGGGCGCCGCCGTCGTCGGCCGGCGGGTCGTAGACGCGGGCGACGGTGAAGGTCATGGGGCCATGGTGGCCCGTGCCGGCGCGTCCCGGAAGGGAATCCGGCAGCCGCAGCGGTCAGCCCAGCCGCGGGGCGTACTGGTCGAAGAACACCTTCGCGACGAGCTCGCGGCGGCTGGAGACGCCCGCCTTCTCGAACACCGACTTGAGGTGGTCCTGGATGGTGTAGCCCGACAGGTGCAGCTCGGCCGCGATCTCGCTCGTGCTGGCCCCGCGCAGGACGGCGCCGACCACGTCCCGCTCGCGGGGGCTCAGCCCGAGCGCGTCGACGATGAGCGGCACCACGTCCGGGGGGCCCGCCTCCTCGATGGTGACCACGACCTGGGGTGCCCCGCCCTCGTGGTGCTGGAGCGGGGCCGCGTGCAGGGCCAGCCACCGGCCGGTCCGGGCGCGCACCCGCGCCCGGGGCTCCGTGGCGAGGCGGCCGGACGCGAAGCCGCGGGCCGCGGCGATGATGGCGCCGAGCGCCACCGGCAGCGCCCCGCCCAGCGCGCCGCCGAGGTCGGCGACGAGCCGCTCGGCCGCCGCGGTGGACTGCACGACCCGGCCCGCGGCGTCGACCACGAGCACCCCCGGCCCGCCGGGCTCGGCGCGCCCGAGCTCCGCTTGCGCGCGGGCGGTGACGGCGGCGGCGCGCGTGCCGACCGCGAGCAGGGGCGCGACGGCGGCCACGACGTCGGCCTCGGCCGGGGTGAACGCGGCCGGGCCGCTCTCCCGGTACAGCGCCAGGGTGGCCCAGGCGACGCCGGCGACGACCAGCGCCGCGCGCAGCTCGTGCTCGACCCCGTAGATCTCGAACAGCTCGCGGTAGCGCGAGCTGCGGCGGGGGTCCCCGCCCGCCTCCTCCGCGAGGACCCCGACGGGGCGGGGGCGCCCGGCGAGGTCGGCGAAGAGGTTGACGTCGTCGAGGACGTACTCGTGGACGAGGAAGTCCTCGTCGTAGGCGCTGGTGAGGTGGCGCTTGACCGAGCCGGTCAGCAGCCCGGTCGCAGGGTCGAGCGTGCCGTGGCAGGCGGCGTCGAACGGCACCGTGCGGCCCAGCACGTCGAGCGCCGCCTCGACGTAGGCCGCCGGGTCCAGCCCCGCACGGACGACCGACTCGAGACGGCGGCGAACCGGCTCGACAGGGATGCTCGCCATGCGCACATGGTGGCGCCGATCCGGGCTTCCGGGGGCCGTTTCGTCCGGGACCGTCGTCAGGCGGGGGCAGGACGGCGCCCGGGTGACATCCCCGGGAGCTGCTGAGAGGGTCGGCGGGTGCGTGAGCTGATCGTGCTGGGCACCGCCTCGCAGGTGCCCACCCGGACCCGGAACCACAACGGCTACCTGCTGCGCTGGGACGGCGGGGGGCTGCTCTTCGACCCCGGCGAGGGCACCCAGCGGCAGATGATCCACGCCGGCGTGGCGGCGTCGTCGATCACCCGCATCTGCCTCACCCACGTCCACGGCGACCACTGCTTCGGCCTGCCCGGGGTGCTGGCCCGCATGGCGGTGGACGGCGTGGCCCACCCCGTCCACCTGCACTACCCCGCGTCCGGCGAGGAGGTGGTGCGCGCGCTGGTGGGCCTGGCCGGGCCGGGGATCGACCTGCGCCTGGTCCCGCACGGGGCGGCGGGTGAGGTCGCCGACGGGCTAACCGTGGCGCCGCTGGACCACCGGGTGGAGACCTACGGCTACCGGCTCACCGAGCCCGACGGCCGCACGCTGGTGCCCGAGCGGCTCGCGGCCGCCGGGCTGTCCGGGCCGGCGGTGGGCCGGCTGCAGCGCGAGGGCCGGGTGGGGGCGGTGCGGCTGGAGGACGTCAGCGTGCCGCGGCCGGGGCAGCGCTTCGCCCTCGTCATGGACACCGCGCCGTGCCCCGGGGCCGAGGAGCTCGCCGCGGGGGCGGACCTCCTCGTCGCCGAGTGCACCTTCGCCGACGAGGACGCCGACCTGGCCGCGGCGTACCGGCACCTCACCGCCGGGCAGGCCGGGGCCCTCGCCGGCCGGGCGGCGGCCCGCACGCTGGTGCTCACCCACTTCTCCGCGCGCTACCCCGACACCACCCACCTGGCCGCGCAGGCACGGGCGCGGGCGGGCCGGGCGCGGGTGCTGGCGGCCGCGGACCTCGACCGCGTCGCCCTGCCCCGCCGCCGCGACACCGCGCCGCGCGGGTGATCCGCACCCCATCGGCGCGCCGGAGCGCGATGATGTGAGCAGCGCGCGGGCCGGTCCGCCGCGGGCCGGCGCCGCACCGTCACCCGAGAGACGGAGGCTGCGATGCAGTTCACCTTCGAGACCTCGCCGGCGCGGGTGCTCTTCGGCCGCGGCGGGCTGCGCGCCGCGCTGCCGGCCGAGGTGGAGCGCCTGGGTGCCCAGCGGCTCATCGTCGTCGCCGACCCCGCCCACGAGATGCTCGCCCGGGAGGCCACCGCCCCGTTCGCCGAGGCCACGATCGCCTGGTTCACCGGCGTCGAGCAGCACGTGCCGGTCACCGTCGCCGAGCGCGCCGTCGCGCTCGCCCGGCAGCGCCGCGCCGACGCCGTGCTGAGCATCGGCGGCGGGTCCACCACCGGCACGGCGAAGATCATCGCCCGGGAGACCGGCCTGCCGATCCTCGCGGTGCCCACCACCTACGCCGGCACCGAGATGACGCCGGTGTGGGGGCTGACCCGCGGCGGGCGCCGCGAGACGGGCACCGACCCGGCGGTCCTGCCCCGCACGGTCGTCCTCGACCCCGACCTCACCGACCGGATGCCCCGCCGGCTCGCCGTCGCCTCGGCGCTGCACGCCATGGCGCACGTCATCGAGGCGCACTGGGCGCCCGGCGCCAACCCGGTCAGCTCGGCCCTGGCCGACGAGGCCATCCGGGCCCTGGCCACCGGGCTGCGCTCGCTCACCCGCGAGAGCCTGCGCGAGGCCGGCTCCCCCGAGGCGGCGCTGCGCGACCCGGTGGCGGCGTGGGTGGGCACGCCCATCGCCGCCGGGGAGCAGCTGCTCTACGGCGCGTTCCTCGCCGGCGGCACCTACGCCATCACCGGCACCGGGCTGCACCACACGATCTGCCACGTCCTCGGCGGCACCTTCCGCCTGCCCGACGCGGCGACCCACGCCGTCGTCCTGCCCAACGTCCTCGCGCTCAACGTCCCGGCGGTGCCGGTGGCCGCGGACCGCATCGCGCACGCCCTCGGCGCCGACGACGCCGTCGCCGGCATCCGGGCGCTGCTGGCCGAGGTCGGGGCCCCGCGCACCCTCGTCCAGCTCGGGCTGCGGGCCGACCAGCTGGAGGAGGCGATCGACCGGGTCAACGCCGTCCTGCCGATCGCGAACCCCCGGCCGGTGGGGCACGCCGAGGTGCGGGCGGTGCTCACGGCCTCGTTCGGCGAGGCGGCCTGAGGCTCAGCGCCGCTGCAGCCGCGCGAGCTTCTTGCGGGCGGCCGCGAGCGCGGCCGCCGCCTCGTCCCGGCTCTCCGCGGCGGCGTCGCGCTGGTCGTCGGCCGCGGCGAGGTCGTCCTCGACGCCGTGCAGCCGGGTCTCGCGATCGTCGATCTGACGCCGCAGCTCCTCGATCTCGGCGCGCAGCTGCAGCCCGCGGGCCTCGGCCTTGCGGACCTTCTCCTCCGCCCGGCGCAGCGCCCGCTCGGCGCCCTCGGCCACGAACTCGGCGGCGTCGACCGCCTCCTGGGCCTCCTCGACGGCGCGGGTGTTGTCCGGGACGACGTGCAGGCGCCCGCCGGTCTCCTCCCCCGGCTCCTCCGGCTCCGCCTCCGCACGAGGGGTCAGCTCGACGGCGCCGGGCACCGCCACCGCGCCGTCGAGGTCGACCCCGCCCAGCCCGGCGGGCTCGAGGGCGCGGACGAGCAGGCCGGTGCGCAGGGCGGCCGCGGCGTCGGCGTCGGTCATCGCGGCGTGGAGGGTGGTCTCGGCCTGCTCGGCGACGGCGGCGCTGACCTTGGTGCCGAGCTCGGCCGCCCGCGTGCCGGCCTGGCGCACCAGCGCGGCGGTCAGGCGCCGCCGCTGGCTCGTGAGGGTGCGCAGCTGGGCGGCGTCGAGGTCCTGCTGGGCCTGGCGCAGCGCCGCCCCGACCTCGAGCGCCTGGCCGATCTCCGTGCCCATGCGCCGGACCATGAGGTTGACCAGCCAGGCGGCGGTGGAGGGCTTGGGCAGGGCCTTGACCGCCTCGGCCAGGGCGGGGTCGCCGTCGGCCCTGGCCTGCTTGGCCCGGTCGTTGCGCGCCCGCGTGAACTGCCCCGGCTCGAGGCTGTACAGCTCCTCGGCCGCGGCGGCCAGCCCGGCCGGGGCCTCGGTGGTCTCGTGGGCGGTCATGTCGCACATCGCACCACCGGCCGCCCACGCGCGCGACCGGCGCGCGGGGCCGCCTGGGGACGTCAGCGCCGGGTGACGGCGTTGGCCCACAGCCAGGCGTAGCCCTCGCGCCCGTGGCCGTCGGTGTAGCGCACCCGCACCGCGCGTTGGGTCCAGGCCACCGCCACGCCGTCGACCGCCTCGTGCCCGCGGCGGGTGTGGATCCAGGCGCGGACCGGGAGGGGCTCGTCCGGCCGGGTCACCGGCCCGCCGTGCTGGGCGGGGCCGAGGCTGTGCGCCTGCTCGCTGAGCGGGACGGGTTCGACAGCCATGGCGCCAGCGTACCCGCTTCTCGAACGCGCGTTCGACAGGGTAGGTGTGCCGGCATCACCGTGCGCGGGGCCGAGGATGCTCGGTCGAGGGCGGCCGAGCGGCACCGGCGGGTCAGTCGGCCTCGCGCTCGGTGTGCTGGGGCGTCGTCTGGGCCACGCCGCCCCACGCGGCCCGGGCCCCGGAGTCCCCCACCCGGTAGCACTGCACGCCCGCCCCGAGCGCGACGACGACGGCCAGCGCGGCCACCGCGGTCGTGAGGACGTTGCCGCTGCGGCGCGCCTGCGCGCCCGGGCCCGCGCCGACCGGCGTGCCGGGTCGCGCGGTGACCCGGTCGCCCGGCAGCAGCGCCACCCGCCCGTGGCGCCGCTCGACCAGGACGAGGACCCACAGGATCGCCGCCAGCACGACGCCGATGTACAGCAGCTGCTCGCCCAGCTCGGCGTGGACGCTCGGGGTGCCCACCCGCCGCGCGAGCGCCTCGCCGGACTGCGTCGCCAGCGGCAGGAAGAACGCCGCGACGGTGGCGAGCACCGCGACGACCGGGGCGTAGCGTCGCCAGCGCGGCACGAGCACGACGGCGAGCGTGCCGAGCACCGTGAGCGGCACGAGCACGACGACGGCGTGCACGACGAGGGGATGCATCGGCAACCCGTTGATGAGGTCGAACATGGCGCGTCCTTCGCTCGGTGGCCCGGTCGGTGCAGGGTCGCACGGCGCCCCGCCCGCCGGGGCACGGACACGGCCCACCCCAGGGCGCCGGCTGTCCCGGGCGCCGGCTATGAGGTCATACGGTGCACGCGCTTCCTGGGATGTGCCCGGGAACGGGCTGGCACGACGGTGGGAGCCGACGCGGACCGCGGCACCTGGAGCGCGGCTGAGGCCCTCCGCGGCAACGGCGGTGGAGGTCTACCCCGCGTGGGAACGCCGGCCGGCGAGACCTGTCAGCACCACGTTGCCCCGCTTGCGCCCCGTGTCGACGAAGCCGTGCGCCGCGACGATCTCGGGGAGCTCGAAGGTGCGGTCGATCACCGCACGGAAGCGACCCGCCTCGGCCAGCCGGACCAGGTGGGCCAGGTCCTCGGCCCGGTACCTGCCCACGCTCGCGGTGACGAGCGTGCCGCTCCTCCGGCTGCGCCACGGCGCGAGCAGCACTCCTCGAAGGTCGGCGACGACCAGGAGCAACGCCCCACCCGGATTGAGGGACGCCGCGACCCGCTCGAAGGGGGCGTTGCCGACACAGTCGACGACGACGTCGTAGCGGCTGCCCTCGGCGGTGAAGTCGCGCTCGGTGTAGTCGATCACCCGGTCGGCGCCCAGGGAGGTGACCAGGGCGGCATTGGCGGCGCGGGACACGGCGGTGACGTGGGCACCGGCGTCCTTCGCCAGCTGCACGGCCGCCGTGCCCACCGCGCCGGACGCCCCGTTGACGAGCACCCTGGCGCCCGGCCGCAGCGCGACCTGGTTCAGGAAGCCCCGTGCCGTGATTCCTCCGAAGACGAGGGTCACCGCCTCCTCGAAGCTCATGTTGCGCGGTTTGGCCGTGATGGCGCCGTCCTGCGGCACCCGGGCGAGCTCGGCGTGCCCGCCGAACCGGCCCCCGAGCATCGCGATGACCTCGTCGCCGGGCCGGAACCTGGTGACGTCCCCGCCGACCGCCTCGACGACGCCGGCGACGTCCATGCCGAGCACGCGGCGGCGGGGCCGGAACGCCCCGATGCCCGCTGCGGCGAGCAGCCCCAGCCCGCGCGGGACGGAGCGGCTGCGGGCGCGGTGGTCGGCGGCGCTGACGGTGCTGGCGTGGACCCGGACGAGGACGTCGTCGCGGCCCAGGGACGGCGGGGGCACCTCCTCGACCCGCACGACCTGGGGGGCGCCGAACCGTCGGTACACCGCGGCCCTCATCGGACGACGCCCGCGGACAGCAGGGCGGTGAGCGGTGCGGGCCGGAAGCCCTTGACGGTGAGGTAGACGCCGAGGGCGAGCTCCCACACCGCGATCGGCAGCACCGCGATCCCCGTGAAGGCGGACACCGGCCCCCACAGGCCGAGCACCGTGCCCACGGTGGACGCGATCAGCAGGGGCGCCCCGACGAGTCCGAGCAGGGGCAGGATGCGCGGCACCAGGCCTGACCGGTAGAGCAGGGAGCCCAGCAGCACGGCGTTCACGGCGGGCATGGTGCTCTGCCCGAGCCGGAACAGCCAGTCGTACTGGGCGACCAACGCCTGGGCGGTGACGGACGCGTCCGCCCCGGCGCCGGCCTGCCGCAGGGTGACGATCGTCAGGAGGCTCGCGATGCCGGCGACGATGGTGGCGGCCTCCAGGACGCGGGCGCCCACGAAGGCCAGCGCGACCCCCTCGTTCTGCCGCTTGACCACCGGGTACAGCGCGACGGCGGTGCCGACGCAGGCCAGCGCCACGATCATCTCCAGGGCGCCGCCGGCGAGCGCGGGGGTGTCCGGGCCGGGCCCGGTGACGTAGCCGGGATCCTTGACCGGGCCGTAGAGGACGAAGCTCGGGATCGAGACGAAGGTGATCAGGTAGAGCACCCCCGCGGTGCGGGCGGTCCTCCTCAGGGAGCGCATCGGGACTCGGTCCGGTGCCGAGGTGGTGGGGGCGGTGGTGGACATGGCGGTCTCTCTTCCTTGGAGTGAATCAGCGGGGCTCGCCGGCGGGGGCCGCTGGCTGGCCGGGTTCGACCTGGGTGACGGACAGCAGCGGCAGGCCGACGTCGCGCACCCGCTGCAGCACGCCGTGCAGGGCGGCCTGGTCGGCGACCGGGCCCCGGAGGGTGGTGCCGTCGTCGGTGGCGAGGACGCTGAGGCCGTCGAACCAGGCGGCCCAGCGGGCGTCGAGGCGCCCCTGGACGCGGATCTCGTACCACCGGGGTTCGTCGTGCTGCCCGGCCGGTGTCGGCGTCATGGCGCTCCTCCTGTCTCCCGGCGGGGGCCGGCACGGTCCCGTGCGGCTCTTTGGGAAAGGTAGGAGCGAAGGTGGTGAGCGCGGATCACCCGATGTGGTGATCGTGATGGTGGTCCGCGCGGCCGCTCAGCACCGGCACGGGGCGGGGACGGGGGCGCCCGCCGGGCTCAGCGCGGCGCGGTGCGGCCGTGCGGCAGCAGGCCGAGCTCCTGGGCGCGGCGGACCGCCGCCCGGCGGCTGGTGGCGCCGAGCTTGGCGTAGATGTTCTTCGTGTGCGTGCGCACCGTGTTGACGGAGACGACGAGCTCGCGCGCGATGTCGGGGCCGCTGAGGTCGGTGCCGAGCAGCCGCAGCACGTCCAGCTCGCGGTCGCTGAGCGGGTCGACGAGGCCCGCGGGCGCGACGACCTCACGTCGGCCCGCGACGGCGAGGAGCCGGCGGACGTAGGCCCGGGAGTCGCCTTGCTTCTCGACGGCGCGCAGCACGCCGACCAGGGCACGGCCCTCGTCCGCGAACACGCGGACGTACCCCTCCGGCTCGGCCAGCGAGATCGCCCGGCGCAGCGCCGCCTGCGCCGCGGGGCCGTCACCGCGGGCCTGGTGGGCGCGCGCCTGCAGCACGAGGATCTCGATGACGGTGCCGGTCCGGCCGCCCTCCTCCGCCGCCCGCAGCAGGCGCGCCAGCAGCGCGGCCGCCTCGCGGAGCGCGCGATCGCCGTCGTCCGCGCCGTGCCGGGCGAGCAGCACCCGGGCCAGGGTGACGTGCTCGAACTCGCGCAGGTAGGTCAGGTCGTCGTCGGCGCCCAGGCCGTGCGCCCGCACCCAGCCGAGCGCCGCGTCGAGCTCCCCACGCGCGAGCCGCAGCCGGGCCCGCAGGGCCGGGATCGGGCGCACGTCGGGGAACATGTCGGGCGTGTACGCCCGCTCGGCGTCGTCGAGCAGCGCCAGCGCGGCGTCCGCGTCGCCCTCGAGCTCGCGGAGCCGGGCCGTCGCCACCCGCCACCGGTGCCCGTTCTGCGGCAGGCCGGCGTGCTCGCCCAGCCCCTCGCCCGCCAGCAGGTGCCGCCGGGCGGCGTCGAGCTCGTTCCGTTCGAGGAGCACCGCGGCCAGGCCCACGTGCATGTCGGCCGCGCCGCGGAGCACGGCCGGGCCGTGCCCGGTCGCCACCCGCAGCCCGCGCTCGTAGCCGGTCATCGCCTCGTGGAGGCGGCCCTGGGCGATGCGGATGTCGGCCAGGGCGAGGGTGCAGCCGAGGGTGTCGGCGTGGTGCCCGGCGCGCTCGAGGTTCGCGGCGGACTCGGCCCAGAACCGGTGCGCCGGCTCGAGGTCGCCGGTGGTCCAGTGCGCGAGCCCGAGCAGCCCGGCCGCCGCCCCCCGTTCGAGCGCCGCGTCCTCGCCGAGAAGGTCGAGGACCCGCCGCGCGTGCATGACGGTGGCGGCCACGTCCCCGCGGATCCTCGCCTGCGCCGCGCGGTAGACGGCGACCTCTCCCTGGATCTTGCGCACGCGCGGGTCCTGGCCTCCGGTCGAGGGCGGCGCGTCCTGGCCCGCGGTCGAGGGCGGCGCGTCCTGGCCCGCGGTCGAGGGCGGCGCGTCCTGCGCGTCCTCGCCCGTGTCCGCCCGCGCGGCGCTCAGGCGGGCCTCGACCCAGCGCTCGGCGTCGTGCAGGCGGGCCTCCACGCCGTCCAGCTCGCCGTGCATGAGCAGCGTCCCGGCGTGGGTCAGGCCCAGCTCCGGCCGGGCGCGAATCTCCGTCTCGGGCAGGGCCTCGAGCCAGCGGCGCAGCGTGGCCTCCTGGCGCAGCCGGCGCAGGGCCGGGAGGGCGAGCTCGACGAGGTCCGCCGCCCGCCCGCCGTCGTCACCGGCCAGCGCATGGCGGATCGCCTCGGCCCGCTCGCCGTTCCGCTCGTACCAGTCGCTCGCCCGCCGGTGGAGGCCCGGGACGTCGTCGGGCCGCTCGGCGAGCAGGCGGGCGTGCAGCACGTCGGCGAAGAGGTGGTGGTATCGGTACCACCGGCGGTGGTCGTCCAGCGGGACCAGGAACAGGTTCGCCCGCTCGAGGGCCGCCAGCCTCGCGGCGCCGCCGGCGGTACCGGTGACGGCGTCGCACAGCGGACCGCTCAGCCGGCCCAGGATCGACGTCCGGAGCAGGAAGTCGCGGACGTCGGCGGGCTGGCGCTGCAGGACCTCCTCGACCAGGTAGTCGACGACGTACCGGTCGTCCCCGCCGAAGCTCGCGACGAAGCCGGTGACGTCGTCCCGGTCGCGCAGCGAGAGCGCCGCCAGCTGCAGCGCGGCGATCCAGCCCTCGGTGCGCTCGTCGAGGACGGCGACCTCGCCCGCCGCCAGGGTCAGGCCCGTGCTCCGGCCCAGGTACGCCGCCGCCTCGTCGCGGGTGAAGCGCAGGTCCCGGGCGCGGATCTCCACGAGCTGACCCCGGGCGCGCAGGCGGGCCAGCGGCAGGGGCGGGTCGGCGCGGCCGGCGAGCACCACGCGCACGTGCGGAGGCAGGTGCTCGAGGAGGAACGCCAACCCGTCGTGGACCTCGCGCGCGTCGATGACGTGGTAGTCGTCGAGCACCAGGACGACGTCGTGCTGGAGCGCGTCGAGGTCGTTGAGGAGGGTCGCGAGGACGGTCTCCGTCGTCGACTGCGCCGACCGGAGCAGCGTCAGCGCCTCGGCGCCGATCCCGTCCACCGCCCGCTGGAGTGCGGCCACGACGTAGGTCCAGAACACCGCCGGGTCGTTGTCGCGGACGTCGAGCGAGAGCCAGGCCACGGACGGCGCCGCCGGAGCGGCGGCCAGCCACTGCGTCAGCAGGGTCGTCTTGCCGAACCCGGCCGGGGCGGACACGAGGGTCAGCTTCGGCGCGCCCGCCTCGCCCAGCCGCTCGGTCAGGCGGGGGCGCGCCACCAGCTCCTGCCGGCCTCGGGGGACGTGGAACTTGGTCTGGAGCAGCGGCCCTGCCATGACTCCCCTCCGCGGGTGGTGCGCGTCACGAACGCGCGGCGGGACACACCGTAGTGGTTCCGGCGCCGGGCGCGGGCCGCGGCCCGCACGGCACGCCCGGACCCGGCGGGCCCCACGGCACGCCCCGACTCGGCGGGCCCGCACGGCCCACCCCGACCCGGCGGGCCCCGGTGGGGATCTGGGACTTGTGGCGAGGCGAGCGACGCCAGATCATCTGCGGACACGCATCCGACGGCGGTTGCTGCGGCCGGGCGGGGCGCGTGCCGGCGGACGGTCCGCCGGCGGACGGAGGAGGCCCGAGATGACTGCTGTGCGCGACGTCGTGAGCACCCCGCACCTGGGAGACATCGGCGAGGAAGAGGAGGAGATCGAGGTGGTGCCCATGCCCACCGAGGTCCCGGTCCCCGAACCGTCGCCCGCGCCGGCGCCGGAGGAGGTCCCGGCCTGATGGAGCCGGACATCGCGGGCCCGGCCCTCGTGCTGGGTTCGGTGCGGGGGCGCCGCTCCTTCTGCGTGCTGCCCGACGGGCGCCTCACCGGCGTGTTCTTCCCCCAGGTCTGGCAGCCCGGCGAGAACCGGGCGTCGTGCTTCCACGACGGCGGCGTCGTCGTCCGCGAGCCGGACGGGCGGCTGGCCGTGCGGGGCTACTCGGTCCGCGACATCGGGGCCGCGCACGGCCTGCAGGGCTGCACCTGCGGCTTCTACGCCTACTACCGCGCCGATCCCTACGCCAGGCCCCGGCGGGTCTCCGGGATCATCGAGGGCTACGGCCGCGTCGTCCTCGGCACCAAGGGGTTCCGGGCGCAGAAGGCGCGCCTGGTCGCGCTGGTGCTGCCCGAGGAGCTCCCGGGGTCCGAGAACGCCCCGACCGACGCGGTGCCGGCGGACGGGCGGCTCGCGCCGGGCGACGGCGCCCGCGTCCGTGAGCGCTATCCCGACGTCGCCGTCTTCCCGCGGGAGGAGGCCATGGTGGTCGCATTCCCGCCCACGGAGGACGGCCCTACCCTGTGAGCACGCCGTGAGACGAGCGGCGCCGTCGTCCTCGGGCGACGGCGCCCGTGCTCGACGTGCCTGACCCACTGCTCCCCACGTGAGAATGCGAGCCGACGATGCCTCTCGTCCGCGTCGACCTGCCTGCATCGACCCCGCCGGCCGATCGTGAGGCGATCGTGGAGGTGATCTACGACGCGCTCGTCACCGTCGCCGGGGCACCGGCCGACGACAAGTTCATGGTCGTCACCGAGCACGACCGGGCCGGCCTGGTCCTGGACCCGCACTACGTCGTCGAGCGCAGCGAGCGCGCGCTGATCGTCCAGATCACCCTGAACGCCGGGCGCACCGTGGAGGTCAAGAAGAACCTCTACCGGTCGATCGCCGACGGCCTGCACGACCGTATCGGCCTGCGCCCCGAGGACGTGTTCATCAGTCTGGTCGAGGTCCCCAAGGAGAACTGGTCCTTCGGCCTCGGCGAGGCGCAGTACGTCGACTGACACCGGCGAGCCGCAGGACGGCCACCGGGACCTCCCGCATCCAGCCGGCGAGGGCCCACAAAACACGATCGGCACCATCCCGACTGTTCCTCGCGATGATGCCGATCAGCTGTGCGCCCGGAGGGACTCGAACCCCCAACCTTCTGATCCGTAGTCAGATGCTCTATCCATTGAGCTACGGGCGCCTGGCCGCTTGGGCCGGGTTCGACTTTAGCGTGCCGGGGCGGCGCGATCCAATCCGGGGCACGTGAGGGTGGTCACTGGCCCCTCCGTGCGGCGGCCCCGACGGCTGGTCACGCGCCCTCCTGACCGGGGGTCAGCGCCGGGACGTCGGCGAAGGAGTACGGCGGCCAGGGGCCCAGGTACCGGATCCGCGCCGCGGACTGCTCGCGCTGGATGTCGGCGAGCGCCTCCCCCACCCGCGGCATGTCCTCCCGGGCCACGAGCACCGCGACCGTGAGCACGGCGACCGTGCCCGGGTCCGTGCGGGCGCTGCGGTTCTCGGTGATCTCCTCCGCGAGCGCCGCGAGCCGGCGGCGGTACTCGGGGTAGAGCTCGTCGGCCAGGGCGTCGGTGACCTCCTTCTCGAGCTGCTCGAGCCGCTTGCGCAGCAGGCGCTGGACCCCCGCGGGGCGGGACCCGAGCTCGGCGAGCAAGGACCGGGCGTCCGGGTGGCCCGCCGCGGCGTCGTGGGGGTCCAGGGCGATCTCCACGCGCAGCTCCACCCGGCCGCGGAGCCGCTCGAGCCGCCCGCCCAGCTGGCTCGAACCCCGCCCCAACCAGTCCCGCAGCCGGTCGCGGGCCGGGGCGTCGTCGGACGCGGCGACGATGACGTTGAAGCTGACCGGCAGCACCGTGCCGGCGGCGTCGAAGACCCGCTCGACGACGTCGCCGTGCTCGAGCACCCACCGCCGCACGTCCTCGTCGGCGCCGTCGTAGGGGTTACCGGCGTGCTCGTGCACGACGGCGGCCACGCCGCCCGGGGCCACCACGAGCTCCAGCGGGGCGCGGTCGATGCCGGTGCCGAGCTGCGTCGGCGGCATGTCCGCCGGGACGATGGCGTAGACGTACAGGCCACTCACCCGTGCTGTCCTCCTGCCTCCTGGGCCCACCGGGCCGGGTTGACGAGCTTGTCGACCACCTCGTCGACGACGTCGTCGAGGCCGCGGCGCAGGTCCGCGACCGAGGTGTGCAGCCCGTGGTCGGCCTTGATCTGGTCGATCGCCTCGTCGAGCTCGAGCAGCGCCTGCCCCAGCCGCTCCTGCTCGTCCTCGGTCAGCTCCCCGCCCTCGAGCCGGCGGATGGCCTGGCTCTCCAGCGCCTCCTCGATGACCTCGACGAGCGTGATGACCAGCGTCAGGACGCCGTTCTTGAGGCTCTTCTCGTCGATCTTGAGCGTCATGCCGTTCCCTCCCCCGCATCCTCCGCGGTCAGCCGGCGCAGCTCGCGCACCCACGGCTCGGGATCGCCGGCGGCGAGCCGGACCTCCCCGGCGGGCGAGCCGACGACGATCACCGCCTCCCCGGCCGGCACCCGGGCGCGTTCGACGGCGACCGCGGTGACCGTGCCGGGCCGCAGCCGGACGGCCGGCCGGGCGTCGAGCGCACCCTTCCAGGTCAGCCCGGCGACGGGGTCGAGCGTCGCGGTCCCGCCGCGCCACAGCGGCCCGCCGGCGCGGCGCTCGAGGTACCACATCTGGCCCTCCAGGACGGGCGCGGGACGGCCCGGCGGGCCCGGGCGCGGCCCGGCGGCGCCCACGCCGTGCTGCCGGAGCAGCTCGAGCAGGCGCTGCGGCTCGGCCGCGGAGAGCAGCACCTCGCCGTCGGGGGTGGTGACGAGCAGGCGGGTGCGGTCCTCCCCGCCGATGGCGCGCTCGGTGCGCAGGTCGACGGCGGTGATGCCGGCGAGCGGGGCCTGCCAGAGGGTCTCGGCGGGCTCGCGCCGGTGGACGACGAGCCGGTGGGTGGTGAGGTAGACGGTGCCGGGGCGCCACGTCTCGTAGGGCTCCTCCTGGCGGTGGCCGCCGGCCATCCGGGCGACGATCTCCTCGCCGTCGGCCAGCGGCAAGTGACGCGAGATGGACCGGCGCACCCACGCGCGCGTCTGCTCGTCCCAGCTGCGCATCATCCCGTACTCGAGCATCGTCTCGATGCCCGCGATGGTCGCGCGGAGGTTGACGCCGATCAGCGGGATGTCCGCGATCGTGATGATGAGGTCGAGGTCGAGGTAGACGCCCTTGTTGAGGAGCACCTCGAGGAGGTCCGGCAGGGTCGCGCGCGGGTCCCGCGTGGGCTGCAGCGCCTGCGGGGTCTGCGGGACGGCGACGACGGAGCGCTCACCCATCGCCGCTCCGGTCACCGCCGTCGGGCACGCGCGCCTCTCGCCGTGGCTGACGGCCGTTCCCGTCGCCGTCGCCGTCGCCGTCGCCGCGGGAAGCGTCCTTGTCCGGGCGCGCCGCCGGGCGCCGGCCGCGGCCATGGTCGGACCCCGTCTCCTCCGGTGCGGCGGCCGCGGCCTCCGGCTCGTCGGGACCACCCGCGACGTCGGGCGCCGACTCGTCCTCAGGCTGCCCGCCGACCTGGCGGCGTTCCTCCTCGCGGATCGCCCGCGCGCTGCGCCACCCGCACCAGGGGCAGTACTCGTTGAGCAGCTGGGCGGTGGGCGCCGTCTTGCCGCAGCGCGGGCAGGTCTCCTTGGGCTCGATGGCGTTGCGCCACGCGATGGTCTCGGTGTTGGTCCCCGAGGGGAACTCCAGCCCGTAGCGGGCCGCCGTCTCGAACGACGCGAGTGCGGCGCGGATGCGAATGCCGAGCAGCTCCACGCCCGCGACCGAGACCATGATGTCGGCGTTGAGCACGAGCCCCTTGTCCAGGAGGGTCTCGATGACATGCACGAGCGAGCCCTCGCGGTCGCGCCGCGGCTCCATCCCGCCGCCGCGCCCGGCCACGACGCTCATCCCTGCATCACTCCCCTGTTCCTCATCAACCTCCCAGACCCGTCGGTCACGTCTGGCCGCGCACGTAGCGCGAGCGCCGGTGATAGGCGACCAGCTCGCCGTCGGTGTCGAGCTCGACCTCGTACTCGGCCATGATGTCGGCGGTGCTCGGCACGTGCCGGTCCTCGACGGCCTCGATCGTCACCTTCCACCCGTCGTGGTCCCGTTCGACGCCGACGATGCCCTCGGCCGCGCGCCCGGTGAGCTCGACGAGCTGCTCGAGGGCGAGGATCGCGGCGCGGCGGGCGGTCAGGCGGGGACGACGCTCCTCGGGTTCGTCACGGGGCTCGGCCGTCCGGCGTGATCCCTCGCGGGGTTCCCCCTCGCGGGTCCCCCCATCGCCGTCCTGCACCTCGTCCTCGGTCTCCTCTCGCGGCTCTTCCTCCTCGGGCTCCTCGGGTGCCTCGTCCTCCGGCTCCTCCTCGGGCGCCTCGTCCTCCGGCTCCTCCTCGGGCGCCTCGTCCTCCGGCTCTTCCGACGCTTCGTCCTCGGGCTCGTCTGCCTCGTCACCCGGCCTCGGTTGTCCGCCGTCGGGCGTCTCGTCGCTGGTCTCGTGGTCCTCGGCGACGTCCTGGTCGGCGTCCGTGCCCGGCTCGTCCTCGTCGGACCCGTGCGCCTCGTCCTGCTCTTGCGGCTCCTCCGTGCGGTGCACGGGGATCTCCTCCGGCGGGCGCCGGCGGGCGGCGCGGCGCGGGGCCTTGGTGGACTCGGTCATCGTCCCTCCTCGCGGCTGCGTCGGTTGCTCTCGATGAGGCGGGCGACGAGCTGCTCCTCCAGGGCGTCGGCCTCGTCGTCGCGTAGCTCGCCGGACTCGCGCGCGGCGGCCACCTCCTCGAGCTGCCGGCGGATGGCGCCGGCGTCGTAGTACTGCCGCTCGGCCTCCTCCAGCACCTGCTCGGCGACCCACACCGTGCCCCGGACGGGGGCGAGCGGCAGGGAGATCAGGTTCCAGAGCAGGCCCACGGCGATCAGGCCTCCGTCACGAAGTCGTACGGGGCCTGCGGTCCGACGAGGCGGAACGTCATCCGGTCGACCCGCCGGGAGGCCAGCGCCTCCACGGTGTCGTCGAACCGTCGCTGCTCCCCGCGACGCACCAGAACGGCGGCCTCGAGGACATCCTCGACCTGCCCCGTCTCGCGGGAGCGGAGGTCGAGCACGACGGGCCCGAGCGCCTCGGTGAGCGCCGCGGCGTCGCCGAGGCGCTTCTGCTCGAAGCCGTTCACCACCAGCTCGCCCAGCCGGATCCGTTCGTAGTAGGCCGCGTCGGGCGCGGCGCCCGCGGTCGCCTCACGCAGCCGGCGGATCTCCGGCTGCTCCTCGACGAGCTCGGCGATGACCGCCTCCTGGCGGTAGCGGACGGTGAGGGTGTACTGCACGGCGTCGCCGAGGCGGGCGAGGTCCTCCCGGAGGCGCGCCACGCCGTCGGCCGCGAGCGCCTCGCGCAGGTCGTCGACGTCGGGCACCACCGTGCCGAACCGCATGGGCAGCACGGGCCCGGCCTGGGCGACGGCGTCGAGGACCGCCGCGTGCGCACGGACCTCGGCGGGCAGCCCGACGACCTCGGGGTCGGCCACGCCGGAGACCAGCGCCGCGACGTCGCCCAGCGGGCGGAGCCGCACACGCCCGCCCCCGACGCCCGCGACGTCGGGGACGGGGGTGTCCGGCGGCACGATGCCGTAGACGTACTGACTCAGCTCGCCGGTCTCGGGTGCGGCTGCCGTCATGAATCCGCCTTGCTCGAGGTGCGCCGCTCGGTCTTCTCCTCACGGCGACGCCCCTCGTCGTCGTCGTCGTCCTTGTTGCCGAGGAGGGCCTCCTTGGCGCCGGAGAGCATCCCGCCGGTCTTCCCGCGAGCGCCGGCCTGGGTCATGCCCTCGACCAGCTCGGGCAGGTCCTTGCCGCCCTGGGCCTGCAGGTCCAGGCGGTTGGTGGCCTCGGCGAAGCGCAGGAACGTGTCCACGCTCGCGATGACGATGCGCGCGTCGATGGTCAGGATCTCGATACCGACCAGCGACACCCGCACGAAGGCGTCGATCACCAGGCCCTTGTCGAGGATCAGGGCGACGACGTCGGCCAGCGAGGCGGACGACGGCCGATCGACGTAGCTGCCGTGGGACCTCGTCGCGACGGAACTCATCGCGTCCTCCCCTGCGTCTCAGCGGGCTCGGGCTCTTCCTCTTCCTCCGGCCCTTCCTCTTCCTCGGGCTCTTCTTCCTCCCCCTCGGGCTCCTCGCCCTCGCCCTCGGCCTCGGGCTCCTGCTCCTCCTCGCCTTCCTCGGGCTGCTCGCCCTGGGCCTCCTCCTCGGCCTGCCGCTCCTCCTCCATCACGTCCTCGTGGGTGCGCACGATCTCCTTGTCGTGGATCTCGGCGCGGTAGCCCTCGAAGTCCTCGGGGTGGAGGATCGCGTCGCGCATGACCTGGCGGATGAAGAACTTGATCTCCAGGCGCATCCGGCGGTTGGCCGCCCGCCAGATGTTGGCGGTCTTCTCGAAGAACCCCTGCGGGTAGTACTCGAGGACGACGACGATCCGTGTGAGGTCCTCCTCCAGCGAGTGGAAGGTGACCGCCCCGCTGATGTGTCCCTTCGGGCCGGCGGAGTCCCAGACGATCCGCTTGTTCGGGACCTGCTCCTTGATCGTGGTCTCCCACTCGCGGTGGGACCAGAACACCTGCCCCTTGAGCTTGACCTTGCCCTGGTCCGCGTCCAGCTCGGCGGTCTCGGTCTTCTTCATGAAGTTGGGCCACTGGTCGTAGGTGGTCCACTGGTTGTACGCGAGCTGGACGGGGACGCCGATGTCGAAGCTGTCGACGAAGTTGTTGAACTTCATCTTGCGGCCGCCGCCCTTGCCGCCCTTGCCCCGCCCGAACAGGCCCTTGATCTTCTCCTTGATCCCGGTGCCTGCGGCGGAGAGCCCGGCCTTGATCGGGGACTCTCCCGAGGCGAGCTTCTCCGCGGCCTTGCCGGCCGCGGCGGCCTTGGCGCTGCCCTGCTCGCCGCCGTCACCGTCGTCGCGGCCCTCGTCCTCGTCCCCGCCGCCCTGGCTCTCGCCGCTGGCGAAGGAGGTGAGCCGGTCGGACAGGCCCCCCACCCGGTCGGTGATCTTGTCGACGGCGCGGCCACCGAGCGCCCGGGCGAAGCCGCCCCCCGCCCGCTTGAGCGCCTCGAGGGGGTCGTCGGACGTGCGGCCCCCGCCTTCTTGGGAAGATGTCTCAGTCATCAAGCTGCTCCTTCCGGCGTTTCGACGCCGCGGTCACGGCTTCGGCGTGGTCGGGGGCATGGTCTTGGACTTGCCGCCCTTCGCCGCGGTCTTGGAGGTGTTCTTCGAGGTGCTGCTGCTCTTCGAGGAGTTGCCCGACGACTTCGTCGTCACCTTCGCGGCGCGGGCCCGCGGGGCGGGCCGGCCCTCCGGAAGCGGGTGCGGCTCGGGCTCGCGCTGGGCGGCCTTGCCGCCCTCCTCGGCCTCTTCCTCGCCGCCCTCTTCTTCCTCACCGGCCTCCTGAGCCTCGTCCTCGGGCTCGCCCTCCTCCTCGCCGGCTTCCGCAGCCTCCGCCTCGGGCTCGCCCTCTTCCTCGGCCTCGCCCTCCGGCTCGCCCTCCTCGGCCTCCGCCTCAGGCTCGCCCTCTTCCTCGGCCTCGCCCTCCGGTTCGCCCTCTTCGGCCTCAGCCTCGGCCTCGCCACCCTCCTCGGCGGCCCCCTCCTCGGGCTGTTCGGCCGTCTCCTCCTCGGCCTGGCCCTGCGGCGCCTCTTCCTCCTCCGCCTGCGGCTCGGCGCCCTCGCCACCCTCCTCGGCGGACTCCTCGGCGTGCTTCTTCTTCCCGAAGTGCATGCGGTCCTTGAGGGACGACGCCGTCTTCTCGGCCGTCCCAGTGGCCGTCCCGGCCGCCGTGCCCGCCGCCGACGAGGCCTTGCCCGCCGCCGACGTCGCCTTCCCCGCAGCGGCCTTGGCACCCTCGCCCACAGGGGTCGTGAGCTTCTCGGTGCGGTGCTCAAGGTTCGCCGTCATGGACTCCACGCCCCTGGTGACCGCCGCCAGCGCCGCGGCGCGGCCGGCCTCGGTCAGGCGGACGGTGAGCTCCTCGGTCAGTCGCTTGACCTCCGGCGAGGACATCACCGAGGTCAGCTGCCCGGTGATCTTCTCGGGGTTCTCCCGGAGCTGGCGCGCTCCCAGGCCGGTGGCGAGCATGAGCGCGAGCCGCATCTTCTTCGTGCGACCGAGCAGGTACCCGCCCAGCAGCATCCCGGCGAACTTGAGCTTGTCGTCCATGGCGTATCAGTCCCCGTCCTCACGAATGTGATGATCGACACATGCTGCGCGCGCAGTTGCAGGATGTCACAGGCATTCCCGCCCTGCCCGACGAGAGTCGGCGGGCCGGCCACGAGCCCCCGCCAGGCTCACGGAGCGCGCGAACACCCGCAACCGGAGGGGAGCGGGAGGGACCGCCCCGGACTCCTCCAGCGGTGCCGGGCGGCGCCGGCCCGAGCGCCAGTCACCCCCGGAGGTTCGTGACGTGCGTCGAACGTTTTGGCCAGGCGGACCGCGCCCGGTAACCTGAGGACGTCCTTGGAGACGTCGCATAGTCAGGTCTAGTGCGCGGCCCTGCTAAGGCCGTGACGGGGCAACCCGTCCGTGGGTTCAAATCCCACCGTCTCCGCTCTCGCGAGGGGCCGGGAACCGCTGCATCACCAGCGTGGTTCCCGGCCCTTTTCGTTTGCCTGCACCCGTTCCCGGGGCGACTCGGTGACGCCTTCGCCGTCGCGGGGACGCCCCGCCCGCCCCGCCATGGGACGGCCGCTCGGCCCAAACTTGAGTCTTCTGGGCTAAAGTCTGTCTCGGATCCCTTCCCGACGCCGCGGAGGCACGTAGGCCCCGCCTGCCACGCGCCGTCCGCGACTTCTCACCCACAGCGGTGGAAGGAACGTGAACTGGAGGTGGTTCGTGACTCAGGCGTGGAACTTCGCCGGCGCACCGTCCGGCGTCACGGCGGGTGCCGTGACCCTCATCGAGGGCTCCTCTTTCTGCATCTCCGACGCGGCCGGTGACATCTCGCCCGGCGGCGTCCAGGGTCTCTTCGTCCGCGACACCCGTGTGCTCTCCCGCTGGGAGCTGCGGGTGGACGGCGAGCCGGTCGAGCCGCTGACCGTCTTCGCGGAGGAGACCTACCAGGCTACCTACGTGGGCCGTGCCCGCCCCCGGGCCGGCCTTGCCGACTCGACCCTGCTCGTCGAGCGTCACCGCTTCGTCTCCGCCGGGATGCGCGAGGACCTCGTGGTGCGCAACCTCGGCCGCGAGACCGCCGCGTTCGCCATGACCGTCCACGTCGGCGCCGACTTCGGCGACCTCTTCGAGGTCAAGCAGGGCAACGTGACCAGCCGCGGTGACCACCGCATCTCCTTCGACGAGCACGAGCTGCGGCTCGCCCGGCGGTGGCAGGGACACACCCGCGAGGTGGTGGTCTCCGCGTCCGACGCCCGCGTGGCCGCCGACACCCTCACCTTCCGCGTGGTGGTGCCCCCGCGCGGCATCTGGCGCACGTCCGTCTACCTCAACCCGGTCGACGACGGCGAGGTCACCCCGATCGCCTTCCCCGCCGACCAGCCCATGGAGGTCACCGGTCCCCAGGTGCGGCGCAGCGCCTGGCGCCACGAGACCCCCTCGCTGTCGCTGCCCGACCCGGTGCTCACCGACGTGCTGCGCACCAGCAGCCGTGACCTCGAGTCCCTGCGCATCGACGACCCGGCACACCCCGACTCCGTCGCGGTCGCGGCCGGCGCGCCGTGGTTCATGGCCCTGTTCGGCCGCGACTCCATCCTGACCGCGATGATGACCCTCGCGATCAACCCCTCCCTGGCCCTGGGCACCGCCGAGGCGCTCGCCCGCCATCAGGGCACGAAGGTCGACGCCGTCACCGAGGAGCAGCCCGGCCGCATCCCGCACGAGCTGCGCTTCGGGGTCGACGCCGAGGACGCCCTCGGCGGCAACGTCTACTACGGCACCGCCGACGCCACGCCCCTGTTCGTCATGCTCGTCGGCGACCTGGCCCGCTGGGGCGCCGACCCGGCGCGGGTGCGCGCCCTCCTGCCGCACGTCGACCGCGCCCTCGAGTGGATCGAGACCTACGGCGACGCCGACGGCGACGGATTCGTCGAGTACCAGCGCACCACCGACCGCGGGCTGGTCAACCAGGGCTGGAAGGACTCCTTCGACGGGATCACCGACGCCTCGGGGCGCATCCCCGAGGGGCCGATCGCCCTCGTCGAGGTCCAGGCCTACGTCTATGGCGCCTACCTCGCCCGGGCGCTGCTCGCCGAGGCGCTGGAGCGCGACGCCGACGCCGCGGCACGCTACCGCGAGCGCGCCGCCCGCCTGCGCGAGCGCTTCGAGGCGGCGTTCTGGCTGCCGGAGCGCGGCTGGTACGCCCTGGGGCTCGACGGCGCCAAGCGGCCCGTGGACTCCCTCGCCTCGAACATGGGGCACGCCCTGTGGACGGGGATCGTCCCGCCCGAGCGGGCCCGGCAGGTGGCCGACCACCTGCTCTCCCCCGAGATGTTCAGCGGGTGGGGGGTGCGCACGCTGGCGACGACGATGGGCGCCTACAACCCGATGAGCTACCACAACGGGTCCGTCTGGCCGCACGACAACGCGATCATCGCCGCCGGCCTGCGCCGCTACGGGCTCGTCGAGCACGCCACCGCCGTGGCGCGCGCCGTGCTGGACACCGCCGCCGAGCTCGGCGGGCGCCTGCCCGAGCTGCTGTGCGGGTTCGACCGCGCCGAGTACCCCCGGCCCGTCCCCTACCCGGCCGCGTGCTCGCCGCAGGCCTGGGCCTCGGCCGCGCCGCTCGAGCTGATGCGCGTCATGCTCGGGGTCGAGCCGTGCCTGCCCCACCACCGGCTGGCCCTGGACCCGGTGCTGCCCGCCGCGGTGCAGCCGCTGAGCCTGCGCGGGATCCCCTTCGCCGGCGGCGAGGTCGACCTCGCGGTCCGTGACGACGTCGCCACCGTGACGGGCCTGCCCGACGGCCTCACCGTCGGCCCCGGCACGTGCCCGTGCCACGGCGACACCGGCGCCGACGCCGGCCCGCCCGACGGCGCACGCCAGGCCGCCGCGCCCGCCTGATCACGGTCTCGCTCGCCTGACTTCCGGTCGTCGCCGACCGGACCCTCGCCTCGGCGCCCGGCGCACCCCCGCGCCGGTTCGCCGTCGTCCTCTTCATCTGCCTTCCCGCGGATGCCGCGCACCCTCGTGCGCCCCGCGCCAACAGAAAGGATGTCCATGCCCCAGTCGCCTCTGCGCATCGCGATGGTCGCCCCGCCGTTCTACGAGCTGCCGCCCCGCGGCTACGGCGGCATCGAGGTGGTGGTCGCCAAGCTCATCGACGCCCTCGTCGACCGTGGCCACGAGGTGACCCTCGTCGGCGCCGGCCGCAACGGCACCAAGGCCCAGTTCCGCCGCACCTACGCCGACCCGCAGTTCGCGCGGCTCGGCGAGCCGCTGCCCGAGGCGGTCCACGCCGCCGCCACCGCCGAGATCCTCGAGCACCTGGACGTCGACGTCGTCCACGACCACACCCTGCTCGGGCCGCTCCAGGCCCGGGGCCGCGCCGTCCCCACGGTGGCCACCGTGCACGGCCCGGTGACGGGCGAGCCCGGCCTGTACTACCGCAGGCTCGCGAAGACGACCGAGCTGGTGGCCATCTCCGACGCCCAGCGCGGGTTCGCCCCGGACCTCAACTGGGCGGCCACGGTGCACAACAGCCTCGACCCGGCCGACTACACCTTCCGTTCCGAGAAGGAGGACTGGGTGCTGTTCCTGGGCCGGTGCACCCCCGACAAGGGCATGCACCTGGCCATCGACGCCGCCCGGGAGGCCGGCCGGGAGATCAAGCTGGCCGCCAAGTGCAGCGAGCCGTCCGAGCGGGAGTACTTCGAGCGCGAGATCCGCCCGAGGCTCGGCGCGGGGGTGGAGTGGCTCGGGGAGATTGGCGGGCAGGACAAGCGTGACGCGCTGGCCTCCGCCCGCTGCCTGCTGTTCCCGCTGCAGTGGGAGGAGCCGTTCGGGATGGTGATGATCGAGGCGCTGGTCTCGGGCACCCCCGTGGTCACCATGCCCCGCGGCGCCGCCCCGGAGATCGTCACCGACGGGGTCACCGGTCTGCTCCGCGAGCGCCTCGAGGACCTGCCGGCGGCGATCGACGCCGTGGACATCATCGACCCGGCGCTGTGCCGGGCGGAGGTGCTCGACCGGTTCACGCCGGACGTCATGGCCGCGGGGTACGAGAAGGTCTACCGCGACGTCGTCGAGCGCGCCCTGGCGGGGACCTGGACGCCGTCGCGCAAGGCCGGGATGCGGCCCGCCACGGCGCTCGGGCAGGCGGCCCCCGTGGTGGCGCCCAAGGCGCCGGGCGTGGGCCAGAAGGCAGCGACCGGGCACCTGGCTGCGGGCACCGGAGCGGCGGGGGGCGGCTCCACCGGGGTGCGGCTGACCCTGGACAAGTAGCCACCGGGCAGGACCGGGGGCGGGACCACGCGTCCGCCCCCGGTCCTGCCCGTCAGGTGAGCTCCCGGTCCTGCCCGTCAGGTGTACCGGGGCCGGTTCCGCAGCTGGCGCCCGTCCGGGCCGGCACGGCGCGAGCCGGCCCCGCCCGGGGAGGGCGCCCGCACGCGGGAGCGCACGATGAGGACGAAGCCCACCCAGGAGAGCAGCACGACGGCGGCCGCGCCGAGACGGACCAGCGCGACGCGGTCCGCGGGGTAGAGGTGCCCGGTGAGGTATGTCTTGATGAAGCCCCCGGGGCTGAGGCCCGGCTCGCCGGCGCGGCGGCGGAGGTCGTTCTCAAGAAGGGTCAGCGGGCAGTCCCAGCGGAAGAGGAGCGCGAGCCCGCCCCAGGCGATGGCGATGACGTGGGCGACGATGCTCCTCGGCCAGCGCCAGGCGACGAAGCCGCCCAGCAGGAAGTAGAGCAGGTAGCCGAAATGGGCCGCCATGGTCAGATCGGCGAGCGCGCCGTCCATGGCTCAAGCCTCCCGCGCGGGCGGCGAACGGCCAACCCTCGACGTCATCAGGGGCGCGGCAGACCGCGCACCACTGCCACGAAGACTCGGCGGAGGGCAAGGGATTCGAACCCTTGGTGGGTTGCCCCGACGGCTTTCAGGTGCACTGAGGCCCGGTGATCCCGTTTAGCGCCGCACCTCACCGTTATGTGTCGCCGCAGGGCGGCAGCCTGTCTTGCCCGTCCACCACTGACGGCGGTTAGCCCACCTCGTCGTGGTTTAGCGTCGGGCTGCGCCATGGCGCAGTCCAGGGGGATCGTTCGCGGGCCTGTGCCGGCGGGGGTCGCCCACAGGCACCGCATCATGCGGGCACCACCTCTAGTAAATCGGACGCTGGCGCTAGCCTTCGAAGATGCCGTTGTCCGCCGAGACCTTCGCCCGCCGAGTACTTCGGCAAGAACGTGAGTCGGTAGCCGAGGCCATGCAGCGCGCGCTAGGCGCCTACATCGCCGCCGACCGGGATCCGTCTCCCCGTGTGGTGGACATCGCCTGGGTTAGAGAGCAGCCTTGGAGCCAGCGTGAGGCGGTTCAGGGAGTCCTTGACTCCGGTGTGGAGCACGTCGCCGGCTTCCTCAAGTCCGCTTGTGAGCACGTCATTGCGATGGAGCGCCTCTTCACGGACGATGCCGAGCTACTGCCGCTTCCCGCGTTCAGCCTCGCGCGCAGCGTGCAGGAAGCGGCCCTGCTGGCGTGCTGGCTCGCTGATCCGGCGGCATCCCCGGAGCGACGGGCCGCGCGTGCCGCCGCGGTGTTGCTTGGCTGGCCGACGGGAACTGCGCGAACACTGGCGCAGTTCCCAGTTGAACAACGCCAAAGGTTAGAAAGGGCGAAGCAGGCAGGATCCCTGCTCGTGGCCCATCTTGAGGCAAACGGATTCCGCATTGGGCGGGACGCAAAGCGGCCGGAGAAGTTGCTGAACGTGAGCCGGGGGTCCGCGACGGTGAACATCGAGTTCAACGCAACGGACGCGGCAGCCAAGTACACGCCGGGAAGCAAGTACTCCTGGTCCATCGGCTCTGGGGCCTCACACTCTCAACCTTGGCTCACCAAGGGCATCGAAGGCGACGGCTGGCTCGTCGTGAGCTCCGTGCTGGCGCCGGTTCTCGACGTCTCTGATGCACTGGTGGATAACGTCCTCGGTTACGTCGGCATCGACCCATCCCGCCAGCACGAGGCGACGCACCTCCGCAGGCGTGCGGTCATCGGCTACTCTCGCGGCTTCGGGGTTTTTCACGGGTATGAGGAGTACGCCCGCACTCGCGATAATGCTTAGGGATAGCCGTTTCGGATCGCTGGACGTCATCGCTGCGGAGCACGCCAGCTGAACCGCCCCGGGTCTGATGAAGGCTCTCATTCCACGGAAGGATGAGAGTCATGGCAGCACCGCGGAAGTACAGCGAGGAGTTGAGGGACCGCGCTACCCGGATGGCGATGGACGCGCGGCAAGATCCGGAGACGAGCCGAGGGGCGATCAAGCGGATCGCCGACCAGCTCGGAATTCACCCCGAGGCGTTACGGACGTGGGTGAGGCAGGCCGAGATCGACGGCGGGGTGCGGCCCGGGACCACGACCGATGACGCGACCCGGATCGCTGAGCTCGAGCGGGAGGTCCGCGAGCTGCGCCGGGCCAACGAGATCCTGAAGACCTCCGCGGCTTTTTTCGCCGCCGCGGAGCTCGACCGCCAGATCAAGTAGCCCGCGAGGTACCGACCGCGGTGGTGATCGAGTACATCGACGCCCACCGCGACCGGATCGTCGAGGGACACAGGCTCGGGGTCGAGCCGATCTGCGCCGTGCTGAGGGACGCCAGCGTGCCGATCGCCCCGAGCACCTACTACGCCGCGAAGAACCGTGCCCCGTCGGCGCGTGCCGTGCGGGACGCCGAGCTGAGTGAGGAGATCAAGACCGTGCACGCCGAGAACCTGGGCGTCTACGGGGCCCGCAAGGTCCACGCCGAGCTGCGCCGCAGGGGCCACCGGGTGGCCCGCTGCACCGTCGAGCGGCTCATGCGCGCCCACGGCCTGCGCGGCATCGCCCGGGAGAAGACCCGCAAGACCACCCTGAGCGCGGGCGCCGAGACGCCCAGGCCTGCTGACCTGGTCGAGCGCCGGTTCGTCGCGGCGGCGCCGAACCAGCTGTGGGTGGCGGACCTGACCTACATCCGCACCTACTCCGGGTGGGGCTATGCCGCGTTCGTCCTGGACGTCTTCTCCCGGATGATCGTGGGCTGGCAGGTATCCACGTCCCTGCGCACCGACCTCGCCCTCGACGCCCTCGACATGGGCCTATGGGCGCGGCGTCGGGCCGGTCAGGACGTCGCGGGCCTGGTCCACCACTCCGACCGCGGCGTGCAGTACCGCGCCATCCGCTACACCGAACGCCTCGCCGAGGCCGACGCGGTGGCCTCGGTGGGGTCCCGGGGCGATTCGTACGACAACGCCATGGCCGAGGCGTACAACTCCCTGTTCAAGGCCGAGTGCGTGCGCAACCCCGCCATGCGGCGCGGCGGCTGGAAGTCGATCACCGATGTTGATGCCGCTCGCCGATCTTCCCCAGGGGTGCTCGTTGAAATTCCCCACCCGGAGGCGGTTGTCAATGTAGCGGTCGCGGGTTGCCGGTGGTGGCTCGGCGGAGGGTGTCGGTGGCGGCGTGGTGGG
>NZ_VUKF01000002.1 GCF_009193185.1 Georgenia thermotolerans | reverse complement strand
CCAGCGCCGGCGCCCGGGCGGCGAGGTCGCGGGCGTCGGGGCGCCGCGCCGGCTCCGCGGCCAGCGCCGGGGCCACCGCCGCGGCGACCGCCGGGTCCTCCCCCGACGCCCACAGCACCAGGCGGGCCAGGGCCCACACGTCCCCCGGCGCACCCGGCGGCGCGCCGCCGACCCGCTCGGGCGGGACGAAGCCCGCGGTGCCGCGCTCCACCACGCCCTCCCCGGCCAGGTCCACGAGCACGGGCACCCCGCCGGGGGCCAGCACGACGTTCGTCGGGGAGACATCCCCGTGGATCAGGCCCCGCTCGTGCAGGTGGCCCAGCGCCGCCCCGAGCGCCGTGAGCAGCCCGGCCGCCTCGGCGGCGGGCAGCGGGCCGCGCGCGGCCCGGACGGTGGCCAGGGTGGGGCCGGTGACGACCTCGGTGACCACGGCGCACCGGTCGCCGTCGAGCCCGACGACGTCGCGCACGTCCGCCAGGTGAGGGTGCCGGGCGGTCCGCAACCGCCCGAGCCGGCGCAGCTGCGCCGCGCCGCGCGGCCCCGGCGGCAGCGGCACCACCGACACCGCGACCGGCCGGCCCGCCTCGTCGCGGGCCGACCACACCGCGCCGGTCGCGCCGAAGGCGAGCGGGGCCAGCAGCGCGTAGCCGGGGACCGTTGGCGCCCGCGAGGGGCCGGCGGGACGACGGCGGAGGGTGCGCATGGCCCCAGCGAAGCACCGGCGGCGCCCCCGCCGCCGCGACGGCGGCCGGACCTGTGGACAACGCGGCACCGGTGCGGGATTAGCATCGACGGGTGCGATTCGAGCGGGTGGGACTGGGGACCGAGCACGTCGACTACCACTGGGCCTGGGACCTGCAGCGGCGCGTCCACGCCGAGGTCGTCGCGGGCGAGCGCGAGGACACCGTCCTGCTGCTCGAGCACGCCGGGGTCTACACGGCCGGCAAGCGCACGGCGTCCTGGGACCGCCCCACCGACGGCACGCCGGTCGTCGACGTCGACCGCGGCGGGCGCATCACCTGGCACGGCCCGGGCCAGCTCATCGCCTACCCCATCGTCCGGCTGCGCGAGCCGGTCGACGTCGTCGCCTACGTGCGCGCCCTCGAGCAGGCCGTCATCGACCTCGCCGCCGGCAACGGCGTCGCCACCACCCGCGTCGCCGGCCGCTCCGGGGTGTGGGTCACCGCCGACGCCCGGGGCCGGGACCGCAAGCTGTGCGCCGTCGGCGTGCGGGTCGCCAAGGGCGTGACGATGCACGGCATCGCCATCAACGCCTGCCCGGACCTCAGCGCCTACGACCGCATCGTCCCGTGCGGCATCGACGACGCCGACGTCACCTCCCTGTCGGCCGAGACCGGCCGGACCATCACCCCGCTCGACATCGTCGACGCCACGGAGGACCAGCTGGCCCGGGCCCTGGCCACCCGCACCCGCGCGGACGAGCCCGCCCCCGCCGTCCGCCCCTGACCACCAGCCGCGCCCCCGCGCGGGCTCGCCACCCGAACCGCCGGTGTGGGCCCCCGAGCAGGGACGTAGGATCGACCGGAACCGCCCCCGGGCAGTCGAACGAAGGACGAGGTAGCCGACCGTGACCATCGCACCAGAGGGCCGCCGCATGCTGCGGATCGAGGCGCGCAACGCCGAGACCCCGATCGAGCGCAAGCCCAGCTGGATCAAGACGAAGGCCGTCATGGGGCCGGAGTACAGCGAGCTCAAGCAGCTCGTGCACGGCAACGGCCTGCACACCGTGTGCGAGGAGGCCGGCTGCCCCAACATCTTCGAGTGCTGGGAGGACCGCGAGGCCACCTTCCTCATCGGCGGGTCCCAGTGCACCCGCCGGTGCGACTTCTGCCAGATCGACACCGGCAAGCCCTCCGCCCTGGACCGGATGGAGCCGCGCAAGGTGGCCCTGTCGGTGCAGAAGATGGGCCTGAAGTACTCCACCATCACCGGCGTCGCCCGCGACGACCTCGAGGACGGCGGAGCCTGGCTCTACGCCGAGACCGTCCGGCAGATCCACGACCTCAACCCGGGCACCGGCGTCGAGCTGCTCATCCCCGACTTCGACGCCAAGCCGGACCAGCTCGCCGAGGTCTTCTCCTCCCGCCCGGAGGTCCTCGCCCACAACGTCGAGACGGTGCCGCGGATCTTCCGCCGCATCCGCCCGGGCTTCCGCTACGAGCGCTCCCTCAGCGTGCTCACCGCCGCCGCCGAGGACGGGTTCGTCACCAAGTCCAACCTCATGCTCGGCATGGGCGAGACCTTCGACGAGGTCGTCGACGCCATGCAGATGCTCCGCGACGCCGGCTGCGACCTGCTGACGATCAACCAGTACCTGCGCCCGTCGGTGCGCCACCACCCGGTGGACCGCTGGGTCAAGCCCGAGGAGTTCGTCGAGCTCGCCGAGATCGGCGAGGAGATCGGCTTCCTCGGGGTCATGGCCGGCCCGATGGTCCGCTCGAGCTACCGCGCCGGGCGGCTGTGGGCGAAGGCGATGACCCACAAGGGCCTGCCCATCCCCGCCGAGCTGGAGCACCTGACCGAGCCGCGCCCCTCCCGGCAGGAGGCCGCGTCGCTCGTCGCGCCGCGGCCGGGAGCGGTGTCCCTGGCCTGACGTGTCGGCGCTGCACGCCCTGGGCCGCTACCGGGACCTTCCCCGCCTGCTCGGCTCGCCGTTCCTTCTCGTCGGCTTCCTCGCCCGCCTGCCCGTGGCGATGGTCGTCCTCGGCGTGCTCACCCTGGTCACCAGCGCCACCGGCTCGGTCGGCGAGGCCGGGCTCGCCTCCGCCGCGCTGGCGGTGTCCACCGCGGTCGCCGGCCCGCTGATCGGGCGGTGGACCGACCGGCGCGGCCAGCGCCTGCCGCTGCTCCTCCTGGCCCCGGTCAACGCCGTCGCCCTGGTCGTCCTGGTCCTGGCGGCCCGGGCCGGTGCGCCCGTGGCGGCCCTGTGCGCGCTGTGCGCGGTCGTCGGTCTGAGCAACGTGCCCATCGGGTCCCTCGCCCGGGTGCGCTGGCTGGGCGCGGCGGGCGAGCCGCGGGTGGCCGGCGCGGCGCTGAGCTACGAGTCCATGGCCGACGAGCTCGGCTTCGTCCTCGGCCCGGCGCTGGTGGGGCTCGCCGCCTCCGCCGGCAGCCCGGAGGCGCCGCTGCTCCTGGCCGCGGCGCTCGTCGCCATCTTCGTGACCGCCTTCGCCCTGCACCCCTCCGCCGCGGTCGCCGACCCGCGGGTCCGGCCGCTGACCGCGGCCGCCGCGCCCGGCCTCGCCCGGGTGCTGCGAAAGGTGGGCCCCGCCGTCGCCGGCATGGCGTGCGTGGGCCTGTTCTTCGGCGCCAGCCAGACGGCGGTCACCGCCTTCGCCGTGGACGCCGGCGAGCCGGGCCGGGCCGGCTTGATCTACGCCCTCATGGGCACCGGGTCGGCGGTCATGGCCCTCGCCGTGGTCGCGCTGCCCGAGAGCGTCACGCTGCGGGCACGGCTGGTGGTCTGCGGGCTCGGCATGGCCGCCCTGTCGACGGCGATGACGGCACCGACCGGCCTGGGACCGCTCGCCGTCCTCGTGCTGGCGGTCGGGTTGTTCGTCGGCCCGGCGATGGTCACGTTGTTCACGGCCGCCGGGCGGCTGGCCCCCGAGGGCGGCACGGCGGTGGCCATGACCGCGCTGAGCTCGGCCAACGTCGTCGGCGTCGCCCTCGCCGCCGCGGTCGGCGGACGGCTGGCCGACGCCGTCGGCCCCGACGCCGCGTTCGCGGTGGCGGCCGCGGCGTCCGCAGCCCTGGCCCTGCTCGCCCTGGCGCTGCGCACCCCGGTCCGGCACATCCCCGCGGCGGACGCCTGAGACACGCCCGGCGGCCGGTATCCTTGGGCATCATGGCCCGTAAGAGCACGCGCGACGTCGAGGGTTCCTCCGCCGCGCCCAAGGAGAAGAAGCGGCGGTGGTACCACAACATCGCCGACGCGTACCGGATGACCCGTCAGGTCAACCCCAACATCACGTGGCTCCTCGTCGGGGTCTTCGTGCTGGTCATGGGTGTGGCGCTGGTGGTCGGGTTTCTCTGGGGGCACCCGTGGTACATGGGCTTCTTCGGCCTGCTCCTCGCCTCGATGGCGATGATGATCCTGCTGGCCCAGCAGACCCGGAAGGCCGGCTACTCCCAGATCGACGGCCAGCCCGGCGCGGCCGGCGCGGCGCTCGGGCAGATCCGCCGCGGCTGGAACATCGAGGAGCAGCCGGTCGCGATGAACCCGCGCACCCAGGACCTCGTCTTCCGCATGGTCGGCCGCCCCGGCATCGTCCTGGTCTCCGAGGGCCCGAGCCACCGCGTCAAGCGGCTGCTCGAGGACGAGCGACGCAAGGTCAGCCGTGTGGCCCCGAACGTGCCGGTCCACCTCGTCGAGTACGGCAACGACGAGGGCCAGGTGCCCCTCGCCAAGCTCGTCCGCCACGTCCAGCGGCTCAAGGGCACGCTCACCCCGGCCGAGGTGGCCGCCGTCGCCAAGCGGCTCCAGGCGCTGGGCGCCGCCCGGATGCCGATCCCCAAGGGCGTGGACCCCATGAAGGCCCGGCCCGATCGCAAGGGCATGCGCGGGCGCTGACCCCAGCACCACAACGAACGACGCCCGGCACTGCGCGCGCAGTGCCGGGCGTCGTTCGTTCTCCTGGGCGGCGGGGAGGGCCGGCGGGGTCAGCGCACCCGGGTGACGACCGTGCCGGCGGCCATGTCGTGCAGGCCGCGCCCGTCGGCGCCCCACACGACGGCGGGGATGACCAGGCAGAGCAGGACCGTGCGGATCAGCGCGCGCAGCGGGCCGGGCAGGGCGCCGTCGAGGCGCCGCACGGCCAGCCCGGCGGCGACGTGCCCGATGGTTGCGCCCAGCGTGCTGAGCATCACCCAGGTCATCAGCGCGAAGACGCCAAGGGTGGCCCAGGGGTCGTGGCCGAGGAAGCCGGCGCTGATCGCGGTGGCGATCGCCCAGTCCACGAAGAGGGCGATGATCCGGCGCCCCAGGCCGGCCACGGTGGGAAAAGCGGTTCTTGCGTCGGACACCAGGCGAGCCTACCCAGCGGTGGGCACCGGCCCGGCGCGGACGTCCGCCCCCGGACCCGTGCGGCACCCGGCCGCCCGATCGCCCGGCATCGCCGCGTGCGCACCACCGTGTCGCCGCGTGCTCACGAGCCGGTTGCCGCCGTCCGCCCGCCGGGACGCCGCGTAACATCCCTGACACATTTGGGTGACACAGCAGAAACCGGCCGCCACTAGGTTCGAAGGCGGTTCCCATCCGGGTCACGAAAGTCCACAAGCCAAGGAGCAACGGATGTTTTCCAGCGCCGAGGAGGCCATCGCCTTCACCAAGGAGCAGGGCGTCAAGTTCGTCGACGTCCGCTTCTGCGACCTGCCGGGCGTCATGCAGCACTTCAACATCCCGGTGGAGGCGTTCAACGAGGACGCCTTCACGGACGGTCTGATGTTCGACGGGTCCTCCATCCGCGGCTTCCAGGCGATCCACGAGTCCGACATGAAGCTCGTTCCGGACGTCACCACCGCCTTCGTCGACCCGTTCCGCAAGCAGAAGACGCTCGTCGTCAACTTCTCCATCGTCGACCCGTTCACCGACGAGGCGTACTCGCGCGACCCGCGCAACATCGCCGCCAAGGCCGAGGCGTACCTCAGGAGCACCGGCATCGCCGACACCGTCTACTTCGGCGCCGAGGCGGAGTTCTACATCTTCGACGCGGTGCGCTTCGAGACCAACCAGCACTCGAGCTTCTACTACCTCGACTCCAACGAGGCGGCCTGGAACACCGGCCGCGAGGAGGGACCGAACCTCGGGTACAAGACCCGCTACAAGGGCGGCTACTTCCCCGTCTCCCCCAACGACCAGATGGCCGACCTGCGCGACGAGATGGTCACCTGCCTGCAGGAGGTCGGGCTCGACGTCGAGCGGGCGCACCACGAGGTCGGCACCGCCGGGCAGATGGAGATCAACTACCGGTTCGACACGCTGCGTGCGGCCGCCGACGACGTGATGAAGTTCAAGTACATCATCAAGAACGTCGCCTGGGAGGCCGGCAAGTCCGCCACCTTCATGCCCAAGCCGCTCTTCGGGGACAACGGGTCGGGCATGCACTCCCACCAGTCGCTGTGGAAGGACGGCAAGCCGCTGTTCTTCGACGAGCGCGGCTACGGCGGCCTGTCCGACATGGCCCGGTGGTACATCGGCGGCCTGCTCCACCACGCGCCGTCGCTGCTCGCCTTCACCAACCCGACGGTGAACTCCTACCACCGTCTCGTGCCCGGCTTCGAGGCCCCGGTCAACCTGGTCTACTCCGCCCGCAACCGCTCGGCGTGCATCCGCATCCCGGTCACCGGCACCTCCCCCAAGGCCAAGCGCATCGAGTTCCGGGTGCCCGACCCCTCGTCGAACCCCTACCTCGCCTTCTCGGCGATGCTCATGGCCGGCCTCGACGGCGTGCGCAACCGGATCGAGCCGCCCGAGCCGATCGACAAGGACCTCTACGAGCTGCCCCCCGAGGAGCACGCCAAGATCGCCCAGGTGCCCGACTCGCTGCAGGGCGTGCTCGACGCGCTCGAGGCCGACCACGACTACCTCACCGAGGGCGACGTGTTCACCCCGGACCTCATCGAGACCTGGATCGACTACAAGCGCACCAACGAGATCGACCCGCTGCGCCTGCGTCCGCACCCCCACGAGTTCGAGATGTACTACGACCTGTGACCGGCACGGCGCAGGGCCGCGGCCCTGACGCCTGACCCAGCAGAGACGGCACCCCCGTCGCCCACGTGGCGGCGGGGGTGCCGTGTGCTTGCCCGATCGTTGCTGCGCTGGGCGGTTTCGTGCGGTCCCCCGGCGCGCTCGTTCCCGGCCCGCCGTTGCGGCACCGCGCTCCCGTGCCGCTGTGCCCGAGCCCACACCCTCGGTGCATAGTCATGCATGGATGTGGATATACGATGGCGGAGTTCGTTTACGTGATCCGTCCCCGGAGAGTCTGTCATGCGTCGCTTGCCCGTCCTTGCCACCTTCGCCCTCGCGGGCGCCCTCAGCCTCACGGCGTGCACGAACGCCGTCTCGGAGGGGGCCGGCGGCGCGAGCACGGGCGACGCGACCGCCGCGGCCGCGCCCAGCTACGACACCTCGAAGATCGCCAAGGTCGACGACATCGCGGCCAAGCTGCCCGCCGACTTCGACGGCACCCTCACCGTCGGCGCCAACCTCCAGTACGCCCCGGCGGAGTTCTTCGGCGGCGCCGACGGCCAGACCCCGACCGGCTACGACGTCGACCTGGCCAACGCCCTGGGGCAGGTCCTGGGGGCGAAGGTCGAGATCGCGCACGCCGAGTTCGCCTCGATCATCCCCGGCATCGGCACCCAGTACGACGCCGGCATCTCGTCCTTCTCGATCAACCCCGAGCGCGTGGCCGAGGTCGACATGATCTCCTACATCTCCGCCGGCTCGACCTACTCCGTCCAGGCGGGCAACCCCAAGGGCCTCGACGCGGCCGACCTGTGCGGCACCACCATGGGCGTGCAGACCGGCACCGTCCAGGACGAGGTGGTCGACCAGCTCTCCGCGGACTGCGAGGCCAAGGGCGCCGACCCGATCGAGGTGCTGCGATACAACTCCCAGGCGGACGTCACGACCAACCTCGTCGGCGGCAAGATCGACGTCATGTACGCCGACTCCCAGGTCGGCCAGTACGCCGAGGTGCAGACCCAGGGCAAGGTCGAGCAGCTCGGCGAGGTCACCGACACCGCCCCGCAGGGCATCGTCGTGGCCAAGGACGACCCCGAGCTCACCGCCGCCCTCCAGGCCGCGATGCAGCACCTCATGGACGAGGGGGTCTGGCAGGACCTCCTCGACACCTGGGGCGTCTCCGGCGCGCTGGACACCGCCGAGCTCAACCCGACGGTCTGATGTCCCACTCCCCCGACCGCACGGACGTGCCCGAGCTGATCCGCGCCCGCCCGGTGCGCCGGCCCGGGCGCGTCATCTCGGCCGTCGTCGTCGCCGTGCTCGCGGCGATGGCCGTCAACGCCCTGGTCACCAACCCCAACTTCCGCTGGGACCTGGTCTGGCTCTACGCGCGCGACGTCACGGTGATCAAGGGCGTCGGGTGGACGCTGCTGCTCACGGCGGCCTCCATGGCGATCGCCGTCGTGCTGGCCCTGGCCCTGGCGATCATGCGCCGCTCGGACAACCCGGTCATGCGGGCGGTGGCGTGGTTCTACATCTGGTTCTTCCGCGGCACCCCGATCTACACCCAGCTGACCTTCTGGGGGCTGCTCGCCGTGCTCTACCCGCGGCTGAGCCTGGGCGTGCCGTTCGGGCCGGAGTTCGTCGTCTTCTCCACCAACGACGTCTTCAACGCCGCGTGGGCCGCCATCATCGGCCTGGCCCTCAACGAGGCCGCGTACCTCGCGGAGATCTTCCGCTCCGGCCTGGCCAGCGTGGACGCCGGGCAGGGCGAGGCGGCGCGGGCGCTGGGCATGAAGGAGTCGACCATCCTGCGCCGCATCGTCATCCCGCAGGCCATGCGCGTCATCGTCCCGCCGACGGGCAATGAGACGATCTCCATGCTCAAGACCACCTCGCTGGTGCTGGCCGTGCCCTTCACCCTCGACCTGACCTTCGTGACCAACTCCGTGGGCAACCGGCTGTTCCTGCCCATCCCGCTGCTCATGGTCGCCGCGATCTGGTACCTGCTCATCACCTCGGTGCTCATGGTCGGCCAGCACTACCTCGAGCGGTACTACGGGCGGGGGTTCGCCGGCGCCGGCTCCGGCCCGCGGGGCGGGAAGGGCCTGGGCAAGAAGCAGCAGGCGATCCTCGCCGCCGGCACCACGAAGGACGACCCGTTCCTGGAGTACACCCCATGACCGACATGATTCAGATCGACGGCGTGCACAAGCTCTTCGGCGAGCTGCACGTGCTGCGCGGGGTCGACCTGACGGTGCCCGCGGGGTCGGTGTGCGTGGTGCTCGGCCCGTCCGGGTCGGGCAAGTCCACCCTGCTGCGCTGCGTCAACCAGCTCGAGGAGATCGACGCCGGGCGCATCCGGGTCGACGGCGAGCTCATGGGTTACCGGGAGGAGACCCGCGACGGGGCCAGCGAGCTCCACCGGCTCCACCCGCGCAAGATCGCCCAGCAGCGCGCCCGCATCGGGATGGTGTTCCAGCGCTTCAACCTCTTCCCGCACATGACGGCGCTCGAGAACGTCATGGAGGCCCCGGTGCAGGTCAAGGGACGGTCCAAGGCGGCCGCCCGCACGCGTGCGCTGGAGCTGCTCGACCGGGTGGGCCTGGCCGACCGGGCCGGGCACTACCCCGCCCAGCTCTCCGGCGGCCAGCAGCAGCGGGTGGCGATCGCCCGGGCCCTGGCCATGGACCCCGACCTCATGCTCTTCGACGAGCCGACGTCGGCGCTGGACCCCGAGCTGGTCGGCGAGGTGCTCGGCGTCATGCAGGACCTCGCCGCCGACGGCATGACGATGATGGTCGTCACCCACGAGATCGGCTTCGCCCGCGAGGTGGGCGACCAGGTCGTGTTCATGGACGACGGCGTCGTGGTCGAGCAGGGCCGGCCCGCCGACGTGCTGGACGCCCCGACCCAGCAGCGCACCCGGGAGTTCCTCTCCAAGGTTCTCTGACGGGCCGCGACCGAGATGGGCGTCCTGGCCAGCGGCCGGGGCGTCCATCCGTGTCGGAGCGGCCGGAGAAGGGCTCCGGCTCAGCCGTAAAAGGGCTCCGGCTCGGCCCGATCAGCCGTAGAAGAGCCGCTCGACGACCTTGCGGGCCCGTCGGGCGGCGCGCAGGTAGTCCTCCTCCAGGTCCAGCCGGCCCCCGGGCTCGTAGCCCAGGATCCGCGCGACGACCTCGAGGTCGCGCGACTCGTGCGGCAGCACGTCCAGCCGGCCGCCGGTGGTGCGGCCGCTGGCCAGGACGATGGCGTTGCGGATGCGCGAGGCCAGCTCCCACGCCGCCGCCAGCCGCTCGGCCTGCTCGCCCCCGACCAGCCCGGCGGCGTGCAGCGCGCGCAGCGCCGGCAACGTGGAGGGCGTGCGCACCTCGGGCACCGCGCCGCCGTGGCACAGCTGGAGCAGCTGAACGGTCCACTCCACGTCGCTCAGCCCGCCCCGGCCGAGCTTGAGATGGCGGGTGGGCGGCACCCCGCGGGGCAGCCGCTCGGACTCCACCCGCGCCTTGACCCGGCGCAGCTCGCGCAGCCCGGCCTCCCCCAGCCCGGCCTCGGGGTAGCGCATCCGGTCGATCAGCGCCACGAACCGGGCGGCGAGCTCCTCGTCACCGGCCACCGGCCGGGCGCGCAGCAGCGCCTGGCGCTCCCACGGCTCGACCCACCGCTCGTAGTACTCCGCGTAGGAGGACAGCGAGCGGATCATCGGGCCGTTGCGGCCCTCCGGGCGCAGGTCGGCGTCCACCGGCAACGGTGGCTCCGGGCCCGTCTCGGCGAGCAGGGAGCGCACCGTGGAGGCCACCGCCACCGCCGTGCGCGCGGCCACCTCGGGGTCCGCGCCCGGCACCGGGTCGTGGACGAACAGGACGTCGGCGTCAGAGGCGTAGCTCATCTCCGCCCCGCCCAGCCGACCCATGGCGACCACGAGGTAGCGCGACGGCGGGGCGTCGAGCCCGGCCTCCGCCGTCGTCTGCGCCACGGCCACCTTGAGCGCGCCCTGCAGGGCCACGTCGGCGGCGGTGGTGATCATGCCCGCGGTGCGCGCGAAGGGGACGTCCCCGAGGATCTCGGCCAGGGCGGCGCGCAGCAGCTCGCGCCGGCGCAGGTAGCGCGCGGCCATGACGGCGGGCACCGGCTCGGTGCGCCGGGCCTGCAGCGCCGCGAGCTCGGCGGCCAGGGCGGCCTCCTCGCGCGGGACCAGCTCGGCGTCGTCGTCGAGCCAGGCCACCGCCTCGGGCAGGCGGGCCAGCGCGTCGGCGGCGTACCGGCTGGTGGACAGGACCTGCGCCAGCCGCTCGGCGGCGGCGCCGGAGTCGCGCAGCAGCTTGAGGTACCAGTGGGTGGTGCCCATGGTCTCGGACAGCTTGCGGAAGGACAGCAGGCCGGAGTCCGGCTCGGGGCCCTGGGCGAACCAGCCCAGCATGACCGGCAGCAGCTGGCGCTGGATCGCCGCGCGCCGGGACAGCCCGTCGGTGAGGGCGTCGAGGTGGCGCAGGGCGCCGTCGGGGTCGAGGTAGCCGATGGCCCGCAGCCGGGCGCGGGCGGCCTCGGGGGCGAGCGCGACGTCCTCGGCGGAGAGCTGGGCGGTCAGCGGCAGCAGCGGGCGGTAGAAGATCTCCTCGTGCAGGTGCCGCACCTCGCGGCGCACCTGGCGCCAGCGGGTCTCGAGGGACTCGGCGGAGTCGACCCCGTCGGCGTGCATGGCCCGGCCCAGTCGGCGCAGGTCCGCCTCGTCCCGGGGCACCACGTGGGAGCGGCGCAGCCGGTGCAGCTGGATGCGGTGCTCGAGCACGCGCAGGAAGCGGTAGTGGTGGGACAGCTGGGCGGCGTGGTCGCGCGACACGTAGCCGCCGCGGGCGAGCTGGTCCAGCGCCTCGAGCGTAGTCCCCGAGCGGATCGTCGGGTCGGTGCGCCCGTGGACCAGCTGGAGCAGCTGGACGGTGAACTCGACGTCGCGCAGGCCGCCCTTGCCGAGCTTGAGCTGGCGGTCGGCGTCGGCGGCGGGCACGTGGTCCTCCACCCGCCGGCGCATGGCCTGGGCCTCCTCGACGAAGTGCTCGCGCTCGACGGCGGACCACACCATCGGCCCCAGCGCGGCCCGGTACGCCTCGCCCAGCTCGCGGTCGCCCGCGACGGGCCGGGCCTTGATGAGCGCCTGGAACTCCCACCCCTTGGCCCACCGCTCGTAGTAGGCCACGTGCGAGGCGAGCGTGCGCACCAGCGGGCCGTCCTTGCCCTCCGGGCGCAGATTGGCGTCCACGGGCCACAGCGCCGGCTCGGGCCCGGGAGCCGAGCAGGCGCGGGCCAGCTGCGTGGCCAGGCGCGTGCCGACGGCGAGGGCCGCCGCCTCGGACAGGTCCGAGCCGGGCGCGGGCTCGCACACGTAGACCACGTCGACGTCGGAGATGTAGTTGAGCTCGCGCCCGCCGGTCTTGCCCATGCCGAGGACGGCGAGGCGCACGTCCCGGGCGCCGTCCGGCATCGCGGCCCGCGCCAGGGCGAGCGCCGCGTCCAGCGCGGCGCCGACCAGGTCGGCGATGGCGGCGGCCACCCGGGGGAAGTCGGCCACCGGGTCGGCGCTGACCAGGTCGGCCGCGGCGACCTGCAGGAGCCGGCGGCGGTAGGTCCGCCGCAGGGCGGCGACCCCCTCCTCCCCGGTCACGGTGGCCACCGGCACCGGGGCGTCCGGGTCGGCGCCCACCGCCCACAGCGCGCGGGCGCGCTCGGCGGCGGCGTCGGAGTCCAGCGGCCCGGGCGCGTCGGCCCGGTCGCGCAGCAGGGCGCCGTCGTCGGGGTGGGCCACGAGCATGTCGCCCAGCGCCGAGGAGGCGCCGAGCACGGCCAGGAGGCGACGGCGGTGCGCTCCGTCCTCGGTCAGCACCGCCCGGACCCGGTCGCCCAGGCCGTGGTCGCCGGCCTGCTCGATCAGGCGCAGCAGCGCGAGGAGCGCCTGGTCGGGGTCCGCGGTCTCGCTCAGCGCCTCGGGCAGCGGCGCCTCCGCCGCCTGCGCGGCGTCGACCAGGGGCGCCAGGGCGGGGTCGGCGAGCAGGAGGTCGGCGCGCGGGGCGTCGGTGAAGCCCAGCCGGCGCAGCACGCTGGTGCGGGTGACCTGCCGTGCCATCACGCCTCCCCCCGGTCGCGCCGCGGCGCGGTCACAGCGCCGGGATGAACCGGCGCAGCTCGAACTGCGTGACCTGGCTGCGGTACTCCTCCCACTCGGTGAGCTTGTTCCGCACGAAGTACTCGAAGGTGTCCTCGCCGAGCGTGTCGGCCAGGAGCTCGGACCGCTCCATGATCTGGATGGCCTCGTGCAGGGAGTTGGGCAGCTCCTGGATGCCCAGCGCGCGCCGCTCGGCCCTGCTCATGGCGAACACGTCGTCGTCGGCGCCCTCGGGCAGCTCGTAGCCCTCCTGCACGCCCTTGAGGCCGGCGGCGAGGAGGACCGCGAAGGCGAGGTAGGGGTTGGCCGCGGAGTCCAGCGCGCGGTACTCGATGCGGGCCGAGCCGCCCTTCTCCGGCTTGTACAGCGGCACCCGCACCAGTGCCGAGCGGTTGTTGTGGCCCCAGCACACGTAGCTGGGTGCCTCCCCGCCGCCCCACAGCCGCTTGTAGGAGTTGACGTACTGGTTGGTCACCGCGGTGATCTCCCCGGCGTGGCGCAGCAGGCCCGCGATGAACGCCCGGGCGGTGTCGGAGAGCTGGTAGCGGCCCGAGGGGTCGTAGAAGGCGTTCCGGTCGCCCTCGAACAGCGACAGGTGCGTGTGCATGCCCGAGCCCGGGGCGTCGACCAGCGGCTTGGGCATGAAGGTGGCGAGCACGTCCTGCTGGAGCGCGACCTCCTTGACCACCGTGCGGAAGGTCTGGATGTTGTCGGCCATGCTCAGCGCGTCGGCGTAGCGCAGGTCGATCTCGTTCTGCCCGGGGCCGGCCTCGTGGTGGGAGAACTCCACCGAGATGCCCATGGACTCCAGGGTCGTGATGGCGTCGCGGCGGAAGTCGTGCGCCGTCCCGCGCGCGACGTGGTCGAAGTAGCCGGCGGTGTCGATCGGCACCAGCGGGTCGTCGGGGCGCTGGGGGCGCTCGAAGAGGTAGAACTCGATCTCAGGGTGCGTGTAGAAGGTGAAGCCGGCGTCGGCGGCCTTGGCCAGCGCCCGCTTGAGCACGTTGCGCGGGTCGGAGCGGGCCGGCTCGCCTGTCGGGGTGAGCACGTCGCAGAACATCCGCGCCACGGAGTTCTCCTCCCCCCGCCAGGGCAGGATCTGGAACGTGGCGGGGTCCGGCTTGACCAGCATGTCCGCCTCGTACACCCGGGTGAGCCCCTCGATGGCCGACCCGTCGAAGCCGATGCCCTCGGCGAAGGCCTGCTCCAGCTCGGCGGGGGCGATGGCGACGGACTTGAGCGTGCCCAGGACGTCGGTGAACCACAGCCGGATGAACCGGACGTCGCGCTCCTCGATCGTCCTGAGCACGTACTCCTGCTGCTTGTCCATCGGCCACTCCCTGGCTGCGCGCGTGCCGGCGGGTCCAGCGACCCGCGACGGCGGTCGGGTGCGGCCGGCGGTGCCGCACCGCACCATCATGGCGCACCCGGCCCGGGCGGGAGCGACGCCGCCCGGCGTGTGGCCCGCCGCGAAGGATGTCTGCCGTCGGCAATAGGCTGACGCCATGGCACCGCTTCGCATCGCCCTGGCCCAGGTCAACGCCACCGTCGGCGATCTCGACGGGAACGCCGCCGTCGTGCGCCGCGCCGTCGCCGACGCCGCCGCGGCCGGGGCGGACGTCGTGCTGCTGCCCGAGATGGTGCTGACCGGTTACCCCATCGAGGACCTCGCGCTGCGCGGCTCCTTCCAGCGCGCCGCCGCCGCCCGGCTGGTCCAGCTCGCCGCGGAGCTGGCCGAGGACGGCCACGGCGAGCGGCACGTCGTCGTCGGCTCCCTGGGCACCGCGGCCGACGGGCGGCCCACCAACACCGCCGCCGTGCTGCGCGGGGGGCGGGTCGCGCTGGTCTACACCAAGCACCACCTGCCCAACTACGGCGTCTTCGACGAGTACCGCATCTTCGCCGCCGGCGCCGAGCCGGTGGTGCTCGAGGTTGCCGGGCAGCGGCTGGGCCTGGTCATCTGCGAGGACATCTGGCAGGAGGGCGGGCCGGTGGCCGCGATGGCCGGCATGGGCCTGGACGCCCTGCTGGTGCTCAACGGCTCCCCCTACGAGCACGGCAAGGGCGAGGTGCGCCGGCGCCTGGCCTGCGACCGCGCCGCCCAGCTGGGCTGCCCGCTGTTCTACGTCAACCTCGTCGGCGCGCAGGACGACCTCGTCTTCGACGGCCACTCCTTCGTCGTCGACGCCGCCGGCGAGCTGGTGGGCGCGGCGCGCGGCTTCGTCGAGGACCAGCTGGTCGTCGAGCTGCCCGGCGCCGGTGCCGCGCCGGTCGCCCCGGCCGGGTACACCGTGCCGGCCCGGCAGGGCGACACCGAGCAGATGTACCGGGCCGTCGTGCTCGGGCTGCGCGACTACGTGGTCAAGAACGGCTTCCGCTCCGTGGTCCTCGGGCTGTCCGGCGGGATCGACTCGGCCCTGGTCGCGGCCGTCGCGGCCGACGCCGTCGGCGCGGAGAACGTCGTCGGCGTCTCCATGCCCTCGCGGTACTCCTCCGAGCACTCCCGCGACGACGCCGCCGACCTCGCCGCGCGCATCGGGCTGGACTACCGCGTCCAGCCGATCGCGCCCATGGTCGACGCCTTCGAGGGCGAGCTGCACCTGAGCGGCATCGCCGCGGAGAACCTCCAGGCCCGCATGCGCGGGGTGATCCTCATGGCGGTCTCCAACGCCGAGGGCCCGCTCGTGCTGGCCACCGGCAACAAGAGCGAGCTCGCCGTGGGGTACTCGACCATCTACGGCGACGCCGTCGGGGGCTTCGCGCCCATCAAGGACGTGCTCAAGACCCAGGTGTGGGAGCTGGCCCGCTGGCGCAACGAGGCCGCGCAGGCCGCCGGCCAGACCGAGCCCATCCCGTGGTCCTCGATCACCAAGGCGCCCTCGGCCGAGCTGCGCCCGGGCCAGCAGGACTCCGACTCCCTGCCCGAGTACGACCTGCTCGACGACGTCCTCGAGGGCTACGTCGAGCGCAGCCTGGGCCGGGCGGAGCTGCTGGCCTCCGGGTTCGACCCGGCCACGGTGGAGCTGGTGCTCACCCTGGTCGACCGCGCCGAGTGGAAGCGGCGCCAGTACCCCCTGGGCCCCAAGGTCACCGCCCTGGCCTTCGGCCGCGACCGGCGCCTGCCGGTGACCAGCCGCTGGCGCGAGCAGCTCGCCGCGGTGGCGTCCGGGCCGGTGGACGCGGCCACCCCCGACGGCGTCCAGCCCCGCCCGGTGGACGCCCCCTGAGCGGCCCCCAGCCCCCATCCCCGCCGCGGCCGCGCCGTCGCGCCCGAACCACCGACCGGAGAGCGAGAACATGACCGACACCGACCGCCCGGACAGCGCCGGCGCGCCCACCTCCCCTGCCGCGCCGCCCGCCGCCGAGGGCGTCCCCGTGCCCAAGCGGGTGCGGGTGCACCACCTGCGCCAGGCCAAGGAGCGCGGCGAGGCGCTGACGATGCTCACCGCGTACGACGCCGTCACGGCGCGGATCTTCGACGAGGCCGGGATCGACATCCTGCTCGTGGGCGACTCCATCGGCGACAACATGCTCGGCCACCCCACGACGATCCCGGTGACGGTCGACGAGATGATCCCCGCGGTGCGCGCGGTCGCCCGCGTCAGCCGCCGCGCCCTGGTGGTGGCGGACCTGCCCTTCGGCTCCTACGAGGCCTCGCCGCAGCAGTGCCTGGCCACCGCGGTGCGCATGCTCAAGGAGGCGGGCGCCCACGCGGTGAAGTTCGAGGGCGGCGCGCACCTGGCCGAGCACGTCCGGCTGCTCACCCGCTCCGGCATCCCGGTGGTGGGGCACCTCGGCTTCACCCCGCAGGCGGAGAACCTCCTCGGCGGCAAGCGGGTGCAGGCCCGCGACAACGACGCGGCCGAGCAGCTCGTGGCCGACGCCCTGGCGCTGGCCGACGCCGGCGCCGTCGCGGTCGTCCTGGAGATGGTGCCCGCGCCGGTGGCCGAGCGGGTCACCGAGGTGCTGGCGGTGCCGACCATCGGCATCGGCGCCGGGCCCGGCTGCGACGGGCAGGTGCTGGTCTGGACGGACATGGCCGGGATGACCGGCTGGTCCCCCCGCTTCGCCCAGCGCTTCGGGGAGGTCGGCGCCGAGCTCTACCGGGCCACCCGCGCGTACGCCCGGGCCGTGCGGGAGCGGGCCTTCCCCGCCCCGGAGCACACCTACGAGCGCTGAGGCGCGAGCACCGCTGCAGCGCCGGCGGCGCGGCGCCCGGAGGAGCGCCGCCGGCGGGCCGGGTCAGCCGGCGTCGACGTCGTCGTCCTCCTGCCACTTCGCGTCGGCGGCGTCCCAGGCGGCGTTGCGCTCCTGGGCGTGGGCGAGGGCGGCCCGGGCGGCCTCCGCCGTCGGGTACGGGCCCATGCGCGTGGTCGCGCCGTGGACCTTGCCCTCCTCGATCTCGCCGGTCGCGAGGTTGTAGTAGAACTCGGTCATCGCGCGCTTCCTCTCGTCGTCCCCGCCCGATCGTCCCACGGGCGGGCCGGTCCGTAGACTCAGCCCATGCCCGACACCACCATGCTCGCCGACCGCGCCCCGCGCGGCACCCTCACCAAGGGCGTCGTCAGTCCGATGCGCCCCGTCCCGGCCTCCATCCCCCGTCCGGAGTACGTCGGCCGCACGGGACCGGAGCGGGTGACCGCCTCCGAGGTGAAGTCGCCGGAGACGATCGAGCGGATCCGGCGCGCCTCCCAGATCGCCGCGCAGGCGCTCGAGGAGGTCGGCCGGCACGTCCGGCCCGGGGTGACCACCGACGAGCTGGACGCCATCGGGCACGAGTTCATGATCGACCACGGCGCCTACCCCTCGACGCTGGGGTACATGGGCTTCACCAAGTCGCTGTGCACCTCGGTCAACGAGGTCATCTGCCACGGCATCCCGGACTCCACGGTGCTCAACGACGGCGACATCCTCAACGTCGACGTCACCGCGTACAAGGACGGCGTCCACGGGGACCTCAACGCCATGTTCCTCGTCGGCGACGTCGACGAGGAGTCGCGCCTGCTGGTCGAGCGGACCAAGGAGGCGATGATGCGCGGGATCCGGGCGGTCAAGCCCGGCCGCGCGGTCAACGTCATCGGCCGGGTCATCGAGGCCTACGCGCGGCGCTTCGACTACGGCGTCGTCCGCGACTTCACCGGCCACGGCGTGGGCGAGGCCTTCCACTCGGGCCTGATCATCCCGCACTACGACTCCGCCCCCCGCTACGACGACCTCATCCGGCCCGGCATGGTGTTCACCATCGAGCCGATGCTCACCCTCGGCACCATCGAGTGGGAGCAGTGGGACGACGGCTGGACCGTGCTGACCAAGGACCGTTCGCGCACCGCCCAGTGGGAGCACACCATCGTGGTGACCGAGGACGGCGCCGAGATCCTCACGCTGCCGTGAGCACCGCGGAGCGCACGGAGGCGGCGCAGGACGGGCGGCTTGGCCGAGGCGTGCCCCTCGCCTTCGGCATCGACATCGGCGGCTCGGGCATCAAGGGCGCCCCGGTGGACCTGACCAGCGGCGAGCTCACCGCCGAGCGGGTGCGCATCCCCACGCCCAGCCCGTCCACGCCGGCGGCCGTGGCCGCGACCGTGGCCGAGCTCGTCGCCGGGTTCGACCTGCCGGCGGACGTGCCGCTCGGGCTGACCTTCCCCGCGCCCATCAAGCACGGCAAGGTGTCGTTCATCGCCAACCTCCACCAGTCCTGGACGGGCGTGGACGTCCCGGCGCTGATGAGCGAGGCCACCGGCCGGCCGGTCATCGCGGTCAACGACGCCGACGCCGCCGGCGTGGCCGAGGTCGCCTTCGGCGCCGCCCGCGGCGTGCCCGGGGTGGTGCTCGTGACCACGCTGGGCACCGGGATCGGCTCGGCCCTCGTCGTCGACGGCGTGCTCGTGCCCAACACCGAGCTCGGGCACCTCGAGATCGACGGCGAGGACGCCGAGCGCCGGGCCTCCTCCGCCGTCAAGGAGCGCGAGGGCCTCGGCTGGGAGGAGTGGGCCGCGCGGCTGCAGCGCTTCTACGAGACGGTGGAGATGCTCTTCTCCCCCGACCTGATCGTCGTCGGCGGCGGGGTGAGCAAGAAGCACGACAAGTTCCTGCCCCTGCTGCGCACCCGGGCGCCGATCGTCGCGGCGGCGCTGCGCAACAGCGCCGGGATCGTCGGCGCCGCCCGGCTCGCGGCGGCCGGACACCGCTGAGGGGTGCGCCCCGAGGATCAGGGGGTGAACCAGGGGCGTCCCTGATGTGCGCGCGGCCGCGGTGCGGGACGGTGGTACCGACAAGCACACCGACGCACCTGAAAGGGCCTCACCGTGGCCGACGTGCACTCCACCTTCCGCCGTCAGGGACTCGTCCGTCCCCGCGACACCCGCATCATCGCCGGCGTCTGCGCCGGCCTGGGCCGCCGGTTCGGCCTGGGGCCGTGGGCCACGCGCCTGCTGTTCATCCTGCTGCTGATGGTCCTGCCGGGGAGCCAGCTGATCGTCTACCCGATCCTGTGGATCCTCATGCCGAACGAGTACTGAGCCGCGACCGACGGACAGGCGTTCCGCGCCTCGCTCCCGCGGTGCGGCGCCCCTCGCCGGAGGGCCGCGCCCGACGAGGGCGGATGAGTCGGCCGATACGCCGGGTTCTGTCGCCGGGGCCCGTCACCGGGCCCCGGGGGCGGCCATCCATCTAGGACGTGCGTTGCCGCACGCCTCCAGCGACCTACCCGCAGGCTCGGGCGGGCCGCCCTCGAACGCCTGCTGTCTGGTCTTGCTCCGGGTGGGGTTTACCGAGCCACGACGGTCACCCGCCGCGCTGGTGGTCTCTTACACCACCGTTTCACCCTTACCCTCCTGGCGGACCAGGAGGGCGGTCTGCTTTCTGTGGCACTGTCCCGCGGGTCACCCCGGGTGGGCGTTACCCACCACCCTGCCCTGCGGAGCCCGGACGTTCCTCGGCGCCCCGGCCAGGCCGGGACGACGCGACCGCCTGGCCGACTCATCCGCGCGGACAGTCTACCGGGCCCCCGCCTCGGGAACCGACGACGGCGACCGGCCCGTCGTCGCGCAGGGGTGACGACCGCCCGGCGGCAGGCGGCCGCGACCAGCCCGCCCTCCGCCTGTCCACCGGGCGAGCCATGTCCGTTTCGGACCGCGGCCGGGCGTTAGCATCCCTCGGTGCTCGTGCTCCTCCCGCCCTCCGAGGGCAAGACGGCGCCCACCCGCGGCGCGCCGGTCGACCTCTCCGAGCTCAGCGGCACCGCTCTCACGCCCGCCCGCGAACGGGTCCTGACGGCCCTCGAGCGGGCCTCCGCCCGTCCCGACGCCGCGGCCGTGCTCGGCGTGGGCGCCAAGGTCGCCGACGAGGTCCGGCGCAACCTCGACCTCCGCACGGCCCCCGCCGCCCCGGCCGCCACCGTCTACACCGGGGTGCTCTACGCCGCGGCCGGCCTCGCCGGGCTGCGCGGCACGGCGCTGCGCCGGGCCCGCGAGGGCGTGCGCATCTTCTCCGGCCTGTGGGGCGTGCTCGCCCCGGCCGACGCGGTCCCGGCCTACCGGCTGTCGATGGGCGTGGACCTGCCCGGACTCGGCAAGCTCGGCACGTTCTGGCGCGCCCAGCTCGGGGGCGTGCTCGACGAGCGGGCCGCGGGCGACGTCGTCGTCGACTGCCGCTCCGCCGCCTACGCCGCCGCCTGGCACCCGCCGGCCGACGCCGAGCACGTCGTGGTGCAGGTGGTCCGTGAGCACGGCGGGCGGCGCCAGGTCGTCTCGCACAACGCCAAGCACGCCCGCGGCGTCCTCACCCACCACCTGCTCACCCGCCCGGGCCGCCCGCCGCGCACCGCCGAGGCCCTCGCCGGCGCCGCCGAGGAGCTCACCCGCTCCCCCACGCAGGGCACCGGCGCGGTGCACGCCGTCGAGCTGGGCCCGGTGACCCGCGGGCGCCGGACCCTCACCCTCGTCGAGCGCGGCTGACCCGCCCCGGACGCCGCCCGAGCGCGTCCGTGCCGGGGCAGCCGTGCGCGGGGTCGTGTGAGTTTGCGCACCCGCCTGCGCGGGGGCCCTCCTGGGCACCGGTAGTGGACGCCCATGCCATAAAATGGGCACATCGGTCAAGGCAGGGCAGGCCTGCCGAGACGGGTGGCGACGGGGAGGAACAATGTCGACGGTCGGGGTCCAGGGCGACCCGGCGGTGAGCACGGACGTGGCGGGCGCAGCGGGTGGCGGGAAGCCGCGGCGTCCCCGGAGGCGGCTGGCGGCGCTCGGCGGCGCGCTGGTGGCGCTCCTGGCCACCGTCACCGTGGTCACCAGCTCGGTGGTCTCCGGGCACGAGTCCCCGGGTGCGCTGACGGTCGCCATCACCGACGCCGGTTCCCCCACCGACGAGAGCTGCTCGGCGGAGGACTACGCCGGCTCCTTCTTCGACGGCACCGAGGTCGCGCTCCTGGACGCCGACGGCGCGGTCGTCGACAGCCGGGTCGTCAAGGGCGCCGGGCAGCCGTCCAAGAACGGGTGCCTGTGGACCGTCGAGCTCATCGACGTGCCGCAGTCCGACGCCTACACCCTGCGTCTGCGCGGCACCGGGATTCCCGCCCGCGAGCACACCTTCCACTACACCCCCGAGCAGCTGGCCGAGCGCAGCTGGAACCTCTGGGTGACCGTCTTCGCCTGAGCCCCCCGCGCAGCGCCCACGGGCGAGGGGCGCGGGTCAGGCCAGCTCGGACGGGCAACCCACGACGGTGAGGTCGCCGACGAGATGGCCGTCGGCGTCGACGTCGGGCCACAGCCGCACGATCGTCAGCGAGGCCGGCGGGATCCGCACGGCGGACCAGTGCCCCGGGGCCATGCGGGCCACGAGCCCGACCGCGGCCCGGATGACGACGGTGTGGGCGGCCAGCGCGACGGTCGCGCCCTGGTGGTCGGCCAGGTCGCGCAGCCCGCGGGCCACCCGGGCCCCGACGTCGCGCAGGGACTCCCCGCCCGGCGGGCGCACGTCCGCCGAGGTCGCCCAGGCGAGCAGCCCGCCCGGCCAGCCGGCCTCGATCTCGGGCACCGTGAGCCCGTCCCAGTCCCCGAACCGGCACTCGGCGAACCGCTCGTCGGTGCGGAGCGGCACGCCCAGCGCCCCGGCCAGGGCAGTGCCGGTCTCCCGGGCGCGCGCCATCGGCGAGGCGACGACGGCGCCCGGGGTGGGCAGATCGGGCCAGACGTCGTCGCCCACCCGCTTCAGCAGGGCGGCGGCGCGGGCGGCCTGGGCGCGTCCGAGGTCGCTGAGCGGCGGACCCGCGGTGTCCCCGCCGGAGTAGCGCCCGGTCTCCGTCAGCGCGGTGACGCCGTGGCGCACGAGCACCAGGGTGGCCGGCGCGCCCGTCGCCCGGGGCAGCGGCGTGCCCGAGCTGCGCGGGGTGTTGGCGGCGGCCGCCACGCGTGCCTCGGACGCGGCACCCCGGCCGGGCGCCTCGACCACGCCGGGCTCGCCGGGCACCGCCGGGCCGGCGGCGTGGTCGCGGGCGATCTGGCCCCGGGAGTCCATGACGGCGTTGGCGAGGGCGTCGGCGGCGGTGTTCTGGGCGCGGGGCACCCAGGTGTAGCGCACCCGGGCGGGGTCGAACGCGCGGCGGGCCTCCTCGGCGAGACGGCCCAGCTCGGCATGCTTGATCTTCCAGCGCCCGCTCATCTGCTCGACCACGAGCCGGGAGTCGGCGCGCACCTCGACCGCGGCGCCGGGGTCGATCTCGGCGGCGGCACGCAGGCCGTTGACCAGGCCGGTGTACTCGGCGACGTTGTTGGACACCACGCCGAGGTAGGCGGCCCGCTCGGCCAGCAGCCGCCCGGTGGCGGCGTCGCGCACGACCGCGCCGTAGCCGCCCGGGCCGGGGTTGCCGCGGGAGCCGCCGTCGGTCTCGACGAGGAGGCGACGGGTGGCGCCGGAGGGCGGCGCCGGCGGGGCGAACAGGTCGCCCTGCTCCCCCGCGGCGCTCACGTCGCGTCGTCCAGGCGCACGAGCACGTAGCCGTGCTCCTCGGAGGTGAGCACCTCCTCGGGGGCGGCGGCGTCGATGGCGGCGAGCTCGCTGAGCGAGAAGTCCACCTGGGAGCCGTCGGTGCGGTGCCCGTGCAGCGCCACGGCGCCGAGGCCGCCGGTGCGGCGGCGGGCGTACTCGTACAGGTCGAGGAGCTCCTCGCCGATCTCGTCGGCCACCCGCGCCCGCTCGGCGGTGACGTCGGCCAGCTCGGCGTCGATCGTGGCGAACTGGGCGTCGCGGTCGGCGGCGTGCCGCTCGACGTCGGCGGTGACGGCCTTCTCCTGCATGTCGAGCTCGGCCACCCGGGCCTCGGCCGCCTCCAGGCGCTCCATGACCTCGAGCTGGACCTCCTCGAGCACGGCCTGGCGCTTGGCGAGCTGGGCGACCTCGTCCTGCAGGGCCACCAGCTCGCGGGACAGCCCGGTGCCGGCGTCGAGCTTGGCCTGGTGGCGGGCGGCCCGGGAGCGCACCTGCTCGACGTCGGCCTCGGCCTTGGCGAGCTCGCGGCGGGTGTCCGAGGCGAGGGTCTTGGCCTCCACCTGGGCGCGGTGCAGGTCCTCGGCGCGCCCCTCGAGCTCGGCGAGGGTGGCCAGCACGGGCAGCGTGCGACGCTGGTGGGCGAGCTTCGCGGCGCGGGTGTCCAGCGCCTGGAGGTCGAGGAGCCGGCGTTGGTCCTTCACGGGGGCGGTGGTCACGGGCGTGCTCCTTCGTGCGTGTGCTCGCTGTGCTGTTGGGGCAGGTGCAGGGTCCAGGGGTCGGTGACCCGGGTGGAGACCCGCAGGTCCAACCTAGTGCCGCGCGCCGCCGCGTCCGCGCGCAGCCGGTCCGCGGCGCGCGGCAGCCAGGGCCACTCGCTGGCCCAGTGCGTCGCGTCGACGAGGTAGGGGCGCCCGCCGGCAAGGTGCTCGGAGGCCGGGTGGTGGCGCAGGTCCGCGGTGAGGTAGACGTCCGCGCCGAGGCGGCGCACCTGGGCCAGCAGGGAGTCCCCGGCGCCCCCGCACACGGCGACCGTGCGCACCTCGGCGTCGAGGTCCCCGCCCACCCGGATCCCCTGCGGGGTGGCCGGCAGGACGGCGGCCACCCGCTGGGCGAAGTCCCGCAGGGTCATCGGCGCGGGCAGGTCGCCGATGCGGCCGGTGCCGGTGGCGGCCTCCTCGGTGGCCTGGGCGACGAGGGTGTAGGCGGGCTGCTCGTAGGGGTGGGCGGCGCGCAGCGCGGCGAGGACCGCGGCGCGCCGCTCGCGGGGCAGCACGATCTCGAGCCGGTCCTCGGCGACCTCCTCCACCTGCCCGACCTGCCCGATCGCCGGCCGGGCGCTGTCGAGCGGGCGGAAGGTGCCGGTGCCCGGGGACGTGAACGCGGCCCGCTCGTACTCGCCCAGGCGACCGGCGCCGGCCTCGGCGAGGGCGTCGAGAAGTCGCTGGGTGTCCGAGCGCGGGACGAACACCACCAGGGTGTCCAGGGCGCCGCCGGCCAGCGGCTGGATCGGCCGGGTCTCGCCCAGCCCGACGGCGTCGGCCAGGGCCTCGGCCACGCCGTCGGCGGCGGCGTCGGCGTTGGTGTGCGCGGCGTACAGGGCACAGCCGCCGGCCAGCAGGCGGTGGACCACGCGCCCCTTGGGCGTGGTGGCGGCGACCGAGGAGGTGCCGCGCAGGTAGAGCGGGTGGTGGGTGACGAGCAGGTCCGCGCCCCACGCGAGCGCCTCCTCGGCGACCTCCTCGGTGGGGTCGACGGCGAGCATCACCTTGCTGACCGGGTCGCCCGGGTCGCCGGCCACCAGGCCGACGGCGTCCCAGCCCTCGGCGGTGGCGGGCGGGTAACGGCGCTCGAGGAGGCCGACGACGTCGGCGAGGGAGAGGGGCATGGCGGCGAGCCTACCGGCGGGCCCGGGCGTGGCTCGTGGTCGATGCCGCCGGTGTCGACACCCGCGGTGGTGGCTCCACCGCCCGCGCGCGATCGCCCGCGGGGCGTCGCGCGCGGCGGTGATGGTGGGCCCGGCCGGTCTCGAACCGACGACCTCCGCGGTGTAAGCGCGGCGCTCTGACCAACTGAGCTACAGGCCCGAGGGGCGCGTCCGGCGCGCCGATGCGGACGCGCGCCGGGGGGACGCCCCGGACAGCGTAGAGCACCGGCGCGCCCGGGCCGCGCACCCGCGGCGCTGCAGGCGCTCCGCCGGCGCCCGGCTACAGGCTGTCCAGCGCCGCGCGGTAGGCCGCCAGGTCGCGGGCCTGCCCGCGCGGGTTGACCACGCTCCAGCGCACCACGCCGTCCGCGTCGATGAGGAAGCTGCCTCGCAGCGCGTGCCCGCTGCCCTCGTCGAGCACCCCGTAGGCGCGGGCGACCGCCCCGTGCGGCCAGAAGTCCGAGAGCAGGTCGAAGCCGAAGCCCTCCGCCTCGGCCCAGGCCCGCTGGGCGAACATCGCGTCGGTGGAGACCCCGAGCAGCCGCACGCCCCGGGCGGTGAAGTCGGCGAGGTTGTCGCGCAGCTCGCACAGCTCGCTGGTGCAGATGCCCGAGAAGACGAACGGGAAGAACACCAGCGTCACCGGCGTGCCGCGCAGGGCGCTCAGGCGCACCGGCGTGCCGTGGGTGTCGGGCAGCTCGAAGTCCGGCGCCGCCCGCCCGGGCGCGACGGCGGTCGGGCCGTGCACCGCGCCGTCCTGCGTCGTCGCCGTCACTCAGCGCACCCGGCTGCGCGAGGCGATGCGGATGCCCGACCACGCGTCGGCCACCGCGGCGGCCGAGGTGGCGTGCATGCCCGCGGTGCGGGCGGCCTCCTCGATGTCGGAGGGGCGCACGTGCCCGGGGCGGCCGGGCTTGGGGGTGAGGACCCAGATGAGCCCGCCGCCGTCCTCGAGGTTGGCCTGGGCGTCGACGAGCAGGTCGGTGAGGTCCTCCTGCTCGGCGTCGTCCTCGCGCCACCAGATCAGGGTGCCGTCGCAGACGTCCCCGTAGTCCTCGTCCACGAGCTCGTTGCCGGTGGCCTCCTCGATCTCCTCACGGACGCGGGGGTCGACGTCGTCGTCGTAGCCGAACTCCTGGATCACCTGCCCGGTGGTGAAGCCGAACCTGCTGCCGGCTCCCGCCGCGCTGACTGCCACGTGTGTCCTGCCTTTCCCTGGGGCCACGGCCCCGTCCCGGCGGTCCGGACGGGCGCCCGGGACCGCATGTGTGTGGTCTAGCCCACCGTAGCGGGGACAGCCCCCGCAAGCGCACATGTCCGTGCACCACGCCGACGTCGCGTCTCATGCGTGTCCCGCGGGCCCGCGCCGTCGGCGGCTTTCCGTGACAGGCTGGCAGGGACGGCCCCCGTGGTTCGGCAAGCGAACCGGCGTGCGCGGCTGATGTCGGCAGCCTCACACCCCCACGCCTGCCCAAGGTTGGCCTCTTGTGAGGTCAAGGGCGGACAATGGTCCTACCCTGAACGGCGGTGCGCCGCACCGTGCGCCACCGTCGCCGCCAGAAGTGAGAAGAGGGAACGCGTGAGTGCACGAACCGAGTCCTCGCCCCTGATCAACGGACTGCTCAGCCAGGTAGGGGACATCGACAGCGAGGAGACCAGGGAGTGGCTCGAGTCGCTCGACGGTCTCATCGACGAGCGAGGCGGCCCGCGCGCGCGGTACATCCTGCTCAACCTGCTCAAGCGCGCCCGCGAGCGGTCCGTCGCCATCCCGAACCCCGTGACGACCCCGTACGTCAACACCATCGGCGTGCACGAGGAGCCGTACTTCCCCGGTGACGAGGCGGTCGAGCGCAAGTACCGCGGCTGGATCCGGTGGAACGCCGCCGTCATGGTGACGCGCGCGCAGCGGCCCAGCGTCTCCGTCGGCGGTCACATCTCCTCCTACGCCTCGCTCGCCACGCTCTACGAGGTGGGCTTCAACCACTTCTTCCGTGGGAAGGACCACCCGGGCGGCGGGGACCAGGTCTTCTTCCAGGGCCATGCCTCCCCCGGCAACTACGCGCGCGCCTTCCTCGAGGGCCGGCTCACCGAGAAGGACCTGGACGGCTTCCGCCAGGAGTACTCCCACGACCCGGCCGGCCGGGGCCTGCCGTCCTACCCCCACCCCCGGCGCATGCCGGACTTCTGGGAGTTCCCGACCGTCTCCATGGGCCTGGGCCCGGCCGAGGCGATCTACCAGGCGTGGGTCAACCGCTACATGCACGACCGCGGGATCAAGGACACCTCCCAGCAGCGGGTGTGGGCCTTCCTCGGCGACGGCGAGATGGACGAGCCGGAGTCGCGCGGCATGCTGCAGCTCGCCTCGTGGCAGAACCTGGACAACCTCACCTTCGTCATCAACTGCAACCTCCAGCGCCTCGACGGCCCGGTGCGCGGCAACGGCAAGATCATCCAGGAGCTCGAGGCCCAGTTCCGCGGCGCGGGCTGGAACGTCATCAAGGTCATCTGGGGCCGTGAGTGGGACGCCCTGCTCAACGCCGACAAGGACCGCGCGCTCGTCAACCTCATGAACGAGACGCCCGACGGCGACTACCAGACCTACAAGGCGAACGACGGCGCGTACGTGCGCGAGCACTTCTTCGGCCGCGACCCGCGCACCAAGGCGCTCGTGGCCAACATGAGCGACGACGAGATCTGGGCGCTCAAGCGCGGCGGGCACGACTACCGCAAGATCTACGCCGCCTACAAGGCCGCCACCGAGCACACCGGTCAGCCGACGGTGATCCTGGCGCACACGGTCAAGGGCTACGGCCTGGGTCCGAGCTTCGCGGGGCGCAACTCCACGCACCAGATGAAGAAGATGAAGACCACGGACCTCAAGATGCTCCGGGACTCCCTGGGTATCCCGATCTCCGACGAGCAGCTCGAGGACCCGTACAACGCGCCGTACTACCGCCCCGCCGAGGACGACCAGACGCTGCAGTACATGCTCGAGCGGCGCCGCGCGCTGGGCGGGTTCCTCCCCGAGCGGCGCGACCCCAGCAAGACGCTCACCCTGCCGGACGACAAGCCCTACCAGATCCTCGCCAAGGGCTCGGGCCAGCAGGAGGTGGCCACCACGATGGCCTTCGTCCGGCTCCTCAAGGAGCTGATGAAGGACAAGGAGATCGGCAAGCGGTTCGTGCCGATCATCCCCGACGAGGCGCGCACCTTCGGCCTGGACTCGATCTTCCCGACGGCGAAGATCTTCAACACTCACGGGCAGAACTACACCTCCGTGGACGCCGACCTCATGCTCAGCTACAAGGAGTCCGAGCAGGGGCAGATCCTCCACACCGGCATCAACGAGGCCGGCTCGGCCGCGGCGATGCAGGTCGTCGGCACGTCCTACGCCACCCTCGGCGAGCCGATGATCCCGGTGTACATCTTCTACTCGATGTTCGGGTTCCAGCGGACGGGCGACCAGTTCTGGGCGGCCGCCGACCAGCTGGCCCGGGGCTTCATCATCGGTGCGACGGCGGGCAAGACCACCCTGGCCGGCGAGGGCACCCAGCACATGGACGGCCACTCCCCCGTGCTGGCCTCGACCAACCCCGCGATCGTCCACTACGACCCGGCCTACGCCTACGAGATCCGCCACATCGTCAAGGACGGCCTGCAGCGGATGTACGGCGAGGACCCGCGCGACCCGGACGTCATGTACTACCTCACGGTGTACAACGAGCCGATGCGCCAGCCCGGCGAGCCGGAGGACGTCGACGTCGAGGGCATCCTCAAGGGCATCTACCGCCTGGCCGAGCCCGACGGCGACGGGCCGCGGGTCCAGCTCCTCGCCTCCGGGGTCGGGGTGCCGTGGGCGCTGCACGCCCGCGAGCTCCTCGCCAACGACTGGGGCGTCCGGGCCGGCGTGTGGTCGGTGACCAGCTGGTACGAGCTGCGCCGCGACGGGATCGAGGCCGAGCGGCACAACTTCCTCCACCCGGAGGAGGAGCGCCGGGAGGCCTACGTCACCGCCAAGCTGCGCGACGCCGGCGGCCCGTACGTGGCCACCAGCGACTTCGAGCACCAGGTGCAGGACTCGATCCGCCAGTGGGTCCCGGGCGACTACTACACCCTCGGCGCCGACGGGTTCGGGTTCTCCGACACCCGCCCGGCGGCCCGGCGCCACCTTCACATCGACGCCCACTCGATGGCGGTGCGGGCCCTGCAGGCGCTGGCCGACCGTGGCGAGATCGACCGCGACATCTCGCGCCAGGCGATCGAGAAGTACGACCTGTTCAACGTCCACGCCGGCGAGTCCGGCACCGCGGGCGGCGACGCCTGACGGCGCCGCACGGATGACGGGGAGCCCCGCCGGTCTTGGACCGGCGGGGCTCCCCCGTCCCGCACCCCAAGCACCCGCGAGACGTCAAGTAGTGCGCGAGACGTCAAGTGGTGCGTGAGGCGTCACATGGTGCGTGAGACTTCTCGGTGCGCGCGTGGCAGCCGGCGAGCGCAGCCCTGCGACGTCGGCGCTCGTCAACCCCTGGGCTTGAGCGACCTCTCGCGACCGAGTTGACGTCTCACGACCAATTTGACGCCTCACGACCAACTTGACGCCTCACGACCAACTTGACGCCTCACGCGCGAGTTGACGTCTCGCCGCCGGCGCGGGTGGGGGTGGTGGGGTCCTGCCCCTCGTAGTGCCGGCCGCGGTACTGCGGGCGCATGAGGTTGGCCGGGGAGAGGATCTCGTCGAGCTGCTCCTCGGTGAGCAGCCCCATCTCCAGCACGACCTCACGCACCCCCTTGCCGGTGCGCGCGCACTCGCGCCCCACGAGGTCGCCGTTGTGGTGGCCGATGATGGGGTTGAGGAAGGTGACGATGCCGATGGAGTCGAGCACGTCCTGCCGGGTGACGTCCGGGTTCGCGGTGATCCCCACGACGCACTTCTCGCGCAGCGTCTCGCAGGCCCGGCTGAGCAGCGCGATCGTCTCGAACAGCGCCTGGGCGATGACCGGCTCCATGACGTTGAGCTGCAGCTGCCCGGCCTCGGCGGCCATCGTCACCGTGACGTCGTTGCCGAAGACCTTGAAGCAGACCTGGTTGACGACCTCGGGGATGACCGGGTTGACCTTCGCGGGCATGATCGAGGAGCCGGCCTGCCGCTCGGGCAGGTTGATCTCCCCCAGCCCCGCCCGCGGCCCGGAGGACAGCAGCCGCAGGTCGTTGCAGATCTTCCCGAGCTTCACGGCCGTGCGCTTGGCCGCGGCGTGCATGGAGACGTACGCGCCGGCGTCGGAGGTGGCCTCGATGAGGTTCTCGGCGGGCACCACCGGCAGCCCGGTCACCTCGGCGAGCCGGGTGACGGCCCGCTGCGCGTAGCCCTCGGGGGTGTTCAGCCCCGTGCCGATGGCGGTGGCCCCGAGGTTGACCTCGAGCAGAAGCGCCCGGGCGTGGCGCAGCTGGCGCAGCTCCTCGGCCAGGACGACGGCGAAGGCGGTGAACTCCTGCCCCAGCGTCATCGGCACCGCGTCCTGGAGCTGGGTGCGGCCCATCTTCAGGACGTCCGCGAACTCCTCGGCCTTGTCGCCGAGCGCCAGCGCGAGCCGCTCGAGCTCCGCCATGAGCCCGTCGACGGCCCGGTACAGGGCGATGCGCAGCCCGGTCGGGTAGGCGTCGTTGGTGGACTGGCTCTTGTTGACGTGGTCGTTGGGGTTGACGACGTCGTAGCGCCCCTTGGGCAGGCCGAGGTGCTCCAGCGCGAGGTTGGCGATCACCTCGTTGGTGTTCATGTTGACGCTGGTGCCCGCGCCGCCCTGGAAGACGTCCACCGGGAACTGGTCGAGGCAGCGCCCGCGGAGGAGGACGTCGTCGCAGGCGGCCGTGATCGCGTCGGCGATCTCCGGCGGGACGGTGCCCAGGTCCTTGTTCGCCAGCGCGGCGGCCTTCTTGACCTCCACCATGGCGCGCACGAACTGCGGGATGTCGCTGATGCGCTGGGAGGAGAACTGGAAGTTCTCCACGGCGCGGACGGTGTGGACGCCGTAGTAGGCGTCGGCGGGGACCTCCCGGGGCCCGAGCAGGTCCTCCTCGACCCGGACGGCGGCGCCGGCCGCGGGCGCCGCGGTGCGCGGCGCGCCGGGGCGCGTGCCGGTGGCGCCCGGTCGGGCGTCCATGTCCCTCAGACCCCGTGGCCGACCTCGGCCTCGGCCACCAGCGGCTCGAGCTCCGTGACGGCGGCGGCGGCGCCGGCCTGGTCGCGCGAGGTGCTCAGCTCCCGCAGGTGCCGGCGGGCGTCCATGGGGCGGCCCGCCTCGATGGCGGCGAGCACCACCTGGCGGCCGGCCTCGACGATGTTGTCCTTGGGGGCCCAGTGGCCCACCCCGAGCCCGAGCGCCTCGCCGGGCTGGCCCGCCTCGCGCAGCATCTTGATGCTCTCGGCCAGGGCGCGGCCGGTGTTCTCCCGCTCGCACGCCCCGGCCAGGCGCCGCATCGCGCCCTCGTGGTCGTTCTCGAGCGAGAGCCGGCCGAGCTCGACCAGGGCGTACCAGGCGCGCGGGTTGCCGGCGATCTCCTCGGCCAGCGCCCAGACGGCGAGGTCGGAGGCGCGGCGCACGTCGGGCGGCAGCTGCTCGGCGGTGAGCGGGTCGGCGGGGCCCACACCGGCGGCGCGGCGGCGCACCAGCTCGGCCAGGGCCTTGAAGGCCTCGATGTCGTTGGGGTCCTCGATGAGGCGGGCCCGCAGCGCGTCCTCGCGCGGCGCGTCGGCCGGGCGCGACACCGCCGACGGGCGCCGGGCACCGACCAGGTGCCCCGGCTTCTTTCTCGACAGCAAGGCACGGAGTCGGTCAAGGAGAGCCATGCCGACGACCATATCCGCTCCCTCCCAGGCTCGCCGCGCGATTCTTCCGCGCGGCCCCGACGACCACCGTCGGACGGCGCTCGTCCGGCCCGGCGGCGGCGCACCCGCCGGGCCCGCTGCGGCGCCGCCGTCCGCCCGCTCGTCGCCCCGGCGGCGGTTTGTAGGCATCCCACAAGGACGCCCTATGCTCGCCCGCATGAGTGGTGGCGAACGCGCGGGGCGCGAGCAGGGCAGCTCCGACGTCGTGCGCCGGCTGCGCGGGGGCACCGACATGCTCACCGCGGCCGCCCTCAAGCGCCTGGACGCCGAGCTGGACTGGTACCGCAACCTCGCCGCCGAGGACCGCTCCTGGATCGGGCTGGTCGCCCAGGCGGGCATCGCCGCCTTCATTTCCTGGTACGAGACCCCCGCCAACGGCACGTACAACGCCCAGGAGATCTTCCGCGCGGCGCCGCCGGAGCTGACCCGCTCGATCTCGCTGCAGCACACCCTCCAGCTCGTGCGCATCGTCGTCGAGGTCGTCGAGGACAACGCCGTCCAGCTCGCCGAGCCGGGCCAGCAGCGCGACCTGCGCGACGCCGTCCTGCTCTACTCCCGCGAGGTCGCCTTCTCCGCCGCGGAGGTCTACGCCCGCGCCGCCGAGACCCGCGGCGCCTGGGACGCCCGGCTCGAGGCCCTCGTGGTCGACTCCCTCGTGCGCGGCGTCGCCGACGAGTCCCTGCGCTCGCGCATCTCCGCGCTGGGCTGGTCCAGCCGCGGGGCGACCATCGTCGTCGTCGGGCAGGCCCCCGGCGGGCTGGACGAGCGGCGCACCGCCGACGTGCGCCGGGCCTGCCGGCGCGCGGCGCAGGACGCCCTCGTGGGCATCCAGGGCGACCGGCTCGTCGTCGTCCTGGGCGGGGAGGGGGACCTGCGGGCCGCCGCCGACACCCTCCTGCCCCGCTTCGGCCCCGGGCCGGTGGTGCTCGGCCCGGTGGTCCGCGAGGTCGGCGACGCCGGCCGCTCCGCCCGGGCGGCCGTCGCCGGCCTGCTCGCCGTGCGCGCCTGGCCCGGGGCGCCGCGCCCGGTCAGCGCCGACGACCTGCTGCCCGAGCGGATGCTCAACGCCGACCCGCTGGCCCGGCGCACCCTGATCGAGGAGCTTTACCGGCCCCTGGTCGCCGGCGGCGCGACGCTCGTGCAGACCCTCGAGGAGTACCTCGCCCAGGGCCGCTCCCTCGAGGGCGCGGCGCGGGCCCTGTACGTCCACCCCAACACCGTGCGCTACCGGCTGCGGCGCATCGGCCAGGTCGTGGGGTGGGACCCCACCGACGCCCGGGAGGGCTTCGTCCTGCAGGTGGCGCTCGCCGTCGGCCGCCTGGCCGAGACCGCCGCCCGGCACACCGGGGTGTGAACGCATCCCACAAGGTGTGGGGCGGCGCGGCGCAGGAAGCGACCGGCGCGCCGTGAGACCTCGCTCACGCGTTTGTCGGAATCCGACAAGGGCCCCGGGGACAGTTCGTAGGCGTCGTAGGCGCGGACGCACCCGTTCCGGTTGGCACAGTAAACGGGTGCTTGCCCTACTGTGCCCCGGACAGGGCGCCCAGACCCCCGGCATGCTCGCCCCCTGGCTCGATGAGCCGGTGCTGCGCGAGCGGCTGGAGTCCTACGCCGCCGTCACCGAGCTCGACCTCGTCGCCCTCGGCACCACCGCCGACGCCGAGACGATCAAGGACACCAAGATCGCCCAGCCGTTGCTCACGGCGGCGTCCCTGCTGAGCTTCCAGGCGCTCGGCCTCGCCGACGTCCCGGCGCCCGACGTCGTCGCCGGCCACTCGGTCGGCGAGCTGGCCGCGGCCGCCGTCGCTGGGGTGCTGCGCGACGAGCAGGCCCTGGTCCTGGTGCGCGAGCGCGGCCGGGCCATGGCCGAGGCCGCCGCCGCCCGGCCCACCGGCATGACCGCCGTCGTCGGCGGCAAGCCGGAGGAGGTCGAGGCCGCCCTCGCCCGGCACGGCCTCACCCCCGCCAACGTCAACGGCGGCGGCCAGGTCGTCGCCGCCGGCACCCGCGAGCAGCTCGACGCCCTGGCCGCGGACCCGCCGGCCCGCGCCCGCGTCATCCCGCTGCAGGTGGCCGGCGCCTTCCACACCGAGCACATGGCCCCCGCCGTCGGCCGCGTCCGCGAGGTGGCCGCCACCCTCGAGCCGGCCGATCCCGGCGTGACCCTGCTGTCCAACGCCGACGGCGCCCCGGTCACCTCCGGCGTCGCCGCCCTGGACCGGCTGGTCACCCAGGTGGCCAACCCGGTCCGGTGGGACCTGTGCTGCGAGCAGCTGCTCGCTCTCGGCGTCACGGGCGCGGTCGAGCTGTGCCCCGGCGGGGTCCTCACCGGTCTGGCGCGGCGTACGCTGCCCGGGGTCGAGACCGTGGCGATCAAGAGCCCCGACGACCTGCCCGCTGCTCGCGAGCTCATGACCCGCCATGGAGGAACCCGATGACCCGCACCCTGCTCGCCGCCCAGCCGATCCAGCACGCCCGCATCCTCGGCGTCGGCGGCGTGCGCGGGGAGAACGTGGTCGTCAACGACGAGATCGTCGGGCCCATCAACTCCTCCGACGAGTGGATCCGCCAGCGCACCGGGATCATCTCCCGCCGCCGCGCCAAGCCCGAGACCACCGTCGCCGACATGGCCGAGGCCGCCGCCCGCGCCGCCATGGACCAGGCCGGCATCACCGGCGCGGACGTCGACGCGGTCATCATCAGCACGGTGACCTGGTGGGAGCAGACGCCCTCGCTGGCCGCCATCGTCGCCGACCGTATCGGCGCCACCCCGGCCGCCGCCTACGACATCTCCGCCGCCTGTGCCGGCTACGCCTACGGCATCGCCCAGGCCGACGCGCTCGTGCGCGCCGGCACCGCCCGCCACGTGGTGGTCATCGGCGTGGAGAAGATGTCGGAGTTCATCGACCCCACCGACCGCTCCATCAGCTTCCTGCTCGGCGACGGCGCCGGCGCGGCCGTCGTCGGCCCCTCCGACACCCCCGGCATCGGGCGCACCGTGTGGGGCTCGGACGGCTCGTCGGCCGCCATGATCGGGCAGACCCACTCCTGGCTGGACTACCGCAACGGCAACGGTGACGGCGAGGTCGAGTGGCCCACGCTGCGCCAGGAGGGCCCGTCCGTCTACAAGTGGGCGGTGTTCCAGATGACCCCGGTGGCCAAGCAGGCCATCGAGGCCGCCGGGCTGCTGCCGGAGGACATCGACGTGTTCCTCCCCCACCAGGCGAACATGCGGATCATCGATCACATGGTCAAGTACCTCGGCCTGCGCGAGGACGTCGTCGTCGGCCGGGACATCGCCGAGACCGGCAACACCTCCGCGGCGTCGATCCCGCTGGCCACCGAGCGGCTGCTGCGGGAGGGACAGGCCAAGAGCGGCGACGTCGCGCTGCAGATCGGCTTCGGCGCGGGCCTCGTCTACGCTGCGCAGGTCGTGGTGCTGCCCTAGCCGCTGCTCGCGGCGCGGCGCCGGACCACCCCCGCGCGCCACCTGGTGCCCGCCCCGGGCGCCGACAAGACTGTCAAACCGACACATCCACCAAGGAAACGGAGAACCCCATGGCTTTCAGCGAGCAGGAGATCCTTGCCGGCCTGGCCGAGATCGTCAACGAGGAGACGGGCCTGCCCACCGAGTCCGTCACCCCCGAGAAGTCCTTCACCGACGACCTCGACGTCGACTCCCTGTCGATGATGACGATCGCCACGCTCGCCGAGGAGAAGTTCGAGGTGCGCATCCCCGACGAGGAGGTCGGCAACCTCAAGACGGTCCAGGACGCCGTCAACTACATCAACGGCGCCCAGACCGCCTGACGCGCCCCGCGCGCCTCGCCGTCCCGGGGGCACCGGCCCGACCGGTCGCCCCCGGGCGCGGCGCACCCCCGCCGGGCCCGTCCCGGCACCCCTTCTCAGCAACCAGGAGCAGCTCATGGCACGCCCGTCCGTCGTCATCACCGGCCTGGGCACCACCAACCCCCTCGGGGGCGACGTCGCCTCCACGTGGGAGGCAGCCCTCGCCGGACGGTCCGGCGTGCGGACCCTGGAGAACGACTGGGCCGAGACCTACGAGCTCCCCGTCAACTTCGCCGGCCAGGTCGCCGTCTCCCACGACACGGTGCTCACCCGCCAGGAGACCCGCCGCCTCGACCCCTCCGCCCAGTACGCCATGGTCGCCGCCCGCGAGGCGTGGGCCGACGCCGGCAGCCCCGAGGTCGACGGCGAGCGGCTCGGCGTCGTCGTCGGCTCCGGCATCGGCGGGATCTGGACCACCCTGACCGCCTGGGACACCGTCAAGGAGAAGGGCGCGCGGCGCGTGCTCCCCCTGACCGTGCCCATGCTCATGGCGAACTCCCCGGCCGCCAACATCTCGGTGTACTTCGGCGCCAAGGCCGGCGCCCACGCCACCATCTCCGCCTGCGCCTCGGGCGCGGAGGCCATCGCCTACGCCGCGGACATGATCCGCACCGGCCGCGCCGACGTCGTCATCGCCGGCGGCACCGAGGCGGCGATCCACCCGCTGCCGCTGGCCTCCTTCGCCAAGATGCAGGCGCTGTCCACCCGCACCGACGACCCCGCCGGGGCCTCACGGCCCTACGACGTCTCCCGCGACGGGTTCGTCATGGGCGAGGGCGCGGGCATCGTGGTCCTCGAGTCCGCCGAGCACGCCGCCGCCCGCGGCGCGACCGTGCACGCCGTCCTGGCGGGCGTCGGCATCACCGCCGACGCCTACGACATCGCCCCGCCCGACCCGACCGGGTCCGGCCAGGAGCGCGCCATGCGCATCGCGCTGGCCGACTCCGGGCTGAGCACCGGCGACATCGTCCACGTCAACGCCCACGCCACCTCCACGCCCGCCGGGGACGGGGTCGAGGCGCTGGCCGTGCGCCGCGCGCTGGGCACCGACGCCGACGGCGCCACCATCTCCGCGACGAAGTCGATGACCGGGCACCTGCTCGGCGGCGCCGGCGCGCTGGAGACGGTGTTCACCGTGCTGGCCGTGCGCGAGCACCTCGCGCCCCCCACGATCAACGTCACCCAGATCGAGGACGGCCTGGACATCGACCTCGTCCGCGACACCCCGCGCCAGCTGCGCGCCGGAGACATCGCGGCCGTGAACAACGCCTTCGGCTTCGGCGGGCACAACGTGGCCCTGGTGGTCCGTTCCGCCTAGCTCGACTACGCCCGGGCGGCCGGCTCCGCGAGCCGGCCGCCCGGACACACACCTCGACAACGGCGCCCCTCCCCCGGGAGGGGCGCCGTCTGCTTCCCCTGCTCGGCGGCGCATCTCCAGACAACCTTCACAGGCCGCTCCCAGGTTCTGCCGGGGGCCGCTCCTACGCTCGAAAGCATGACCGAAGAGCGCAGACCGACGCCCCGGACCCTGCTCGTCGTCGAGGACGACGAGACGATCAACCGCGCGTTGTCGGACCGGCTCGTCGCGGAGGGGTTCCGGGTCGTCCAGGCCTACGACGGTCCGGGCGCGGTGGCCGCCGACCAGGAGCACCGTCCGGACGCCGTCGTTCTCGACGTCATGCTGCCCGGCTTCGACGGGATCGAGGTGTGCCGCCGGGTGCAGGCAGCGCGTCCGGTGCCGGTGCTCATGCTCACCGCGCGCGTCGAGGAGGTCGACGTGCTGATCGGCCTGGCGGTCGGCGCCGACGACTACGTGACCAAGCCGTTCCGGCTGCGCGAGGTGGTGGCCCGCGTCCGGGCCCTGCTCCGCCGGGTGGACCGGGCCCACGAGCTGGCCGCGGCGCGCCCGCCCCGGCTCGAGGTCGGCCGGCTCACCATCGACCGGGCCACCCGCGAGGTCACCGCCGACGGCCGCGCCGTCCACCTCACGCCGCTGGAGTTCGACCTGCTCCTGGCCCTCGCGGCCGACCCGGGCGCGGTCTGCAGCCGCGAGCGGCTCATGCGGGAGGTGTGGGGCTGGGCCGACGCCCGCGGCACCCGCACCCTGGACAGCCACGTCAAGGCCCTGCGGGCGAAGCTCGGCGCGGACCGGGTCCGCACCGTGCACGGCGTCGGCTACGCCGTGGAGCCCCTGTGACCCGTCCAGCGCTGAGCACCGACCGCCCGCTGGACGCGATCGGCTCGATCAAGGTCAAGTTCGGTGTGCTCGTCGGCCTCAGCGTGGTCGCCGCCGCCCTGGTCGCCGAGATCGGGGACCGGGCCGCCGTGCCCGCGTGGCTGACCGTCCCGGTGACGGTGGCGGCCGCGCTCGGCGTCACCCAGTGGCTGGCCCGCGGGATGACCTCTCCGCTGCGCGAGATGACCGTCGCCGCCGCGCGCATGGCCACCGGGGACCACTCCCTGCGCGTCACCGCCACCTCCGCCGACGAGGTGGGGCGCCTCGCCCGCGCGTTCAACACCATGGCCGCCGACCTCGCCACGGCGGACCAGCAGCGCCGCGAGCTCCTCGCCACGGTCTCTCACGAGCTGCGCACCCCGCTCGCGGCGCAACAAGCCCTGCTCGAGAACCTCGTCGACGGGGTCGTGCGCCCTGACGACGAGGCTCTGCAGGACGCGCTGGCCCAGTCCGAGCGGCTGGGCGAGCTGGTCGGCGACCTCCTCGACCTGAGCCGGTTCGAGGGCGGGGCCGCGACCCTCGCGCTCGCCCCGGTCGACGTCGCCGTGCTGGTGGAGGCGGCCGTGGCCGAGGCCCGGCTCGGCGCGCGCGAGGTGCGGTTCACGGCCCGCGTGAGCCCGCCCGACCTCGTCGTCGCCGCCGACGGCGCCCGCCTCGCCCAGGTCGTGGCCAACCTCCTCGACAACGCGGCCCGGCACTCCCCCGCCGGCGGCGAGGTGGTGGTGAGCGCCGGCACGGAGGACCCGGCCGACGGCGTCGGACCGGAGGGGGCCGGCCGGTGGTATCTCGAGGTGACCGACGAGGGGCCCGGCATCCCCGCCGAGCGGGCGCAGCAGGTGTTCACCCGGTTCTGGACCGAGGACGAGGGGGGCGGCGGGACCGGCCTGGGGCTGGCGATCGCGCGCTGGGTGTGCGAGCTCCACGGCGGGTCCATCGAGGCGCTCCCGCCCCGTGCGGGGGGTCGCGGGGCCCGGGTGCGCGCGGTGCTGCCCCGGGGCCCCGCCGCCGCCGGGTCGGTCTCCCCGTCCCCGTCGATGTCTCCGTCCCCGCCGACCTACCCACCGGACGCGGCTGCGCCGCCGTCCCCCGTCCCGCCGATCGAGGAGCCCGCCATGTCCACCGCCTCCGTGCCCACCCCGGCCCGTCCCGCCGGCGCCGCGGCCGCCTCGTCGGCCGTGCACCCGCCGTCGTTCGCCGAGTCGTTGTTCGGCGGCCTGTGGCCCGAGCGCGGGCCGGCCACCGCCCCCTTCGCGCTCTTCGGCGCGCTCGGCGCCGGCACCGTCGCCGCCGTCGTGCTGCCCTACCGCGCGATCGGCCTGGGCGCGGTGCTGGTGCTCCTCCTGGGCGGGGCCCTGGTGCTGCGCCTGTCCGGCCGGCGCACCCGTCCCTGGACCATCGTCTCCGTCGTCCTGTGCCTCGGGCTGGGCTCGCTGCTCGTCCTGCGTGCCGCGGAGTGGCTCGCGGTTCTGGCGATGCTCGTGGTTGCGGTGCTGGTCGCCACGGCGCTGACCGACGCCCGCCGGCTCACCTCGATGCTCGCCGGGCTGGCCGCCTGGCCGCTCTCGGCAGTGCGCGGGCTGCCCCTGCTCGGCCGGACCATCTCGGCGACCAGCGGCCACAAGCTCCTCTGGCCCGTGCTGCGCACAGCCGCCATCTCCCTCGTCGCGCTCGTGGTGTTCGGCGGGCTGTTCGCCTCCGGGGACGCCGTCTTCGGCTCGTGGGTCTCCCACCTCGTGCCCGATCTGGCGTGGAACTCCCTGATCCTGCGCACCTTCGTCTTCGTCCTCGTGGCCGGTGTCGTCCTCGCCGGGTGCTACCTCGCCCTGAACCCCCCGAGGGTGCAGGCCCTCGGCCTACCGGCGGCGCGGCCAGTGGCCCGGGCCTGGGAGTGGCTCGTGCCGGTGGGCATCGTCATCGCGGTGTTCGTGGCGTTCGGCCTCGCCCAGGCCTCCGCCATGTGGGGCGGGCACGCCTACCTGCGCCGCACCACCGGGCTGAGCTATGCCGACTACGTCCACCAGGGCTTCGGCCAGCTCACCCTCGCCACCGTGCTCACCCTGGCGACCATCGCCCTGGCCGTCCGCAAGGCCCCCCAGCGCACCGGCCGGGACCGGCTCCTGCTGCGCCTCGCCCTCGGCATCCTGTGCCTGCTCACCCTGGGCGTCGTCGTCTCCGCCCTGTTCCGGATGGCGGTGTACCAGCAGGCGTTCGGCTACACGGTGCTGCGGGTGCTGGTGGACGCCTTCGAGCTGTGGCTGGGCCTGCTCGTCGTGCTGGTGATGGCGGCCGGCGTGCGCTGGTCCGGTGCGTGGCTGCCGCGGGCAGCGCTCGTCTCGGGCGCCGGCCTCCTGCTCGCCGTCGGCCTGGCCAACCCCGAGGCATGGGTGGCGCAGCAGAACATCGCCCGCTACCACGCCACCGGCAAGATCGACACCTTCTACCTCGCCAGCCTGGGCGCGGACGCCGTGCCGGCCATCGTCGACGGCCTGCCCGAGGACCTGGCCGCGTGCGCGCTGCCGCACGCCCACGCCGCGGAGGACGACCTGCTGGCCTGGAACCTCGGCCGTGCCCGCGCCGAGGCCAGTGCGGCCACGGCGGGCGGGACCGGGCCGGCGTCGGACGCCGGGGACCGGACCGGGTGCCCCTGACCGGACACGGCGACGGCGCCCGCCCCCTCGACGCAAGGGGGCGGGCGCCGTCGTCGTGCCGCGAGCAAGCAGCTGGGCCCACGAGGGCCCCGCTCAGGCCACCTGGGGCCGCTCAGCCCAGCCGGTCAGCCCAATAGTGCCGGTCAGCCCACGCGGTGCAGCCACCGGATGGGGGCACCCGCGCCCGCGTACCGGAAGGGCTCCAGCTCGTCGTCCCACGCCTGGCCGAGCGCGAGGTTGAGCTCGTGGCGCATCCGCGCGGGGTCGGCGGCGTGCTCGAGCGCTGCGCGGATGCGGTCCTCCGGGACGACCACGTTGCCGTGGGTGTCCGTCTGCGCGTGGAAGATCCCGAGCTCGGGGGTGTGCGACCAGCGTCCGCCGTCGCAGCCCGGGCTCGCTTCCTCGGTGATCTCGTAGCGCAGGTGGGTCCATCCGCGCAGCGCCGACGCCAGGCGCGCCCCGGTGCCCACGGCACCGATCCAGGAGTACTCGGCGCGGAACATCCCCGGCGCGGCCGGCTGCGCCGTCCACTCCATGCTCACGCGCGCGTCGAGCACCGTGCCCGCCGCCCACTCGATGTGCGGGCACAGCGCACGGGGCGCAGAGTGCACGAAAATGACGCCGCGGGTGAAGGCACCACTCATGTCAACTCCTCCTGGTCTGTTTCGAGGTGCGTCTTCCCCAACGACCTCGCCCACGACCAGGCGGGTGACCTGCGCGACGGAACGGGGCAATCATGCCCGAAAATGCCCGGCCGGCGCCACCCCTCCGCCGCCGCGGGCGGGCGTGTCGCGGCCGGCGTGTCGTCAGAGCTGCTCGCGGATGGCCTTCATGGCCTTCTTGCGGACGTTCTTGTCCAGCCGGTCCAGGTAGAGCATGCCGTCGAGGTGGTCGACCTCGTGCTGCAGGCAGCGCGCCATGAGCTCCTCGCCCTCGACCACGACCTGCTTGCCGTCGAGGTCGATGCCCTCGACGCGGGCGTACCAGGCGCGGCGGGTGGGGAACCACAGACCGGGCACGGACAGGCAGCCCTCGTCGCCGTCCTGGTACTCGTCCTCGGAGAGCTCGACGATCCGCGGGTTGATGACGTAGCCGATCTCGTCGTCGATGTTCCACGAGAAGGCGCGCAGGCCGACGCCGATCTGGTTCGCGGCCAGCCCGGCACGCCCCTCGGCGTCCACGGTCTCCAGCAGGTCCTCCACGAGGGACCGGACGCGGCCATCGATCTCGGTGACCTCTTCGCACGGGGTGCGCAGCACGGGGTCGCCCACAACACGGATCTCACGGAAAGCCATAGGCGTATCGTCGCACGAACCGCGCACCGCCCCTGGTGGCGGCGGTGCCCGGGGCGACACTGAGGGCGTGATCGGCGACGAGTTCGAGGCCCCGGCGCTCGGGGTGCGCCCGGGGTCCGCGAGCGCCGCGGACCTGTTCGTGCCCGACGGCGCCACGCTCGTCGCCTCGGGGCGGCAGGCCCTCAGCCTGGTCGCCCAGGACCTGCGCGCCCGCGGGGTGACCACCGTGCTCGTGCCGGACCACCACTGCACGACCATGGTGCTCCCCTTCCAGCTCGAGGGCCTGCACGTGACCACCGTCGCCACCGATGAACGCTGCCTCCTGGACCCCGGTGCCCTGGCCGCGGCCCTGACCGACCGCGCGGCCGTCCTGCACTGCGAGACCTTCGGCAACCTCGCCGGGCCGGCGCTCGCTCGCGTCCTCGCACGTGCCCGCCGCGGCGGCGTCCCGGTCGTCGTCGACGAGACGCACTCCGTGCTCGGCCCCGACCATGCCGACGGCGACTACCGGGTGGCGAGCCTGCGCAAGCTCCTCCCGGTGCCCGACGGCGCGTGGGTCACCGGGCTGGCCGCCCCGCCGGGCCTGACGCCCCGGGCCGTCGACCGGGAGATCACCCGGCTCCGGATCGACGCCGCGGCGCGCAGGCGCGCCCCGCTCCACGGCCGGGAGGGCGCGGCGGAGGTCCAGGCGCTGTTCGGCCGCGCCGAGGAGCTCATGGGCCAGGCGCTCGCGCCCTCCCCCATGAGCCCTCAGGCCCGGGAGGTGCTCACGAACCTGGACGGGGATGCCCTGCTGGCGCGCCGGCGGGCCAACGCCGTCCGGCTGCGTGGTGCGCTGGCGGAGGCCGGCCTCGAGGTTCTCAACCCCGACGCCTCCCCCTGCTTCGTCATGGTGCGCCACGACCGCGCCGGCGCCGTCATCCGCCGGCTCGCGCGGGCCGGGATCGTCGGGCCGGTGTACTGGCCCCGCCCGGCGGGCCTGTCACGCGAGCGGCGCTGGCGCACCGACCTCGTCTCCCTGCCCGTCGACCACCGCTACGGCGCGGCGGAGATGGACCAGGTGGCGCGCGCCGTCGTCGCGGCGGCGGCGGCATAGGTGAGCGAGCGGTGCGGTGGCCCGCGACGCCCGGCACCCCGGCCGCGAGCGCCCTGGCCGCGACGCCGCCACCCGGCGGCGGGTGACAATGGCGCACGTGCCCACGCCCCTCGCCCCCGACGCCCGCTGCCCGTGCCTGTCCGGGGAGAGCTACGGCGTCTGCTGCGGCCGCTACCACGCCGCAACCGCCGCCGGGCCGCACCCGCCGACGGCCGAGGCGCTCATGCGCTCGCGCTACAGCGCCTTCGCCGTGGGTGACGCGGCGTACCTGCTCGCCACCTGGCACCCGACCACCCGCCCGCACACCCTCAAGCTCGACGACGACCTCACCTGGCGCCGGCTGGACGTCCTGCGCGCCGCCGGCGGCCCCTTCGACACCGAGGGCGTCGTCGAGTTCGTGGCGCACCACCGGTCGGGCGCCGGGCGCGGCACGCTGCACGAGGTGAGCCGGTTCGTCCGCGAGGACGGCCGGTGGTGGTACGTCGACGGCGACCAGCTGCCGTAGCGGACGCGGCACGCCAGAACCCGGCCGGGGTGCTTGGATCGAGGGGTGATCGACACCGCTGGATACATCGCCGACCTCGCCGACTTCATCACCGCCGCCCCGTCCTCCTACCACGCGGCCGCCGAGGTGGCCCGGCGCCTGGACGCCGCCGGGTTCACCGAGCTGGGCGAGGCCGAGCCGTGGTCGGGCGCCGGGCGCCACTACGTCCTCCGGGACGGCGCGGTCATCGCCTGGGTGAAGGCCGAGGGAGCCACCGCGGTCACGCCGTTCCGCATCCTCGGCGCGCACACCGACTCCCCCGGGTTCAAGCTCAAGCCGCGCCCGACGATCGCCGCCCACGGGTGGCTCCAGGCCGGCGTCGAGGTCTACGGCGGGCCGCTGCTGAACTCCTGGCTCGACCGGGAGCTCGAGCTGGCCGGGCGGCTGGTCACCCGCGACGGCGCCGAGCACCTGGTGCGGACCGGGCCGTACCTGCGCATCCCCCAGCTGGCGATCCACCTGGACCGTTCCGTCAACGAGGGGCTGAAGCTCGACAAGCAGCGCCACACGGTGCCGGTGTTCGGCATCGGCTCGGTCGGCGACGTCCTCGACCGGCTGGCGGGCGCGGCCGGGGTCCGGGCCGCCGACGTCGTCGGCTACGACGTGCTGACCGCCGACACGCAGGCGCCGCGCCGCTTCGGGCAGGACGAGGAGCTGTTCGCGGCCGGACGCATGGACAACCTCTCCTCGGTGCACGCCGGGCTCACCGCGCTGCTCGCCGCCCCGCAGGACGCCGGCCACATCAGCGTGCTCGCCGCGTTCGACCACGAGGAGCTCGGCTCGGAGTCCCGCTCCGGTGCCAGCGGGCCGTTCCTGGACGACGTGCTCACACGCCTGTCGGCCGGCTCGACCGACGAGCGGCTGCGGGCCTACGCGGGCTCGTGGTGCGTCTCGGCCGACGCCGGGCACGGCGTCCACCCGAACTACCCCGAGCGGCACGACCCGGCCAACACGCCCATGCTGGGCGCCGGCCCGCTGCTGAAGATCAACGCCAACCAGCGCTACACCACCGACGCGCACGGCGCGGCCCTGTGGGCGCGGGTGAGCGAGCAGGCCGGAGTGCCGTGGCAGCCGTTCGTGTCGAACAACGCCATCCCGTGCGGCTCGACGATCGGGCCGCTCACCGCCACCCGCCTGGGCATCCGCACCGTCGACGTGGGCGTGCCGCTGCTGTCGATGCACTCGGCGCGCGAGCTGGCGCACGTCGCGGACCCGGTGGCGCTCGCTGCGGCGGTCGCGGCGTTCTTCGCCGGGGCCTGACCGCCGCCGGTTCAGGCGGCCGGTGACGCCAGCGCGGCCCGGAGCTTCTCGAAGCTCTCCGTCCACCCGCCGCGGTGCAGCTCGAGCCGCTCCGGCGTGGCGAAGGTCCCCTGGGACAGGGTGAGGCGCGTCGCGCTGCCCCGGTCCTCGAGGTCGATGGCGACGACGGTCTCCCGGTCGTCCGGCGTGGGTTCCTCCCACCGGAAGGTGGAGACGAGCCGGCGCGGCGAGTCGACCTCGAGGAACTCGCCCGCGAGATGGAACGGCTCACCGGTGGGCGGCTGCATGGTGAGCCGGTAGGTCCCGCCCGGCCGGAGGTCCAGCGCGATCTCCGGCGTGGTGAACCCCGCCGGGCCCCACCACCGCGCCAGCCCGGCGGGTTCGGTGAGCATGCGGAAGACGGCGTCGCGCGGAGCGTCGAGGACGGTGTCGAGCTCGAGGCGCAGGCCCTGGGTCTCGGTCATGGTGCCTCCCGTCGGCGCTTGGGTAGCCGACGGGAGACACGGTCGCAGGGCCGGTCCCTTGTGTCGAGATCGCGGCCCCCACGAGAACCGGGGTGGGGCGAGCGCTGTCCGCTCGCCCCACCCCGGACCCGGTCGTCAGACCGCGCAGCCCCCGTTGGCGATCTGCCCGTCGATCTGGCCGATCTGGGTCTGCACGTCGCCGAGCTTCTTCTGCAGATCGGTCACGACCGCCTGCTGGGCAGCGATCTTGTCCTTGTTGTTGCCCTTCGCCGTCTGCAGCGTGCGCAGCACGGCCTGGGCGTCGACGACCTGCTTGTCCAGGGCGGTCAGCTGCGACTGGAGGGCCGTGAGCTCGGCCTCCTTGGCGCTGGTCTGGTTGTCGAGGTCGGTCAGCTGGGTCAGCAGGGGGGCGACCTGGCCCTCGAGGCCGAGGATCTCCTTCTCCACCGCCGTGATGCGGGTGTTGAGGCCGGCCATCTCAGTGCTCAGCCCGTCCACGTCCCGGTTCAGGGCGTCCACCGTGGCCTGCTTCTCGCCGGCCAGCTTGGAGGCGGTCCCCAGCGCGGTCTGCGCGTCGGCCAGGTCCTGCCGGGCCTGGCTGAGCCGTGCGGACTGGTCGGCGATCTCCTGGTTCGCCGCGTCCAGCGCCGCCTGGCGCGTCGCCAACGTGGCCTGCAGGTCCTCGAGCGTGGCCTGCTGGGCCGCGATCGCGGCGCGTGCCTGCTCGTCGGCGCTCGCGAGGTCGGGCACCTCGGCCTCGAGGGCCGCGACGCGGGCCTGCTGCTCCTCGACCGCCCGGTTGGCGTCCTCGACGGCCGCGCGGAGGCCCGGGAGGGCCCCCTCGAGGTCGGCGACATGCGCGCCCTGCGTGTCGACAGCCGAGCGCGCGTCGGACGCGGCGGCCTGCAGCCCCGGCAACTGATCCCGGGGGGCCGCGAGCGCCGCGGACGCGTCGGTGACGGCCTGGTTGGCGGCAGCCAGCGCCTGCTGGTCGGTGGCGAGTTGGGTCTGCAGCCGGCTGCTCTCGGCCTGCTTGGCGGTGAGGTCGGCGTTGAGCGCGGCGATCCGGTCCTGGAGCGCCTTGAGGTCGCCGCTGAACCCGGCGATCTCGGCGTTCTTGTTCGTGATCTGGCTGTTGACGGTGGCCAGCAGGCCTTCCTTCTCCGTGATCTGATCCTGGATCTTGCGCTTGTTGCCCACGCCGTTGGCCTTCTCGAGGTCCACCTTCAGGCCAGCGATCTCCCGCTCCAGTGCCGTCTTCTGGTCCTGGAGTGCCCGGAGCTCGTTCTGCGCGGTCGTGAGCTGCGCTTGCTTCGCGTTGATCGCCGTCTGGGTGGTGGCGATCTCGGCCTGGAGCTGGCTGATCTGGCCCGGAAGGGCGGCGAGCTGGGCCTGGGTGGTGGTGACCTTGTCGGCCGCGGCGGAAGCTGCCGCCTCCTTCTCGCTGAGCGTCTTCTGCGCGGCGGCGATCTCGGCCTGCTTGTCGTCCAGCGCCTTCTGCGCCGCGGTCGCGTCCGCCTGGAGCCGCGTCAGCTCGCTGCGCTCGGCGGCGACCTCGGCCACCTTGTCCTCGAGCGCCGTCTGCGCGCTCGCGGCGTCGGCCTGCCGAGCGGCGAGGACGTCCTGTGCCGAGGCGAGCTCGGCCTGCTTGGCGGCCAGGGCCTCGGCGGCGGTGTCGCCGGCGGCCTGGAGCCGCGTGAGCTCGTCCTGGGCGGCGGTGACGTCGGCCTCGGCCTGCGTCACCGCGTCGGCGGCCGCGGCGGCGCGGTCCTGCGCCCCCGCCAGAGCCTGCTCGGCGGCCTGGAGGGCTGCCTGGTGGTCCGCCACCGCCTGCTCGGCCGTCGCGACATCCGCCCGCAGCCCGTCCAGCTCGCTCTGCGCGGCGGCGAGCTCGGCCTGCTTATCGGCGATCTGCGCGTCCAGTGCGCGCTTCTCGTCATTGAGGGACTGGAGGGTGGCGTCGGCACCGTCGAGCTGCGCCTGCAGCCCGGCGAGCTCGTCCTGGGCCGCCTGCCGCTGGGTCGTCAGCGCCGACAGGTCCGCCGTCATCTGCTCCACGGCCTGCTTGGCAGCCGCCTGGCGAGAGGTGAGGTCGGCGAGCTGGGCCTCCGCTGCGGCCTCCTGCTGCTCCAGATCCTGCGTCGCGGCGTCCAGCGCGGCGATCTCCTTCTGAAGGTCGGCGAGCTGCGTCGTCAGGGTGCTCTGCTGGGTCTGCAGCTTCGTCTTCTCGGCCTGGAGGCGGGCGATGACGTCGGCGTTCTGCTTCGCCGCCGCCTTGAGCAGGTTCTGCTGGACGGCGCCGCGGTGAGCGAGCTGGTTCACCACGCCGTTGCAGCTCCCGCCCGCGCCGGCGGGGGGCCCGGCGTACGCCGGGCCACCCAGCGTCAGCAGGCCGAGGGCCAGACCGGGGACCACCACTGTTCCGACAAAGCGACGCCCGGGGGACGGCTTCGCACTGTTCTTCTTCACGTCACTCCTCGACATGCCGGCGCCCCCGACGGACGCCGGGGGCGAGAACCGCCGAGGCGCCCGCCCGCGGGGGTACGGGCGGGCGCAGGAGCGGCCCGCGGGTCTCCCCGTACCGGTGCACGAGGGACTGTTCGCGGCAACAAGCACATCTCAGCGGCCGAAACGGCGGAGAGCGCCCACGGGTGACCGCAGGATGAAACGGACGCACGTCACCCCCGTTCACCCGGGGGTGAGCGGGGGTGAGAGCGGGGAGCGGTTCAGGCGCGGGCGCGCACCTGGATGCGGTCCCCGACCTGCCGCACGTCGTAGGCGAGCACCGGCGCCGTCGCCGGGCCGCGGGCCACCGAGGCGTCGCTCAGGCGGAAGTGGCTGCCGTGAAGCGGGCAGACGACGCAGCCGCCCTCGTCGTCGACGACCTCGCCCTCGTCCAGGGCGCCACCGAGGTGGCTGCACACCGCGCCCATGGCGAAGAGGGCACCGCCGTGGCGGCCGAGCAGCACGGGCTGGCCGGCCGCCTCGGCACGCAGCATGCCGTCCCCGAGGTCCCCGGCGGCGGCGACGTCCTCCCAGTCCTCCGGGGTCGGGGTGCGGTCCGCGTTGCGGTTGACCGCCACGGCCTCGGAGTAGGCGAGGTGGCCGCCGAGGTAGCCCCCGACCGACAGCCCGGCCGAACCGGCCAGGGCGAGCGCGGCGCCGGTCCCGTGACGGCCCCGACGCCGCGCCAGCCAGCTCGCCGCGAAGAACCCGGTGGCGACGACGTTCGCGCCGGCGTGGACGAGGCCCACCCGCTTGGGGCGGTTGTCGGAGCCGAGCTCGGACCAGTCCGCCAGCCCGGCCGCCGCCGTCGGACCCACGAGCAGCACGGCGGCGCCGACCAGGCGCTGGGCGGCGCGCCGGGAGCTCTTCCCGCCGGTGAGGTCGAGGAGCAGCGCGCCGACGTTCATGCCGATCGGCAGGGTCACCAGGAGCGGGTGGAGTGCGTGGCCGAGGAACTTGCCGTGCAGGATGTCCTTGATCTCACCCGGTGGGAGCACCTGGTTCACCGCACCGACGAGGGCGTCCACCGCCGGGTCGAGAGACTCTTCCTGCTCGAGCTTGCCCACGAGTCGCGCAAGTTGCATGACGGCCTCCGGTGCCAGGGATCGGTCGTGGCGGCGAGGCTATCGACCATCCCCCGCCACCGCGCGTCCGGGCCCTTGGGAATGGCGCTGGCCCTCGGCGTGGTGGCTCAGAGGAGGGAGGGCCGCGGCGCGCGTCGGTCGCGGTCAGGCCGTGGGGCCGGGAGCTGCCGGCGCGGCAGCGACGAGGGGCAGCGTGCGCTCCGCGCGCCCGTCGTGGTGGACGACGACGACCTCGTACCCGTCCCGTGCGGCCCACGCGGCCGCCGTCGGGCCTTCCACGAACACGGCCGTGGCGAACACATCGGCCCACAGCAGGGTCGGGCCCGCGACGGTGACGGAGGCGAGGTCGTCGGCGGCGGCGCCGGTCCGCGGGTCCCAGATGTGCGCGCCACGGGCCGCGGTGCCGGAGGTGGCCACGCCGCCGTCGCGCAGGGCGACGACGGCGAGCACCCGGCCGCGGTCGCGGGGGTCCTCGACGCCCACCCGCCACGCCGGCCGGTCCTCGGCCACATGGGCGGCGATGTCGCCGCCGGCGTTGACGTACCAGTCGGCGTCGAGGTCGCGCAGCGGCGCGGCGGCGCGCTCCACCGCCCAGCCCTTGACCAGGCCGGTGGGGTCGATGCGGTGGCCGCCGCCGGGCAGCGGGCGCAGGGCGGTGAAGGCGCCCGCGGTGTGGGTGGTCGCGAGCGCGCACAGCTCGAGCACCTCGGCGACCTCCGGGGCGCACCGGTCGAGCGTGAGCACGCCGTCGGCCAGCCGCGAGACGTCGGAGTCGGGGCGGTAGGTGCTGAGCAGCGTCTCCAGCCGCCGCAGTTCGGTGTAGACGGCGGCGACTGCCACGTCGGCGGCCGGGCCGAGCCCGGGCCCGCGCAGGTGGACGCTGACGGGCATGCCCATGACGGTCTCGTGCCAGGCGCGCCGGTCGAGCCCGACGGGCGCGGGCCTCATCGCAGCCCCGCCTGGTCCAGCGCCGACTGGAGTGACTCGATGTACCCCTCGCTCGTCACCGTGGCGCCGGAGACGGCGTCGATCTGGGAGCTGCCGGCCCGGACGGTCTCCTGTTCGAGGATGGGCACGGCGTAGGCGTTGATCTCCTGGTCGCGCGAGTTCCCGTCGGGCGCCTGGACCGCCTGGGCGTCCACGACCCGCCCGTGCTCGACCGTCACCTCCACCTGCACGACGCCCCACTGGGTGTTCACCTCCGCGCCTGTGTAGGTGCCCGCACCGGCGGACGACGGACCCGCCGACTGCCCGGACGACGGGCCCGCGGACGGCCCGGACGTGGCTCGCGGGGACTGCGAGGAGGCGCCCGGGGCGTCCCCGGCGGAGAGCCCCGAACCGGGCGCCCCGCCCGCCGTCGCCGCCCCGTCGAGGGCGTGGTGCCGCGAGGTCGGGTAGGACAGGAGCAGCACCAGGCCCGTGACGGTCGTGGCACCGGCGAGGACGATCTTGCGCACGGAGTGCTCCTTCACATCGAGAAGCGTTCGCGGTGGATCTGCTCGGCCGGCACACCCGCCCTGAGCGCGGCGGTGCGGGCGGCGTCCATCCACCGGTCGGGACCGCAGAGGTAGACGTCGCGGTCGGCGACGTCCGGGACGAGGCGGAGCAGGGCGGCGGCGTCGTCCCACCGGGCCGCCCAGTCCGGCAGCCACGACGCGCGGTCCGGGACGCGGCGCCCCGGCAGCTCGACGACGGCGGCGCCCCGGCGGGCGGCGATGTCCCGGATCTCCTCGCGCAGGACGAGGTCGGCCTCGCTGCGCGCCCGGTAGATCAGCGTGGCCCGGCCCGGCTCGTACGCCAGGCCCTCCAGGAGCGCCCGCATCGGCGTGATCCCGATGCCGCAGCCGAGGAGGACCACCCCGGGCCGCGTGCGCGCGGCCTCGGTGAGCCGGCCGTAGGGCCCCTCGAAGGCGACCGGGGTGCCCGGACGCAGCCGGGCCATCTGCGCGGTGCCGTCCCCGGCGACCTTGGCCGTCACCCGCAGGCGGTCACCGTGCGGGGCGGCGGAGAGGGACAGCGGGTGTCCGCGGGTGCGGCCGGGCCCGGCGAAGCGCCAGACGAAGTACTGGCCGGCCGCCGCCGGGAGCCGGGACAGGCCGTGGCCGCGCAGGTGCAGGGAGAAGACGCCGGGCCCCTCCCAGACGACCCGCTCGACCACCACCCGGTGCCGGCCGGTGCGCCACAGCGGCAGCGCCACCCGGAACACCAGCACGGCCAGCGCCACGAGCGCCCACGCGGTCCACCAGTAGGCGCTCGCGAGCGGCGCGGTAAGGAAGTCCCGCCCGGTCCACACCATGTGCGGGACGACGAGGAACGCGCCGAGGTAGCCGTAGAGGTGGACGAGGTGCCAGGACTCGTAGCGGCTGCGGCGCCGGGCCGCGCGGACGGAGGTCACCACGACGAGGACCGTGAGGGCGGTGCCCGCCGCGGCGAGCAGCATGCCGGGGTAGGTCCGCACCATGTCCCACGCCGTGGCCCAGGCACCCGTGCGGGCGGAGGTCGCGTACCCCAGCACGGTCAGGACGATGTGGGCGACCAGGAGCCAGAAGGAGGTGAAGCCGACCAGGCGATGGCGCCGCGCCAGCTCGTCCTGGCCGTAGGAGCGCTCGACGAAGGGCACCCGGGCCATGAGCGCGACCTGGACGAGCATGAGGTCGGCGGCGACGAGCCCGGTGAGCCGCCCGGACGTCGTCAGCGCCGCGCCTGTCCCGCCGGTGAGGTCCTGCAGGCCGCCGCCGCGCACCCACAGCGCGACGACGACGAGCATCGAGCCCCAGGCGAGCAGCCCGGCCGCGTCGCGCCACCAGGTCGGCACGCGCCGGGTGGGGCCGGCGGCGCGGGTGCCGGGACGGGCGGGGGCGCTGACGGTGGCCATGGGGACACCGTGCTCCGTTTCGCTGGGAGGGGGCTGGGCTCCCGCTGGGGCGCGCGTGTGAGTCCACGTGCCGCGCGGGGACGCCGCAGGTCAGCGGGACGCCCGCGCCGACGGCCCGGCGATGCGTCGATGTCGTGGGCCCCAAGTCCTGGTCGGGGTGCCCCGGAATGGGTCAGGCTGAGAGCGGGCGCGCACGCGCTCCCCGGCCCGGCCAGGGCCGGCCCAGACGACGAGGGAGTCGCGACATGAAGGCGCTGGTTTACCACGGTCCGGGCGAGAAGGCCTGGGAGGACGTGCCGGACCCGACGATCCAGGCCCCGACGGACATCATCGTGCGGATCGACACCACCACGATCTGCGGCACGGACCTGCACATCCTCAAGGGCGACGTCGCCGCGGTCACCGACGGGCGCATCCTCGGCCACGAGGGCGTGGGCACCGTGACCGAGGTGGGCGACGCCGTCACCACGGTGGCGGTCGGCGACCGGGTGCTGCTGTCGTGCATCAGCGCCTGCGGGCGGTGCTCGTACTGCGCGCAGGGCCTGTACGCCCACTGCCTCGCCGAGGAGGGCGCGAGCGGCATCGGCTGGATCTTCGGCCACCTCATCGACGGCACCCAGGCGGAGTACGTGCGCGTCCCCTTCGCCGACACCTCCGTCTACAAGCTCCCCGAGGGCATCAGCGACGAGGCGGCCGTCATGCTCTCGGACATCCTGCCCACCGGGTTCGAGATCGGGGTGCGCAACGGGGCGGTCAAGCCCGGCGACGTCGTCGCCGTCGTCGGCTCGGGCCCGATCGGCCTGGCCGTGATGATGACCGTGGGGCTCTACGGCGCCTCCCGCGTGATCGCCGTGGACCTCGACGACAACCGGATCGAGCAGGCGAAGTCCTTCGGGGCCACCGACGGGGTCAACAGCGGCCGCGACGGCTGGCAGGAGGACGTCCGCAAGCTCACCGACGACGGGCTGGGCGTCGACGTGGCGGTGGAGGCGGTGGGCATCCCGGCGACGCTGCAGGCGTGCACCGAGCTGATCCGGCCCGGCGGGCACGTGGCGAACGTCGGCGTCCACGGGCACCCGGTGGAGTTGGCGATGCAGGACCTGTGGATCAAGGACGTCACTATCACCACCGGCCTGGTGAGCACCAACACCACGCCGATGCTGCTCAAGCTGGTCGCGCAGCACAAGATCCCGGCGGAGAAGTTCGCGACGCACCACTTCTCCCTGGAGCAGATGCTCGACGCCTACGACACCTTCGGCCGGGCGGCCGAGACCAAGGCCCTGAAGGTCGTCATCTCCCGCTGAGCGGGTTCGCCGCCGGGCGTGGGCCGCTCAGCCGGCCGGCGCCCGGCGGCGGGCGGCGCCGCCTGCCGGCCCGGAGAAGACGGCGGAGACGCCGAGCATGAAGCCGAAGTCGTACCAGTTCCCGTTGTTGCGCACCTCGTAGATGCTCACGTTGTCGTTGAACAGCGAGACGACGAACGTGATCGGGCTGATCAGCCCCTGCCACAGGCCCGACCAGAATCCCGCCTCGCCGGCGCCGGCGACCGGGTTGGGCCCGGCGGCGCACGCGGCCAGCACCAGGACGCCGGCCGCGATGAGCGCCATGCCGACGCGTCTGCGGCTCGGCCGGCGGGGACCCGACGCCGAGGGCGTCGCGGGCTCGGAACGCATGGCGCCTCCTGAGGCTGGCCTCGCCGACGGGGGTCACCGGCGGCGGGCGGACGTGGTCGCAGGGTAGGCCGCGGGGGCGGTGCCGGGGACCGGAACCGTCGCGCCGCTCCCCCGGCCGACCGGGTTCACCTCACCGCCGGGCGGGCCGGGTGCGGCGCGCCCATCGCCACGCCTCGTCGGCGCCCCAGACGAAGACCGGCAGGGGCACCAGCAGGGCCGCCTGCCAGGGCTCCGGGACGGCGGTGCCGAACACCACCTGCAGGGGCGGCAGGAGGACGACGGCGGCGGCGAAGGCGACCTCGAAGGCGATGCCCCACAGCAGCGCCGGGTTGGTGGTCAGGCCGATGCGGCGCAGGGAGGTGTGGGTGGTGCGGGCGGCCATGGCCGTGCCGATCTGGCAGGCGACGATCCCGAGAAAGGTCATGGTGGTGGCCTGTCGCCACACCTCGTGCAGCGGCCCCTGGTCCACCGCGGTGCCGGGCACCCAGCCCCCGTGGGCGAGCGTGATCAGGAACAGCGTCGACACCAGCAGCGCGGAGACCCCGCCGAGCAGCCCCCACGCCCGCGCCAGCATGACGCCGTCGATGACGTTGGCGTGCCGGCGACGGGGCGGACGGTCCATGAGGTCCGGTTCGCCGCGCTCGCGGCCCAGCGCCAGCGCAGGGAGCGTCTCGGTGCCCAGGTCGATGGCGAGGATCTGCATCACCGTCAGGGGAAGGGGGATCTGTCCCCCGGAGAGCGCGTACATGAGGAAGGGCACGACCTCGGGGGTGGCGTGCGCGAAGATGTAGACGATGAACTTCCGGACGTTGTCGTACACCCGACGTCCGGCCTCCACCGCCGTGACGATGGTGGCGAAGTTGTCGTCGGTGAGGACCATGGTGGAGGCCTCGCGCGCCACGTCGGTGCCCGAGCGGCCCATCGCCACGCCGATGTCGGCCCGCCGCAGCGCCGGGGCGTCGTTGACCCCGTCGCCGGTCATCGCCACCACGTACCCCTGGTCCCGCAGCGCGTCGGCGATGCGCAGCTTCGCCTCGGGCGAGCTCCGGGCGAAGATGACCTCCCGGTTCCGGTCGAGGAGCGCGTCGAGCTCGACCTCGGTCATCGCCTCGAGCTCCCGGCCGGTGACGACCGGCACGTCGGGCCCGCCGATGCCCACCTGGGCGGCCACGCCCTGGGCGGTCAGGCCGTGGTCGCCGGTCACCACGATGAGCCGGATGCCGGCGCTGTGGCAGCGGGCGACCGCGTCGCGGACCTCCGGGCGCGGCGGGTCCTGCATGGCCACCAGGCCGAGGAGGGTGAGGTCGGCCTCCACCTGCGCCCGCTCGGCGGTGAGCGGGTCCAGCTCGGGAAGCTCCCGGTCCGCCACCGCGAGCAGGCGCAGGCCCTCGCGGGCCCACGCGTCCACCACCGCGGCGAGCGCCGCGCGGGTGTCCGGCGTCAGCGGAAGGTCCTCGCCGTCGGCGGTGGCAACCCACGTGCACCGGGCGATCACCTCCTCCGGGGCGCCCTTCGTGGCCACGTAGAGTCCGCCGTCCAGTCGGTCCAGGGTGGACATGCGCCGGAGGGTGGGGTCGAAGGGGTACTGACGCACGCGGGCGGTGTGATCGGGCCCGCCGTGTCCGGCCTCGGCCGCAAAGCGCAGCAGCGCCACCTCCGTCGGGTCGCCGGCTCCCCGTCCGGCTCGATCCAGCGTGGCGTTGGTGCATGACACGCTGGCCCGGCACAGCCGGTCCGGAACGGGTGGGGCCACGGCGTCGGAGATTCGCGCGTCGGCGCCGGTGCCGGTGCCGGTGCACCACCGGACCACCCGCATCTGGTTCAGGGTGAGCGTGCCGGTCTTGTCCGTGCAGATGACGCTGGTGGACCCCAGGGTCTCGACGGCGGAGAGCCGCTTGACGACCGCACCGCGCCGGGCCAGGACGCGCACGCCCACCGCGAGCGCGAGGGTGATCGTCGGCAGCAGGCCCTCCGGCACGTTGGCCACCAGCAGGCTGATCGCGAACGTCAGCGTGTCGGCCACGGACAAGCCCGCCAACAGGGTGCCGAGGGGGATGAAGGCCGCGGCCATCCCGACGGCGACCACGGCGATCAGTCGCGCGACCCGGCGGACCTGCTGCTCCAGCGGGCTCGGCTCGTGCCGCACGCGTTGCGAGAGCCCGGCGATGCGCCCGAACTCGGTGCGCATCCCGGTGGCGTAGACGACCGCGAGGGCCTCGCCCGCGACGCACGCCGTCCCGCTGAAGAGCAGGTCTCGGGCCTCGAGCAGCGGGAGCCCACGCGGTCCGGGCGCGGGCGAGCGCAGCACGGGCATGGACTCCCCCGTGAGCGGGGACAGGTCCATCTCGACACTGCCGCTGAGCACGCGGGCGTCGGCCGAGACCCGGTCGCCCTCACCGACGGCGATGACGTCGCCCGGGACGAGCTCGCGCGCGTCGATCACCCGTGTGCGCCCCTCCCGCACCGCTCGGGCGTGGGGTGGGAGGTACTGGGCGAGGGCCTCGACCGCCCGTTCGGCGTGGCGCTCCTGGACGAGCGCGAACACCGCGTTGACGGCCACCACCACGACGATGGCGACGGCGAGCGGCGGGCTCCCGCTCACATAGGCCAGGACCGCGGCCGCCCACAGGAGCAACGCCAGCGGATGGACGAGCTGGTCGAGCAGCTGACCGGGCCAGGTCGGACCGCCGCGCCGGACCAGCTCGTTCGGTCCGACCGCCACCAGCCGACGGGCGGCCTCGCGATCCGAGAGACCGTCACGTCGGCTGCGCAGGTCGCGCAGCAGCCGATCGAGGGCCTCCTCCGGATCTGCGGCGTGGTCGGCCGGCGGCGGCGCGTCGTCCATGGCGCCTCCAGGGACGAGGACGGTTCCTATGATGCGGCGACCGGCCGGGCGGGGACACAAGAACCGTCTCGCCCTCTCGCATCACCCCCGCCTGGCCGGCGCTGGGACAGCCCTCGACGGATCCCGGTCGGTGGCCGCCGCTCAGGCTGCCCTGCCGAGCGACCGCGGTGTCGCCTGTTCTCGCGACGCCCACCGGCCGGTGCGGGCCCTCCGTTGCGCCCTACCAGTTCGCCGGCGGATCACTCGCGGGGAAGGAGTGCCATCCCCACTCCTCCACGATGTCCGCTGCGTGCGCCCCGCCTTGATGCCCGCCAGCCAGGCGAGCGCCGTACCGGCGGCCCTGCTGGAAATGCGGGACCGCGTTGTGCGCATGCGTCGCGGGCAGGCGGGATTCCTCGACCCGTGCTCCCGCGTGAACCGATCTCAGGGAACTCACTCCGTTTCTCGTCGAATGCCGCTCGCCGACTCCACATGACGTCGAGAACCCGGTGTGCCCGGCCAGGGCCGGGCACACCTCGACGATTCTTAGGCGGCGGTGGAATATCCGGCGTTCGCCTTGATCTGCGTGGCGATCTCCTTCAGCGCGGTGCCGGGGTCGGGAGACAGCCTCGAGAACGCATCGGTGCTCCACGCCGCGACGACCTTGGGCCACACCCCGCGGGTCCGCAGGCGCAGCTGTACCGACTCGCCACGCCGACGCAACGACCACACAAGGCCCTCCGGCGCGGCAGGCAGACCGAACTGCTCAGCACTCATTTTTCCCTCCTTGAACCCAAAGTTCCGGCACGTGTCCACTCGCGGCCCACATTCACCGGGATGCTTGCAGCGCCTTTCGGTGGAAAAGTGAGCACGGCCACGCTGCCGGATTGTTTACGATGATGTCCATCGACCATAGGCGATTTCTCGAAAGGCCGCAAGCGTGAGGTGCGATTTTCCTTGGAGTCCGCGGCAATTACCGTTGTCGCAATAAGGGGGCCACATTCTTTCGAGGCGGCTACGACGTATTGCGACAGTGGTCAGTCTCCCGGGCCCCGATCGGGCTCTCGGGCCGAGGAATGCCCCGACCGTGCGCAGCCGGGAAGCGCGACCGCCGGCGTCATCGCCGTCGATGAGCCGCGATGCTCACCGACGGCGGTAGTCCCTCGATCTCGCCGGAAGGCACCGAACGGTGCCCTGGCGAGCGCGCCGGCGGAAGCCCTGACCAGGGCGCCGGCGGACGCCCGACGCGATGGACCAGGAGGGAGCCCCCGGGCGGGACCCCCCCCCAACCGGCCAGGATGAACCGGGCCCGCCGATGCCGGCCCTGACAGAAGCCGGTGAGGACGAAGCCCTGGGACAAGGCCGTCGTTGTCGATATGGCGCCACGATCGGGACGCTCGGCCGACATGGGGCCTGGGCGGCCTCCACCCGCAGCCGATGCACAGCGCTCAGGCGAGCGCCGACGACGGCAGAGGGCGGCGGGTGCGGACGCCCCGCCGCCCTCTGCAGCGCTGTTCAGCGCCTACGAGCGGCCGACCTCCCGTGCCGCCTCGGCCGCCCTCTGGGCGGCCGCCATGACGAACTCGTCGTCCGCAGCGGCGTGCCCGAACCTGGTGCGCCCCGCTCGCGCCTCGATCTTGGCGAGCAGTAGCTGGATCAGGTCGAGGTTCGCCGGGGTCTCCCCGTTGCGCTTCCTCCACCCGTTGCGCTTCCAGTTCGGCGCCCACACCGTCGCGGTCTTCACGAGATACTCGGACGCCGTCCTGATCAGCAGGTTGGCGCCCGCCGGCGACTCGTCCAGCAGATGAACCGTGGCGGTCAGCTCCCCCTCCCGATCCGTCCCGAAGGGCAGCGCACCTGACGCGGGTGTCCAGGTCTCCTGATTCACATACGCCCACCCGGTCGGGCCGGGGTTCGGGTCGGCGACGGCCTGCAGCGCGACCACGACGTCGAAGGTCGTCCCCCCTCCCCGCACGGGCCGCGCCGGGGCCGCGGACCGTCGCGCGGACTGCGCGGGCGTCGTCCGTCGTGAGGTCCGCGCGGGCGCCTCGCTGGCGGCCGGCGGAGCGATGCGCGGCACCAACGGCTCGATGAGGGGCAGGACCTCGGCGGCCCGCCACCGGACGAACGGTCGCCCGAGCGCCGTCACGTCGGGTGCCGCGAGGCCCCGGTCCAACGCGTCATCCGTCGCGTGCCGGCCGGCCTTCAGTCCGGCGGCGACCAGGAGCTCCCCGACTGCCTGGGCGTCGATGCCGAGCCGCTCACCGAGCTCGGCTTGTGTAGACCACTCCTCCACGGGCTTTCCTCCCCCGATGTCGATACGACCACGACCGCCCCGGCGACGCGAGGGAGCCGCCTGCACGAGGCTAGCCGCGGGGACGGGATGCGACGCGACGGCATTCGCCGGGCCGGCTGTCCCGTCCGCCGGGCTGACGGCAGGCCGCCGAAAGGCGGCGGTGCCCCCGGCGGGACTTGAACCCGCGACCGACGAATTATGAGTTCGCTGCTCTGACCAGCTGAGCTACAGGGGCGTGCCGCACTGCGAGAGCGCGACGACGGCGCCGTCCACCCTACCGGGGCGCGCCCGGCTACCGTGGCACCCATGATCTTCCGCCGAGGCCACAGACTGCCGCGCGAGGTGGCGGCGCAGCTCAAGCCGCACGACGCGCTCGCCGTCGCCGAGCTCCAGGACGGGTCCTGGGCCGTGGTGTCGACCGGCGCCCTGCTCGTCGCCGACGCGGCGGGCATCCGTGCCCACCACCCCTGGCACGCCGTCCAGCACGGCAGGTGGGACGGTGAGCTGCGTCGGTTCACCGTCTCCTGGGTCGACGGCGCCCAGCCGCCCCTCGTCCTGACCACGGCCTCGGACGACGTGGAGACCTTCACCGCCGCGGTGCGCGAGCGCGTGCAGTCCTCCGTGGTCCACACCGAGACCGCGGAGACCCCGCACGGCACCTTGCTGCGGGCGCAGATCCGGCGGGGCGAGGACGGCGCGCTGTTCTCCCAGCTCACCGCGCAGGGGCCGCTCCAGGGCGACGAGGACGAACGCCGGGTGATCGACGCCCTCGAGAGCCGGGCGCGCGCCGCTGTGGGACTCCCCACATAACGGCGCAGCGGCCCCCTCGCGGTCAAGAGGGGGTCGGATTGTTTGCTAGAGTCCTATCCGGCGATCCCGCGTAGCTCAATTGGCAGAGCATCCGACTGTTAATCGGACGGTTACTGGTTCGAGTCCAGTCGCGGGAGCCACACGGCCCGGAACCTCCACGGTTCCGGGCCTCTCGCGTTCATGGCTGTCCCATCCGCCGCTAGCGTCGCGCGTCCGCCGGGGCGCCACCGGGCGCCCACCGGGTGCGGCCGCCGGGGCCCCAGTCGGCACGGCCCCCGGGCGCCGACAAGGCTCCTCCCCAGCCGCCGTTCGGCTCCGGAGGATGACCTCGAGGTCGAGAAGTTCCAGGAGCGTCTTCCGCGGCCCGGCAGGTCCGGTGAGTGTGCCCCTAGCCCGGAGGGCACTTGGCAACGAATCGGACAAACGACATACTTATTCATGTGACCTTTCACGCCATCCGCCTGGGCGACGGCGCGCTCGGGATGCTCGAGCTCTCCGACGCCTGGCCCCGTCGCGCCCACCTGTGCGCCGTGTGCGGCACCCACGAGGAGCCGCTGCGCCGGGTCGGGCGGGGCGCCGCCGAGGACGTCGAGGTCCGCCTGTGCCCGTCCTGCGACGACGCCAGCGGGAGCAACTGAGGGTCAACACGCCCCACCGGTCCCGGGCCGCGCCGCGCGACGGCGGCTGACACGCGGGCTGGCTATGGCATCAATCACGCCGCGCTGCGGAATCGCCGGGCCACGGCCGTGGCTGCACTAGGCGTGAGTACTTCAACTGATCTTCGCATCGCCGACGCGCTGCTCCTCGACGAGGACGCCCAGGACCTGCTCTTCCGCGAGGCCCGCACCGCCAACGCCTTCACGGACGAGCCCGTCACGGACGAGCAGCTCGCCGCGATCTTCGAGCTCGTCAAGTGGGCGCCCACGGCGATGAACACCCAGCCGCTGCGCGTCGTCGTGGTCCGCTCCGCCGAGGCGAAGGAGCGACTCCTGCCGCACATGGCCGAGGGCAACCGGGCGAAGACGGCGGCCGCCCCCGCGACCGCCCTCCTCGCGGCGGACATCGACTTCCACGAGGAGCTGCCGCGCACGTTCCCGCACAACCCCGGTGCGCGGGACATGCTCGCCGGCGACGAGGCGTCGCGCGCCCGCATGGCCGAGCTCAACGCCGGCCTGCAGGTGGGCTACGCGATCATCGGCATCCGGGCCGCCGGGCTGGCCGCCGGACCGATGACCGGCTTCGACGCCGAGGCGGTCTCCCGCGAGTTCTTCCCGGACGGGCGCCACCGCGTCCTGGTCGCGGTCAACATCGGCAAGCCCGCCGAGAACGCCTTCCGGGACCGCCTGCCGCGCCTGCCCTTCGACGAGGTCGTCTCGGCCCTCTGAGCCCCACGATCGTCGCGTGGCCGGGCCCGGCCCATCGGGCCGTTCCCGGCCACGCGGCGAACCTCGCTCTCACGGCCGGCGGCCGCCGCCTGCCGGCCCCCTACCGGGCGGCGAACACCTTCGGCCGCGCGTACTCCGCCGGGGTGCGCAGCACCCACGCCCCGCCCTCGACGGCGCGGGCCGGCACACCCAGGCAGACGCTGCCGCGCACCGTCTCCCCCGGCGGGATCTTGCCGCGCCCGAAGACCGCCTCCCGCGTCGGGCACACTCCGCCGGCGTCGCCGTTGTACTCCACCCCGTCCGGGCCGAGGTACCCGACGAGGAGATCCAGGCCCGGGTCCGCCGGCGCCGCGCCGTCGTTGGTGACGGTCACCTGCGCCTCCAGCACGCGCTCTCCCCGCCCCGGCGAGGAGAGTCCGTCCGCGGCGGCGAACTCGCGCAGGTCCGTGCGCCGGACGGCGACCTCCCAGGTCCCGACCCGGGCGGGCTGGCCCAGCCGGACCCGGGCCTCGTCCGTCGCCCCGCCCGTGGTGCCCGGGGGCTGGAGGCGGCCGGTCAGCGGCCCGGCGCCGGGCGCCATGACGTCCGGGCGGCCCTCGGCGCCGAGCACGGCCCCCTCGGGGGGCCGGGTGGCCGAGGTGCGCGGGTGCTGCCCCTGGGTGGGCCAGACGGCGATGATCCCGAGGACGAGCGCCGCGGTGGCGAGGATGGCCACGGCGCCGACGACCGCCATCGCCCCCAGGCCGCCGACGGCGTCGCCGCCGGGGGTGCGGCGTGCGGGGTGCAGCCGAGCGAGGAAACGGCGGAGGGAGTGGACGGGCGCTGTGCGAGGCAGCAGCTGCTCCCCCATAACCGTGCCCCTCCCGACGGCGGTCCTGACCGGGCGGCGCGCCCGACGTTCTTCAGGTACAACATTGGCCGCGATGCCGCGCTCGTGCACGCGCAACGCCGCGACGATGTCCCCTCAGTCCACGCTGAGCGCGCGGCGGCGGTTCTCCAGCTCCATCAGGGCCGCGAACACGTCGGCGTAGGCCGGGTCGTTCGGGTCGGTGCGCTGCAGCCGTCCCTTGACGTCGGCGATCTCGCGGGTCAGGCCCATCCGGATCAGGGCCACGAGCACGCCGCGGGCGTAGCCGGACAGCGCCTCGGGCCGGTCCTCCGGCAGCGGGGCCACGGCCAGCTCGGTGATCACGCCGGCCACCGGGCCGACGGCGTTCTCGCGGACCTGCTCGGCCCACCAGCCCGCCGCGTGCCGGGCGGCGTCCCCGCCGGGGTGCTGGGCCGCGTAGCGCTCGACCTCCTGGCCGTACGCGAGGGTGCCCCCCGCGGCGCGGATGGCGTCGTGCACCCCCCGGTAGGCCGGGACGGTGAAGGTGTCCGGGGCGAGGTCGTCGAAGCCGGCGCCGAGGGCGTGCTGGGGCAGCTGGAGGACCACCTCGAGCACCTGCCGCTCGAGGCGGGCGACCGGGTCCTCCCGGGGCGGGCGCTGGCCGCCGGGCATCGTGCCCGGCGCGGTCGCACGGTCCGGGTAGCCGCGGTCCTGGAAGGAGGGGCGGCCGCCGTCCCGGAAGCCGCCGTCGCGCCCGCCCGGGCCGTCCCGGAAGCCACCCTCGCGGCCGCGGAACCCGCCGTCGCGCCCGGCCCGGCCCGGTGCCCCGCCCCGAGCCGCCTGCCGGCCGTCCCAGCGGCCCTCGGGGCGGCCGCCCGGGGCGCCCTGACGGCGCCCGCCGAACCCCCCGCCGGGACCGCCGTCGGGCGGGGGCGGCGTGAGGTCGACCCGCCCCTGGGCCCGCTCCGCGGCGTGGACGGCGCTGCGCACGGTCGGCTCGTCCATGCCCAGCCACCCGGCGAGCTCGCGGGTGTACTCCCAGCGCAGCGCCTGGTCGCGGATGCCGGCGACCACGGGCGCGGCCGCGCGCAGGGCGGCCACCCGGCCCTCCGCCGTCGCCAGGTCGAGCTGGCCCAGGACCGACCGGATCGCGAAGGCGAACAGCGGCTGCCGGCCGGCGATGAGCTCGCGCACCGCGGCGTCGCCGCGCTGCAGGCGCAGGTCGCACGGGTCCAGCCCGTCGGGCCCGACGGCGACGAACGTCTGGGACGCGAAGCGCTGGTCCTCCTCGAAGGCGCGCAGCGCGGCCTTCTGCCCGGCGGCGTCGCCGTCGAAGGTGAAGATCACCTCGCCGCCCCGGGTGGCGCCGGAGGCGAAGATCACCCCGGCGGCGACGTCGGCGGTGTCACCCAGCAGGCGGCGGACGATCTTGACGTGGTCGGTGCCGAACGCCGTCCCGCACGTGGCCACGGCGGTGCCGACGCCCGCCAGGTGGGCGGCCATGACGTCGGTGTAGCCCTCGACGACGACGACGCGCCGCTCCTTGGCGATGGTGCGCTTGGCCAGGTCCAGGCCGTAGAGCACGTGCGACTTCTTGTAGATCGGCGTCTCGGGGGTGTTGAGGTACTTGGGCCCCTGGTCGTCGTCATAGAGGCGGCGGGCGCCGAAGCCGACCGTCTCCCCGGTGATGTCGCGGATCGGCCAGACGAGGCGGCCGCGGAAGCGGTCGTAGATCCCCCGGTTGCCCTGCGAGACGAGCCCGGAGGCGGTCAGCTCGGCCTCGGTGAAACCGCGCCCGCGCAGGTGGCGCAGCAGGTGGTCCCAGCCCTTGGGGGCGTAGCCGACGCCGAAGGTCGCCGCGGCCTGGCGGTCGAAGCCGCGCTCGGCGAGGAACCGGCGCCCGGCCTCGCCCTCGGGGCTGTCCAGCTGGCCGGCGAAGAACTCCTCGGCGACGCGGTGGGCGTCGACGAGGCGCTGGCGCCGCCCCGGTTCCTCCCGGGGCCGGCCCGTGCCGCCGTCCTCGTATCGCAGCTGGACGCCGACCTTCCCGGCCAGCATCTCCACCGCCTCGGTGAAGGACAGGTGGTCGATCTTCTGCACGAAGGAGATGACGTCGCCGCCCTCGTCGCAGCCGAAGCAGTGCCACAGGCCGAGCTGGGGGCGGACGTGGAAGGAGGCGGTGCGCTCGTCGTGGAAGGGGCACAGGCCCTTCATCGAGCCCACGCCGGCGGACTTGAGGGTGACGTAGGTGCCGACGATCTCCTCGATCCGGGCGCGCTCGCGGACCGCGTCGATGTCCTCGCGTCGGATCAGGCCTGCCATGGCGTCAGTGTAGGTGGCGATACCGACGCACCCGGGCGCGTGTCCCCGGGGGTGGCGCAACCCATGACGCCTCGTGACGGACTTGACGTCTCGCGCACTACTTGACGTCTCGCCGGCGGGGCGGGGCGTCAGAAGACCTCCGAGAGCATCCCGCGCAGGCGGGCGTGCCACTGGTTCGCCGAGGTGTCGGTGAGCGAGGCCACCTGGTCGACGACCACCCGCAGCCGCGCGGCGTCCTCGGCCGCGGCGCGGAAGTCACCGACGAAGGGCGGCTCGAGGTGCCGGTCGCCGGTCTCCAGCAGCGCGTCGACCAGGTCGAAGATGATGGTGCGCTGGGCCAGGTACAGCGGCTCGAGCTCGCGCGGGGCCATGACGTACAGGGCCGCGACGCCCTTGAGCACGACGATCTCGGCCAGCGTCTCCGGCGGCACGACCAGGTCGGCGGCGTAGCGGGTGAGCCGCCCCTCGCCGTAGGTCGCGCGGGTGGCGGCCTCGGCCGCGCCGCAGAACCGGCCGATGAGCTGGCTCGTCATGTTCTTGATGCCGGCCAGGTCGCGCCGCGAGCCGTCGAAGGCGGGCATCCAGATCGGCAGGCCCACCAGCCGGTCGAGGGCCGCCCCGAGGGTGTCGTCGTCGACCGGCGGGTCGTACCAGGCCCGCACCTGGCCGACCACGCGCTCCTGCTCCCCGGCCCGGCGCAGCCGCGCCAGGTCCACCCGGCCGCCGACGATGGCGTCCTCGACGTCGTGCACGCTGTAGGCGATGTCGTCGGCGAGGTCCATGACCTGCGCCTCGAGGCAGCGCCGCCCGGCCGGGGCCCCCTCGCGCAGCCAGTCGAAGACCGGCAGGTCATCCTCGTAGACGCCGAACTTGGGCGTCGGGGTGCCGTCGGCGCGGGGTGGCCCGTCGCCGCGGCGCCACGGGTACTTGGTGGCCGCGTCCAGGCTCGCGCGGGTGAGGTTGAGGCCGGCGCTGGTGCCGTCCTCGCCGACGGTCTTCGGCTCCAGCCGGGTCAGCAGCCGCAGGGTCTGGGCGTTGCCCTCGAACCCGCCGATCCCCGCCGCGACCTCGTCCAGCGCCCGCTCGCCGTTGTGGCCGAAGGGTGGGTGGCCCAGGTCGTGGGAGAGGCACGCGGCGTCGACGACGTCGGGATCGCAGCCCAGCGCCTTGCCGAGCTCGCGACCCACCTGGGCGACCTCGAGCGAGTGGGTCAGCCGGGTGCGGACGAAGTCGTCGCTGGTCGGGCCCAGCACCTGAGTCTTGGCGCCCAGGCGGCGCAGCGCCGAGGAGTGCAGCACCCGCGCCCGGTCCCGCTCGAAGGCCGTCCGCCGGGGGTTCTTCGCCGGCTCGGACCAGCGGCGCTCGCGATCGCGGCGGGTGTAGGCCTCGGGGCGGCGGGGCTCGGCGGAGGCGTGAGCCCGGACGCCATGATCGAGGGCTGACGACTCCTGGGGCACGCCAGGAGCCTACGGGATGGCGGGTGCGCCGGCGGCGCGTGGTCCACAATGGCGCCGTGACGGACCACGAGACGACGGCGCAGGCGACGCCCGGCGAGCAGGCGCCCGACCGGCGGGCGCCCCGGCTCGGCGACGTCACCACGACCACCGTGGTCCACCGCAGCACCCGGCGGCCCACCGCCTGGTGGCAGCACGCCGTCGTCCTCCAGGTGCGCGGCGAGGCGGACCTGGCCGGCCTGGAGGCGCTGACGGCGGAGATCTCGCACGTGGCGCGGCTGGGCGCTGACGCCATCGAGGTGCACTGCCCGGGCCTGGACCCCGGCACCGAGCCGGCGCGCGGGGTCGTCGAGGCGTTCGTGCGCCGCGCCCACCAGCGCGGCATCAAGGTCCTCGTCGCCCTGGCCGGCACCGACGCCCCGCCGCAGACCGACGCCGCCGCCTGGCACCTCGCCCGGTGCACCGCGTGGCTGCACCGGGGCATCGACGGCATCGACCTCATCTCCGCGACCCGCCCGGTGCCCCCGCTCGGCCCGCACAGCCACGCGGGCATCGAGCTCGGTGCGCTGCACGCGCTCATCGCCGAGCACGGCGAGGACGTCATCCTCACCGGCGGCGGCACCGCCCGGGACCGCGCCGCCCTGGCCGCCCACCTGCACGAGGACTGGCTCCACGTCACCCGCGACGACCGCCTCGTCGTCACCCCGTGGCGCCCGCAGGCGCTGCGGGCCGCGATCACCGACGCCTACACGCTGCGCGACCCGGTCGGGGCGCCGGCGGGCTGGACGCTGGCGACCGCGGCGCTGTCCGCCCCCGCCGAGTGGGGCGACCTCGACGCCGCCGCCCTGGAGCGCCGCCACGACGCGGCCGCGGCGCTCATGCTCGCCCTGCCCGGCACCGCCTACCTGCACCTGGGCGAGGCGGTGGGCCTGCGCCAGGCGGGCGACGTCGCCGCGGCCGTGCGGGCGACCGCCGCGGCGGTCGCCGCGCAGAAGGGCCGGGCCGACTCCCGCTTCGAGCGCTACCGCCGCGGGCTGCGCCTGCGCGACGAGCTGCGGCTGGGCACCGGGCCGGTGGGCTGGATCGACGCCCCTGCGGGCACGCTGGCCTTCCTCAACCGCGAGGTGCTCGTGCTGGTCAACCTCGGCGTCGAGGCGGTGGTCGTCCCCGCCGAGCGGGAGATCCTCCACGCCAGCGCGGACCTGCCCGCGCCGGTGGGCGGGGAGGCGACGGTGCCGCCGGACACCACGGTGTGGCTGGCGATGTCCTGAGCGCGGCCGGTGACGGGGAGGGCGCTCAGCCCTTGACCGACCCGGTCGTCAGCCCCCCGACGATGAAGCGCTGGAGGAGCTGGAACAGCACGAGCACCGGCAGCGCGGAGATGACCGCGCCGGCGGCGAACAGCCCCCAGTTCGCCTCGAGGAGCTCCGAGACCCACCCGTACAGCCCCACCGCCAAGGTCCAGTTGCGCTCGGACTGCAGCACCACCCGGGCGATGATGAACTCGTTGAGGGTGAAGATGAACGACAGCAGGCCCACGATGGCCAGCATCGGCGCCACGAGCCGCAGCACGATCGTCCAGTAGATCTGGGCGTGGCTGGCGCCGTCGATCCGCGCTGCCTCGTCGAGCTCCTTGGGGACGGTGTTGAAGAACCCGTACATGAGGAAGGTGTTCACGCCCATCGCCCCGGCCAGGTAGACGCAGATCAGCGCGAGCTTGCTGTTCAGCCCGAGGATCGGCACGACGTTCCCGAGCCCGAGCAGCAGCAGGAAGATCGCGATGAAGGCGAGCATCTGCGGGAACATCTGGATGACGAGCATCGCCGTGAGGCCGGCTCGCCGGCCGGTGAACCGGAAGCGGGAGAAGGCGTAGGCCGCCGCGGCGCCCATGAGCACGGTGCCGACCGCCGTCGTCCCGCCGATGAACAGGGTGTTGAGCATCCACGTCCAGAACGGCGAGTCGTTGAGGGCGGCGTAGTTGCCCAGGCTCACCTCCTCGAAGAGGGCGTTGGACCCGGTCAGCGTGCCGCCCTCGCTCAGCGACGCCGAGAGGACGTAGACCAGCGGGAAGGCGGCGAAGACGACGGCGAGGACGCCGACGACGTGGCGCCAGCCGATCTCGGAGAACCAGCGGCGCCGGCCCATGCGGTTCGCGGCGGGGTGGCCCGGGGCGCGGCCGGCGGTGCGGTCGGCGGCGCGGGCGAGGTCGGTGGCCATGTCAGTTGTACTCCTCGAGCTTGCGCGTCTGCCGGAACGCGAGGGCGGAGATCAGGCCGACGATGAGGAAGATGACGATCGACAGCGCGCTGGCCAGCCCGTAGTTCTTCGGGGCCGAACCGTCCACGCCGGAGACCGAGTACACCATCGAGATGAGGATGTCGGTGTGCCCCAGGGGCACGGAGGCGTCGGCGAAGCGCGGCCCCCCGCCGGTGAGCATGTAGATCAGGCTGAAGTTGTTGAAGTTGAAGGCGAAGGAGGAGATGAGCAGCGGCGCGGTGGAGACCAGCAGCAGCGGCAGGGTGATCCGGCGCCAGGTGGTGAACCGGCCGGCGCCGTCGATCGCGGCGGCCTCCATGACGTCGGCCGGGATCGACTGCAGCGCGCCGGTGCAGATGAGGAACATGTAGGGGAAGCCCACCCACAGGTTGACCAGCAGCACCGCCGCCTTCGCCAGCCACGGGTCGGTCAGCCACGGGACGTCGGCGCCGCCGAGCAGCACCTGGTTGACGAACCCGAACCGCTCGTTGAGCATCCCGCGGAACATCAGGAAGGCGAGGAAGGAGGGGAAGGCGTACGGCAGGATCAGCAGGGTCCGGTAGAGCCGCCGCCCGCGCACCCGCCCGTCGTTGAGCACGATGGCCAGGAAGAGCCCGAGGAGGAAGGTGCTGACGACGGAGAGCAGCGCCAGCGCGAAGTTCCACACCAGGATCTTCACGAACGGCTGGGCGTACCGCTCGTCGCCGAACGCGGTCACGAAGTTCTCGAACCCGACGACGACGCGCCACCCCACCGGCAGCACCGAGCCGTCCGCGGCCTCGAACTGGCCCTCGTCGTTGGGCCGGTAGACGGTCCCGGTGGCCGTGTCCGTCATGGTGTCGGCGGCCTCGTCGTACTCCAGGGTGGAGAGGTAGACGTACCCGTTGCGCGCGTCCTGGGTGCGGACCGACCCGTCGGCCGGGTCGTCGGAGACCGGCACCCGCAGGGCGGTCACGTCGGCCTGCCGCCGCAGGATCTCCTGCCGGTCCAGCACCTGGTAGCCCGGCACCGCGGTGACGGTCCCGTCGGCCGTCGTGGCGTCGTGGACGGTCTCGAGCGGGGCGTCCGCGCTGCCCACGCGCACCTCGCCGTCCCGGGTGACGACGGCGAAGGCGAGCTGCTCGCCGTCGGCCAGGACGGTCAGCGGGTAGGCGTCGGAGCCCTCCACCCGGCGCTCGTTCTGGACGAGCAGCGCCTCGACGGCGTGGGCCTTGGTGGAGTTGTGCCCGTCGCCGTAGTTGGTGAAGGCGACGTAGGCGGTGTAGACGGCGACGAAGATCTGGAACACCAGCAGGAAGGCCAGGCCCGGCAGCAGGTACTTGGCCGCGAGCATCCGGCGGCCGAAGTACACGTAGTTGGTGACCAGGAGCAGGCCCACCATCGCCCAGAGGATCCCGTAGGACTCCTGCGCCCAGGCGGCCAGCACCACGTAGACGCCCAGCGCGTCGACGAGGCCCACGAGGAACAGCTTCACGAGGAAGCCCGGCGCGAAGTTCCGCGCGTGGGAGAGCGGGCCGCGCCGGTCGGGCCGCCACCGGCGGCGCGGGATGGTGGGCAGGGGCTGGGGGGTCATCGGTCCTCCGTCGGGCCGCGGCGTCGCGGCCGGCCAGGGTGGCGCCGACGTCGCCGCCCGGAGGGGCGGCGGGGCGCCGGCAGCGGGGTGCGGCGAGGGCGTGCGGCCGCCAGGCCGCACGCCCTCGGGTCGGTCAGGCGCCGAGCGCGCCCTGGATGTCGGCGACCATCTTCTCCCAGGCCGCGACGGGCTCCTGGGCGCCGCTGACGATGGCGGCCTCGGTCACGCCCCAGAACTCCCACACCGAGCCCATCTCGGGGATGGACGGCATCGGCAGGGCGTCGGCGCCGACGTCCCGGAACCCGGCGGTGACGGGGTTCTCGGACGCGGCGTCGGCCGCGGCGATCAGGGCGGGCGGGCGGTCGCCGGCCTCGTAGAGGGCCAGCTGCGCCTCCTCGGTGGCCATGTAGTTGACGAGGAAGTCGTTGGCGAGCAGGGAGTTGTCGCTCTGGGCGTTGACGTAGAAGCCGGCGACGCCGACGAACGGCTGGGCGGGCTGGCCGCCGGCGCTCGGGATGGGGTCGATGGCCAGGTCGAGGTCCTTGAAGCTGGCGATCATCCACGGCCCGCCGACGATGAACGGCGACTCGCCCTTGGCGAAGGCCTCGACGGCGATGTCGTAGGTGATGGCCGGGTCGAGCACGCCCGCGGCGCCCTGCGCGGCGAGGAACTGCGCGAAGGCGTTGCCCGCCTCGCCGCCCAGCGCCAGCTCGGGCTTGTACGTGCCGTCGTCGTTCTGGGTGAACACCGGGGCGCCGAAGGAGGTCTGCAGGGGGTACATCGTGTACGGGTCCCCCTCCTCGCCCATCTGCAGCAGGATCGGGTAGGTGGTGCCCGCGGCCTTGCCGGCCGCGACGGCGTCGTCCCAGGTCGCCGGCGCCTCCGCGGCGAGGGCGGTGTTGCGGATGAGGGCGATGTTCTCGACGGCGTAGGGCAGGCCGTACACCTGGCCGTCCTTGCTGAACGCCTCCACGGCCACCGGCTCGAACTCCGCGGCCTTGTCGCCCAGCTCGATCGGGGCGGCCACGCCGTTCGCGGTGAGCTCCCCGAGCCAGTCGTGGGCGCCGACGGTGATGTCCGGGCCCTTGCCGGTGGGCACCTGGGCGTTGAAGTCGGCGCGGATGTCGTCGAAGTTCTTGAGGACGGTCTCGACGCTGGCGCCGGTCTCCTCCTCGAACTTCGCCGCGGCGGCCTCCACGGCCGGCTGGCGCGTCTCGTCGACCCAGATGGTCAGGGAGCCGCCGTCGGCGGCGGCGCTGGTCTCCTCCGCGGCCGGGCTGGCGGAGGAGTCGTCGGTGGAGCCGCCCGAGCAGGCGGCCAGGGCCAGGGTCGCACCGACCGCGGCCACGAGGGTGATGCTTCGTCGCATCTTCAGCTCCTGTAAGAGAATGTTGTCCGTTTCATCCGCGAAATGCCCCGTCAACGCTGCTCAAGGGCAATTTCGGATGGGTTCGACAGTAGAAGAGTGGTGGCGCCGGTGCAACCACTTGCAGTAACTTTCAGGCATCAGTTTCCATCGTGCGCAGGGACGCGCACACCCGAGCAAGAAGTAGGACCAGGATGCAAGGGCGCACCAGGCTCACCGACGTCGCCGAGCAGGCCGGCGTCAGCACCGCGACTGTCTCGCGCGTGCTCAACGGCAAGCCCGGCGTGGCCGCCGAGACCCGCCGGGCGGTGCTCGCCGCGCTGGACCTGCTCGGCTACGAGCGCCCCGACAAGCTCGGCGCGCGCTCGGCCGGCCTGGTCGGCCTCGTGGTGCCCGAGCTGTCCAACCCGGTGTTCCCGGCCTTCGCGCAGGCGGTGGAGTCGATGCTCGCCATCGACGGCTACACGCCGCTGCTGTGCACGCAGTCCCCCGGCGGGACCACCGAGGACGCCTACGTCGAGATGCTCCTCGAGCACGGCGTCGACGGCATCGTGTTCGTCTCCGGGCTGCACGCCGACACCCACGCCGACCCCTCCCGGTACCTGCGGCTGCGGGAGCGCGGGCTGCCGTTCGTGCTGCTCAACGGGCACAACCCGGCCATCGACGCGCCGTCGTTCTCCACCGACGACCGCGGCAGCATGGACCTCGCCGTGCGCCACCTCGCCTCCCAGGGCCACCGCACGGTCGGGCTGGCCGTCGGGCCGGACCGGTTCGTGCCGGCCCAGCGCAAGCGCGACGGGTTCCGCGAGGCCATGGCGACCTACCTCGAGGTCGCCGACCCGGCCGTGGTGACCACCCTGTTCACCGTCGAGGGCGGGCTCAGCGCCGGCTCGATGCTCCTCGACGCCGGGTGCACCGCCGTCATCTGCGGCTCGGACCTGATGGCGCTCGGCGTGGTCCGGGCGGCCCGCTCGCGCGGGCTGCGGGTGCCGGAGGACCTGTCCGTGGTCGGCTACGACGACTCGGCGCTCATCGCCTTCACCGACCCGCCGCTGACCACCATCCGCCAGCCGGTCGGCGCGATGTGCCAGGCGGCCGTGACCACGCTGGTGGCCGAGATCGGCGGGGAGGCGGTGCCGCGCAGCGACCTGCTGTTCGTGCCCGAGCTCATCGTGCGCGGGTCCACGGCGGCGGCGCCCGGACTCACCGGCACGCTGATCTGAGCGGCGCGGCGCCCGCCTGGACACCCGGTCGCCGCCCGACATAGCGTGCGAAGCGGACAGCGGCGACGTCGCGTACCCAGGGTGGCCGGAGCGGTCAGGGGCATTCGCGGGGTACCGGAGGCCGTGCCCGACCCGCGGGTTGCCGGCCCGGTGGGCCGGTCGCGTCGCGCGGCCGGCGGACCACTCCCGCCGGGCCACACGCCGCCCCTGCACGACCGCGCGCCACCCGGCACGCCTGCACGACCGCGCGCCACCCGGCGCGCCCCGCGCCGCCCGGCGCACCGACCACCGCACCACCCGTGTCTCCGCCGACCGCGCCACACGTGCGCCCGACCCGCCTGGAGAACCGTGACCGTCGAGACCACCGCCACCAGCACCCTCGTCCACCCCGCCACCGCCGACGCTCAGTGGTGGCGACAGGCGGTGATCTACCAGGTCTACCCGCGCTCGTTCGCCGACTTCGACGGTGACGGCATGGGCGACCTGCGGGGCATCACGGCCCGGCTGGACCACCTGGCGCGCCTGGGCGTCGACGCCCTGTGGCTCTCGCCGTTCTACCGCTCGCCCCAGGCCGACGGCGGCTACGACGTGGCCGACTACCGCGACGTCGATCCCCGCTTCGGAACCCTGGCCGACGCCGACGCGCTGCTCGCCCGCGCCCACCAGCTCGGCCTGCGGGTGATCGTCGACCTCGTCCCCAACCACACCTCGGACCAGCACGCCTGGTTCCGCCAGGCCCTCGCCGCCGGCCCGGGCAGCCCCGAGCGGGCGCGCTACGTGTTCCGCGAGGGCCTCGGCGAGACCGGCGAGGAGCCGCCGAACAACTGGGAGTCGGTCTTCGGCGGTCCGGCGTGGACGCGGGTGTGCGACCGCCCCGACGCCGCCGGCTCGGCCTGGGCCGGCGACGGGCAGTGGTACCTCCACCTCTTCGACGCGGCCCAGCCGGACCTCAGCTGGGAGAACCCCGAGGTGCACGCCGAGTTCGAGGACGTGCTGCGGTTCTGGCTCGACCGCGGCGTCGACGGCTTCCGCGTGGACGTCGCCCACGGCCTGGTCAAGGCCCAGGGCCTGCCCGACTGGTCCGGCCGCGTCACGATGGTCGAGGGCGCCGACGACGACGCCCCGGCCGCCTCCGCCCACGAGGGCACCCGGCCGCCGATGTTCGACCAGGACGGGGTCCACGAGATCTACCGCGCCTGGCGGCGGGTGGTCGACGAGTACCCCGACGAGCGCATCCTCGTCGCCGAGGCGTGGGTCGACCCGCTCGAGCGCCTCGCCCGCTACGTCCGGGCCGACGAGATGCACCAGGCGTTCAACTTCGCCTTCCTCGTCTCGCGGTGGCACGCCGAGGAGCTGCGTGAGGTGGTCGAGGCCTCCTTCGCCGCCAACGACGCCGTCGGCGCCCCGACCACCTGGGTGGTGTCCAACCACGACGTCGTGCGCCACGCCTCCCGGCTGGGGCTGGAGGCCACCGGCAAGGGCCCCAACGGCATCGGCGCCGAGGACCCGCAGCCCGACGCCGAGCTCGGGCTGCGCCGCGCCCGCGCCGCGACGCTGCTCATGCTCGGCCTGCCCGGCTCGGCCTACCTCTACCAGGGCGAGGAGCTGGGCCTGCCCGAGCACACCGCGCTGCCCGACGACGCCCGTCAGGACCCCGCCTTCTTCCGCACCCAGGGCGCCGAGAAGGGCCGCGACGGGTGCCGGGTGCCGCTGCCCTGGGAGGCGGACGCCCCCGCGTACGGCTTCTCCCCCACCGGCGCCGCCTGGCTGCCGCAGCCGGCGGACTGGGCGCGCTACGCCGTCGACGCCCAGACCGGACGGGCGGGCTCGACCCTGGAGCTGTACCGCGCGGCCCTGCGGCTACGCCGCGAGCTCGGCCTGGCGCTGGGCTCGCTCGCCTGGGCGCCGGGCCTCGGGCCCGACGTCGTCGCGTTCGTCAACGGCCCGGCCGACGGCGCCCGCGGGGACGTCGTCGTGGTGACCAACCTCGGCGCGACGCCGGCGCGGCTGCCGGCCGGCCACCGCGTGCTCGTGGCCAGCGGCGAGCTGGTCGAGGACGGCGGCGCCACGCTCGTGCCCACGGACACCACCGTGTGGCTCACCCGCTGACCCCTCCCCCGTGAGACGTCAAGTTGGCATCGAGACGTCAAGTTGGCGTCGAGACGTCACGTGCGTCGCGAGACGTCAAGCTGGCGTCGAGATGTCACGTGCGTCGTGAGACGTCAAGTTTTCCTCCGAAGATGATGTGGAGAACTTGACGTCTCGCCGGGGGCGGTCGGGGTCAGCCTCCCGAGACCGACAGCTCGGCCTCGGCGAGCATGGCCCGCAGCCCGGCGTCCATGTCGCGGCTGGTGAGCCACCCGTCGGGCAGGTGCGGCTGCTTCGCGCTGCCCGCCCGCCCGCGCGGGCCCTCGGCGCCGGCGCCGGGATAGGGCTGGGCGAGGTCGAGGGCGGCCAGGCGGTCGTCGAGCTCGGCGAGCGAGGAGACCATGCCGAGGTCGTGACGGGTGGGCCCGCCCACGACGTAGCCCTTGAGGTACCAGGCCATGTGCTTGCGCATCTCGCGCAGCGCCCGCCCCTCCTCGCCGAAGTGCTCGACCATGAGCTCGGCGTGGCGGCGGATGACGGCGGCGACCTCCGCCAGGCCGGGCCGGACCCGGACGTCGGAGCCGTGCCCGGCGGCGACGAGGTCGGTGAACAGCCACGGCCGGCCCTGGCAGCCGCGGCCGACGACGACGCCGTCGCAGCCCGTCTGCGTCATGAGCTCCTCGGCGTCCTCGGCGGACCAGATGTCGCCGTTGCCCAGCACCGGGATGGTCGTCACGGCCTCCTTGAGGCGGGCGATGTGCTCCCACCGGGCCTGGCCGGAGTAGTGCTGGGCGACCGTGCGGGCGTGCAGGGCGACCGCGGCGACGCCCGCGCGCTCGGCGAGCCGGCCGGCGTCGAGGTAGGTGAGGTGGTCGTCGTCGATGCCCATGCGCATCTTGACGGTCACCGGCACCTCGTGGTCGCGGCCCGCGGAGGCGTCGCGGGCGGCGGCGACGGCGTCGGTGACGATGGCGTCGAACAGGTCCCGCTTCCACGGCAGCGCGCCGCCGCCGCCCTTGCGGGTGACCTTGGGCACCGGGCAGCCGAAGTTGAGGTCGACGTGGTCGGCGCGGTCCTCCGCCACGAGGATGCGGATGGCCGCGGCGATGGTGGCGGGGTCGACGCCATAGAGCTGGACCGAGCGCACCGGCTCGGCCGGGTCGGGCGTGATCATCCGCATCGTCTCGGGGGTGCGCTCGACGAGGGCGCGGGAGGTGATCATCTCCGTGACGTACAGCCCGGCGGGCGCGTGGGTGCCGTTGGCCGGCGCGGCCGTGGGGGCGGTGCCGGTGGCGGCCCGCAGCCCCTCCACCCCCGCCTCGCGGCACAGCTGCCGGAACGGCGGGTTGGTCACCCCGGCCATCGGGGCGAGGACCACCGGGCTCCCCAGGCGCACGGCGCCGATCTGCAGCTCAGTCACCGGGACATTGTCCCCGAGGCGTCCGGAGCGCCCAACCCGGCCGGGGTGTGACCTGCGACCACCATGGCTTTCTGGCCGCGAGCGGGATGGCGATCGCGCCCGGCCGCCGGGTCACGGCTCGACGACGGGAGGCGGCGCCCCGTCGCAGCTGACGCCGTGCGCGGCGGTGACCGCGGAGTCGTCCACGGGCACGCCTCGGGCCACGGTCGTGGTCGGGCCGTTCGTCGCCCGGGCTCCGTGGTCGGCGAGCTCGATGGGCGTGCGGGTCACCTCGAACCTGTCGCCGGTGGCGCTGGTGGCGTTCCACCCGACGAGCTGCAGGCCCTTGCCGACGTCCTCGCAGCTGACGCCCGTGCCGTAGCCGGTGAAGCCGAGGTCGAAGGTGTACTGGTGGCCCTGGACGTTGCGGGTGGGGACGATGGCGCAGTCGACGACGGCGTAGAGCGGCACCGCGCGGCCGGTGTCGAGCAGGATGATCGCCGAGCCGTCGGCGAGCCGCTGGCCCTGCGCCCGGGCGGCCTGAGGCGCCCCGCTGGAGAACTCCACGGAGAACACCGCCCCGGAGTGGGTGCGCACACCCAGGATCCGCGGGACCCCGGCGGAGAGCCACAGGGCGTCCGGCGCGCCGTCGCCGTCGAGGTCGACGGTCGGGGCGGAGGCGGCCCCGTCCGGCACCGCGGCGCCGGTGGCCGCGCAGCCGGTGCCGCCCGGCGGGGCCGCGGCACCGGTGCTGCCCGGCGAGGCCGCGCCGTCTGCACCGGTGCCCGCTGAGGCGGATGGTGCCGGGGCACTGGCGGAGGGCGGCGCCGGGCCGGGCCCGGCCGTCGCCGGCGAGGACTCGCTGGGGGCCGGTTCGTCGGTGCACCCCACCAGGGCGACGGCGGCCAGCAGACCCAGGGCCGCGCGAACGGCGAACCGGCGCGGGCCCGAACCTGAGACAGCCATCGCCCACACCTCCGGAGCCCAGCCGCACGTGCGCGGCCCTGTCCCCGGTGTATCACCTCGTCGGCGCGCCCGCCGACGGATCGGTGCGCGCGTTCGCGCGCACTCGGCCGGCGACCGGTCCGAGGAACCGGCCGCCGGCCGAGGCGCGGGAAGCCTGCTGCCGTCCCGCGGCGACCGGGACAACGCCCCGGCCGCGCCGAGGCGGGTCAGCAGCCGGGCAGGCGCTGAGCGAGGTAGCCGCGCACCTGGTCCAGGCCGATGCGCTCCTGGGCCATGGTGTCGCGCTCACGCACCGTGACGGCCTGGTCCTCGAGGGAGTCGAAGTCGACCGTGATGCAGAACGGGGTGCCGACCTCGTCCTGGCGGCGGTAGCGCCGGCCCACGGCGCCGGCGTCGTCGAACTCGACGTTCCAGTACCCGCGCAGCTCCTGGGCGAGGTCGCGGGCGACCGGCGAGAGGCGCTCGTTGCGCGAGAGCGGCAGGACCGCGGCCTTGACCGGGGCCAGGCGCGGGTCCAGGCGCAGCACGGTGCGCTTGTCCACCCCGCCCTTGGTGTTGGGCGCCTCGTCCTCGGTGTAGGCGTCCACCAGGAAGGCCATGAGCGAGCGGGTCAGGCCCGCGGCCGGCTCGATGACGTAGGGCACCCAGCGCTCGTTCTTGGCCTGGTCGAAGTAGCTCAGGTCCTGACCGGAGTGCTCCGAGTGCGTGGTGAGGTCGAAGTTGGTGCGGTTGGCGATGCCCTCGAGCTCGCCCCACTCGCTGCCCTGGAAGCCGAAGCGGTACTCGATGTCGACGGTGCGGGTGGAGTAGTGGGAGAGCTTCTCCTGCGGGTGCTCGTAGTGGCGCAGGTTCGCGCCGTCGATGCCCAGGTCCGTGTACCACTGCGTGCGGGCGTCGATCCAGTACTGGTGCCACTCCGCGTCCGTGCCGGGCTCGACGAAGAACTCCATCTCCATCTGCTCGAACTCGCGGGTGCGGAAGATGAAGTTGCCCGGGGTGATCTCGTTGCGGAAGGACTTGCCGATCTGGCCGATGCCGAACGGCGGCTTCTTGCGCGCCGAGGTCATGACGTTGGCGAAGTTGACGAAGATGCCCTGTGCGGTCTCCGGGCGCAGGTAGTGCAGCCCGGTCTCGTCCTCGACGGCGCCGAGGAAGGTCTTGAGCATCATGTTGAAGTCGCGCGGCTCGGTCCACTGCCCGCGGGTGCCGCAGTTGGGGCAGGCGATGTCGGCGAGGCCGTTGGCCGGGGCGTGGCCCTTCTTCTCCTCGTACTCCTCCTCCATCTGGTCCGCACGGAAGCGCTTGTGGCAGCTCAGGCACTCGGTGAGCGGGTCGGTGAACACCCCCACGTGGCCGGAGGCCACCCAGACCTGGCGCGGCAGGATGACCGAGGAGTCCAGGCCCACCACGTCGTCACGGGAGGTGACCATGGCGCGCCACCACTGCTTCTTGATGTTTTCCTTGAGCTCGACGCCCAGCGGGCCGTAGTCCCAGGCGGAGCGGGTCCCGCCGTAGATCTCCCCCGAGGGGTAGACGAAGCCCCGCCGCTTGGCGAGGTTGATGACGTTGTCGAGTCGCGAGGGTGCGGCCACGTGTTCACTCCGGTTCATGGTGCGGGCCCGCACCTGGCGGGTGCGGGCATCGGACCCGCGCCTGGCGGGCGCGGGCGACGGGCGGGACGGGCGCGAGTGCGCGGTCCCGCCCACGATGCCCCCACCTAACCATGTTGCCCGGCCCGGGTCAGATCCGGCCCGCCGGTCCCGGGCGGGACGGCGGCCTGTGCGTGGCGGCCCCCACACCTCGCGCAGTTGACGATGGTTCTCATTCGCCCTGAGAATGATCCTCATGAAGCCCTCCCGACGTGCCGCGGCCCTGCTCGCCGCCGCCGGCACGCTCCTCGCCGCGTGCGCCCCGGCGCGGGAGGCCGCCGCCGACACCGGCCCTCTCCAGGTCATGGCCGCGATCTACCCGCTGCAGTACGTCACCGCCCAGGTGGGCGGGGACCACGTGGCGGTCCGCTCCGTCACCCCGCCGGGCGTGGACGCGCACGACCTCGAGCTCTCCCCGTACACCGTCGCCCGCCTCGACTCCGCGGACCTGGTCGTCTACCTCTCCGGCTTCCAGGCCGCCGTCGACGACGCCGTGACGCAGACCAGGCCGACGGCGCTGGACGTGGCCGGCCCGGCGCAGCTGCTGACGCCCGGGGAGGAGGACGCGGCGCACGACGGGCACGGCCACGCCGAGGCGGACGGTGCGCACGACGACCACGCCGAGGCGGACGGTGCGCCCGACGACGACGCCCATGCGGACGCGCAACCGGCCCCTCAGGACGCGGCCGCCCACGACGCCCACGGGCACGACCACGGCGGCGTGGACCCCCACTTCTGGCTCGACCCGCTCCGGCTGGCCGACGTCGGGGTCGCCGTCGCCGACGAGCTGGCCCGCCTCGACCCGGCCCACGCCGCCGACTACCAGGCGAACGCCGCCCGGTTCACCGCCGAGCAGGAGGCGCTCGACGCCGAGTTCACCGCCGGGCTCGCCCACTGCGCCAGCCGCACCATCGTCGTGTCCCACCAGGCCTTCGGCTACCTCGCCGAGCGCTACGACCTCACCCAGGTCCCCGTCGCCGGGCTCGACCCCGAGTCCGAGCCCTCCCCCGCCCGCGTCGCGCAGATCGCCGCGGACATCGAGGCGCACGGCGTGCGGACCATCTTCGCCGAGCCGGGCTTCTCCGCCATCGCGACCACCCTCGCCGAGGACCTCGGCGTCCACGTCGCGCTGCTCGACCCCCTCGACGTCCAGGTCAACACCGACGTGGACTACCGCGCGGCGATGCACCACAACCTCGAGACCCTCCAGGAGGCGCTGCGATGCGCATGACCCGCCACCGCGACGGCGCCGCCGTCGCGGGCCCGCAGACCGACGGCGCCCGCCCGGACGCCGTCCCGCCCGACGACGTCCCCGTCGCCGTCGCGGAGCTGGGCGTCACCCTCGGCACCTCCACCATCCTGCGCGGGGTGTCCTTCACCGTGCGGCGCGGGGAGATCGTCGCGCTGCTCGGGGCGAACGGCTCGGGCAAGTCCACGCTCGTGAAGTCCCTGGTCGGCATCGTGCCGATCACCCGCGGGCACGCCCAGCTGTTCGGGCGGGACGTCACCGCCCGCCACGGCGCGGTGCCCTGGGACCGCATCGGGTACGTGCCCCAGCGGGTCACCTCCGGCGCGGGCGTGCCGGCCACCGCCCTCGAGGTGGTCGTCTCCGGGCTCATCGGCAACCGGCGCCTGCGGCTGCCCCGCGGGGCGCGCCAGCGGGCGCTGGCCGCCCTGGACCAGGTCGGGCTCGCCGACCGGGCCGACGACAGCGTCCAGGTCTTCTCCGGCGGCCAGCACCAGCGCGTGCTCATCGCCCGCGCCCTCGTGCGCGACCCGGACCTGCTCATCCTCGACGAGCCGCTCGCCGGCATCGACAAGCGGTCCAAGGACGCCCTGGCCGCCACCCTCGAGGCGCTGCACGGCCGCGGCACGACGATCCTCGTCGTCCTGCACGAGCTCGGCGAGCTCGGCCCGCTGCTCGAGCGGGCGATCGTGCTGCGGCACGGCCGCGTGGTCCACGACGGCGCCCGCCCCACCCCCGCGGCGGGCCACGACACCCCCGAGCACGACCACGTCCACCCGCACGCGGACGCGGGCCACCGGCCCGCGCACGTGCCCAACCTCCGCGTGGAGCTGTGATGGGCTTCTTCGACACGCTCGTGCTCATGCTGTCCACCCCGCTCATGCAGCGCGCGCTGCTGGTGGCGGTCCTCGTCGGCGTCTCCGCCCCCGTCATGGGCACCTACCTCGTCCAGCGGCGCCTGGCCCTGCTCGGCGACGGCATCGGCCACGTGGCCCTGACCGGCGTCGCCGTCGGCTGGCTCGCGGGCAGCATCGCCGGGCTGACCCCGCGCGACGTCCTCGCCGTGCCGGGGGCGATCGCCGCCGCCGTCGCCGGCGCCGTGCTCATCGAGGTGGTGCGCGCCCGCGGCAAGACGACCGGGGACCTCGCCCTCGCGCTGCTCTTCTACGGCGGCATCGCCGGCGGCGTGCTGATTATCGGCATCGCCGGCGGGACGACGGCGAACCTCAACAGCTACCTGTTCGGCTCCATCTCCACCGTGTCGGTCACGGACGTGTGGCTCACCGTCGGGCTCGCGGTGCTCATCCTCGGCGCCGGCCTCGGCCTGCGCCCGGCGCTGTTCGCCCTGAGCCACGACGAGGAGTACGCCCGGGCCAGCGGGCTGCCGGTGCGCGGGCTGAACATCCTCGTCGCGGTCATGGCCGCGATGACCGTGTCCGTGTCGATGCGGGTGGTCGGGGTGCTGCTGGTCTCGGCGGTGATGATCGTGCCGGTGGCGATCTCCCAGCTCCTGGCCCGCTCCTTCCGGGCCACGATGACCGTGGCGATGGTCATCGGGGCCGTGGTGAGCGTCGTCGGGCTGACCGTGACCTACTTCCTGCCGCTGTCCCCCGGGGCGACGATCGTCGTGCTGGCCGTGCTGACCTACGCCGTCGTCGCCACGCTGCGCCCGGTGCTGGTGCGCGCGCCGCGGGCCGCGGAGCCGCACGTGGACGTGGAGGACGACGTCGAGGTCAAGGAGGCCGTGTGATGTTGAGGATGACGCGCCAGCGCTCGGCGGTGAGCGACCTGCTCGCCCAGACCCAGGACTTCCGCAGCGCCCAGCAGCTGCACGAGATGCTGCGCGAGGGCGGGCAGACGGTGGGGCTGGCCACGGTCTACCGCACGCTGCAGTCGCTGGCCGAGACCGGCGAGGTCGACGTGCTGCGCATGGACGACGGCGAGAGCCTGTACCGGCGCTGCGAACGCCAGGAGCACCATCACCACCTCGTGTGCCGCTCGTGCGGGCGCACGGTGGAGGTGGGCGGCGAGGCCGTGGAACGCTGGGCGGCACGCATGGCGCGCGAGCACGGCTTCGTCGCGGTCGACCACACCGCCGAGCTGTTCGGCACCTGCGCGGCGTGCGCCGCGCAGGAGTACCAGAGCTGAGGGCGGGCGGGGCCCGGAAGGAGGAGCGAGTGCCGGACTTCCTGGCGAGCTGGCCGTTCTGGCTGGTCTTCGTGTTCCTGTACCTCGGCGCCACGCTGCGCGGCCAGGGGACCTACTGGCTCGGGCGGGTGGTGACGGAGCAGGCGCTGCGGCGCACCCGCCCCACCGGCGGGTGGCGGCTGCGCGCGCACGCCTGGCTGCAGGGCGAGGGCACCGAGCGCGGCATCGCGGCCATCCGGCGCTGGGGGCTCGTCGTCGTCCCCTTCTCCTACCTCACCGTGGGCTTCCAGACGATGGTCAACGCCGGCGCGGGGGTGCTGCGCATCTCCTGGCCGCGCTACTCCCTCGTGCAGGTGCCCGGCGCGCTGGCCTGGGCCGCGATCTACTCCACGATCGGCTTCGCCGTGTGGGAGGCGGCCCTCGCCGCGGCGGCCGGCTCGCCGTGGGGCCTGGCGGGCATCGCGGCGCTGGCCGTGGTCGTCGTCGCGACCGTGCTGGTGCGGCGCCGCCACCGCGCCCCCGGCGCGGCCGATCCCGCACTCCCCCCTCGCGAGACGTCAAGTAGTGCGCGAGACGTCAGCTAGCGCGCGACCGGCTTGTCGACGGCGCCGCCGTAGCGCCGGTCGCGCCGGGCGTAGGTCTCCACCGCCCGCCACAGGGTGCGCCGGTCGACGTCGGGCCAGGCGTCGTCGATGAAGACCATCTCGGCGTAGGCGGACTGCCACAGCATGAAGTTGCTCGTGCGCTGCTCCCCGCCGGTGCGCAGGAACATGTCGACGTCGGGCAGCTCCGGCTCGTCGAGGTAGCGGGCGACGGTCTTCTCCGTCACCTTCGCCGGGTCCAGCCGGCCCGCGGCGACCTCCTGAGCGATGGCCTTGGCGGCGTCGGCGATCTCGGCCCGCCCGCCGTAGTTCACGCACATCGTCAGCGTGCAGACGCTGTTGTCCCGGGTCTGCTCCTCGGCCCGCTCGAGCTCGCTGATCACCGAGCGCCACAGCCGCGGACGCCGCCCGGCCCACCGCACCCGCACGCCCCAGGCGTCCATCTGGTCCCGGCGCCGGTGCAGCACGTCGCGGTTGAAGCCCATGAGGAAGCGGACCTCCTCGGGCGAGCGCTTCCAGTTCTCGGTGGAGAAGGCGTAGGCGGAGACGTGGGTGATGCCCAGCTCGATGGCACCGGCGACGACCTCGAGCAGCGCGGCCTCGCCGGCCTTGTGCCCCTCGGTGCGCGGCAGGCCGCGGGCGTTGGCCCACCGGCCGTTGCCGTCCATGACGACGGCGACGTGCCGGGGCACGAACCGCGGGTCCATGAGCGGGGCCCGCTCGCCCGACGGATGTGGGGGCGGGGGCACGGGGCGCCGGCGGGTGCCGTCCGGCGGGGCGCCGGGGCCCTCCGACGACGCCACGGCCGCCGGGAAGGTCCGCAGGGTGCTCTCGAACTCGTTCACGCGCGCTCCACCATCCGCAGGGAGCGCAGCTGGCGCTCGAGGTGCCACTGGAGATAGGCCGCCACCAGGCCGGAGGCCTCCTTGCGCTGGCGCGGGTCGGACAGGTCGGCGCGCGCCCAGTCCCCGGAGAGCAGTGCGCCGAGCAGCGCCACCGTCTCGCGGTCGGGGGCGGCCGAACCGGGCACGCGGCAGCTGTCGCACAGCGCCCCGCCCAGGGCGGGGTTGAACGCGCGGTGCGGGCCCTCCGCCCCGCACTGGGCGCAGTCGTAGCAGCTCGGGGCCCAGCCGGCGACGGCGAGCGCGCGCAGCAGGTAGGAGTCGAGCACCAGCGACGCGGCGTGCCGGCGGGTGGCCAGCGCGTGCAGCGCCCCGATCAGCAGGAGGTACTGCTGCGGGGCGGGCTCGCGCTCGATCTCGGTGAGCCGGCCCGCCGTCTCCACCATCGCCGTCGCCGTCGTGTACAGCGAGTAGTCCGCGCAGATCGCCCGCCCATACGGGGCGAGGGTGTCCACCTGGGTGATGGTGTCCAGGTTGCGGCCGAGGTGGAGCTGGACGTCGACGATGCCGAACGGCTCCAGGCGGGCGCCGAACTTGCTCGTCGTGCGCCTTACCCCCTTGGCCACCGCGCGCACCTGGCCGTGCTCCCGGGTGAGCAGGGTGATGATGCGGTCGGCCTCCCCGAGCTTGTGGGTGCGCAGCACCACGGCCTCGTCCCGGTAGAGCTTCACGCGTCCATCATCCCAGGTCCGCTTGCAGGCCGCCCGCAGCCCGCGCCGTCGTCACGGGCGGACGACGGCGCGGGCCGGGACGGCGCCGGAGTTGACGTCTCGTGCCCGACTTGACGTCTCGCGCCCAAGTTGACGTCTCGCGGCAGGAGGGGTCAGCGCTGGGCGCGGTTGACGGCGGAGACGATCGCCTTGAACGACGCGGTCATCGTCGAGGGGTCGATGCCCACACCCCACAGCACCTGGCCGTCCACCTCGCACTCGAGGTAGGCCGCGGCGGTGGCGTCCCCGCCCTCGGACAGGGCGTGCTCGGCGTAGTCGAGCACGTGCACGTCCACCCCGACCTCGGCCAGGGCGTTGACGAAGGCGTCGATGGGCCCGTTGCCGGTGGCGGCGACGACCTTCTCCTCCCCGCCGTCGACCAGCGTGACGGTGAGCACCGCGTCGGTGCCCTCGCCCGCCGTCGTCACCGTCGTGCCCTTGAGCGCGAAGCGGCCCCAGGGCGTCAGGCCCATGGCGGCGGTGTGCGGGAGGTACTCGTCGGCGAAGATCGACCACAGCTGCTCGGCGTCGATCTCCCCGCCGTAGGCGTCGGTGTGCTTCTGGACGATGCCGGACAGCTCGATCTGGAGGCGGCGCGGCAGGTCGAGGTGGCGGGTGGAGGACAGCAGGTAGGCGACCCCGCCCTTGCCGGACTGGGAGTTCACGCGCACGACGGCCTCGTAGCTGCGCCCGACGTCCTTGGGGTCGATCGGCAGGTAGGGCAGCTCCCAGACGACGGCGCTCTCGTCGCCGCCGGCGGCGGCCACCTTCTCCTCGCGCACCGTGAAGCCCTTCTTGATGGCGTCCTGGTGGGAGCCGGAGAAGGAGGTGTAGACGAGGTCGCCGCCGTAGGGGTGGCGGGGGTGGACGTCCATCTGGGTGCACTGCTCGACGGTGCGGCGCACGGCGTCGATGTCGGAGAAGTCGATCATCGGGTCGATGCCCTGGCTGAACAGGTTCAGGCCGAGGGTGACCAGGTCGACGTTGCCGGTGCGCTCGCCCTGCCCGAACAGGCAGCCCTCGACCCGGTCGGCGCCGGCGAGCAGGCCCAGCTCGGCGGCGGCGACGCCGGTGCCGCGGTCGTTGTGCGGGTGCAGGGACACCGCGACGGCGTCCCGGCGCGACAGGTGGCGGCACATCCACTCGATCTGGTCGGCGTAGACGTTGGGCGTGGCCCGCTCGACCGTGGCGGGCAGGTTGAGGATGAGCTCACGGTCGCCGTCGGGCTGCCAGGTGGCGATGACGGCCTCGGAGACCTCGAGGGCGTACTCGATCTCGGTGTCGACGAAGATCTCCGGCGAGTACTGGTAGCCGAAGACGGTCTCGTCGCTGAGGACCTTCTCGGCGTAGGCCAGGACCTCGCGGGTGCCCGCGACGGCCAGCTCCTTGGTGGCCTCGCGGTCGTTGCGGAAGACGATCTCGCGGAAGACCGGGGCGGTGGCGTTGTACAGGTGCACGGTGGCCCGCGGGAAGCCGACGAGCGAGTCGATGGTGCGGTGGATCAGCTCGGGGCGCGACTGGGTGAGCACCGAGACCGTGACGTCCTCGGGGACGGCGTCGTCCTCGACGAGCGAGCGCACGAAGTCGAAGTCCGTCTGCGAGGCGGCCGGGAAGCCGATCTCGATCTCCTTGTAGCCCATCCTCACGAGCAGGTCGAACATCGCGCGCTTGCGCTCGGGGTTCATCGGCTCGATGAGGGCCTGGTTGCCGTCGCGCAGGTCGGTGGACAGCCACCGAGGGGCGTGCGTGATGCGGCGGGCGGGCCACTGCCGGTCGGGCAGGCTGACCGGGTTGACCTCGTGGAAGGGGCGGTACTTCGTCACCGGCATGCCGGAGGGCTGCTGTGCGCGGATGGGGCCTTGCGTCTTCATCGTGATCGGTTCCTCGTCGTCTGTGCGGGTGGCCAGGCACAACAACCGCCGCGACGAGGAGCCGGCCTCAGGAGGCCTCGTCGCGGCACGGAAGGAGCAGCTGGTGCTGCTCGGGGCGAGCCCTGCGCACGTCTGCGAGGTTAGCGCGCGCGGCGGGTCGCGTCACGTTCCGGTCCGGCTCGTCTCAGCATCCGGGGACGACGGCGGTCGGCGCGGGCGGCCGCTCGGGTGCCTCCGCGGTCGGCGGGAGCGGCCGGCGGTGGTGGGGCCGGAGCGCCCCGGCCACCGGGCCCGGACACGCAACAGCGGTGGTCACGTCGCTCCCCCTGCGGGCGACGTGACCACCGCCGTCGGGGACTCCCCCAGGTCCGTCGCTCCCCCTGCGGGCGGCGGACCCCCGGGCCGGAGCCCGCGGTGTGTCACTGCCCTCATTGATACTCGGCCGACCCGCCCGTTGTCGCCCCTCGCGGATGGGGACAACTCCCCATCACCGCTCTGACCTGCGCAAACGCTCGCGGCGAGGTGCTTGGGCACGCGGTCGACGGTCGGGCACGGACGGGCCGGTCCGGCTCTGGCGGGGCCGCCGCAGCGAGCGGGGCGAGACCCGGGCGCGCCACCAGCGGCGTCGCCCGACGGCTCGGCCCAGGCCGGCGAGCGCCGCCGCGACGTCACGCCAGTAGCCCTCGACGGCCCCGTCGTCCGGCTCGCCCGCCGCGAAGGTACCCGCGTCGGCGCGTTCGGCCAGCTCCGCCGTCCCGGCGGCAAGCCCCGGCGGCACCGCGAGGGCGCCGGCGACCTCCCGGGCGGCCTCCAGCCGCGTGGCCCCGCGGCGCACGGGCACGCCGAGGTCTGCGGCGGCGTCGACGAGCTCGGCCCACCCGCCGGCCACGCGCTGGGAGGGGGTGCCGCTCGACCGGCGGCGGGCGCGCCGGCGCGCCTTGAGCGCCAGCACCAGCAGCAGCGGGGAGACGAGCACGAGGAGCCCGCCGACCACCCCGGCGGCGACGAGCAGCGCCTGCGGCCAGCCGGCGTCGTCCTCCGGCTCGTCATCGGTGTCGACCTCCCGCCGGTCCGACGGCGGGGCGTCCGGCGGCTCGGGCGCCGGCGGCGGGGGCTGGAGCACCTGCGGCTGCGGGCGGTTCTGCGGCGTCGGGGACTCCTGCTGCCAGATGCGGTCCTCGTCCGGGGTGGGGAAGAACGGCACCCAGCCGTGCCCCTCGAAGGGCACCTCCACCCAGGCGGTGACGTCGTCGCCGGTCAGCGCCACGCTCCCGGCCGCGTCGCCCGGCGCCTGGGCACCGGCCGGGTCGCCCGGCGCCTGGGCACCGGTCGCGCCGGCCGGCGCGGCGAAACCCATGACCACCCGGGACGGGATCCCGATGGCACGGAGCATCAGCGCCATGGCGGCGGCGTACTGCTCCTCGTCGCCGACCATCGCCTCGCCCCCGAGCAGCGCGTCGATCCGGGCCGCGCCGTGACCGGGCAGCGACGGCGTGTCGCCCTCGAGGCCGTGGGAGTAGTAGCCCTGCTGCAGGCCCGACTCGATCGCGCGGATCTGCGCGAGCGGGGTGCGGGCGTCGGCCACCATCCGGGCGGCGGCGGTGCCGGCCACCTCGGGGTAGCGCGCCGCGGGCAGCGGCACCACGGCGAGGGGCGCGCCCTCGAGCTCGGAGTCGGTCGGCTCCCGCACCGGCGCCGCGAGCAGCTCGTAGGTGTCCCCGGGGCGCAGGCCCACCGTCGTCAGCCCCGTGCCCGTGCCGCGGTTGACGTAGAACGACGCCCCGAGCCGGGGGGCGGCGAAGTCGACGTCGTAGGGTCGGCCGACCATGGGCACCCACACGCCGGCGTACTCCCCCACCGTCACGTGCAGCCGGTCGAGCCCGCCGGGCAGGTCCGGCTCGATGCGCTCCCCGACCCGCCGGAAGGTGCCGGAGGCGGCCTCGCCCGAGACGGCCCACGCGGTGCCGTCGTAGGCGTCGAGCACCGCCAGGCGCACCCGGGTGTCCGCGGGCAGCCCCGCGACGGTGAGCACCGCCTCGTCGCGGTGATCCTTGACGTAGCTGCGGAACCCGGCGAGCGGGCTGGGGTAGTCCCGCGGGTCCGGGGGCGGCTCGAGGACGTCGCGCAGCACCACCCGGGGGCCGGACGGCGGGGCCACCGCCGCCACGCCGCCGCCGGCCACCGCACCGACGAGCACCAGCACCGCCGCCGCGCGCAGCCGGCCGGCGTGCACCCGCCCGGCCCGCCACCGCGCCCACACCAGCCCGATCAGCGCCCCGCCCGTCCCCACGACCGCGGCGCCGGAGGCCTCGGCGGTGCCGAGCAGGATCGCGACGGGCAGCACGAGGCCGGGGGCGAGCACCGCCCAGGCCGGCCGGGCCGTGCGCAGCGCCACGGTGAGGGCGACGAGGGTGCCCGTGAAGGCCAGCAGGTACGGCGCGGTGAGCACGGCCCCGCCGGCGCCGAGCGGCGGCAGGACCGTGACGATCTCCTTCCAGGACGTCACCACGCCCCGCCCGACGGCGCCGACGGTGGCCAGGGTGGGGACGACGCCGCCCACCGCGGTGGTTGGCGCGGCCAGCGCGGAGCACAGCGTCAGGACGACGACGGCGGCGGCGAGCACCGTCGACGCGCCCCAGCGCAGCACCGCGCCGGCCACGGCGACGCCGGCGCCGAGCAGCGCCCCGCCGACTGTGGCCGCGACGAGGTGGCCGGTGCCGAAGGCCGGTCCGAGCGGGACGAGGGCGAGCAGAACCAGGAGCGGCAGCACGACCAGGTCGGCGCCGTGCCGGCGCAGCAGCCCGCCCACTGAGCCGGTGCTCATCGCGCGGCCGCCCGGAGCGCGCGGGGCAGGTCCTCGAGGGCGGCGACGGTGACCACCGTGACCGCCCCCACCCGGCGCACGTCGGCGCGCCCGGACTCCTCGGCGGTGCGGTGCGCCGCCGAGGAGTCCGGGGCCAGGGCGCCCTCGGCCTCCGGCCGCTCGGGCGCGTCGGTGAGAACCCGCACCGCGACCGCGCGCACGCCGACCGGCAGCACCGCGCCGGCGGCGCGCAGGTCGCGCACCGGCACGATCGAGCCGCACACCAGCACCACCAGCGAGGCGCGCTCGACCTGAGCCGCCGCGCGCGCCAGGGCCGCCACGCCGCCCGTCCCGGGCGCGGCCTGCAGCCGGGTGAGGGCGTCGAGCAGGGGCCGGGGCGCGGCGACCGGCAGCGCCCCGCCGCTGGTCAGGGCCGTGAGGTCGGCGTCCTCGGCGAACGCCTGCAGCGCGAGGGAGGCCGCGGCCGAGACCGCCACCTCCACCTCCTCGGCACCGGCGTAGTCGCGGGCGTCGCCGCTGAGCGCGAGGACGAGGTGCGTGCGGCGGCTCTCCTCGTACTGACGGACCATGAGGGTGCCGGTGCGCGCGGAGCTGCGCCAGTGCACGTGGCGGCGGTCGTCCCCGGGCAGGTACTCGCGCAGGGCGTGGAAGGACAGGTCGGAGGTGGTGACCTCGCGGGTGGGCCGGCCCTCGAGGTCGTGCAGCAGCCCGGCGGCGCGGGCGGCCAGGCGCACGGTGCGCGGGTGGACGTAGAGCTCGTGGACGTCGGTCCACGGCACGGCCCGGCGCAGGAGGCCGAACGGGTCGCCGCGCACCGAGCGGACGGGGCCGACGTCGATCACCGCCCGCCGGGCGGTGGGGATCGCGACGACCTCCTCGTGCTCGCCACCGGCCGGCAGGACCGGGAGGGCGAAGGCGGCCTCGGCGGCGCCGACGGGCAGCTCCAGCCGGGCCGGCAGCGCCGCCCGGGCGGCGGTGTTGCGCACGACGACGGCGCCCAGCGCCCGCTCCCCCACGACCACCCGGTGGGCCGAGAGGCGGAGGTCGACGGCGTAGGGCTGGCGGCCGACGGTGAACGTCAGCGCCGCGGCCAGGACGGCGAGCAGGGCCGCCCCGAGCGCCGCGAGCTCGAGCCAGCCCAGCACCCATCCGGCCGCCGTCGCGGCGACGCCGAGCGCGAGGACCGTCCAGCCCGCGGGCCGCAGGAGCCCGCTCACCGCTCGGCGGGCACCGGGACCGCGGCGAGCACCGCGTCGAGGGCCTCCGCGGCGGTGGCGCCGTCGAACTCCGCCTCGGGATCGAGCACGAGCCGGTGGGCGAGCACGGGGTGCGCCAGGTCCTTGACGTCGTCGGGCACGACGTAGCTGCGCCCGCGGGCGGCCGCCCACGTTTTCGCCGCGCGGACCAGGGCCAGGGCCCCGCGCACCGAGACCCCCAGCGCCACGCCGGGCGCGCGCCGGGTCTCCTCGGCCAGCGTCGCGACGTAGCCGAGCACGGCGGGCTCGACGTGCACCGTGCCGGCCAGGCGCACGAGCTCGGCGACGTCGTCGCCGGAGACCACCGGCTCGACGGCGGCGGCGCGGTCGCGCACGGCGGCGCCGGCGAGGATCTCGACGGCGGCGGCGTGGTCGGGGTAGCCGATCGAGGTCTTGACGAGGAACCGGTCGAGCTGGGCCTCCGGCAGGCGATAGGTGCCGGCCTGCTCGACGGGGTTCTGGGTGGCGAGGACGACGAACGGCTCGCCCACCGGGTGCGCCACGCCGTCGACCGTCACCCGGCCCTCCTCCATGACCTCCAGCAGCGCCGCCTGCGTCTTGGGCGAGGCGCGGTTGATCTCGTCGGCGAGGACGACGCCGGCGAAGACCGGCCCGCGGTGGAACGCGAAGGTCTGGGTGCGCGGGTCGAAGATCGACACCCCGGTGACGTCCGAGGGCAGCAGGTCGGGGGTGAACTGGATGCGGCTGGTGCTCGTGCGCAGGCTCTGCCCCAGCGCCCGGGCCAGCTGGGTCTTGCCGGTGCCGGGGTAGTCCTCGAGGAGCACGTGGCCGCCGGCGAGCAGCGCGGTGACCACGAGCCGGACGACGTCGTCCTTGCCGAGGACCGCGCGGCCCACGTTGTCCACGATGCGCGCGAACGACTCCCGGAACCAGGCGGCCTGGGCCGGGGTCATGACCGCTGCGGCGGTGGTCGTGGTCATCGGGTCCTTCCTGCAGGGGTGGGGCGCGACCGGAGTGCCATGCCGGCCGGGCGAGGACGCCATGGTGGCTGTGACGTTACGTCACCGGCCCGCCCCACCAGCTGAGGCTGGCGGACTCGTGCACGCCCGGACCGGTCAGGTCCACGCGCACCGTCTCGTTGGGGTAGCCGCGGTAGTGGTCGGACCGGAGGATGCCGTGGCCCTGGAGGCGGCCCGTGACGGTCGCGACCGGGCGGAGGCCCTCGCGGGAGGCGTAGAAGGTGGCGGTGTACTCCCCCGGCGGCAGGTCCCAGTACTCCACGTCCAGGTAGGCGCAGGAGGGGTGCCCGCAGCCCGGCTGCCCGCTGGCCGGGCGGGTGCGGCTCACCGCGACCCGCGGGTCCCCGGCGCGCGCCTCCGCGGCGGCGGTGGCCCGGGCGCCGTCCTCGCGCGACACCCGCACCTCGGCGCGCACGCTCGCCGCCGGCGGGGCCGGCACGGCCCGCTCCCCGGTGGCCCCGACCGGCTCCCACGGTCCCCAGCCGCCGTCGGCGGCGCGCACGCGCAGCTCGGTGGCGGTGAGCCGGCGCCCGTTCGGGTCGGGCGCGGCCCACCGGACGGTGACGCCGCCGGGGGTGCCGGCCGCCGTCAGCGTCGGGTCGGCGAGCGGGCCGAAGGGCACGGCCGGGTTGGACGGCGCCGACTCGTCCCCGGGGAAGAGGTTCACCGCCCGCACCCGGAAGGTGTAGCTCGCGCCGTCGACCAGGCCGCGGACCGTGCGGTCCGGGGCCAGCGGCTGCCACAGGCTCAGGGTGCCGCCGGAGACCCTGACCTGGTAGCCGAGGAGCGGCTCGCCGTGGTCCTCGGCGTCGGGGAAGCTGAGCCGGACCTCGCCGTCCTTGCCCGTGGGCGTCGCGGTCACCGTTCCGGGGGCGCCGGGGCGCAGGACCGTGCGCACCTTCTGGGACGGCTGCGACGCCGGGCCCCAGCCGGCCTTGTTCCGGGCGGCGACGGTCATCGTGTAGTGGGCCCCGGGCGGGGCGTCGGCGGTGAGGCGCGTCGTCGTGCCGGGCACGGTGAGCTCGCGGAACGGCGCGCCGTCGCGGTAGATGGTGGCCCGGTACTCCGAGACCGGGGCGCCGTTGGCCTCCGGCGCCCGCCAGCTGCCCTGGACCTGCGCGGCCTCGGGGTTGTCGACCCGGTCGAGGCGGGGCGGCTGGGGGGCGCCCGGCACGCCGGCCGGCACCGCGCCGGCCGACCAGGCGGACCACTCGGAGGGATCGGGGGCGGCGTTGTGGGCGCGCAGCCGCACCCGGTACTCCTGGCCGTTGGTCAGGCCGGTCCAGGTGTGGCTGGTGCCGCTGACGCGCACCTGGCCCGAGCCCACCGCCGGGGAGATCTGGAGGTCGTAGGCCTGCACCGGCGAGCCGGTGCTGGCCGGGGGCCGCCAGGTCACCCGCAGCTCGCCGTCGCCGAAGGCGACCGAGGGCGGCGCGGGCCGCTCGGGCCGCACGTCGGGGCGGGCGGGCGCGGACGGCGCCGAGGGGGCGGAGTCGCCCGCCGCGTTGGTCGCGGTGACCGTGAAGGTGTACGCGGCGCCGTTGGTGAGCCCGGTGACGGTGCAGGTGGTCGAGGCGCACCGGGTGGCCGTGCCGCCGGCACGGACGGTGTAGCCGGTGATCGCGGCGCCGTTGTCGTTCGGGGCGCTCCACGAGAGGACCACCGCGCCGTCGCGCAGCTCCTCCACCCTGGGCGGGGCGGGCCGCTCCGGGACGCCCACGACCTGCATCGTCACCCGGCCCTCGGCCTGCCGCTGCGGGTCACCGGTGGCGTCCTGGAGGGTGTAGCGCACCACCGCGCGGCCGACGAAGCCGGCGCCGGGGGTCACGAGTACCTCTCCGGCGGCCGTGCTCACCTGCGCGTCGCCGGACTCGACGCGGGCGCCGACGACGCGCAGCGGGGTGTCCGGGAAGGGGTTGAACGCCCCGGCGAGGACGTCGGCGGTGACGGTCTCGCCCTGGTCCACGGTGCCGAGGTCCACGTCGGGGGCGACGGGCAGGTCCCGGGTGGAGGCGACCACCTCGGCGCTCACGCGCCCGAGCACGGGCGGGTTGACCGGGTCGGCGACGGCGACGACGACGTCGCCGGTGGTGCCGACCGGGACGCCGGCGGGGGCGGAGACGCTGAGGAACGGGCCGTCCAGGTCTGCGTCGAAGCCCTCGGGCACCGACTCCAGCCGGTACTCCAGCCGCCGGAAGTCCCCGGCGTCGGGGTCCTCGACGAGCTCGGCGAGGTTGAGCGACGTCGGCTCCTCCGCCGCGGCGACCTGCACGGCGGTGCCACGCACGGCCGGCGGGGTGTTGCCGCCGTCGGGCAGCACGGTGATGGGCAGGGTGAGCACCGAGGTCAGGCCCTCCCCGCCGACGGGGGCGTCGGTGGCCTCGAAGGTCAGCGAGGCGGGTCCGGCGAACCCCGGCGCGGAGGTGAACTCCAGCGTGGTGTCGTCCACCCGCGCCTCCTCGCCGTCGGAGCCGGTGGCGGTGACGGTGCCGGTCTCGGTGAGCCGCACTGGCCGCCCGCTGGGCGAGACGACGTGGTCGGCCAGCGACAGGGTGACCGTCTGCCCGGTGCGCACCTCGACCGGGTCGGCGTCGGTGCGCAGGATCGGGCCGGTGTCGGCGACGCCGGGGACGTCGACGAAGGCGTAGGCGCTGTTCCCGTCGATGTCGGTGACCTGGTAGGTGAGCACCTGGCGGGTCGGCAGGACCGGGGCGCGGACCCGGTCGCCGGCCACCCGCACGCCCTCCGGGGCGTCGGGCAGGGTCACGCGCAGGGCCGCGGCGGTGCCGTCGGGGTCGTCGTCGTTGTCGAGGACCGGGACGGTGACGGCGTCGTGGTCGATGATGTCGGCGGGCTCGACGAGGTCGTCGCGCGCCAGCGGCGGGCGCAGCGGGGCGTCGGGGGCGACGTGGACGGTGAGCACGCCCGAGTCCCGGCCGCCGCGCCCGTCGGTGACGTGGTAGGCGACGGCGAAGGTGCCCGGCTGGTCCGGCGCGGTGACCTGCACCTGCCCGTCCCGGGCGGTGACGTCCAGGCCGTCGACGGGGTCGACCGGGGCGTCCTCGGCGAGGGTGAGCGCGTCGCCGTCGGGATCGGTGTCGTTGGCGAGGACGTCGACCTCGACCGTCCGGCCGGGGCGGACCTGGACCCGGTCGTTCCCCGCCTGGGGTGCGTTGTTGGTGTCCGGGGCCGGCACCACGCCGACCCGCACCTCGGCGGTGGCGACCAGGCCGAGGCGGTCGCGCACGGTGTAGCTGAACGTGTCGTTGCCCGCGCCGGTGTCGGCCCCCGCGGCGGGGCCGTAGGCCTCGTAGTCGAGGTAGCTCGGTCCGACCTCGACGATGCGTCCCAGCCGCGGGGGCTGGTTGGTGCCGAGGAGCTGGACGGAGTCGCCGTCGGGGTCGATGCCGAACAGGGGCACCTGGATGCGGACGCGCTCGCCGGCGAAGGCGCGGGTCTCCACCGGCACGGGCAACGGCGCGGAGTTCGTCGCGGCGTCGGCCTGGACGTGGACCGTGATGCGGGCGGAGTCGGACACGCCCGTGGTGTCGGTGACCGTGTAGACGGCGCTGAGGGTTCCCGGCTCCTCGGGGGCCCGGACGCGCACCGTGTCGCCGGCGACGAAGAACAGCCCCTGCTCGGGCGTCTCGGTGAGCCCGGTGATGGTGAGGTCGAGGCCGGCCGGGTGGGTGTCGTTCTGCAGCACCGGGATCGTGACGACGTCGCCGGCGCGCACGTTCGCCACGTCGGGCTGGGCGTCCGGCGGCGCGGCGGCCTCCGGCGCGACCGGCAGGACGACGACCTCGCCCTGCGCCTGCCCCGTCTCCCCGGTGACCGTGTAGCGCACGGAGGTGGCGGCGGTGAGGGCCTGCCGGGCGGTGATCTTGAGGAGGCGGTGCTCGAGGACGGCGACGACGAGGCCGGAGTCCTCGGGGACCTCGACCTGCTGGACGGCGAGGAGGCCGCCGGCGGGGTCCTCGTCGTTGGCGAGGACGTCGACCAGCGCGGTGCCACCGGCGGGGAGCAGGGCGCTGTCGCGCACGGCGACCGGGGCGCCCGGGGCGGACTCGGTGACCTCGACGCGCACCAGCCCGGTCGCGCTCGCCCCGCCGTCGTCGACGACGACGTAGGTGAGGTAGTGCGCGCCCGGGGTGTCGCTGGTGAACCGGAAGGTGCCGGCGTCGTAGTCCGGGACCACCCGCGCGTCGTCGTCGCCGGTGACGTTCGCCAGCCGGAGGGTCTCCCCGTCGGGGTCGGTGTCGTTGGCCACCGGCGCGACGACGACGGGCCGCCCGACGGTCGCCGTGACGTAGTCGAAGACCGGCACCGGCGGCAGCCCGGCCTCGGCGCGCACGTCGACGCCGACGACGACGTCGGTGCTCGCCCGCCCGTCGGAGACGGTGACGACGACCTCCTTGCGGCCCGGCGCGGTGCCGGTGTCCTCGAAGGTGAGCACGCCGTCGGGGCTGTGCCGCACGACGTCGTCGGAGGTCCAGGCGGCGCCGGTGACGACGAGCGGGTCGCCGTCGGGGTCGCGCATGTCGGCGAGGACGTTGAGGCTGCCGGTGGCCCCGGAGGTCAGGGTCAGCGTGGTGGGCCGGACCTGCTCGGGGGCGGTGTTGGCGCCCGGCGGGACGACCGTGACGGTGGCGACCGCCTCGGCCTGACCGCCGCGGCCGTCGTCGACGGTGTAGCCGAAGGAGCCGCTGCCGGTGGCGCCCGCCGGCGCCTCGATCTGCAGGGCACGGCCGCCGAGCACGGGGCGCACCGTGCCGAGGGCTGCCGGGGCGTCCTCGAACGCGGTGATGGTGAGCAGGTCGCCGTCGGGGTCGGTGTCGTTGGCCAGCAGCTCCAGGACGGTGGTGGAGCCGGGGCGCACGCCGAGGCGGTCGTCCTGGGCGACGGGCGGTTGGTTCTCCGCCTCCCGGTCCAGCGGGACCTCGTCGGTGAGGTTCTGCTGGGACTCCTCCTCCTCGGCGTCGTCGGCCTCGGGCGGGGTGACGTCGTCCCAGTTGTCGACGATGGTCATCGCGTCGTCGACGAGGTAGACGGACCCGCTGAGCGTGTCGTTGAGGACGACGAGGTCGCGGTTGGTGCGGAAGCTCAGCTCGGCCGCGCTCGCCGTGGCGGGGATCTCCGCCTGGGTGGGTGCGGCGCCGTCGCACTGGCGCAGGTAGAGCGGGCGTCCGCCGGCCCAGGCGGCGTGGGCGCAGCCGCCGACGACGACCGGCGCGGCGGGCGGGCCGAGGACCCCGGCGGGGACGACCTCGGGCTCGCCGCGGCCGAGCGGCACGCGCACCAGGGCGTCGGCGGTGGCGAGCACGACGTCGTCGCCGCGACCGCTCGGCTGCTGGAGGGCGACGGCGGTGGTGTCGAGGCCGAGGCCGGTCAGGTCGACCGGCTCGTGGCCGGGACGCAGGACGAGGAGCGCGTCGTCCGTGTGCGCGAGGACGACGGGCTCGTCGCCGACGGCGGTGACCTGGGTGTCGGCGCCGTCGAGGGTGGCGGGGTCGACACCGAGGCCTGCGGCCTCGGGCGGGGGCGGTTCCTCACCCGACGGCGGCGGCGCGGGACGCTCGGTGCCCTCGGGGACGGCGACGAGGGTGGCCTCGGCGGTGGAGACGCCGTAGGCCGTGCCGTCCTTGCCGACGGTCATGACGGCGTCGGGGCCGAGGGACGCCTGGGCGGGGGCGTCCGGCTCGCCGAGGGTGGCGACGGCGGTGGCCGGCGCGGTGCGCAGGGCGCCCGTGCCGACGTCGAGGACGCCGACGACGCCGCCGCCGAGCGCGACCTCGCGGCGGGCGGGCAGGGTGATCGCGCCGGTGGTGGACACCGTGGTGGGGTCGAGCTGCTCGAGGACGCCGGCGCCGTGGTCGACGACGAAGACGTCCTGGCCCTCCTGCAGGACGTCGAGGTCCGCGCTCGTGGCCGTCACCGCGCCGTCGAGCTGCTGGACCGGGTAGTTGACGCGGCCCACCCGCAGCTCGCTGGAGCTGGTCACCCACACGCCGCCGTCGTTGAGGTCGACGTCGGCGGTGGCGACGCCGTCGTAGAGGGTGCTGGCCACGACGACGCCGGAGACCACCAGCGACAGGGTGGCGATGCTCGCCGTGCGCCGGCGGGCGGCGCGGCGGCGGGCCGCGCGACGGGAGCCGACGGGCGCGGGGTGTCGCAGGCGCGCCCACAGTCCCACGTCGTGCTCCCCCCGGCGTCGGCCGCCTCCGCCGGCGGCTTGGTTGCTGGCCCTCTGGTGCTGCTCGTGCCGTACCGGTCTCGTGGCGGCTGGGCGCGGGCGGAGGACGTCCAGCAGGGAGACGACGGCGGGAGCTGCGGCCGCTGTGATGGTAGCGCACGGTTGTCGTCCGGATTGGGGGCTCGCCGGAGGCCGTGGCCCGTTCCCGGAGCTGTCCGCCGGCCCGGCGCGGAGGTCGGTGCACCGGTACCGCCCCGGCTGACGGCACCGCCCTGTCGACGGCTCCGCGGCACCGGCACCGTCTCACGATCCGGACGAATATCGGGCCTAAAGTAACAACGGCATAACGAAAATGTTGTCAAATCGGAAGGTAAAGAGTTCGTTCGGAGTGGCTCGCAGCCCACGAGTGATCCGCACCATTCCGCGGGTTGCGTCGGGTCTCGTCCCGGTCCGTGGTCATCGCTCGGCGTGCTCTCGCACCTGGTTGAGGCACGGAGGAGGCCTCCCTAGCGTGGCCGGGCGCCATCACCACTCGGGGTGACCCGTCCGGTGCCGCACGCCAGGACGGCGGCGGACCCGGGAGGCTCTGCCTCGTCCGACCGAAGGGACCATGATGACCACCACGACGCGCCGCAGGGCCGCGGCCGCCGTCACTGCCGGAGCGCTCGCCGTCGGGCTCGCCGCCTGCGGGAGCAGCGGCGGGGCCGCTGACGGCGGCACCGCCGCCGGCGCCGCCCTCACGCTCGACCAGCTCCGGGACAAGGGCACCGTGACCGTCGGCTTCGCCGGGGAGGCGCCGTACAGCTTCGAGGACGGCGGTGAGCTCACCGGGGCCACCGTGGCCCTGCACGAGAAGATCTGGAGCGAGCTCGGCGTGGAGAACGTCAAGGGCGTCCAGGCGGAGTTCGGCCAGCTCATCCAGGGACTGAACGCCGGCCGGTTCGACGTCATCGCCGCCGGGATGTCGATCCTTCCCGAACGCTGCGAGCAGGCCTCGTTCTCCGACCCGGAGTTCATGTACACCACTGCGCTGATGGTCCCCGAGGGCAACCCGCTGGGCCTGAGCGACATGCAGTCGATCGTCGACGCCGAGGCGCAGATGGCCGCCATGAGCGGGGCGATCGAGGCCACCTACGCCACGGACCTGGGAATCTCGCCGATGGAGGTCGGCGGCCCCCAGGACGGCATGGACGCCGTGGTCAACGGACGCGCCGACGTCTTCGCGCTCACCGGCATCTCGCTGAACTGGATGAAGGAGAACAACGTCGCCGCCCCCGTCGAGGTCACCGAGTCCTTCGTGGCCGAGATCGACGGCGAGGAGCAGGTCGGCGCCGGCGGGACCGTGTTCCGGGACGCCGACACGGAGCTGCGCGACGCGTACAACGAGGAGCTGGCGAAGATCGTCGGTGACGAGCAGTCCTACCTCGACGTCGTCGGCGACTTCGGCTTCACGGCGGCCGAGCGCCCCACCGGCGACCTGACCACCGAGCAGCTCTGCTCCGGGCAGCTGGGCTGACGTTGGACAACCTCGACGCACTGGTCGCGGCGCTGCCGAGCCTTGCTGACGGGGTGGTCATCACCCTGCAGCTGACGCTCGGCGGCGGCGCGCTGGCGTTCGTCATCGCGGTGACGCTGGGCCTGACGGCCCGCAGCGAGGTCCGGCTCGTGCGGGGCACGGCACGCGTGCTCATCGAGTTCTTCCGTGGCACGTCCCTGCTCGTCCAGCTGTTCTGGCTCTTCTACGTCCTGCCGCGCCTCGGCGTCACCCTCGACTCGCTGGTCACCGGGGTGCTCGCCCTCGGGCTCAACTACGGCGCCTACGGGGCCGAGGTGGTGCGCGGGGCGATCAACTCCGTGCCCCGCGGCCAGTGGGAGGCGGCGACCGCACTGAGCATGCGGCCCGGCCGGAAGCTCCGGAAGATCATCTGGCCCCAGGCGTGGGCGATCATGATCCCCTCGCTGAGCAACCTGTTGGTGATGCTCCTGAAGGGCACGGCGGTCGCCTACATCATCCTCATGCACGACATCACCTACGTGACCGAGCAGCTCCGCAAGACGACGCATGACACCTTCTTCTCCTACGGCGTGGGCATGGTGCTCTACTTCCTCATCGCCGGCGCGATCGTCCTCGCGGCCAACGCGATCGAGCGGCGCGCGAAGCGCCGGCTCGGCCAGGGGCCCGTCGACGTGCCGGCGCCCGTGCCGACGGCGGCCGCGCCGGCGGGGGTGATGACCCGATGAGAGACATCTGGAGCTGGGACCGTGCGGCCGATGTCCTGCCGCAGCTGTTGGAGGCGTTCGTCCAGGTCACGCTCGTCGCGACCGTGCTGGGCTCCCTCATCGCGGCCGTGCTCGGGCTGGTGGTCGCCCTCGTCCGCCGCCTGGCGCCGGCGTGGATCGCCAGGCCCGTTCACTGGGTCATGGAGTTCGTCCGGATGACGCCGATCGTCATCCAGCTGCTCTTCGTCTACTACACGTTCAACGACCTGGACGCCCTGACCATCGGCATCGCCGTCCTGGGGATCCACTACGCCACCTACATGGCCGAGGTCTACCGCTCGGGCATCGACGCCGTGCCGCGCGGGCAGTGGGAGGCGGCCACCGCGCTCAGCATGTCGCCCGCGCGCACCTGGGGAAAGGTCATCATCCCGCAGGCCCTGCGCACCACGGTCCCGGCGCTCGGCACGTGGGTGATCTCGATGTTCAAGGACACGCCGTTCCTCACGGTCATCTTCGTGGTCGAGATGGTGAGCCGGGCGGAGGTGTACGGGTCTCGCACGTTCGTCTACGTCGAGGCCTTCACCCTGGCCGGCCTGATCTTCCTCGCGGCCAGCTACCCCACGTCGGTCCTCCTCAGGAGATTGGAAGCACGCCTTGCCCGCTACTGATACCACCAGGGGGCCCGCCGGCACGGCCGTCCTCCCCGCCCTGCGGTTCGAGAACGTCGTCAAGCGGTTCGGCGACCACACGGTGCTGGACGGCCTGAACTTCGAGGTGGCGAAGGGGGAACGCGTCACCCTCATCGGCCCCTCGGGCTCCGGGAAGACGACGATCCTGCGCCTCGTGATGACCCTCGAGCATCTCACCGACGGCTTCATCTACGTCGACGGCGATCCGCTGACCCACGAGCTGCGGGGCGGTCGCCGGGTCGAGCGCCGACCGAAGGACGTCGCCCGGCTGACGACCAAGATCGGCATGGTCTTCCAGCAGTTCAACCTCTTCCCCAACATGACGGTGCTGGAGAACATCACCGAGGCGCCCGTCCACGTGCTCGGACGGTCCAAGGGCGAGGCGGAGCGGCGGGCGCGCGAGCTGCTCGACCAGGTGGGGCTGGCGGACAAGGCCCACGCGCACCCCACGCGCCTCTCGGGCGGGCAGCAGCAGCGCGTCGCCATCGCACGCGCCCTCGCGATGGACCCGGAGATCCTGCTGCTCGACGAGGTCACCTCCGCCCTCGACCCGGAGCTGGTCGGTGAGGTGCTTGGCGTGCTGCGGGACGTCGCGCGCAGCACCGACATCACGATGCTCATCGTCACCCACGAGATGCAGTTCGCCGCCGAGGTCTCCGACCGCGTGCTGATGTTCGACCAGGGACGGATCGTGGAGGACGCGCCGCCCGGAGTGATGTTCAGCGACCCTGGCGAGGAACGGACACAGGCCTTCCTGCAGGCGGTGCTGTAGGCGCCGGAGCGGGCCCCGCGCCGCCCGTCAGCGTCCGCGACTGCCGCGATGCGCCGCCTTCGCCTGGCCGCCTGTGCCGAGCGCGCGAGTCAGACGTCCCGCGCGGTCAGTCGTCGGCGACGTCGCGGGCGGCGTCCAGCAGGGGCAGCTGCTCGGGCACGACGAGCCGGGAGGCGACGGCGTGCTCGACGAGGCGGGCGCGCCGGTTGACCGCCAGCTTGCTCGGACCGCCGCGCAGGCCCCGCACGCCGTAGCGGTGCAGCTTGTCGCAGACGTTGTCGAGCTTGCGGTTGAAGCGCGTGAGGGCCCAGCCCAGCCGCTGCGCGGCCTCGGCGGAGGTGGGGATCGTCGCCGTCGAGCCGCGCCCGCTGAGCACCGGCTCGGCCAGCGCCAGGATGAGCAGGCGCTGGCTCTCCGTCAGCGTGACCGGGCCGATGGTGGTCTCCCCCACCTCGACCTCCTCGGCCGGCTGGGTGGGCAGATAGGCGGGCTCGTCGTTGACGAGGGTGAGCTCGTAGGTCGTCGGGCCCGCGGTGAACAGCACGGTGGTCCGGGCGTAGACGAGCGGGAGACGCGCGCCGGGGGCGAGCCAGGCCTGGGTGTTGCCCTCCAGGTCCGCCACCGTCGCCGACAGCCGCGAGCCGTGGTTCTCCAGCCACCACAGGTCGTCGTGGCGGGTCACCGTGAGGAAGCGCCGGTGCAGGTAGGGGTTGTCGTCGATCTCGAGGACGCCTTCGCGCCCGATGAGGAACGGCTCGTCCTCGGCGACCCGGAACCACTCACCGCAGAACTCCAGCTGCATGCCCATGCGTCCCTCCTTCCCTCTTCACACCAGGACCTACCAGCCCACCTGCCGTCGCGGCCGTCATCGAAGCGGCGTGTCCGCCAGGGGTGACCGACGGCACACGGGCTGCGCTCACGGCACGCACGCGACGGCAGGCTCGGTCGAGGTCGTGCCGTTGGGCAGGCGCACCTTGACGGCGAGGCACACCTGGCCGGCGGCGTCGTCGAGGATGACGCCGGGCTCTCTCGCCACGTGCACCTGCTGCTCGGCACCCGGTTCGGCGCGCTGCCAGGTGTAGCTCAGCCCGGTGGCGCCGGCGTGCTCGGCGGGCGCCTGCCAGGTGAAGGCGACCGTGTCGCCGTCGCGGGCGCCGCTCAGTCCCACCGGGGCGGCCACCCGCTCGGGGATGGGGATCGCGGTGCCGGCCGGGGTCGTTGGCTCCGACCCGGGGTCCCCGCGCAGCGCCCCGGCGCCGACGACGCCGCCGAGCAGGACCGCGGCCACGACCCCGGCCGCCACCAGCACCCGTCCCCGCCGCCGGGGCGGTGAGGCCGTGTGCCTGCCGGCGGTCGTCTCCGGCCCGGTGGTCGGACGTCGCACGGTGGGGCCCTCGTCGGCGGGCCGGACCGTTCCTGCCGCACCGGCGGGGACCGTGGCGTCCGGGCGGCGGTCGAGGTCGCCGTCGGCGGTGCGCACCGCACGGGTCCGCGTGGAGTCTGCGCCCGCGGGGTCCACCGTGACGACGCCGTGCACCACCGTGCGCGCGGCGGCCTCGGCGGGCGGAGCCGCGGCCATCCAGGAGGTGTCCGGCACCTCGACGTCCGTCATGGCCAGGCGCAGCTCCTGCTCCACGGCCTGAAGGGCCCGGGCCAGGTCGAGGGCCGAGGCGTAACGGCGGGCCGGCTGCTTCGCCATGGCGCGGGCGAGCACCGCCTCGAGCGAGCGGGGGACGTCGGCCCGGTCCAGGGGCGGGACCGGGTCCCGGCGGATCCGGGTCATGTGGTCGAGGCGGGTGTTCGGCCCCGCGGGGCGGTGGAAGGGGGCGCGGCCGGCGAGCAGGGTGTAGATCGTGGCCCCGAGGGAGTAGACGTCCCCGGCGACCCCGCCGGTCCCCTCGCCGTCGAGCGCCTCCGGCGGCGCCCACGGCACGGAGACGCCCGCGCCGTCGGAGGCGGCCTCCCCCGCCGCTCCCGCGATGCCGAAGTCGGTCAGGGCCGGCCGTCCGTACTCGGTGGTGAGGACGTTCGCGGGCTTGATGTCCCGGTGGACGATGCCCGCGCGGTGCGCGGTCTCGACGGCGCCCGCCAGGCGCACCCCGATGCTGAGTGCCTCGGGCACTCCGAGAGGGCGGGCCTTGACGCGCTCTGCGAGGCTGGGCAGCGGGCAGTACTGCATGACGAGGTAGGGCCGCCCGTCCCGGGCCCGACCGGCGTCGTGGACGCCCACGATCGAGGGGTGGGAGGACAGCCGGGCCATGAGGTCGGCCTCGGCGAGGAGCTGCTCGGGCGTCTGTTCGCGCAGCGCCTCGGCGGTGAGCACCTTGACCGCGACCGGACGGCGCGGCATGAGCTGGGTGTAGAGGTAGACGTCGGCGAAGCCGCCGGAGCCGAGCAGCCGCTCGTAGGAGTAGCCCGGGAGCTCCGGCGGCCGGCCGGGGGCGCGCTTCGGGCTCATCGCACCTCCGCGCGCTCGACGACGACGCGCACCTCCGCACCGAGCTCGACCACCCCGCCCGGTGGGACGGGGACGCCCGTGCCGGGCCGCAGCCGCTGCGGCGGCCGGCCGGGCAGGTGCAGGACGGTGCCGTTGGTCGAGCCGAGGTCGGTGACGACGACGTAGTCGCCGGCCGGGCGGACCTCCGCGTGCGTGGTGGAGACGCCGCGCTCGGGGTTGGGCACCGCGACCAGCCGGGGGACCTCGTCGCCCGGGACGCGGCCGGCTTCCGGCGCCCGGCCGAGGACGACCGGGCCGGTGACCGGCACGCGCGGACCCGTGGGGAGGACGAGCTCGAGGAGGGGCTCCGCGGCGAGTGCCGCGGACGGCGGGCGCGGTCCGGGCACCTGCGCGACGGCGGGAGGAAGGGGCGGTTCCGGGGCGTCGGCGGTCCGCGCCGCAGGCCCGATCGGTCCGGGCAGGCGGTCCTCCTCCGGGATGTCGATCGTGTAGGTCGCGCCAGGGAGACCGCTGGCGCGGGTCGGGACCGCGAGACCGCCGGCGAGCGGCGCCCCCGGCTCGCTCGCCCAGGTGAGGTCGGCGTCGTCCTCCGCCGGCTCGATCGCGGTGTCCTCCAGAGCGTCGCCCCCACCAGCTCCGACGAGCGCCGCCAGCGCCGGCGAGCTCGGAAGACCCGGCTCTGCATCGGCGCCTCGGAGCGCGTGCGCCCCCACCTGCCGGTGCTCGCGGGTGTCGAAGGTGCGCACCTGCGTGGCGTGCACGATCCCGCCGGCGAGCGGCAACCAGGTGGCCGCGGGGTTGGCGTCCGGCGGCGCCCCGGCGGCTGTCATCGCGAAGCCGGCCTCCCCTGGCAGCACCACGTCGTGAACAGGGGCGTGCCCCTCGCCGGTCAGGCGCGCGGAGCCGACCGTGACGACGACGTCGCCGCGGACGAGCACGCGCAGGCCCTCCGGGTGCGCCTCGACCACGGCGAAGGCCGGCAGCTCCGCCGCGTCCCGCGCGGCGAGCCGGCCCAGCCGGTCGCCGAGGCGCGCGCCCGCCCGGGCCGCCTCCCAGAGCTCGCGCGCCGCCCGGTCCCCGAGGTCGGGGTGAACGAGCGCGACGCCGCCCTCCGCGACCAGGGCGATCCAGGTCCCCGGCCGGTACTCGTGCCCGATCACGCCGCGGCTCCACCGCCCGGCGCGTCGTCGGCCACGGCGTCGACCACCACGACGGTGACGTTGTCGTTGGCTCCCCCGGTCACGGCGCGGCGCAGCAGCTCCTCGGCGGCCCGGGACGGGTCCGGCTCGTTCGCGAGCACCTCGGCGATCTCGGTGTCCTCGAGCTCGCCGATCAGCCCGTCGGTGCACAGCAGCAGCCGCTCGCCCGGCTCGATGGGCAGCAGCCAGAAGTCGACCTCGACCTCGTCGCTGGTGCCCACGGCGCGCGTGATGACGTTGCGCCGCGGGTGGGTGCGCGCCGCCGCCGGGGAGAGCGTGCCGGCGTCGACCATCTCCTGCACGAGGGAGTGGTCGACGCTGACCTGGCGCAGCTCGCCCTCGGCGAAGCGGTACACCCGGGAGTCGCCGACGTTGAGGACGAGCCAGTGCGCGACGCCGTCGCGCTCGGTGCGCACGGCACCGGCGACCGTGGTGCCGGCGACGGACTCGGGGCCGGCGAACGGGGTGGCGGTGTCGGCGGCCATCGTGGCGCGGATCTCCTGCGCGGCCCGGTCGAGGGCGTCCTCGACGTCGGACCTGCCGATCGGCTCGGCCCGCTCGGCGAGCTCGCGCAGGGCCGCGACGACCGTCCGGGACGCCATGTCCCCGCGGGCGTGCCCGCCCATGCCGTCGGCGACGACGAAGACCGGCGGCTGGGCCAGCACCGCATCCTCGTTGACGCTGCGGCGGCCGCCGGTGTCGGTGGCCACGCCCCACTGGGTCAGCATCCGTTCCCTCTCGATCGGTTGGGTCACAGCGTGCCACGCCTTCCGGTTCCGTTCCCCGGCCGTCCGTCCGTGGCGCGGCCCGGATCCCGGGCGTCACGCACCGGGGCGGCCGGGCGGCGGGCCGGCGGGCCGGCGACGTCAGGGCACCGCCGGGTACACGCCCCAGTAGGCGGCGGAGAGCAGGAGCACCACGCAGCCGAGCACGGTGCAGGCGACGGCGAGCCAGCCGACGCGGCCCATCACCACGCTGCCGCGCCGGGCCCGGGCCTGCCGCCACGCGGCGGTCACGGTGAGCACGAGCATCGTCGCGGCGAGGATGCCCACGGCCTGCACGGCGATCCATCCGCCCTGGACGAACAGGGCGTTGGTGCGGTAGTTCAGCGCGAGGTCGGCCACGCCGGCGAGGTAGGCCACGAAGATCACCCAGGTGGCCACCGTGGCGAGGGCCAGGGCGAGGGTGTAGCGACCCACGGGGGGCGCCGTCGTCGAGGCCGGCCGGCCCCACAGGCGCGGGAGCTGGCCGCCCGCCCAGGCGAGCAGCCCGAGGACGAGCAGGCCGAAGCCGGCGACGAGGGTCAGCACGATCATGTCGCCGCTGGCGTACCAGCGCGGGTTGGCGACGGGGCCGGCGCGGAACTGCTGGACCGGCTCCGCCCCGGCGACGCGGGGCTCGGCGGACGCCGTGTCCGGCAGCCCCTGCACCCACCGGGCGAGGTCCTCGGTGAAGTGCGGGGCGAGCTGGCCGTCGACCCGGATGCCGTGGTTGGCCCCGTGGTAGTACCGGATCGTGTACTGGTCGTTGTGGGCGGCCGCGAGGTCGGCGAGGAGCCGCTCCGCCCCCTGGACGATCGGCATCGAGGCGTCCGCGGTGCCGTAGACCAGGAGGACCGGCTGCCGCATGCGCTGCTGGTAGGGCGAGACGTCGAAGTCGAAGTACTCGAAGCCGCCGCCGGGGAACTGCCCGCCGACGAGCCGCGGGATGGCCCGCAGGAGCCGGTCGGGGACGCCGACCTCGCGCAGGTAGGTGTCGGCGGCGAAGGCGCCCTGCTCGCGGATGGGCAGCACCGGCGCGGAGACGAGGACGACGAAGGCGACGTCGGGGTTGTGGGCGGCGGCGATCGGGGCCGACATGGCGCCCTCGCTCTCGCCGTAGACGCCGACCCGGCCGGGGTCGACGCCGGGCCACCGGCGCAGCACCTCGAGCGAGTCGAGGTAGTCGGCCGCCATGGCGACATAGTTGCGGTCGCGGGTGGTGTAGGTGTCGGTGCGCTTGTCCGGGACCAGCGTGACGATGCCGGCGCTGGCCAGGTCGGTGGTGATGTCGGCGAAGTTCTCGTGGGTCGCGGTGCCCGCGCCGTGCATGAAGACCACGCCGGGGCGCAGGCCGCGCGCACCGACCGGCGAGGCGATCGTGGCCTTGACGCTCACCCCGTCCTCCACCCGGACGTCCACGACCTGCCGGTGGACCTCGAAGGTGCCCACCGGCGGGGTCAGCGCGTCCGAGCCGATGGCGGTGTCGGCGGTCTCCGGGACGATGGTGTGGCCCAGCGGACGCGGGTTCCACCCGGGGCCGGCCACGGTGCCGACCAGCCCGAGAAGCAGGACGACGACGATGGTCGCCGCCAGCCGCCGGTATCTCACCTGGGCAAGGGTAGTTGGTCGCGCCACACCGCCCGGGAGCGGGGTCGGTGGCGCCGCCCACACGGCGCTCGCCCGCTACGCGGGGCCGCAGGACGTCGACGCGCGCGTCCTCTCGCGCACAACTTGACCTCTCGCGCCCGACTTGACGTCTCACGCCCGACTTGACGTCTCGCCGCGGGGGCGGGGGGTCAGAACCCCAGGCGCTGGAGCAGCTTGGGGTCGCGCTGCCAGTCCTTGGCCACCCGCACGTGGAGGTCGAGGTACACCCGAGCGCCGAGCAGCGCCTCGATGCCGTGGCGCGCCCGCGTGCCCACCTCCCGCAGCCGGGAGCCGCCGCGGCCGATGACGATGGCCTTCTGGGAGTCTCGCTCGACGTAGATGTCGACCCGGACGTCGAGCAGCGGCGGGCGCTGGTCGCCCTTCTCCCGGGGCCGCTCGGTGACCTCCTCGACCACCACGGCCAGGGAGTGCGGCAGCTCGTCGCGCACGCCCTCGAGCGCGGCCTCGCGGACGAGCTCGGCGATCATGACGTTCTCCGGCTCGTCGGTCAGCTCGCCCGAGGGGTACAGCGGCGGGGACAGCGGCATCCGGGCCAGCAGCAGGTCCGTGAGGACGTCCACCTGCTCCCCGCGCACCGCCGAGACCGGGACGATCTCGGCCCACTCGCCCAGCGCCTGGATGTCCAGCAGGTGCGCCGCCAGGTCCGCGCGGGAGACCTTGTCGGCCTTGGTCGCGACGGCGATCACCGGGGTGCGTTGCTGGGTCAGCTCGCGGGCGATGAACCGGTCGCCCGGGCCGATCTTCTCGTCGGCGGGCAGGCAGAAGACGATGACGTCGACCTCGGCGAGGGTCTCGCGCACGAGGTCGTTGAGCCGCTGGCCGAGCAGGGTGCGCGGGCGGTGCAGGCCGGGGGTGTCCACCAGCACCAGCTGGCCGTGCTCGCGGTGCACCACCCCGCGCACGGTGTGCCGGGTGGTCTGCGGGCGCCCGGAGGTGATGGCGACCTTCTGGCCCACCAGGGCGTTGGTGAGCGTGGACTTGCCGGCGTTGGGCCGGCCCACCAGGCAGGCGAAGCCCGCCCGGAAGTCCTCGGGCCAGTCGTGGCCGATGAGGTGCGGCTCCAGGGCGTTGGGCCCGGCCATGAGCTCGTCGTCGGAAGGGAAGCTCATCGGTGCACCTGCGCCTCGTCGTCGGAAAAGTCGGTGCCCTCCGCGGGCTCGGGCGCGCGGGAGGCGAGGATGGTGGAGATGCGGCGCCGGCGGCCCTCGGCCCGCTCGGCCACCAGGTGCAGACCCAGGACGTCCACCTCCGCGCCCGGCAGCGGCACCTTGCCCAGGGCCTTGGCGAGCAGCCCGCCGGCGGAGTCGACGTCGTCGTCGTGGATCTCCAGCCCGAACAGCTCGCCGAGCTCGTCGACGGGCAGGCGCGCGGGCACCCGCACCACGCCGTCGTCGAGGGGCTCGACCTCGGGCTCGGCGCGGTCGTGCTCGTCGACCATCTCCCCGACCAGCTCCTCGAGCAGGTCCTCGATGGTGACCAGGCCGGCGATGCCGCCGTACTCGTCGACCACCATGGCGATGTGGATGCTGTCGGCCTGCATCTCGCGCAGCAGGTCGTCGATGAGCTTGGTCTCCGGCACGAACACCGGCTCGCGCATGACGTCGGCGACGGTCAGCCCGGAGGTGTCGTTGCGGTGGTGGACCCGCCGCATGACGTCCTTGAGGTAGAGCACCCCGCGCAGGTCGTCGGTGGACTCCCCCACCACCGGCACGCGGGAGTAGCCCGAGCGGGTGAACAGGGTGATGGCCCTGTCCAGCGGCTCGTCGGCGTCGATGGTGACCATGTCCGTGCGCGGGACCATGACCTCGCGGGTGAGGGTGCGGCCGAGCTCGAAGACGGACTGGAGGAGCTCGCGTTCCTCCTCCTCGATCTGGTCGGACTCGCTGACGCGGTCGACCATGTCGCGCAGCTCCTCCTGGTGCTCCTCGCGCTGCTCGCTCTCGGTGCGCGGGGAGCCGGGGGTGAGCGCCGCGCCGACCCGGCCCAGCGCCGTCCCGATCCCGGCGAGGACGTTCATCGCCGGCGCCAGCACGAGCAGCACCCGGTCGGGGTTGCGCCGCCCCAGCCGGCGGGGGCTGACCCCGACGACGACGGCGAGCAGCAGCGCCGTCACCGCGACCGCCACCAGCAGCACCTGCCACCAGCGCGGCAGCAGGTCGGCGACGAGGAGGGTGACCGCCACGGCGGCGGTCATGTCCGCGAGGACCCGGACGAACGCCACGGCGCGCAGGGCGACCTCGCGCCGCGCCACGAGCGCGACGACGGCGGCGCCGTTGCGGTGCCCGGAGGCCTGCAGCTCCCCCGCGTGGGTGCGGGTGATGCGTACCAGGGCGCTCTCGCCGGCGCTGAGGGTCGCGCCCACCGCGACGCCGATCAGCGCCAGCAGCGCCATGGCGCCCACCGGGACGTTGTCGATCAAACCGTCCACGCCCGCCGCCTCAGCGCTGGGCGAGGAAGGTCAGGAGCAGTCGGCGCTGGAGCGCGAACATCTCCTTCTCCTCCTCCGGCTCGGCGTGGTCGTAGCCCAGGAGGTGCAGGATCCCGTGGGTGGTGAGCAGCAGCAGCTCCTCGACGGTGGAGTGGCCGGCGTCGCGGGCCTGCTTCACCGCCACCTCGGGGCACAGCACGATGTCGCCCAGGGTGCCCGGCTGGGGCTCCTCCCCGGCGCGGCCCGGGCGCATCTCGTCCATGGGGAAGGACAGGACGTCGGTGGGGCCGGGCTCGTCCATCCACCGCTCGTGCAGCTCGGACATGACGTCGGAGGTGACGAAGAGGATGGACAGCTCGGCCTGCGGGTGGACCCGCATCTCCTCGAGGACGTACCGCGCCAGGGCGGCGAACTCCTCGCCGTCGACGTCGTAGCCGGACTCGTTGTTGATCTCGATGCTCACCGCTGGCCTCCCCGGTGCTCGTAGCGCTCCCGCTCGCCGCCGGGTCGGCGCGAGCCCTCGGCCCGCGCCCGGGCGGTGACGTCCCAGCGCTCGTACGCGTCGATGATGTCGCCCACCAGGCGGTGGCGGACGACGTCGGCGCTGGTGAGCCGGCAGAAGGTGATGTCGTCGATGTCGGCGAGGATCTCCTGGACCACCCGCAGCCCGGAGCGGGTGCCGGTGGGCAGGTCGACCTGGGTGACGTCGCCGGTGACCACGACGTGGGAGTTGAAACCCAGGCGGGTGAGGAACATCTTCATCTGCTCGGGCGAGGTGTTCTGGGCCTCGTCGAGGATGATGAAGGCGTCGTTGAGGGTCCGCCCGCGCATGTAGGCCAGCGGCGCCACCTCGATGGTGCCGGCGGCCATGAGCTTGGGGATGGACTCCGGGTCGATCATGTCGTACAGCGCGTCGTAGAGCGGGCGCAGGTACGGGTCGATCTTGTCGCTGAGGCTGCCCGGGAGGTAGCCGAGCCGCTCCCCCGCCTCCACGGCGGGCCGGGTCAGCACGATCCGGTTGACCTGCTTGGCCTGCAGGGCACCGACGGCCTTGGCCATGGCCAGGTAGGTCTTGCCGGTGCCGGCCGGGCCGATGCCGAAGACGATGGTGGAGGAGTCGATCGCGTCGACGTACTTCTTCTGCCCGAGCGTCTTGGGCCGGATGGTGCGCCCGCGGGTGGACAGGATGTTCGTGGTGAGGACCTCGGCGGGCCGCTCGGCTGACGGGGCGGTGAGCATGCCGATGGCGCGCTGGACGGCGTCGGCGCTGAGCGGCTGGCCGGCGGTCGCCACCTCGGCGAGCTCGTCGACGAGCCGCTCCGCGAGCGAGACGTCGCCGCCGGGACCGGTCAGCGTGAGCACGTTGCCGCGGACGTGGACGTCCACCGCGGGGAAGCCGTGCTCGATGGCGCGGAGCACCTCGTCTCGCTGCCCGAGAAGGGCGACCATGGGGACGTCCTCGGGGACGGTGACCTGGTGCTGGACGTGGCCGGCGCGGAGGTCACCGGTCGGGGACGGGTTCTGCGACATGGGTCGGGCGCGGGGGCCCTGCTTCTCTCCTTGGTCGGCGAGGCGGCGGACCGCCCCAGGATATCTGCCCGGGCGGCTCCGCCCCACCGGGGTGGTGGGGCGAGCGCCGGGCGGTGGGTCAGCCCCAGCGGCCGAGCCGCTGGGCGAGCACCGCCAGGGCGGCGGGCCCGGCGGTGGAGGTGCGCAGCACGTGCGGGCCGAGGAGCACCGGCTGCGCCCCGGCGGCCTCGAGCGCGGCCACCTCGGCGTCGGTGATGCCGCCCTCGGGGCCGACGACGACGAGCACCTCGGGCGCGCCGTCACCCGGGGCGGGGGCCTCGCCCGCCGCCCCGGTGGCCGGCCCGGCGGGGACCGCCGGCAGGTGCGCCGCCGCGAGCGGGGTCGTGGCCTGCTCGTGCAGCACGAGCACCGCCCCACCCCCGCCGACGGACTCCCCCACGACCGCCACCAGGCGCGTGGTCGGGACCGGCTCGCGCACCTCGGGCACCCAGGCCCGGCGGGACTGCTTGGCGGCGGCGAGGGCGACGGCGGCCCACCGCTCCCGGCCCCGGGCCACCTTCGCGCCGCTCCAGACCGAGACCGAGCGGTCCGCCTGCCACGGCACGACGGCGTCGACGCCGAGCTCGGTGGCCGTCTCCACGGCCTGCTCGTCGCGCCCGCCCTTGGCGAGCGCCTGGACGAGGACGAGCCGCACGGGCGGCGCCGGCTCGCGGGTGACCCGGTCCACGGCGACGCTCAGCGCGTCCTTGGCCGCCGCGGTGACGGTGCCCCCGGCGCGCAGCCCGGCGCCGTCGACGAGGTCGACCGCCTCGCCGGGGCGCAGGCGCCGCACCGTGGCGGCGTGGCGCGCCTCGGCGCCGGTGAGGGTGACGACGGCACCCGGGCTCACGCCGTCGAGCAGGCCGGCGGCGTGGAAGACGGCGGTGGTCATCGCTCGGTGCCCGGCCGGCTCAGCGGCCGGCGAGCTTGTCGCGGAGCTTGGAGAAGACCCCGCTGCCGGTGGCGGCCAGCCGGGGCTCGGGCTGCTCCTCCCCGCGCAGCGCGGCGAGCTCGGCGAGCAGCTCGCGCTGGCGGTCGTCGAGCCGGGTGGGCACCTGGACGTCGAGGTGGACGTGCAGGTCCCCGCGGCCGGCGCGGTTGAGGTGGCCCACCCCCAGGTCGCGCAGGGTGACGACCTGCTCGGGCTGGGTGCCGGGCTCGACATCGATCTCGCGGGAGCCGTCGAGGGTGTCGAGCTGGAGCACGGTGCCCAGGGCGGCGGCGGTCATGGGGATGGCCATGGTGCAGTGCAGGTCGTCGCCGCGGCGGACGAACACCGGGTGCGGCCGCTCGCGGATCTCGACGTACAGGTCGCCGGCGGGCCCGCCGCCGGGGCCGACCTCGCCCTGGCCGGACATGCGGATGCGGGTGCCGGAGTCGACGCCGGCGGGCACCTCCACGCGCAGGGTGCGGCGGGTGCGCACGCGGCCCTCGCCGGCGCAGTCCTGGCAGGGGTCGGGGATGATCGTGCCGTGGCCCTGGCAGGCCGAGCACGCCGTCGTCGACATGACCTGGCCGAGGAAGGAGCGGGTGACCCGCTGGACGGAGCCGCGCCCGTGGCACACCTCGCAGGTCTGCGGGTGGGTGCCGGGCCGGCAGCAGGTGCCGTTGCAGGTGGGGCAGATGACGGCGGTGTCCACCTGGAGCTCGCGGGTGGCGCCGAAGACGGCCTCGGACAGGTCGATGTCCAGGCGCACGAGCGCGTCCTGGCCGCGCCGGCCGCGGGGCACGGGCCCGCGCGGGGCGCCGGCGGCGGCGCCGAAGAAGGTCTCGAAGATGTCCTGGAAGCCGAACCCGGCCCCCGCGCCCCCGGCGCCGGAGAAGGCCCCCTCCCCGCCCAGGTCGTACATCTGGCGCTTCTCGGGGTTCGAGAGCACCTCGTAGGCGCGGGTGACCTCCTTGAACTTGTCCTCGGCGTCCGGGCCGGCGACGTCCGGGTGGAGCTTGCGGGCCAGCTTGCGGTAGGCCTTCTTGATCTCCTCCGGGCTCGCCTGGCGGGACACGCCGAGGATCTCGTAGTAGTCGTTCACCACGTCACTCTCTGCTGGGGGCTGAAGTCTTCGGGTCGGTGGGGCGGGATTGGGGGCGCGCCGCCCGGCGGCGGACCGCCGGGCGCGGTCACCCGGCGAGGATCCGCGACAGGTACCGGGCCACGGCCCGCACGGCGGCCATGGTGCCGGGGTAGTCCATCCGCGTGGGGCCGAGGACCCCGAGGCGGGCGACGCCCTCCTCCGGGCCGGTCCCACCGTAGGTGCTCGCGACGATCGACGCCTCGACGAGCCCCTCGTGGTGGTTCTCCGTCCCGATGCGCACGGCGACGGCGTCCTCCTCCATCTCGGAGAAGAGCTTGAGCAGCACCACCTGCTCCTCGAGCGCCTCGAGGACCGGGCCGATGGTCCGGGTGAAGTCCAGGTCGGCGCGCGCGAGGTTCGCGGTGCCGGCCATGACCAGGCGCTCCTCGGACTCCTCGTGGAGGGTGTCGAGCAGCTCCCGGCTCACCGCCTCCACGAGGTGGCGGTGCTCGGGCGCGAACTGCTCGGGCAGGCCGGCCAGCGGGCCGACGATCGCCTTGAGGCGCCGCCCGGCGCTGACGACGTTGAGCCGGGCGCGCAGCTCGGCGATGACGCCGGGGGAGATCTCGGCCGGGGTGTCCACCGTACGCTGCTCGACCCGGCCGGCGTCGGTGATGATGACGACGAGCAGGCGGTGCGGGCTCAGCGGGACGAGCTCGAGGTGGCGCAGCGCCGAGCGGCTCAGCGACGGGTACTGCACGACGGCGACCTGGTGGGTGAGCTGGGCGAGCAGGCGCACGGTGCGCTCGACGACGTCGTCGAGGTCGACGGCGTGGTCGAGCAGCTCCTGGATGGCGTGCCGCTCGGCCACCGAGAGCGGCTTGAGCGTGGCGATCTGGTCGACGAAGGCGCGGTAGCCCTTGTCGGTGGGCACCCGCCCGGCCGAGGTGTGGGGCTGGGCGATGTACCCGGCCTCCTCCAGCGCCGCCATGTCGTTGCGGATGGTGGCCGGGGAGACGCCGAGCTGGTGGCGCTCGACGAGCACACGGGAGCCCACCGGCTCACGCGTGCTGACGTAGTCCTGCACGATCGCCTGCAGAACCTCCAGGCGGCGCTCGTCGCTCATGTCTTCCTCCTCCCGCGGTCAGTGTGCGTCACCGCGCCACGCGCGCGGGCCAGCGGCACGCCCGGGTGTGCGGGCCCCGCGCGCCGGGCCGCCGGTGGTCGGCACGTAGCACTCCGTGGTGCTGAGTGCTAATTCTACTCGCCGGGCGGCGGGGCGCGTCGTGGCGGTCCGCACACCTCCTTAACCTGCCTGGGTGAACGACCGCTACGGATCCGACGTCCTCGCCTCCGACCCCCACCGCGCCGGGGCCTTCGCCCACCGTCCCACCACCCGCGACCAGCCGGCCGACAAGGGCCTGGTGGTCGAGGAGGTGCAGACCGGCTGGGTCGGGGCGGTGGTCCGGGTGGAGAAGTCCGGCGGGATGCACGTCGTGGTGCTCGAGGACCGCAAGGGCCGCACTCGGACCTTCCCGCTGGGGGCCGGCTTCTGGGTGGACGGCAAGCCGGTGCGGCTGGTCCCGCCGGCCCGGGCCGCCGCGCCGCGCGGGCCGGTGACGGCCGGCGGGCGCCGGCTCACGGCGTCGGGCTCGATCGCCGTGGAGCAGCAGCGCGCCCGGGTGGCGCGGGCCTCGCGCATCTACGTCGAGGGCCGCCACGACGCCGAGCTGGTGGAGAAGGTCTGGGGCGACGACCTGCGGGTGGAGGGCGTCGTCGTCGAGCTGCTCGACGGCGTGGACAACCTCGAGGCGGTGCTGCGCGACTTCCGGCCCGGCCCGTCCCGGCGCGCCGGGGTGCTGGTGGACCACCTGGTGCCGGGGTCGAAGGAGTCGCGCATCGCGGCCAAGGTGACCGCCGGCGCGGCGGGCGCGCACGTGCTCGTGCTGGGCCACCCCTACGTGGACGTGTGGCAGGCGGTGCGCCCCGAGCGGGTGGGGCTGCGGGAGTGGCCGCGGGTCCCGCGCGGGACCGACATCAAGGTCGGCACGCTCGCCGGCCTGGGCTGGCCGCACGCCGACCAGGCCGACATCGCCCAGGGGTGGAAGCGCATCCTCGGCACGGTGCGCTCCTACAAGGACCTCTCCCCCGCCCTGCTCGGGCGGATGGAGGAGCTCATCGACTTCGTCACCGCGGTGCCGGAGTGAGCGGGCGCGGAGGCGCCGGCCCCGGCGGCCCGCCAGTCCGTCGGGTCAGTCCGTCAGGGCCCGGACGACGACGTCGGCGAGCAGTCGGCCCCGCAGCGTCAGCGCGATGCGCCCGTGGCGGGCGGCGGCGAAGTCGATCAGGCCCTGGCCGATGAGGTCGGCCACGACGGGGCGCAGGTGCTCGGGCACGGCGCCGGTGCCCGGGGCCAGCTCGAGCCCCTCGGCGAGGCGCACACCGAGCATGACGCGCTCGAGCTCGCGGGTGGCGTCGTCGAGCACCTCTCGCCCGGCGGCCGGGCTCAGACCCTGCTCGAGGCGGTGGGCGTAGGTGCGCGGGTGCTTGACGTTCCACCACCGCACGCCGCCGACGTGGCTGTGCGCTCCGGGCCCCACCCCCCACCAGTCCTGCCCGCGCCAGTAGGCCAGGTTGTGCCGGCTGGCGTGCCGGGGGGCCTGGCGCGGCGCGCCGTCCCCGCCGGTCTCCCCCGGCGCCAGGCGCGCGAAGTTGCTCACCTCGTACCAGTGCAGCCCGGCGGCGGCGAGCAGCTCCTCGGCGAGCTCGTACTTGCGGGCCTCGTCGTCGTCGTCCGGCAGCGGCAGCTCGCCGCGGCGCACCTGGGCGCCCATCTTCGTGCCCGGCTCGACGACGAGGGCGTAGGCCGAGACGTGGTCCGGCTCGAGCGCGACGGCGGCCTCGACGCTGGTGCGCCAGTCCTCCAGCGACTCTCCCGGGGTGCCGTAGATGAGGTCCACCGAGACGTCCAGGCCCGCCTCCCGGGCCCAGCGCACGACGTCGGGCAGGCGGCGCGGGTCGTGGGTGCGGTCCAGGGTGGCCAGCACGGCCGGCACGGCGGACTGCATGCCGAAGGAGACCCGGGTGAACCCGGCCTCGGCCAGCGCGGCGAGCGAGGCGGCGTCGACGGAGTCGGGGTTGGCCTCGGTGGTCACCTCGGCGCCGTCGGCCAGGCCCCAGGTGCGGCGCACGCCGTCGAGCATGCGGGCGAGGTCGGCGACCGGCAGCATCGTGGGCGTGCCGCCGCCGACGAAGACGGTGGACACCCGGCGCGCCGGCAGGCCGGCCGCCGCCAGCGCCGGGTCGGCGAGGACGCCGGCGGCCAGGTCGATCTCGCGCAGGGCGGTGTCGGCGTAGCTGGCGGCGTTGGCGCCGCCGCCGAGCTCGGCGTTGGTGTAGGTGTTGAAGTCGCAGTAGCCGCAGCGCACCCGGCAGAACGGCACGTGCAGGTAGACGCCGAGGTCGCGGGTGGCGGCGCCGGTCGCGACCGAGGGCGGGAGGGCGCCGTCGTCGGGCGGCGTCTCGCCGTCGGGAAGTGCGGGCATGGGCTCTATCCTCTCCCACCATGACCACCACGGATCGGGCCGCCGACCACGAGATGCGTCACGCCGCGCCTGGTGAGCCCCGCGGCGGGCCCGGTGGCGGCGACGCCGGCACGCTCGCCCTGCACCGCCTCGACGGGCGCGACCCGGCCACCCTCGCCTGGCGGGCGGCGGCCGTGGCGCTGCGCCCGCTCGCCGCGCAGGAGCGCTTCAGCTCGCGGGCGGAGCTCACGCTGCCCGAGGCCGACCGGGAGCCGCACCGCACCGCCTTCGTCGTCGCCCGCGACGGCGAGGCCGTGGGCTACGGCGTCCTCGACGCCGTCGGCTACCTCGACCAGCTGACCGACCGCCCCCGGGAGGCGGCGCTGCTGCGGGCGTTCTACATCGACCACGCCCAGCAGGGCCGCGGGTACGGGCGCGCCGCGGGCCGGCTGCTGCCGGCCCTGGTCCGCGAGGTCGTCCCCGCCGCGCGGTGGCTGTACCTGACGGTGAACGAGAAGAACCCCGCGGCGGTGCGCGCCTACGCCGCGGCGGGCTTCGACGACGTCGGCCGGTACCTCGGCGGCTCGCACGGCCCGCAGCGGGTCATGCGCGTGGCGGTGCGCTGAGCGGCTGGCTTCGCCCGTCCCCAGTTGTGGCCACGCCTCGTTGACCGCGCCGCGGGCCGGGCCGAGAATGGGCCGTGCTTGACGGGCCGGCGGCGCGCAGCGGCGTTCGGGTGCTGACCCCGCACCGGCGCCGCGCCGCGCTTCCCGGCCCCGGGGAGGCGAACGGTCATGGCCTGGCAGCTGTCCGGCACGTACTTCGAGCACTGCCCCTGCGGCATGGTCTGTCCGTGCACGACCTCGGGCCTGACCCTGCCGGCCACCGCGGAGCGCTGCACGGTGACCCTCGCGTTCCACATCGATGCCGGCACGGTCGACGGCGTGGACATGGCGGGCCGCACCGCCGTCCTCGTGAACGACACCCCGCGGCTCATGAGCGAGGGCGGCTGGAGGGTCGGGCTCTACGTCGACGACGGCGCGACGGACGAGCAGTTCGCCGCGCTCGCCGCCGTCTTCTCCGGCCAGCGCGGCGGGATGTGGGCGGCGGTGTCGGCCCTGGTCGGTGAGATGCTCGGCGCCGAGCGGGTGCCGATCACCTACTCCGAGGAGGGGCGGACGCACCGGGTGCGCGTGGGTGACGCCGTTGACATGGAGATCGAGGACTGGGTCGTGCCCGGTGCCGACGAGGTGGCGACCGTGACGGGGATGACCTTCCCGGCGCCCGTGCTCGCGCTGGCCCGGTCCACCCGCTCCCACGTCGACGCCTTCGGCGTGCGGATGGACAGCCCGGGGACCAACGGGTTCTCGGGGCCCTTCGCCTGGGCTGCCTGAGGGACCGCCGAGCGATGGGCGCCGCGACCGCCCTCGCCGGGTGGCTCGGCCGCCGCAACGCGGTCATCGCCGTCCTCCTCGCCGCGGCGGCCCTGGCATGGGCGGTGACCGCCGCCCTGGCGCTCGGCGGCATGGGCGCCCCCGGCATGCCCGCGACCATGGGCCTGTCGGTCGGGCCCTTCCTCGGGGTGTGGGCGCTCATGATGGCCGCCATGATGCTGCCGGCCGTCGCGCCGGTCGCGGCCCTGTACCTGCGCGCCCTCGGTGCGTCGCGGCCCGGCCGCGTCGCGGGCTTCCTGGGCGGCTATCTCCTCGTCTGGGCGGCCGCGGGCCTGCCCGCCTACCTCCTGGCCCGGGCGGCGGGCCGGCTCGCCGCCGACCAGCCACGGACTGCCCAGGTGCTCGCCGTCGCGACGTTCGTCGGCGTCGCCGTCTACCAGGTCAGTCCGCTCAAGCGGGTGTGCCTGCGCAGCTGCCGCTCACCCCTCGGCCAGTTCCTGAGGTACGCGCAGGTCACCGGACCGCTGCGGGATTTGCGGGTGGGCGTGCACCACGGCCTGTACTGCCTCGGCTGCTGCTGGGCGCTGTTCGTGGCGCTCATGGCGGTCGGGCTGATGAACCTCGTGGCGATGGCGACGCTGAGCGGGCTCGTCGCGGCGGAGAAGCTGTGGTCCCACGGCGTCGCCGCCTCGCGCCTCGTCGCGGTGGGCGCCCTCGGCGTGGCGATCCTGCTGGCGGCGCGGCCCGAGCTGGCCCAGGCGCTGTGGACCGGCTCGACGACGTCGCCGATGCCCACCGACATGCCGTCGATGTGAGCGGAGGCGAGCGGCGCGGTGGTCACGCGTCAGTGCGCGGGCGACTCCGCCGCACGGACTTCGCCGCCCGCCCGGCAGGGGCGCCCTCACCTCGGAGGGCCACGGCGCGCTCGGCGAGCATGATCGTCGGGAGGTTGGTGTTGGCCGACGGCACGTCGGGGATCACCGAGGCGTCCACCACCGACAGTCCGCTCACGCCGTGCACCCGGCAGTGCTCGTCGACCACGGGCCCCATCGCGCACGTGCCCACCGGGTGGTGGTAGGTCCAGCACTCGGCGGCCACCCAGGCCTCCAGGTCGGCGGCGGCAGGCAGGGCGGGGCCGGGCCACCGCGGGTCGGTCAGCGCGCGCAGCGGTGCCGTGTCGAGCAGGCGCTCGACGTGGCGGAGGCCCTCGATGAGGCGCGGGAGGTCGTCCGGGTGGGTGAAGTAACCCAGGTCGACGTCGCCGTCGCGCACCCGTCCCCGCGACCGCGGCTTGAGCAGCGCGGCGCCGAGGAGGAACACGGGTGGCCCCCCGGGGACGCTCGCGTAGGGGCCGACCGCGAGAAGCTGGAGATCCGGCGGGTCGGTCGCCCGGTCGGCCAGCGAGCTGTGCAGGGTCGCGACCCACTGGTAGAGCGGGAGGTCGGCCACCGGCCCGGCGTAGGGCGCCTCGACGCTGACCGCGGGGTGGTCGGCGAGGTTCTCCCCCACGGCGGGCAGGTCGACGCCGGACCGGCGGAGCAGGTCCGGGGCGTGGTAGGCGCCGGCGCAGACGACGACCTCGCCCGCGGTCACGGTCCCGGCCGCGGTCTCGACGCCCCGCGCCCGGCCGCCGTGGATGATCACGCGTTCGACGGTCGTGCCGCCGCGCACGGCGAGGTTGGGCCGGTCCCGGGCGGGCTCGAGGTGAGTGAGCGCCGTGCTCATGCGCCGGCCGCCCACCGCGTTGACCGGTAGCGGTCCTGAGCCGACGGCGCCGGGGGCGTTGTGGTCGGCGAGGGCGGGGATACCGGCCTCCGCCGCGGCGGCGTGGGCCGCCGCCGCCAGCGCGGAACGCTCGGCACCGGCGTAGCGGCGGATGGGCACGGGCCCGGCATCGCCGTGGTGGGGCGCCTCCGGGAAGTCGAGGTCGTGCTCGAGGGCGGCGAAGGTGGGGACCAGCTCCGCGAACGACCAGCCGGGCATGTCCCAGGCGTCGTAGTCGCGTGGGGAGCCGCGCAGGGCGAAGGCGGCATTGACGGCGCCGGAGCCGCCGACGACCTTGCCGCGCGGCAGCCGGAACTCGCGTCCGAGGGCGTGCCCGGGCAGGTCCCAGTCGTGGCCGGCCATGCTCGGGCCGTGGATGCCGTCGGCCAGGTGGGACGGGAGGTCGGCGGCCCGGTAGTCGGGCCCGGCCTCCAGCAGGAGCACGCGCCGGTCCGGCTCCTCGCTCAGCCGGGCGGCGACGACGCACCCCGCGGACCCGCCGCCGACGACGATGACGTCAGGAGTTGTCGCATCCATGCGCCCGCCCTGATCCCGCCCGCCGACCGCGCCGGTGCGCGAGTCGGACCGCTCCCAGGGTCGCGCCGGACGGCGCCGGCGTCAACGTCCGGGAACGAGCGGGGCGACGGCGGGGCTCAGCGTTCGCCGGCGAGCTGGGCGGGGCGCTCCGCGGCACGGAGGACGTGCTCGCGCAGGTACTCCGCCATGGCCCAGCCCGTGGCCTCCTCGTGGGCGAGCAGCGCGCGGGCGTCCTCGGGCCGTCGGCCGGTGAACCACCGGGTCACCGACACCCCGTGCCCGGGCCGGTGGGTGACCTCGACCCGGTCGCCGGCCTGGATCGGGCCGGGCGTGAGCACGCGCAGGTAGGCCCCGGTGCGGCCGTGGTCGCTGAAGCGCCGGACCCAGCGCTCCTGCCCGAGCCAGCGGCCGAACGTCGCGCACGGCGTGCGCGGTCCCGTCACCTCGATCTCGAGGGTCTCCCCGATGCGCCAGCGCTCGCCGATCTCGGCGTCGTCGACGGCCAGGCCCGCCACGCGGAGGTTCTCCCCGAAGCGGCCCGGCGGCACCGGCTCGGCCAGCTGGCCGGCCCAGTGGTCGGCCTCGGCCTGGTCGACGGCGTAGAGCGCCTTCTCGCGCCCGCCGTGGTGCTGCCGGTCGGCCTGGACGTCGCCGCGCAGGCCGTAGGCGCCCACGCGCTCCGGACCGTCCACCGGGTGCTTGTCGATGGCGGTCACGCCCACGGTGCCGGCGTCGGGCCGCAGCCGGGCGACCCGGCACACGTGCGTGACGACGGCGGACCCGGGCGCGGTCACTTCTTCCCGGTCGGGGCGTCGGACGTGAGGGCGGCGATGAAGGCCTCCTGGGGCACCTCGACCCGGCCGATGTTCTTCATGCGCTTCTTGCCCTCCTTCTGCTTCTCGAGCAGCTTGCGCTTGCGGCTGATGTCACCGCCGTAGCACTTGGCGAGCATGTCCTTGCGGAGCGCACGGATCGTCTCGCGCGCGATGACACGCGAGCCGATGGCGGCCTGGATCGGCACCTCGAACTGCTGGCGCGGGATGAGCTCCTTGAGCTTCGACGCCATGGTCACGCCGTAGGTGTAGGCCTTCTCCTTGTGCACGATGGCGGAGAAGGCGTCGACCTTCTCGTGGTTGAGGAGGATGTCGACCTTGACCAGCTCGGCCTCCTGGTCGCCGTCGGCCTCGTAGTCCAGCGAGGCGTACCCGCGGGTGCGGGACTTGAGCTGGTCGAAGAAGTCACCGACGATCTCGGCCAGGGGCAGGGTGTACCGGATCTCGACGCGGTCCTCGGAGAGGTAGTCCATGCCGCGCAGGGACCCGCGCCGGCCCTGGCTCAGCTCCATGATCGCGCCGATGAACTCGCTCGGGGCCAGGATCGTCGCGCGCACCACGGGCTCGCGGATCGCGCTGATCTTGCCCTCGGGGAACTCGCTCGGGTTGGTCACGTGGACCTCCGTGCCGTCCTCGGTGACCACGTCGTAGGAGACGTTCGGCGCGGTGGAGATGAGGTCGAGGTTGAACTCGCGCTCGAGCCGCTCGCGGACGATCTCCAGGTGCAGCAGCCCGAGGAACCCGCAGCGGTAGCCGAACCCGAGGGCCACGGAGGTCTCCGGCTCGTAGACGAGGGCGGCGTCGTTGAGCTTGAGCTTGTCCAGGGCGTCGCGCAGCAGCGGGTAGTCCGAGCCGTCGATGGGGTACAGCCCGGAGAAGACCATGGGCTTGGGCTCGCGATAGCCGCCGAGCGGCTCGGGGGCCGGCTTGGACAGGTTGGTGACGGTGTCGCCGACCTTGGACTGGCGCACGTCCTTCACGCCGGTGATGAGGTAGCCGACCTCCCCCACCCCCAGGCCCTGGGACGGGATCGGGTCGGGCGAGATCACGCCGATCTCGAGCAGCTCGTGGCTGGCCCGGGTGCTCATCATCTCGATGCGCTCGCGCGGGCTGAGCTGGCCGTCGACGACGCGCACGTAGGTGACGACGCCGCGGTAGGTGTCGTAGACGGAGTCGAAGATCATCGCCCGGGAGGGGGCGTCGGCGTCGCCGACCGGGGCGGGGATGTCCGCCACGATCCGGTCGAGCAGCTCGGTGACGCCCTCGCCGGTCTTGCCCGAGACCTTCAGGCAGTCCGCGGGGTCCCCGCCGATGAGCCCGGCGAGCTCCTCGGCGTACTTCTCCGGCTGCGCCGCCGGCAGGTCGATCTTGTTCAGCACCGGGATGATCGTGAGGTCGTTCTCCAGCGCCATGTACAGGTTCGCCAGGGTCTGCGCCTCGATGCCCTGGGCCGCGTCGACGAGGAGGATCGCGCCCTCGCAGGCCGCCAGGGAGCGGTTGACCTCGTAGGAGAAGTCCACGTGGCCCGGGGTGTCGATCATGTTCAGGGCGTAGGGCTGCTCGCCCACCTGCCACGGCATGCGCACGGCCTGGGACTTGATGGTGATGCCGCGCTCGCGCTCGATGTCCATGCGGTCGAGGTACTGCGCGCGCATGTCCCGCGGCTGCACCACCCCGGTCAGCTGCAGCATGCGGTCCGCCAACGTCGACTTGCCGTGGTCGATGTGGGCGATGATGCAGAAGTTGCGCAGCAGCGCCGGCGGGGTCGCCGCCGGGCGGATCTGCGCGGCCTGGGCCGGGCTGGGGATCGGTGACACAGCTACCTCTACGCGTGGTGCACGGGCGGCACGTCGGACAAGAACTCGCCCCATGGTCCCACGCCGGGGCACCGGTCGACGACGGCGCTGTTCGCCCACGGATGACGCGTCCTCCCCCGGCGCCGTCGCCGTGCGAGCCTGGTGCCCATGACCGCGACCGGGGACTTCCTCAACCAGGTGGTGCCGACGCTGGTGCGCCTGGCCCGGCGCCCCGGCGGCCTCCTGCTCACCGCCGCCGGCCTGGGCGTGGGCGTCTTCGGCGCCCTGGGCCTGCTCGCCGGCCTCACCGGGACCGGCGGAGGCGCCTGGGTGCCGCTCGTCCTCGCGCTCGTGCTCGCCGTGCCGGTCCTCGTCCTCGCGGTGCGCCGCGAGCGGCTCCAGCGCCAGACCCGCGACCTGCACGTGCGCACCGTGCACCAGCCCTCCCGCGACGTCGTCGTCGTCGAGCCCGGCGCCGTGCCCGACCCCGTGCAGGCCGAGATGGACGCCCTCAGCGCCGCGATGGCCGAGAACGCCGTGCGCACCGCGCGGTTCCTCCCGCGGGTGGAGGCGGCCCAGCGGGCGGCCCTGGCGGCGGCCGGGGGCCCGGTCCGCGCGCCCTATCTCAAGGACGACCTGCGGGTGACCTTGGTCGCCCTGCTCGGCACGCTGGCCGCCGTGCCGCTCTCCGCGATCGGCGCCGTCGCGACCGCCGCGGCGCTGCTGGCCCGCTGACGACCTGCCCGGCGACCGATCTGCCCGGCGACTACCCTGCCCGGATGAGCAGCAGCATCTGGCGCCGCGCCCTGGGGGTGGCGGGTGCCGCGGCCGCGTCCGCCGTCGCCGCACGCCTGCGCAAGGACCGGCCCGCCGCACCACCGCGGCCGCACCGACCCCGGTCCGGCGCCGCCCGCCGGGGCGCCACCTCGCCCGCGGCGAGCCCGGGCGAGCGTCAGGTCCAGGCGGCCTCTCGGGAGACGACCGAGTACGACGTCGCCCGGCTGGGCCTGCCCGACCTGACCTACGCCGCCCGGCACGACGACCAGCCCGACCCCGGCGAGGTCGTGTGGACCTGGGTGCCGTACGACGACGACCCCGACCGGGGCAAGGACCGGCCCGTGCTCGTCCTGGCCCGCGAGGGCGCCGGGCTGGTGGTCGCGCAGATGACCTCCCAGGACCACGACAAGGACGCCGCCGACGAGGCCCGGTGGGGCCGGCGGTGGATCGACGTCGGGTCCGGGGCGTGGGACGCGCGGGGCCGGCCCAGCGAGGTGCGCCTCGACCGGCTGCTGTGGGTGGACCCGGAGGCCGTGCGCCGCCAGGGCGCCGCGCTCGCCCCGGCGCGCTTCGCCGAGGTGGCGCGGGCGCTGCGGGAGCTGCACGGCTGAGGGACGAGACGCCGGCCACACGGCGCGTGCTCGCGGCCCCGGGGGCGCTCCTGCTAGTGTGCTTCCTTGGGTTTGCCGCCTGGTCGGCGGCTGCCCGGCCACCGACCAACCACGAGGTATCCCCACGCCCCAGTCCCGGTCGCGGCACATCCCTCACCGACCGTTGACAGATCGCTCAGGCGAACGTAGAGAGAGTCCAGACGTGGCGAACATCAAGTCCCAGATCAAGCGCATCCGCACCGCCGAGAAGGCGCGCCTGCGCAACAAGGCCGTGAAGTCGGAGCTCAAGACGCACGTGCGTCGGGTCCGCGAGGCCATCAGCACCGGTGACAAGGACGCGGCCAGCGAGGCGCTGAAGACTGCCGGCCGCAAGCTGGACAAGGCGGCCAGCAAGGGCGTCATCCACGCCAACCAGGCCGCGAACCGCAAGTCCAAGCTGGCCAAGCAGGTCGCCGCTCTCTGAGCCGGCTCCGGCCAGGTCGGGTTCGCGCCCGACGGCCGCACGACAGCACCGCACGGCGCCGCTCCCCCCGGGGGCGGCGCCGTCGCCGTCTGTGCGCCCGGCACACGGCCGCGCCGGGGTTCACAGGTGCGAGCGGTTCACACCCGGGCCCGGCGGGCGGCGCCCGCCGCGGCCATCGCGTCGGCGTAGTGGCCCACGATCGCCTCGCCGAGCACGTCCCAGGAGCGGGGCAGCACGCGACGCCGGCCGGCCTCGCCCATGCGGGCCCGCATTGCCGGGTCGGCGACGAGGACGCGCACGGCCCGCTCCAGGGCGGCGTCGTCCTCGGGCGCGTAGAGGTACCCGGTCTCCCCCTCGGCGACGACGTCGAGCGGGCCGCCCGCCGCGGGCGCCACCACGGGCAGGCCGCTGGCCATGGCCTCCTGCAGGGTCTGCCCGAAGGTCTCGGTGGTGCCGGTGTGGACGAAGACGTCCAGCGCCGCGTAGGCCCGGGCCAGGTCCTCCCCGTCGAGCCGGCCCAGGAAGGTCGCCCCGGCGCCGAGGTCACGCTCCAGCGCCGGGCGGGAGGGGCCGTCGCCCACGAGCACCACCCGGGCGCCACGCACCCGTGTGAGGCGGGCCAGCCGCTCGACCCGCTTCTCCGGCGCCAGCCGCCCCACGTACCCCACCAGGGCCGTCCCGGCCGGCGCCCCGGCCAGGAGGCGGGCCCGCAGCGCCGCACCGGCGGGCGAGGTGCGGTGGCGGGGGTGGTAGGTGGCGGCGTCGACCCCGCGGCCCCACCACCGGGTCCGGCCGATGCCGTTGGCGGCCAGGTCGGCGAGGGTGGCGGAGGACGGCGCCAGGGTGAGGTCGGCGTGGGAGTGCACGTGGCGCAGCCACCGCCAGATGCTCGGCGCGGTGGCGGCCAGGCCGTGCTTGCGCGCGAAGCCGGCGACGTCGGTCTGGAAGACCGCGACCGTGGCCACGCCCCGGCGCCGGGCGACGTACAGCGCCTGGGCGCCGAGGCCGAAGGGCGAGGCGGCGTGCAGGACGTCGGGGCGGAAGGCGTCCAGCGCGCGCACCAGCGCGGGCGAGGGCACCGCGGCGCGGAAGCCGCGATAGCTGAAGGCCGGCACCTGCACCACCGGGTACCCGGCGTAGGTGCTCGGCGCCGGGCCCGGGCACACGACGACCGCCTCGTGCCCCCGGCCGGCGAGGTGGTCGAGGACCCGCAGGACCGAGGTGGTGACCCCGTTCGCGGACGGCAGGAAGGACTCGGTGACGACGGCGACGCGCACGTGCCCACCGTGGCCACCCCGGATGGCCCCGCGGGAACCGGGAGCGGTGTGTCCGGTGACGCCTCGGTGAACGCTCGGTCAGCGCCGCGGGCCGCTATCAGGCCTCGAGCGCGATCCCGCGCTGCTCCTTGAGCAGCAGCGCGCCCGCCGCGGCGAGGACGAACGCGATCGCGAAGACGGTGAAGACCAGCCAGAGCTGCCCGACGTGCATGAGCGCGGGGACGGCGAGCGGGGCGAGGATCGAGGCGAGGCGGCCGAAGCCGGCGGCCCAGCCGGCGCCGGTGCCCCGCACGGCGGTGGGGTACATCTCCGGCGTGACGGCGTAGAGGGCGCCCCAGGCGCCCAGGGCGAAGAAGGACAGCAGGCACCCGGCGGTGATCACGCCGGCCGACGTGCTCGCGCTGGCGAAGAGGGCGGCGGACGCGGCGGCGCCGAGGAGGAACGTGGCCAGGGTGGGGCGCCGCCCCCAGCGTTCGATGAGGAAGGCGGCGACCGCGTAGCCGGGCAGCTGGGCGGCGGTGATGATCACCGTGTAGCCGAAGGACCTGACCATGGTCATCCCGTCGGCGACGAGGAGCGTCGGCAACCAGGTGAACGCCCCGTAGTAGGCGAAGTTGAGAAAGAACCACACCGCCCACAGCCCCGCCGTGCGGGTGCGCAGGTCTGGCCGCCACAGGGCGCGGAACCCGCGGGTGGGGCCGGCGTGCTCGACGGGCGGGGCGGCGAGGTCGCCGGCGGGGCGACTGGCGGCCGCGGGTTCGGCGGGCGCGGGTTCGGCGGGCGCGGGTGCCTTCGGGCGGAACATCGGGGCCGAGTCCTCGAACGCGCGGACCGCCGCCTCGGCCTCGGCCTCCCGGCCGGCCGCCTCGAGGAACCGCACCGACTCGGGGATGGACCGGCGCACGTACAGGGCGTAGACCGCGGGCAGGGCGCCGATGGCGAGGGCCCAGCGCCAGCCGTCGTCGTGCGGGGCGACGACGAGGAAGCCGACCAGGGCGGCCGCGAGCCAGCCCACCGCCCAGAACGCCTCGAGGATGACGACGAGCCGGCCGCGGACCCGGGTGGGCGCGTACTCGCTGACCAGGGTGGAGGCGACCGGCAGCTCCGAGCCGAGCCCGAGGCCGACGACGAAGCGCAGCACCAGCAGCGCCGCGACGGAGCTGACCAGCGCGGAGGCGCCGGTGGCCAGGCCGTAGACGAGCAGGGTCAGGGCGAAGACGTTGCGGCGGCCGAACCGGTCGGCGAGCAGCCCGCCCAGGGTCGCGCCCAGGGCCATGCCGACGAACCCGATGGAGCCGATCCAGCCGAGCGTCGTGGGGTCGAGCTGCCACTGCTTCGACAGCGCCGCCATGACGAACGAGATGAGGCCGACGTCCATCGCGTCCAGCGCCCAGCCGATGCCCGACCCGCCGAGGAGGCGGCCGTGGGCACGGGTGAAGGGCAGCCGGTCCAGCCGCTCGGAGCGGGTAAGAGCGGGGGCCGCGGGGCGCCCGGAAGGCGTGATCACGGACAAAACGGTAGTCACCTGCCCCGGCAGACGGGCGGGGCGTCTCGTCGTGCGGCTCCCCCGGCCGCCGGGCCGCGCGGTTGCGCGGAGGTGCCGGCTGCGGGACGGCGCGCGCGGTCGATGGCGGTGGCTGGTGGTGCCGGCGTCGGATCAGTGGCGGCGGCCGTGCGCGGCCGCGACCTTGAGCACGGCCCGCTCGACGGCGAAGACCGGGTCGCGGCCCTGGCCCTTGACCTCGGCATCGGCGGCGGCGACGGCGGTGATGGCGGCGGCGAGCCCCTCGGGGGTCCAGCCGTCGAGCTCCTTGCGGGCGCGGTCGATCTGCCAGGGCGCCAGGCCCAGCTCGCCGGCGGAGATCCCCGACCGCCCGCGGGTGGCGGCGACCTTGGCGAGCGTGCGCAGCTTCATCGCCAGCGCCGCCACGAGCGGCACCGGCCCGGTGCCGGTGGCCACGGCGTGGCGCAGCAGCGCGACGGCGTCCCCGGCGTGACCGGCGACGGCGGCGTCAGCCACCTTGAAGCCGGTGGCCTCTACGCGCCCGCCGTAGTAGCGCTGCACCACCTCCGCCGTGACGACCCCGGTGGTGTCGGCCAGGAGCTGTGTGGTGGCCGCCCCGAGCTCGCGCAGGTCCGCCCCCACCGCCTCCACCAGGGCCTGGACGGCCTCGGCGTCGATGCGGCGGCGGGCGCGCTTGAAGTCGGCGCGGACGAAGTCCACCTTGTCGGAGTCCCGCTTGAGCGGCTCGCAAGCCACCACCGGGTAGCCGGCGGCCGCGATGGCGTCGAGCAGCTTCTTGCCGCGCGTGCCGCCGTTGTGCCGCACGACGAGCCAGACGTCGTCGGGCACGGCGCGCAGGTAGACGAGCGCGTCCTCGAGCAGGGCGTCGGTCATCGCCTCGGCGCCCTCGACGACCACGCACCGGCGCTCGCCGAAGAGCGACGGGCTGGCGACCATCTCGAGCTGGCCGTGCTCGTAGGCAGCGGCCTCGAGCCGGGTGACCTCGACGGCGGCGTCGATCGCGCGGGCCTGCTCGAGCAGGCGGTCGACGGCGCGGTCGGCGAGCAGGCCCTCGGTGCCGCGGACGAGCACCACCGGGGCGAGCTCGACCTGGTCCCAGGTGAGGCCGGGGCTGGTGGTCTTGCGGCGGGAGGGAGGCACGTCCCAAGGGTGCCATGAGCCGCCGACATCGCCGCGCACCCTCACGGCGGCGGGCACCTGGCGGCGGCTCCCAGGCCGTCGCCGGCCGGGACGACGGCGATCGTGCCGCAGGCGTCGGTGCGCAGCACCGCGGCGCCGATCCCCGCGTAGAGCTCGAGCGCCCCGGCGGCCGGGTGGCCGTAGTCGTTGCCTTCCCCGACGCTGACCACCGCGAGGCGCGGAGCGAGCAGCGCCGCAAGCGCGCGGTCCTGCCGCGCCGAGCCGTGATGGGCCATGACGACGACGTCCACCGGTGCCGCGTCCGGCCCGGCGGCCTGGCGCAGCGCACGCAGCAGGCCCGCCTGCCCGGCGATCTCCAGGTCGCCCGGGGCCAGGACGCGCAGACCGGGGCGGCGCAGGTCCAGGGCGAGGGAGAGGTCGTTGACGTCGTCGGCCCCGGAGAGCGCCGGGACCGCGCGGGCCGGCGGCCACAGCACCGTCCAGGCGACGTCCCCGGCGCGCCCGCGCGTCCCCGGGCCGTCGGCCACCGGCCGGGCGACCGGCACGCCGTCGAGCTGGCCGAGGACGGCGGCGACCGTGGCGGCAGGCTCCGGGCCGGGGCCGAGGAGCACGCCGGCGACGTCGACGGCGGCGAGCACCTCGGCCAGGGCCCCGACGTGGTCGGCGTGGGCGTGGGTCAGCACGAGCAGGTCGAGGCGGCGCACGCCGGCCTCGTGCAGGCAGGCCACGGCCGCCCCGCCGGCCGGCCCGACGTCGACCATGACGGCGGCGGCCGGCCCGGAGCGCAGCAGGAACGCCCCGCCCTGGCCGACGTCGCACTGCACCGCCAACCAGCCCGGCGGTGGCCCGGGCCCGGGGAGCAGCCCGCCCGCCAGGTGCCGTGGTCCGGGCAGCACGAGCACCACCAGCGGCAGGAGCGCCGGGACCGCGGCCCAGCGCGGGGCGCGCGGGCCGGCGCGGGCGAGCACCGCCACCGCCGCCGCGGTCAGGACGGCCAGGGCGACCAGCCCGCCCGGGCCGGGCAGCCAGGGCAGCTGCGCGCCGGGGGCCGCGGCCAGGGCGCGGGCGACCGTGGCGATCCACCAGGTGCACCCGGCGGCCAGGTGCACCAGCGCGTGCGCCCCGCCCGGCCACAGCGGCGCCAGCAGCGTGGCCGCCACGCCCAGCACGGTCGCCGGCGGCACGGCGGGCGCGGCGAGCAGGTTCGCGGGCACGGCGTAGGTCGCCACGGCGGGTTGGAGGAGCACCACGACGGGCGCGCACGCCGCCTGGGCGGCGGCGGGCAGCGCCACCGCGGCCGCCAGCCAGCGGGGCACCCAACGGGCCAGCCACCGCGTCCACGGGCGGGCGAGGAGGACGAGGCCGCCGGTGGCGAGCACCGACAGCACGAATCCGTAGGCGCGCCCCAGCCAGGGGTCGACCAGCAGCAGGACGACGACCGCGGTGCACAGCCCCGGCAGGGCGCGGGCCGGGCGCCCGAGCGCCAGCGCGGCGAGCACGACGACGCCCATCACGGCGGCCCTCAGGACACTGGCCTCGGGGCGTACCAGGGTCACGAGCGCGACCAGCACGACGACGGCGGCCCCGGCACGCCAGCGCCTGGGCACCCAGGCCAGAGCCGCGAGGACCACGCCGAGGACGATGGCGACGTGGGCCCCGGAGACGGCGGTGAGGTGGGTCAGGGACGTCGCGCGCATCGCCGCGGCCAGGTCCGCGGGCAGCGCCCGGTCGTCGCCGACGGCGATGCCCGGCACCAGGCCGCGCGCGTGCGGTGGCAGGTCCGCGGTCTGCCCGCGCAGCTCCCGGCGCAGGTCGTTGACCACCGCGAGGTGACCGCCGGGGCGGGCCAGCACCGTCGGCCCCGCCCGGGCCGTGGCCACGGCCGCGGCCGCGTCACCGGGCGGGGTGGCGCGCACGCTGGCGCGGACGCGGACCACCTCCCCCAGCGCGACCTCGGCCCACTCCGGGGGACCGACCAGGACGACCGGCGCCCGGGTGTGCCCGGCCTGCCCGCGGCCGGCGACCTCGGTCAGCCGGAGCTCGAGCCGCTGGCGCGGCAGGCTCTCCCACTCGCGCCGGGACACCGGACGCGGCTCGGCGGTGACGTGGCCGACGAGCACCGCGCTGGCCCCGTCCAGGTCGGCCAGCAGGCCGGTGCTCCGGGCGTGGACCTGCACCGCCGTGGAGGCGAGTCCGGCGCACAGGGCGGCCAGCACCAGCAGCACCGCGGCGGCCGGCCGGGGGCCCGGCGCGTCCCGGTGGCGGCCCCGGGCACGGGCTCGGCGGCGCAGCCGGAGGGCGGCGGCAATGGCGCCGAGGCCCGCCAGGACCGCGGCCGCCCCGAGCAGGGCCGGATCGGCCGCGACGCCCAACCCGGTCGCCGCCCACAGGGTCAGGGCGGCCGGGACGAGGCGGGCGTCCACCGGCGCCGGCGGCGGCCCCGCGGGCGCGCCGGGGCCGGCAGGCCGCGCCGCCGGGTCGCCGTGCTGGTCCGCTGCGGGCGCGGGCACCGGCGGGCCGGTCACACCGTCACCAGGGGACGCAGCCGCTCCATGGTGGCCGGCCCGATGCCGGGGACGGCGTCCAGGTCGTCGACGGAGGTGAACCGGCCGTTGGCGTCGCGCCACTCGAGGATGCGCTGGGCGATGGCCGGGCCCACGCCGGGCAGCGCGTCCAGGTCGGCGAGGGTCGCCGTGTTGAGGTTGACGAGGCCGCCGGAGGCCCCGGCGCCGCCGAGCGGACCGGTCGCGGCTCCGGGATCGGCGCCGCCACCCTGCACCCCGGGGAGGGCTGGCCCTGCCTGCCCCCCGGGGAGGGCCTCGCCCGGGCGGGGCAGGTAGACCTGTTCGCCGTCGACCAGCACGCGGGCGAGGTTGACCGCCGCGAGCTCCGCGTCCTCGGTGGCCCCGCCGGCCGCCTCCACCGCGTCCGCCACCCGGGCCCCGCCCGCCAGCTCGACGACGCCGGGACGTGCGACGGCGCCGGCCACGTGGACGACGACTTGCTGCGCGGGCGCGGTGGCGGCCGGCCCGGGACCGGCGGACGGCGTCCCGGCGGTGGCGCGGTCGGCAGCGGCGTCGGGCGCCTCCCCCGACGCTGCGCTGGGTGCCGGCGAGGCGTCGGCGGCCGGCGGCAGCGGCACCGGGTCAGGTGGCGCGCTCGCCCAGGACCACGCCGCCCAGCCGAGGCCGAGCAGGAGCAGCACCGCCGCCGCGGCGGCTGCGGCCCGGCCGCCCGGCAGCCAGCGACGGGGGGCCGGGACGTCGTCGTCCTCCGGCGCGACCTCGAGGTGCCCGGCGGCGGCGGAGTAGGCCGCGCGGGTCAGCGCGTGCAGGCGGGAGCTGTCCACGTCGGGCACGCTAGGCGCGCCCTCCGTCGCCGCCGGGGGCCGGGCGGCGGGGTTGTGGACGGGCTGGCATGACCGCGCGGCGGGTGAGCGCGCCGCTGGTCTGGGCTCCGGTGGCCGGCGGCCAGGAACCGCCGAGACGACCGCCGTCGGCTCAGCCCGCCGGCGCGATGACGACGCCGAGCACGCCCGGCCCGGTGTGCGCGCCGACCACCGCGGTCAGCTCGCTGCGCAACGTCTCGGCCACGAGGGCGCCGGTGCCCGCCAGCGCCTCGGCCAGCTGATCCTGCAGCTCGCGGGCGTCCGCGGCGTCGCCGAAGTGGTGCACGGCCAGCCGCACCCTGACCGCCGGCGGGTGCGGCACGCGCGCGCCGGGGCCGCCGGCCGCCTGCACCGCACGGGCGACCACCCGACGCCGGGCGCGCGCCAGGCCGCGGACCGTCTCGACCACGGCGATCCGGCCGTCGGCGATACCGAGGACGGGGCGGATGCCCAGCGCGGAACCGACGAGGGCCGCGCCCGCGCCGATCCGGCCGCCGCGCTGGAGCCAGCCGAGCTCCGGCACCGCGAAGAGGACCTGCGCCTTGGCGGCCGTCTCGCGCGCCACCGCGACGACCTGGTCCACCGGCCGGCCGGCGCCTGCGGCCTCCGCCGCCGCGAGGGCGGCCAGCCCGGTGCCGCCGGCCACCGTGCGGGTGTCGAGCACGTGGACCCGGCGGCCCTCGGCCGCGAGCAGGGCCGCGGCGCGCCGCGCCGTGCCCACCGTTCCCGACAGCTCGCCCGACAGGTGCAGGCTCACCACGTCGCGACGGCCGTCCCCGGCGGCCCGGAACGCCTCGACGAGCTCACCGACCGACGGCTGAGAGGTGGTCACGGCGGCACCGGCGCGCATGCGGTCGACCAGCTCGGCGCTGGAGGCGGCGTCGTCGAGCCGGTCCTCCCCGCCGACCACGACGTGCAGCGGCACGACGCCGATGCCGTGCGCGGCCGCCACCCGCGCCGGCAGGCTCGCCGTCGAGTCGGTGACGACGGCGACGTCCGGATTCATGTCCCTCACCCTACGGTCGCCCGTCCCGGGCGCTCGCGTGGGACGCCGCACATAGGATCCCCGCCATGGCCGACACACCGGACGCCGCAGACATCGCCCGCCTGCGCGCCGCGGCCGCCCAGGCGGCCGCCGAGGCGGCGGAGGCCCGCGCGGCCGCCGCCCAGGCCGCGCTCGAGGCCGCGTTGGCGGCGAGCGGCGGTACCGGCGCCGCGACGCCGGCGGCAGGACCCACCGCCCCCGATGCGGCCGCACCGACACCCCCGGCGCCTCCAGCGCCCGAGACGTTGGAGGCCCCGCCGCCCTCGGCCGCGCCGGCATCGGCCGCCCTCACCGGGTACGCCCGCGAGGTCGCTGACGGCTACGACATCACCGGGCCCAGCATCGCGCTCGGGGCGCTGCTGGACGGTGGCGCCCCGGTCCCCGGGGCCCAGGTCCGGCTCCCCCTTGCGATGCTCAACCGCCACGGTCTCGTCGCGGGGGCCACCGGCACGGGCAAGACGCGCACGCTCCAGCTGCTCGCGGAGGAGCTCTCCGGCGCCGGCGTGCCGGTGTTCCTCACCGACATCAAGGGCGACCTCACCGGCCTGGCCGAGCCGGGCGCCTCGAGCGACAAGCTGCTCGCCCGCACCCGCGCGCTCGGCCAGGACTGGGCGCCGTCGTCCTTCCCGGTCGAGTTGCTGGCGCTGGGCGGCGCCGGGGCCGGCGTGCCGCTGCGCACCACCGTGACCGACTTCGGCCCCCTGCTCCTGAGCCGCGTCCTCGGGCTCAACGACACCCAGGAGTCCAGCCTGCAGCTGATCTTCCACTGGGCCGACGCCCAGGGGCTGGCCCTGCTCGACCTCAAGGACCTGCGCTCCACCGTCGCCTACCTCACCAGCGACGCGGGCAAGCCCGAGCTGAAGGAGATCGGCGGCATCTCGACGGCGACCGCCGGGGTGGTCCTGCGCGAGATCGCCGCGCTGCAGGCCCAGGGCGCCGACGCGTTCTTCGGCGAGCCGGCGTTCGAGACCACCGACCTGCTACGCACCGCGCCGGACGGCCGCGGCGTCATCTCCGCCCTGGAGCTGCCGGCCCTGCAGGACCGGCCGGCGCTGTTCTCCACGTTCGTCATGTGGCTCCTCGCCGACCTGTTCGGCTCCCTGCCCGAGGTGGGCGACGCCGACCGCCCCAGGCTCGTGTTCTTCTTCGACGAGGCGCACCTCCTCTTCACCGGGGCCTCGAAGGAGTTCCTCGCCCAGGTGGTGCAGACCGTCCGGCTCGTCCGCTCGCGCGGCGTGGGGATCTTCTTCGTCACCCAGACCCCGCAGGACGTCCCGGCCGACGTGCTGGCCCAGCTCGGCGCCCGGGTCCAGCACGCGCTGCGGGCGTTCACGCCGCAGGACGCCGACGCGCTGCGCGCCACCGTGCGCACCTTCCCCACCTCGCCGCTGGACCTCGAGGCGGTGCTCACCTCCTTGGGCACCGGCGAGGCCGTCGTCACCGTGCTGTCCGAGTCCGGCGCCCCGACGCCGGTGGCCGCCACCCGCGTCCGCGCCCCGCGCTCCACCATGGGCCCGGCGGCACCGGGCACGGCCGAGCGGCTCACCGCCGCGTCCCCGCTCGCCGCCCGCTACCGCGAGCCGGTGGACCGCGAGTCCGCCTACGAGCTGCTCGCCGCGCGGGTGGTCCAGCAGGAGGCGGCCGCCCGGGCCGCGGCGGCGACGGCCGAGGCCGACCGGGCGGCGCGGGCCCAGGCCGAGGAGGCGGAGAAGGCCGCGCGGGCGCGGGACCGGGAGCTGCGGCAGCGGCAGGAACAGCTCGAGCGGGACGCGGCCCGCGAGCGGGCGGGGTCGCGGCGAGCGGCGTCCGCCCGGTCGAGCGCGCTCGACAGCCTGCTCCGCTCCGCCGGGACCCAGCTGGGCCGGGAGATCACCCGCTCCATCTTCGGCACGAGGCGACGGCGGTGACCCTCGCCCCGGGGCGGCACGCCGCGCTGACCGTCGTCGACGTCGCCACCGGCGGGTGCGAGGTGGTGCTGCGGACGGATCGGCACGTCGAGGCGCCGAACTGGAGCCGGGACGGCCGCTGGCTCGTGGTCAACTGCGACGGCGAGCTCTACCGAATGCCCGCCCCCGGCGCCGGCCCCGCCGTCCTCGACCGGATCGTCACGACCGGGGTGCCGCCGATCAACAACGACCACGTCCTCGCGCCCGACGGCACGACCATCTACGTCTCCGGCCGCGACGGCCACCTGTACGCCGTGCCGTGGGCCGGCGGGGCGGGACGCCGGGTGAGCAACGGCCGGGCGGAGGCGCGCCGGTTCAAGCACTACCTGCACGGCGTCTCCGCCGACGGACGCACCCTCAGCTACATCGGCGGCGGCCTGGACGCCGCGGGCCGGTGGGTCACCAACGTCTACACCGTCCCCGCGGCCGGCGGCCCGGACCGGCAGCTGACGGACGACGCCTTCCCCGACGACGGCGCGGAGCTGGCCCCGGACGGGTCGGTGTGGTTCAACTCCGAGCGTGCCTCCCCCGGTCACGCCCAGCTGTTCCGGTGGGCGGGCGAGGACGTCGAACAGGTCACCGACGACGAGCGCGTCAACTGGTTCCCCCACGTCTCCCCCGACGGACGGTGGGTGGTCTACCTCAGCTACCCGCCCGGCACCGCCGGGCACCCGGCCGACCTGGACGTCCTGCTCCGGCTGCTGCCCGCCGACCGGTCCGCTCCCCCGCGCGACCTGGTCGCGCTGCGCGGCGGCCAGGGCACCACCAACGTCAACGGGTGGGCGCCGGACTCGCGACGGTTCGCCTTCGTCGCGTACGCGCCCTGACCCAGTGCGCCCGGTGGAAGCATCGGGACATCCGCCCCGTGACAAAGGACCAGACGTCGTCCCGGGCTAGCGGATCACAGTCAACGGGCCCTCGTCGGCAGTCGGTGGCTCGAAACCGTCGAAGTACCCGGCGGCGAGCTCCTCGGTGAGCACGACGTCGTCGGGGTGGCTGCCGCGCCTGTTCCGGACACGGCTCAGGACCGTTGCCCGATCGGTCGCGAGGTAGACCGTCTCGGGCACGACGCCCGTCGGTGCCAGCAGCGTGCGGTAGTCGTCGCGCATGCGCCGCGACCAGAACGAGAAGTCGAGAACGACATCTGCGCCCGCGGCGACGAGCTCGAGCAGCCGGACCCGCAGGCCCGCCTCGATCTCGTCCCGGACGTCCGGCGGGAGGGGCATCGTCGCCATGCCGTGTTGCCACGTCTCCACGTCGAAGGAGAGCCGTGTCATCCCCTCGCACTCCAGGCGCCGGGCGTACGTCGTCTTCCCGGCTCCGGCCGGGCCGCACATGAAGATCACCCGGCTCACGGGCGGACCATATCGATCGAGGGCCGGCGTGAGGAGCGAACGCGTCAGCCGCGGCGGTAGACGATCCCGCTGACCAGCTGCCGCCGGGCCCCGGGCGCGAGGGCGACCGCCTCGGCCGTGTCCGCCCGGTTGAAGGCGTCGGCCATCAGCTGGCAGGGCTCGACGGCGACCGAGGCGCGCGGGTCCCGGTCGAGCGTGTCGCCGGTGAAGAGGTGCACCACCCGGGCCTGGTCCGGCTCCTGCTCGACCGTGAGGGTGTCGCCGGTGCGCGGGGAGCGCAGCACGGTGGCGACCACGCCGTCCTCGTCGGGCACGAGGTGGGTGAAGGCGTCGTCGAGCACCGCGGTGCCGAGGGGGGCGTACCGTGCCGGGGCGCTCACGCCCGCGTACGCCTGCTCGCCGGCCAGCGGGACGAGGTTCTCGTCGGTGAGCACCCGGGCGCGGGCCGGGATCGTCAGGTCGAGGTCGTTCACGGCGGCGTGCCCGGGCAGGCGCAGGTAGGGGTGCCAGCCCAGGGCCACGGGCGCGGCCGTGTCGCCGGTGTTGACCACGCTGAGCTCGACGTCGAGGCGCGCCTCGCCCTCCGAGCCCACGCCGAGCGAGTAGGTCACCGCGACGTCGAGCGCGAAGGGGTAGCCGGGGTGGTCCCCGGGGGCGATGGCGGTGCGCAGACGCACCGTGCGGTCGCTGTCGCTCGCGGCGACCTGCGCGCGGGTGAACCGTGCCGCGGTGACCAGGCCGTGCAGCGCCTCGCCGTCGTCGTTCGCGACCAGCTCATGCCGTTGTCCGGCGAAGGTGTACGCCGCGTCGCGCACGCGGTTGGACCAGGGCACGAGGACCGCGTTGCGGTAGCCGTCCCGGGCCTCGAGCTCGGCGGCCGAGGTGTACCCGTCGAGCAGGTCCACCGGCCGCCCGTCGGGCCCGGGGACCTGCCAGGACAGGAGCGTCGCCCCGGTCTCCGCGACGACGAGGCGGGCGCCGTCGGGGTGCGTGAGGACCCACGTCGGCTCGCCGTCGAAGGTGCCGCGCTGCACCGTCGCGCGGTTCTCGGGTGCCGCAGTCTCCATCAGTTCGCTCCAGGGTCGGAAGGTTCCTGCCCCAACTGTGGCCGATCCGCGCCCGTCGTGCCGAGGTGTCCACGGAGCGTCCACCCGCCAGGAGCCGGAGAGCCGGTCCGGCGGGCGGTCCGGTCGCAGCCGCACCGCCACTCTGGCCGCGGCCAGGCTGCCGTTCCGGCGACGGCCGGAATGGCAGCCTGGCCGCCGGCGGGCGGGGCCTACTTCGCCGGGACGATGTTGACGAGCTTGGGCGCGCGCACGATCACCGTGCGCACCCCCTTGTCACCGAGGGTCCGCTGCACGGCGGCGGAGTCCAGGGCCATCGCCTTGAGGTCGTCCTCCCCGATGGAGGCCGGCACCTCGAGGCGGTCGCGGACCTTCCCCGCCACCTGCACGACGCAGGTGACGGTGTCCTCGACGAGCAGGGCCGGGTCCGCCGTCGGGAACGGCTCCTTGGCCAGGGACTCGGGGTGTCCCAGGCGGGACCACAGCTCCTCGGCGATGTGCGGGGCGACGGGCGCGACCATGAGCACGAGCGGCTCGACGGCCTCGCGCGGCACCTGCGCCAGCGACGTGAGGTGGTTGTTGAGCACGATCATGCGGGCGATGGCGGTGTTGACCCGCATCGCCGACATCTCCGTCTCCACCTCGGCGACCGTGCGGGCGACGAGCTTGCGGGTCGCGAGGTCGGCGGGCGCGTCCACCACCGTCGTCTCGCCGGTGTGCTCGTCGACGACGTTGCGCCACAGCCGCTGGAGGAACCGCTGGGAGCCGACGACGGCGCGGGTCTCCCAGGGGCGGGAGACGTCCAGCGGGCCCATGGACATCTCGTAGACGCGGAAGGTGTCGGCGCCGTAGGACGCGTACATCTCGTCGGGGGTGACGATGTTCTTCAGCGACTTGCCCATCTTCCCGTACTCACGGAAGACCTCCTGGCCCTGCCAGGTGTACGTGGGCTCACCTGAAGCACTGCCGGCGCCGTCCGTGACTTCTTCGACCTCATCCGCAGGCACGTACTGGCCGCGGGCGTCGGCGAAGGCGTAGGCCTGGATGTAGCCCTGGTTGAAGAGCTTGTGGAAGGGCTCGGAGCTGGAGATGTAGCCCAGGTCGTAGAGCACCTTGTGCCAGAAGCGGGCGTAGAGCAGGTGCAGCACGGCGTGCTCGACGCCGCCGACGTACAGGTCCGCGCCGCCGGAGACGTTCGCGGGCACCGCGGTGCCGTCCGGCAGCGTGGTGGCCGGGCGCGGGCCCATCCAGTACCGCTCGTTCTCCGGGTCGACCAGGGCGGCGTCGTTGTGCGGGTCGAGGTAGCGCAGCTCGTACCAGGACGACCCGGCCCAGTTCGGCATGGTGTTGGTGTCGCGGTGGTAGGTCCTCACCCCGTCGCCCAGGTCCAGCTCCACCTCGACCCACTCGGGCACCCGGCCCAGCGGCGGTTCCGGGGAGGACTCGGCGTCGTCGGCGTCGAAGGTGCGCGGGGAGTAGTCCGGCACCTCGGGCAGGTCCACCGGCAGCATGGAGTCGGGCAGCGCGTGCACGCGGCCCTGCTCGTCGTAGACCACCGGGAACGGCTCGCCCCAGTAGCGCTGGCGGGAGAAGAGCCAGTCGCGCAGCCGGTAGGTGGTCGCGCCGCGGCCCACCCCCTTGCCTTCGAGCCAGGCGGTGATGGTGGTCTTGGCCTCCTCCATGCCCATGCCGTCGAGGGAGATCTCGTCGTTGGCGGAGTTGATGGTCGGGCCCTCACCGGTGAACGCCCCGCCCTCGAAGCCCTCCGGGGGCTGGACGGTGCGCACGACCGGCAGGTCGTAGACCTGGGCGAACTCGTAGTCGCGCTCGTCCTCGGCCGGCACGGCCATGATGGCGCCGGTGCCGTAGCCCATGAGCACGTAGTCGGCGGTGAACACCGGGACGGCGCTGCCGTTGACCGGGTTGGTGGCGAACAGGCCGGTGAACACGCCGGTCTTGGTGCGGCCCTCGTCCTGGCGCTCGGCGTCGGTCTTGGCAGCGGCGGCCGCCTGGTAGGCGCGCACCGCCTCGGCGGGGGTGGCCGCCCCGCCGGTCCACGCCTCCTTGGTGCCCTCCGGCCAGGAGGACGGAACGACGTCGCCGTCGCCTGTGCCGTTGATCAGCGGGTGCTCCGGGGAGACGACCATGAACGTCGCGCCGAACAGGGTGTCCGGGCGGGTGGTGAAGACGGTCAGCGGCTCGGCGACGCCGTCGACGACGAAGTCGACGTGCGCGCCGGTGGACCGGCCGATCCAGTTGCGCTGCATCGAGCGGACCTTCTCGGGCCAGTCGATGGTGTCGAGGTCGTCGACGAGGCGGTCGGCGTAGGCGGTGATGCGCAGCATCCACTGGCGCAGGTTCCGCTTGAAGACCGGGAAGTTCCCCCGCTCGGAGCGCCCCTCGGAGGTGACCTCCTCGTTGGCCAGCACCGTGCCCAGGCCCGGGCACCAGTTGACGGGCGCCTCGGAGATGTAGGCCAGGCGCTGGTCGTCGATGACCTGGCGGCGCTCGTCGGCGCTCAGCTCGGCCCACGCCCGCCCGTCGGGGGTGGGCCGGGTGCCGGCGGCCAGCTCGGCCTCGAGCTCGGCGATCGGGCGGGCCCGGCCGCGGCCGCCGTCGGGGCGCTCGGCGTCGGCGTCGTAGAAGGAGTTGAAGATCTGCAGGAAGATCCACTGCGTCCACCTCACGAACTCCGGGTCCGTGGTGGCGAAGGTGCGGCGCGAGTCGTGGCCCAGCCCCAGCCGGCGCAGCTGGGAGCGCATGTTGGCGATGTTCTCCTCGGTGGTGATCCGAGGGTGCTGGCCCGTCTGGACGGCGTACTGCTCGGCCGGCAGGCCGAAGGCGTCGTAGCCCAGGGCGTGCAGGACGTTCTTGCCCTTCATGCGCTGGTAGCGGCCGACGACGTCGGTGGCGATGTAGCCCAGGGGGTGGCCGACGTGGAGGCCCTTGCCGGAGGGGTAGGGGAACATGTCGAGCAGGTAGAACTTCTCGGCCGGGACCTCGGTGCCGGTGGCCAGGTCGCCGGCGGGGTTGTCGGCCCAGAAGGTGCCGCGCTCCTCCCACCGCTCCTGCCAGGTCCGCTCGATCTCGTTCGCCAGGGCCGCCGTGTAGCGGTAGCCGGTTTCCTGGGCGGTGACGCGCTCTTCGGTGGTGGTGGCGTCGTCGTGCGTGCTCATGGGTGCTCTTCCTGCTCAGTGATGCTCGGGGCTCCGGACATGAGAAAACCTCCCGACAGGGAGGTGAGCCGCGCTGGTGCGGCGCCGGGGGCGCCCGCTGGTGTCAGCGCGGCTGCGTAAGGAGCACCGCGGCCGTCATGGTCCAAGGCTATCGCAGCGCCCCGCCGGCCCCGGTGAGCGGCTCGACGGGCGGCGCCGCAAGGGGCTACCTAGGGTGAGAGGGACCCCATCGTGGCCCCGTTCCGGGGCAGGAAGGAGCATGTCCATGCCCAAGACGCTGCCCGCCATCGTCGAGACGAGCCTGCAGCAGGCGCTCGTCGACCTGGTCGACCTCGCCCTGCAGGGCAAGCAGGCGCACTGGAACCTCCACGGCCCGCGCTTCCGCTCGGTGCACCTCCAGCTCGACGAGATCATCGCCGAGGTGCGCGCCGGGTCCGACGAGGTCGCCGAGCGGCTCGTCGCGGTCGGCGGCACCCCGGACGGCCGGGCCGCCGCCGTGGCCGAGGGCTCGGGCCTGCCGCAGCTCGACGGCGGCCCGCTGGCCGACGACAAGGTCATCCGGATGTTCGAGGAGCGGCTGCAGGGCGCGGCCGACCGGATGAAGGAGCGCCTGGACGAGCTCGACGAGACCGACCCCCTCAGCGCCGACCTGCTCATCGGCATAGCCCGCGGCCTGGAGAAGCAGGCCTGGATGCTCCGGGCCAGCACCAGCGACTGAGCGGGCTCAGCGGCGGCCGCCCCGCCCTCAGCGCCGGCCGGCCCGCCCTCGTGCGGGCCGGCCACGCCGTGCCGGCGCGCGGACGAGGACTACGGGCGCCGCGCACCCGCGGGCACGGCGCGACGCCGGGGCCCGACGCCCGCCCGGCGGGCACCGGCACCCCGGACCCGGACCCGGGCGCGCAGCCGGAGCGTGATGCCACCAAGGAGGGCGGCGATCACGGAGCCGACGATCACGGCGAGCTTCGCCGAGCTGCCGGCATCGGTTCCGCCGAACGAGAGGTCGGCGATGAGCAGGGAGACGGTGAAGCCGATCCCGGCGAGCATCGCGACCCCGAGCAGGTCGGCCAGGTCCACGCCGTTGCCCAGGCGCAGGCGGGTGGTCTTCACCAGCACCGCCACGCCGCCCCAGATGCCGAGCGTCTTGCCGAACACGAGGCCGGCCATGACGCCGAGCGCGATGGGGTCGGAGAGCACCTCGCCGATGCCGCCGGAGTCGACCACGGAGACGCCGGCCGCGAAGAAGGCGAACACCGGCAGCACCACGCCGGCCGACCACGGCTGCACGCGGGTGACGAACCGGTGGGTCATGGCGTCGTGCTCGCCCCGGCCGGCGCGGGCGGGAACGCTCAGCCCGAGCAGCACCCCCGCCACCGTGGCGTGCACGCCCGAGGCGTGCATGAGCCCCCACGCGAGGAGGCCGAGCGGGACCAGCACCCACCAGGCGCTCACGCGTCGCCGCACGAGCAGCGCGAAGACGGCGACGAGCGCCAGCGCCCCGAGCAGCGGCAGCAGGTGGATCTCCTCGGTGTAGAAGATCGCGATGACGGTGATGGCGAGCAGGTCGTCGACGACCGCGAGGGTCATGAGGAACACCCGCAGCGCGGGCGGCAGGCCCTTGCCGAAGATGCCCAGGAGCGCCAGGGCGAAGGCGATGTCCGTGGCCGTGGGGATGGCCCAGCCCGCGGTCGCGCCGGAGCCGGTGCCGACCTGGACGAGGGTGTAGATGATCGCCGGGCCGGCCATGCCGAGGACGGCGGCGAGCATGGGCAGCAGCGCCTCGTTCAGCTTGCGCAGGGAGCCTGTGACGAACTCGGTCTTGAGCTCGAGGCCGACGACGAAGAAGAAGATGGCGAGCAGCCCGTCCGCGGCCCAGGCGGAGACCGGCAGGTCGAGGTGGAGGGCGGCGGGGCCGATCACCGTGCCGGCGAGGGCGAAGTAGCTCTCCCGCCACGGCGAGTTGGCCCACACCAGCGCGAGGACGGCGGCCACGAGCAGGAGCAGGCCGGAGAAGCGCTCGTCCTGCAGGCGCACGGCGAGGCCGCGACGCGGGTGGGTGGTCGGGACGTGGTGGTGCTCACGCGGCTGGGTCACGAAGGGGCTCCTGGGGTCGGCGGCAGCAGTGCCGACCAGACTTCCCGGCTCACCTGCCCCCAGCATACGGGACGGTGCTGCCCCGGTGGCAGGGCCGGCACCCGAGATCGGTGCCACACCCCGTGTGCGGCGGCGCTCGGCGCGCCGCCCCTCGGGCGGGGCGTGAGTCAGGGCCGGTAGGCCCGCAGCTTCGAGGTCAGCGCCAGCAGCGTGCGCAGCTCGTCCTCGTCCAGCGCGCCGCCCACGTAGCGCGCGATGCTGCGCACGTGCTGGCGGCCCACCTGCTTCTGCAGGGCGAGCCCGTCCTCGGTGAGGCCGACGAGGATCCCGCGGGCGTCGTCGGGCGCCGGCTCGCGGGCGACCAGGCCCCGCCGCTCGAGCCGGTCGACCATCCGGCTGAGGCTGGGCTGGCTCATGAAGACCTGGTCGTTGAGGTCGCGCAGCCGCAGCCGCCGGCCCTCGGCGCGGCTGAGGGTGAAGAGCACGTCGTACTCGCGCGGGCGCAGCGGGGCGAAGTCGCCGTCGTTCTCGAACCGGCGCATGAGGGCGACCTGGGTGCGGAAGAGGGACTCCCACGCCTCCGCGGCCAGCCGGCCGGTGGCCGTGGCGGGCGCGGTGACCTGGGCCTTCTCCATGGGCACACCCTACGGGCCCCGCCGCCCCGGGCGGTGTACCGGCGCTAGCGGCGGCGGGCCGCGAGGAACTCGCGGAGCTGACCGACGACGAAGGCATGGTCCTCCGCCTGAGGAAGGCCGGACACGCCCACCGCCCCCACGACGCCGGTGCCGGCCACCTGCACCGGGAACACGCCGCCGTGGGCGGCGAAGGCGTCCGGGTCCAGGCGGCTGTCACGTTCGAAGACGCGGCCCTGGACCCGGAACAGCTCCCCCACGCCCATCGAGCTGCGCCCGTACCGCAGGACGACGGCGGTCTTCCGCGCGAGCCAGGCGTCGTTGTCCGCGCTCGAACCGTCCAGCGCCGAGCGGAACACCTGCTGCTGGCCGAGCACGATGCCGATGACGATCGGCAGGGACCGGGCGAGCGCGGCCGCGCGCATCTGGCAGCCCAGCTCCCAGGCGTCCTGCCGGTCGAAGGACGGGAAGACGATCTCGGCCTCGTCGGCGAGGATGCGCTCGTAGAGCTCGGTGGTGGCGGTGGTCATGGGCGGGGAGTCTACGCAGGCCACCAGCTCTCCCCCGGGACCTCAGTCCCCGGGCGGGACGGCGGCCGGTTCGACCGTGCGCTGCGCGGCGGCCCGACCGGCGAGGTACAGACCGGTCACCGCCCCGGCCCGCTCCGCCAGCAGCTCCGCCGTCCGGCCGGTGAGCTCGGCGAGCGTGGCGGGCCCCGGAGCGATCGAGAGCGCCGCGGCGACGCCGTGCCCGGCCAGCTCGTCCTGGCCCACCCGCACCGCCCCGGCGAGGACGACGACCGCGGGCGGGCGCGGCAGGCCACGGGCCGTGGTCGCGACGAGGTCGACGACCTTGCCGTGGAGGGACTGGTCGTCGCACGCCCCCTCGCCGGTGATCACGAGGTCCGCACCGGTCATCGCCTCGGCCAGGCCGACGGCGTCGGCCACCAGGCGGGAGCCCGGCGCCAGCTCGGCGCCGAGCAGGGCGTGCAGGCCGACCGGTACGCCTCCGGCGGCTCCCCCGCCGGGAAGCGTGGTGAGGCTCGTGGGCTCGCACCCGGCCGCGGTGGCGAGGACACGCGCGTAGCTCTGCAGGCCACGCTCCAGCGCGGCCACGTCGTCGCGGTCAGCGCCCTTCTGCGGGCCGAAGACGGCGGCCGCCCCGCGCGGGCCGGTCAGCGGGTTGTCGACGTCGACGGCGATGCGCCAGCGCACGGCCCGCGCCCGCGGGTGCAGCCCGGTGACGTCGACGGTCGCGATGCGTGCCAGGTGCCGGCCGCCCGGCCGGACGGCCTCGCCCGCGGCGTCCCGGAAGCGGACGCCCAGGGCGTGGAGGATGCCGGTGCCGCCGTCCGTGCTGGCCGAGCCTCCCACCAGCACGAGCACCTCCTCGGCCCCCGCGTCGAGCGCGGCGCGGGCGAGCTCGCCGGCCCCGACCGTGTGAGCGTCGAGCGGCGCGGGCGGCCGGTCGCTCACGCGTGGCAGCCCGGACGCCTCCGCCAGCTCGACCACGGCGGTCCGGCCGCCGGGGGCCAGGCCCAGGCGCGCGGTGCAGGGCCGGCCCAGGGCGTCGACGGTGGTCACCTCGGTGGGCCGCACGTGCCAGGCGGCCATGAGGGCGTCGAGGCTGCCCTCGCCCCCGTCCGCCATCGGCACCGTGGTCACCCGGGCGTCCGGGCAGACCCCGCGGACGCCGGCGGCGACCGCCGCGCAGACCTCCTCGGCGCTGGCCGAGCCCTTGAAGGAGTCGGGGGCGACGAGCACGGAGAGGGGCTGGGCTGCGAGCACGGCCACACCCTAGCCGTGGCGGTGCCCGCACCGGCGCCTCACCGACCGTGCGGCAGGGGCCCCGGGGGCAACAGACGGCAACCGGGCACCCCCTCTGCGGCACGTCCCCGTCCCGTCGGAGACCGTATCGCCGCAGGTCAGCGCGGTGGCGTCGCCCGAGGACGGCGGCGTGGGACGTCGTGCGGCCGGTTGCCTCTCGCGGATGTATCCGGTTACATGCGCCGTAGCCCAACACGACGGAGGTCAACGATGACGGTGCAGTTCCTCACCGCGGAGGAAGCGGCCGCGCACGTGCGCGACGGCGCGACGGTCGCCCTGGCGGCCAACGGCGGCGGCATGCTCGAACCCACGGCGGTCATCGCCGCGGTCGAGCGGCGCTTCCTGGACGGCGCCTCGCCGCGCGACCTCACCCTCGTCCACGCCCTCGGCGTGGGCGACCGCGGCTCCCGCGGCGTCAACGGCTTCGCGCACGAGGGCATGGTCCGCAAGGTCATCGGCGGGCACTGGACCTGGTCCGCCTCGATGATGCAGCTCGCCGCCGAGGAGAAGATCGCGGCGTACGTCATGCCCGCCGGGGTGATCACCCACCTGTACCGCGAGTCCGGCGCCCGCCGGCCCGGCTACATCACCCGGACGGGACTGCACACCTTCGCCGACCCGCGTCTGAAGGGCTGTCGCGCCAACGGTGCCGCCACCGAGGAGCTCGTCGAGGTCCTCGAGCTCGACGGCGAGGAGTTCCTGCGCTACAAGCCGCTCCAGGTCGACGTCGCCATCGTGCGCGGCACCGAGGTGGACGACCAGGGCAACATCGGGGCTGACGCCGAGCCCGCCATCCTCGACGCCCTCGAGGCCGCCCAGGCTGCGCGCGGCAACGGCGGCGTGGTCATCGTCCAGGTCAAGCGGCGGGTGGAGCGGATCGACCCCCGGCGGGTCTTCCTGCCCGGGGCGCTCGTCGACTACGTGGTGGTGGTGCCGGAGCAGACCCAGACCTACGTCTGTGAGGAGGACCCGGCACTGTTCGCACCCGTCGCCCCCGCGAGCCTCGAGGGGCCCGCGGGCATCACCGACCCGATCCGGGCGGTGGTGGCGCGCCGGGCCGCCATGGAGGTCGGGGCGGGCGACGTGCTCAACCTCGGCTTCGGCATGAGCGCGGACGTCGGGAAGGTGCTGCGCGAGGAGGGGCGCCTGGGCACGGTGCAGCTCGCCGTCGAGCAGGGCCTGTACAACGGGGTGCCCGAGCTCGGTGACCTGTTCGGGATGGCCACGGGGCCCAGCGCCCGGGTCAGCTCGGCCGTCCAGTTCGACATCTTCGCCGGCGGCCTCATCGATGTCACCTGCCTGGGCATGGCCCAGACCGACCGGCACGGCAACGTGAACGTCTCCGCCTTCGGCGGCAAGGTCATGGGACCCGGCGGGTTCGTGGACATCAGCCAGAACGCCCGCACCGCCGTCTTCTGCGGCTCCTTCACGGCCAAGGGCCTGCGCGTCCACCTCGAGGACGGTCGGCTGGTCATCGACCAGGAGGGCCAGGTGGCCAAGTTCGTGCCCGAGGTCGAGGAGGTCACCTACGCCGGCCCCTACGCCGCCGCCCAGGGCCGCCGCGCGCTGTACGTCACGGAGCGGTGCGTGTTCCAGCTCACCGCCGACGGCCTGGAGCTCATCGAGGTGGCCCCCGGGATCGACATCGAGCGCGACATCCTCGCCCACCTCGACTTCCGGCCCCTCGTCCGGGCCGTCGCCCCGATGCCCGCCGCCTGCTTCGCCCCGCTCGCCACCACCGACCAGCTCGCGCCCGTGGCGTGAGGAGGAGAGAACCATGATCACCACCCAGCACGACGACCACGTCGTCGTCCAGTTCGACCGGCCCGCCAAGCGCAACTCCATGGACCTCGCCGCCTGGACGGCGCTGCGCGAGGCCGTCGAGCGGGCCGCCGAGAACCCGGCCAACCGCGCGATCGTGCTGCGCGGGGACGCCCGGTCGTTCTGCGCCGGCAACGACATCGACGCCATGCGCGCCCTGGACACCCCGCAGGCCGGCGTCGACTACTTCGTCACCGGCATGCTGCCGACCTTCCGCGCCATCGCCGCCTCCCCCCTCCCGGTCGTCTCGGTCGTCGAGGGCTCGGCGCTGGGCGGCGGGGTGGAGCTCGTGACCTGGAGCGACATCGTCATCGCCGGCCCCGACGCCACGTTCGGGCTCCCGGAGACGAAGATCGGCGTGTGGGCCACCGTCTACTTCGGCGCCATGCCCGCCGCCTCGAGCCGCCGGCTCGGCGCCCGCCTGGCGCTGGCGGGCGACGTCATCGGCCACGCCGAGGCCAAGGAGCTCGGCCTGGCCACCTACGCGGTCGGCGCCGACGAGCTCGAGCCGACGCTCGCCCGTGTCCTGGCCGGCATCGCCGCGGGCGCCCCGGACGCCGTCGCCCGCTCCAAGCGCTGGCTCAACCGTGAGCTGCTCGCCGATGGCGTGGAGGCCTCCGCCGCCGCGCTCACCGAGCTCAGCGAGCACACCCTCCCCGGCGAGGAGTTCGCCGGCCGGATGGCCGACTTCCTCGCCGCCAAGGCGGCGCGGGCGGCCGCGAAGGCGGCCGCCCGATGAGCGAGTTCGCCGGGCGCACCGCCATCGTCACCGGCGCGGCGAGCGGCATCGGACGCGACATCGCCCAGGCCCTCGCCGGAGCGGGCGCCGAGGTGCTGTTCGTCGACCGCAACCCGGCTGTCACGGACGTCGCGGCGGCCGTCTCCCAGGCCGCCCTGCAGGCCGACGTCGCGGCGCCGGACTTCCCCGGCGAGCTGACGGCGTGGCTGGACGGCCGCGGCCTGGACCACCTCGTCGTCGCGGCCGGCATCCAGGTGCGCACCGCGGCGGTCGACATCGCCGAGGCCGACTGGGCCCGGCTGCTCGACGTGAACCTCTCGTCCTTCTACCGCACCGTCCGGGCGCTGGTCGGCGCCCTCCAGCGCGGCACCGACGACCGCCCGGGCAGCGTCCTCGCCATCTCCTCGATGTCCGCGGACCGCGCCGTGCCCGGGATCGTGCCCTACGGCTCGGTCAAGGCGGCCCTGTCCCACCTCGTCCGCGGCCTGGCCGCCGAGCTGGGCGGCACCGGGCCGCGGATCAACGCCATCGCACCGGGGTACATCGTCACCGAGATGACCGCCGAGATGCTCGCCCGGCCCGAGAACCACGACCGGATCCTCGCGCGCACGCCCATGGGCCGCTTCGGCCGGCCCGCGGACGTGACCGGACCCGCCCTGTTCCTGCTGTCCGACGCCGCCGGCTTCGTCACCGGGCACACGCTGCCCGTCGACGGCGGCTACGCCCTGGTCTGAGAAGGAGACACGGTGACTACCACCAGCCTGAGGCGGGCCACGACCGTGGCCCTGCCGCGCCCGGACGGCACGCTCGCCGAGGTCGAGCTGCTGCCCGCCCCGGAGGGGGCGGAGCGAGGCGCCCCGCCGCGCTCCCGGGTGGCCTATGCGGCCGCCCACGTCGTCGCCGACCCGCTGACCAGTGCCACGCCGGCCGCGCCGGGGCAGGTGGACTGGCCCGCCACGCTCGCCGTCCGCGAGCGGGTCTGGGCCACCGGGCTCGGCGTCGCCGAGGCGATGGACACCGCGCAGCGCGGGATGGGCATCACCTGGCCGGACGTCCAGACGCTCGTCGAGGCCTCCCTCGCCCGGTGCACCGAGCTCTACGGCAGCCCGGACGGGCGCGTCGTCGTCGGCGTGGCCACCGACCAGCTCACCGGGCCGGCGGATCTCGCCGCCGTCACCGACGCCTACCTCGAGCAGCTGGACTTCGTGGAGTCCCGCGGCGGTACCGCCGTGCTCATGTGCAGCCGCGAGCTCGCCCGGGCGGCGCGGGGGCCGGAGGACTACGCGGCCGTGTACGGGACGGTGCTGGCGTCCGCGCGGCGGCCCGTCGTGCTGCACTGGCTCGGCGCGGCGTTCGATGCGCAGCTGCGCGGCTACTGGGGCGGAGGCTCGCTCGACGCCGCCACCGAGGTGGTCCGCGCCGTCATCGCCGACAGCGCCGGGAAGGTCGCCGGCATCAAGATGTCCCTCCTCGACGCCGACCGCGAGATCGCGATGCGCCGGGCGCTCCCGGACGGCGTGCGCGTGCTGACCGGGGACGACTACAACTACCTCGACCTCATCGCCGGGGACGAGCAGGGTCACAGCGACGCGCTGCTCGGCGCCTTCGCGCTGTGCGCCCCGACCGCCGCCGCGGCGCTCCGCCGCCTCGACGTGGGTGACGAGGCCGGCTACCGCGAGCTTCTCGGCCCGACCGTCGAGCTCTCCCGTCACGTCTTCGCCGCCCCGACCAGCTACTACAAGACGGGGGTCGCCTTCGTCTCCTACCTCCAGGGCTACCAGGGCCACCCGCGCATGCTCGGCGGCCTGGAGGCGGGCCGCTCCGTGCTGCACCTGGCCCGCCTGGTCGAGCTCGCCGGGCAGGCGCGGATCCTCGTCGACCCCGAGCGCACGGCCCACGTGGTGCGCCGCTGGCTCGCCGCCCTCGGGATCGAGGGGGCCTGATGGAGCTGGCACAGGCGAGCCTCAACGCGTGGACGGTCAAGGACCTGCCGCTCGCGGACCTGCTCGCCCGGGCCCGGGCCCGCGGCTTCGGCGGCGTCGCGCCCTGGCTGGAGACCATCGCGCCGGTGGGGCCGGAGGCCGCGGCGCGGATGATCGCCGACTCCGGCCTCGCGGTGAGCAGCGTGTGCCGTGGGGGTTTCTTCCCCGCCGACGACGCCGGCGAGCGGCGCCGTGCGGTGGACGCGACGAAAGAGGCGATCGACGTCGCCGCCGCGATCGGTGCGCCCACGCTGGTCGTGCTGCCCGGGGGCCTGCCCTCCCCCACCCGCGCCGACGGCGTCACCCTGGCCGACGCGCGACGGCACGTGGCCGAGGGGCTCGCCGCCTGCCTGGACCACGCCCGTGGCGCCGGGGTGCGGCTCGGCCTGGAGCCGCTGCACCCGATGATGGCGGCCGACCGGAGCGTGGTGTGCTCCCTGGAGCAGGCGAACGACGTCATCGACGAGCTCGACGACGACGCCCTCGGCCTCGTCGTCGACATCTACCACTGCTGGTTCGACCACGCCCTGGAACGGGAGCTCGCCCGCGCGGGCGAGCGGGTGCTGGGGGTGCACCTGTCCGACTGGGTGCTGCCCCTCGGCGGGCACCTGTCGAGCCGCGGGATGATCGGCGACGGGTGCATCGACCTGACCGGCACCATCGGGATGGCCCGCCGTCACGGCTACACCGGCCTGTTCGAGATCGAGGTGCTCTCCGACCGCTGGTGGGCCGAGAACCCCGTGGACGTCGTCGACCTCGTCGCCGACCGCTGGGCCCGCCTCCCCGCCCCCGACACCGCCCACTGACCCGCTGACCTGCCGGACCGCCCGGCGGGCCGGCAGGTCAGCAGGTCAGCGGGGCGGTGGAGCGGTGGAGTCCCTCACCACCAGCTGGGCGGGCAGCGGGGCCGGCGAGGCCACCGGCGCGCCGCCCATCCTCCCGTGCAGCAGCCTCCAGCCCTCCCGGCCCAGCTCCTCGCGCGGGGTGCGCACGGTGGTCAGCCGCGGCGAGGAGTAGGCGCTGAACACGATGTCGTCGAACCCGGTCAGCGACACGTCCTCCGGCACGCGGATGCCCAGCTGCTCGAGCCGGTGCAGCGCGCCCAGCGCGACGAGGTCGTTGAAGCCCACGATCGCCGTCGGCCGGTGCTCCAGGGCGGCGTCCGTGGCGTCCAGGCCCGCATCGATGGTCCCGCCGGCCGGGACCACCGTGACGGTCATGCCCAGCCGCTCCGCCTCGGCCACGGCGCGCAGGCGCACCGCGTTCTGGGCTGACGCCGGCGGGCCCGAGAGGTAGGCGACCGTGCGGTGCCCCAGCTCGGCGAGGTGGCGGTAGACGGCCTGCATCCCGCCCAGGTTGTCCACGGTGACGTCGGGCAGCGGCGTGACCCAGCGCGGCCCGATGAGCATCACCACGGGCTTGGTCTCGCCGGCGAGCTCGTCGAGCAGCTCGTGGTCCTCGCGGGGGCCCACGAGCACCAGCGCGTCGACGTACCGCATGAGGTCGTCGACGAGCGCCCGCTCCGCGGCCGGGTCCTCCATCGAGTCGGTGACGACCATCCGGTAGCCGTCCTCCGCGCTGGCCCGGCCGATGCCGCGGATGACGTCGTAGAAGTAGGGGTTCGACAGGTTCGGCACGACGACCCCGACGGACCGTGAGCGGCCCGTGGCCAGGCTCCGGGCCATGGCGTTGGGCCGGTAGCCCAGCCGCTCGGCGGCGGCGAGGACCTGCGTGCGGCGCTCGGCGGTGACCTTCTCGCTGCCGGCCATCACCCGGCTGACGGTGGCCACCGACACGCCGGCCTCCCGGGCGACCGACCGTGCGGTCACCGTGTCCGGTCTGGACCTGCTCACTGCTCCCGCCCCGTCCCGAGGCCCCGCGGTGCGCTCACGCCTCGGCCGGCGTGAGCCGCTCGGGCGCGGAGTCGGCATCCAGGTAGAGCGTGACGTCCGGGTGGGTGCGCAGCGCCGTGGCCGGGTGGGCCGGGCCCACGGGCTCGGTCAGCGCCGCGCGGACCGCGACCCGCTTGGCGCTCCCGGGGACCACGCAGAACAGCCGGGCGGCGTCCAGCAGCCGCGGGATGGTCAGGGTGATGGCGCGGCGCGGCACGCGGTCGAGCGAGGGAAAGCAGCCGTCGTCGACCTGCTGGCGCCGGCAGCTCTCGTCGAGGTCGACGACCTTGACCGCCAGAGGGTCCTCGAGGTCGGCGACCGGCGGGTCGTTGAAGGCGAGGTGGCCGTTCTGCCCGATGCCCAGGCAGACGACGTCGAGCGGTGCCTCGGCCAGGAGCGCGCTGTAGCGGGCGGCCTCGCCCTCGGGGTCGCCGCCGGGATCCAGACGGTGCACGGCGCCGAACGGTACGCGGCCGAACAGCGCAACGTCCAGCCAGCGCGCGAAGCGCTCCGGCGCCTCCGGGGCCAGGCCGAGGTACTCGTCCATGTGGAACGCGGTCACCCGCCGCCAGTCGATGCCCTCCGCGGCCACCAGGCGGTCGAGCATCTCCTGCTGGCTCGGTGCGGCAGCGAACACCATCCGCACCTCAGGCTGCCGGGCCAGGCGAGCGCGCAGCTCCGCGGCCACGTCGGCCGCGGCGGCGGCCCCCATCGCCGCGCGGTCGGGGAACACCCGGGTCCGGAGCCCGCTCATCGGGTGCCTCTTCCTGCCGGCACCAGCGCCGGCACCGCGACACGTTGCCGGCTCCCGGAGGAGGTGAGCGCCAGCTCCCCGAGCTGGACCCCCCGGGCCGCCGACCCCAGATCGTTGGCGTGGGGGCGCCCGGCGGCGACGTCGCGCAGGTAGTCCTCCCACTGCAGCCGGAACGGGCTCGCCGCCGGCCCGGAGGGTGGGACGGCCGCCCACCGCGTCCGCTCGTCCGACAGCGGCCGGGCCGTGTCGCCGGACATCGCCGGGGTGACCGAGGCGTGCTGGGTGACGCAGCTCTGGAACCCCGCCACCGCGGACCCGGCCGTCCCGTCGACCTGGATCTGCAGCACCTCGTCACGGAACATCCGCACCCCCCAGGAGGCGTTGACCACCGCCACGGCCCCGCCGTCGAGATCCAGCGTGCTGTAGACGGCGTCGTCCGCCGTCGCGGCGTAGGGCTCGCCCTGCTCGTCCCACCGCCGCGGCACGTGCGTCGTCGCCACGGCGTAGACCCCGCGCACCGGCGCGACGATGCGCTCGACGAGGTAGTTGAGGTGCGTGAACATGTCGGCGGTGATGCCCCCGCCGTCCTCGGCCCGGTAGTTCCAGCTCGGCCGCTGGCCCGCCCGGTGCTCGCCGTCGAACACCCAGTACCCGAACTCCAGACGCACCGACAGGATCCGTCCGAAGAACCCCTCCGCGGCGAGCCGGCGCAGCGCGGCCGGCCCCGGGAGGTAGAGCATGTGGTGGACGACGCCGGTCGTCACCCCGGCCGCCTCCGCCTGCCGGGCCAGCTCGAACGCCTCCGTCGCGGTCTGGGCGGAGGGCTTCTCGGCGTAGACGTGCTTGCCGGCCGCGATCGCCGTGCGCACCGCCGCGGCGCGGCCCGCGGTGGCCTGGGCGTCGAAGTAGACGTCGACGTCGGACAGCACCGCGTCGAGGTCGGTGCTCCACCGCTCGATGCCGTGCGCAGCGGCGATCTCCTGCAGCCGGTCCGCCCGCCGGCCCACCAGGACGGGCTCCACCTGCACCGTGGAGCCGTCGGGCAGGACCACGCCACCGGCGTCCCGGATGGGCAGGATGGCGTTGCGGAGGTGCTGCCCGTATCCCATGCGTCCGGTGACGCCGTTCATCGCGATGCGCAGCGTGCGCATGTGGACTCCTTCCTTCTCGCGCCGTCCGGCGCGGGTGGGGGCGCGCCGCAGCGCGGGGTGGTTCAGCGGACGGACTGGGGCGCCGGCCGGTCGGCGGCGTCGGCGACGGCGCGAGCGAGGCCGGGCCGGACCGGCAGCAGCGGGACGAGGGTGGCCTGGAGGGCGTGATAGACGTCCGCCTTGCCCTTCTTGATCAGGCTCGACGGCCGGTTGTCGACGTCGAGCTCGTGGTGCCACGAACCCCGGTCGGTGTCCACGAGGTAGGCGCGCACGTAGTCCCACCACGTGTCGTACCAGTGCCGGTAGCGAGGCTCGCCGGTCACCGCCAGCAGGGTCGCCGCGGCCCCGATGGCCTCGGCCGCGACCCAGTGGAGGCGGTTGCGCACGGCGGGGCGGCCCTCCCAGTCCACGGTGTAGACGAAGCCGTCCCGACCGTCGGCGCGCCACCCCTCGGCGACCCCGAGGTCGAAGAGGGCCAGCGCGGACTCGCGCAGCCACGCCGGGGCCGCGCGACCGGCCTCGGCGCAGGCCTGCTCGACGAGCAGGAGCAGCCTGGCCCACTCGAACCAGTGCCCGACCGTGGAGCCGTAAGGCTTGAAGGGGTCGTCGCGCCGCTCGGCGTTGAACCCGAGGAGGGGCCGCCAAGAAGCGTCGAAGTGCTCGGGCAGGCGCCAGCCCTGCGCCCGCGCCGCGTCGCAGGCGCGCTCACTGATCCGCAGGGACCGCTCGAGCAGCTCCGCCCGCCCCGTGGCGGAGAAGGCAGCGAGGTAGGCCTCGAGCATGTGCATGTTGGCGTTGAGGCCGCGGTAGTCGAGCAGCGTGGTGAACGCGCGGTCCCACTGCTCGACGACCATGCCGTCCCGGTCGTCCCAGAACCGCTCGTCCACGACGGCCAGGGCGTCCTCGAGCAGCTCGGCGCCGCCGGCGACCTGGGCGATGCTCGCGGAGGCGCCCGCGAGGATGACGAAGCTGTGGGGGTAGGCGGCCTTGTCGGTGTTCAGCGGGCGACCGGACGCGTCGAGCGCGGTGAACCACCCACCGTGCTCGGCGTCCCGGTAGAGGGTCGACAGGACCCGCACGCCGTGCGCCGCGATCGGTGCGCAGCCGGGGACGCCCAGCAGGCTGCCGAGCGAGTACACGTGCGTCATGCGGCCCGCGATGTAGAGGTGCTGGGGCTCGCCGGGGGTGAGGCGCCCGTCGGCGTCGAGCCAGCCGAAGCCGGAGTCCTCGCGGCATGAGGCCCGGCCGAAGTCGAGCAGGCGAAGGCTCTCGTGCTCGAGCCAGTGCCGGTGGAGCGGGGGCAGTTGCTGCACAGTCGTTCCTGAACTTTCGTGGGGACGGGGCGGGCCGGCCCTCGTCGTGCGAGGGCCGGCCCGGTGGTGCGGGGCGGCGGCGGACCGCCCGCGCGGCCGGTCAGGCCGCCGGCAACCGGATCACGGCGCGGCCATGAGGCCCATCTGGATCGGCAGCCACGTGGTGAGCGAGGGCCAGAAGGCCGTGACGAGCAGTGCGACGACCAGGCCGACGAAGAACGGGACCAGCTTCCGGATCACCGGCTCCACGCGCATGTTCGCCACCCTCGCACCCACGAAGAGCACGTTGCCGACCGGTGGCGTGATGACGCCGACGCAGAAGGCGAAGGTGATGAACACACCGAAGTGGATCGGGTCGTAGCCGAACGACTTCCACAGCGGCAGGAAGATCGGCGTGAAGATGAGGATCGCCGGGGCGGGGTCCATGAAGCAGCCGACCACCAGGAGGATGGCGGTCATGATGAGGATGATCACCACCTGGCTGCTCGAGACGCCGAGCAGGGTCTCGGAGATCAGCTGCGGGATCCGGGCGAAGGACATGACCCAGGACAGCAGGCCGGAGACGGCCACCAGGAGCATGACCACCGCGGTGGTGCGCGCGGCGTCGAGGAGGATCCCGGGCAGCTCGCGCACCTTCACCGTGCGGTAGACGAAGCCGAGGATCAGGCAGTAGACCACCGCGATCACCGACGACTCCGTCGGGGTGAACTGGCCGGTGAGGATGCCGCCGATGACGATGACGATCATCAGCAGCGAGGGCACGGCCCGCCAGATGACCAGGAGCGAGAGCTTCAGGCCGGGGTGGTCGGTGGTCGGCCGGCCACCGTACTTGCGCGACCCGATGTACGCGACGACACCGCACGTCAGCGCCCACAGCAGACCGGGGCCGACACCGCCCATGAACAGCGCGGCGATCGAGGTGCTCGAGGCGAGGGAGTAGATGATCAGCGTGTTGGACGGCGGGATGAGCATGCCCGCGGGTGCCGAGGCGACGTTGACCGCGGTGGCGAAGGACTTGTCGTAGCCCTCCTTGGCCATGCGCGGCGACATCACCGAGCCGATGGCCGCCGCGGCGGCGACCGCCGCGCCGGAGACGGCGCCGAACATGGCGTTGGCGACGACGTTGGTCTGCGCCAGGGAGCTGGGCATCCGGCCGACCATCACCTTGGCGGCGTCGATGAGCCGGCCGGCGATGCCGCCACTGTTCATCAGCACGCCGGCGAGGACGAAGAAGGGGATGGCCAGGAGCGAGAAGTTGTTCACCGCGGTGAACATCCGCTGGGGGGCGGCGATGATCGCGCTGTCGAAACCGAGCACGGCGATGGTGGCCAGCAGCGAGGGCAGCCCGATCGACACGGCGATCGGCACGCCCAGCGCGATGCAGCTGAAGATCCCGACGACGAGGATGATCGCGGCAAGGGTTGCGGGGTCCATGGTCAGCCCTCCCGGCGGGTGGTGTCGGTGCCCGCGCCAGGACGGTCGTCGTCCAGGCCGGACTCGCCGAGCTCGGTGGCGGCGGCGGAGTCGCCGGCGCCGTAGGTGGCGGTGGCGATGGCGGCGGTCTCGTCGTCGCCGTACGTGGCGAGGGCCGCCTCGGCCTCCTCGTCCACCGCGAGCAGCGAGGCGGGGTCCGGGACACGCAGCGCCTCGATGAGGTGGGTGAGGGCGTACCAGACGATGAGCACGCCCGTGATCGGCATGACGGTGTACATCGTGCCGACGGTGAACGGCAGCGCGGACAGCTGCTGTCCCGAGGACTGCTGGACGTACTTCCACCCGCCGTAGATGAAGACGACGGCGGCCAGCGTGATGATCGCGAGCTGGACGAAGATCAGCGCCGCGCGCATGAGCGGCTTGGGGAACAGACGGACGACGAAGTCGACCGCGATGTGGCCACGCTCGGAGAAGACGAGCGCGGACCCGAAGAGGCCGAGCCAGACGAAGATGTAGCGAGCGGCCTCCTCGCTCCAGGTGCTGGGGTTCCCCAGCAGCTGGCGCGAGGCGACCTGCCAGACCACGTCCACCACGAGTACGGCGAACAGGATGATGCAGGCGACGGACAGGACCCTGTCCAGCACTCTGGTGACGGCTTTCAACGCAAACCTACTTTCGTTGCCTCGGCCTCTTCGGGTGTCCGTCAGGCGGCCGGCGCGGCGGCGCGCGTCGCGTCGAGGAGCTTCTGCTGCGTGTCGTTGGTGATGTTCTTCTCGACCAGCGGGGCGAGCTTCTCGGCGAAGGCCTCCTTGTCGGGCTCGGTGAAGGTCACGCCGGCGGCCTTGGCCTCGTCGATGGCCGTGGAGATGGACTCCTCCCACAGGCCGTTGAACTCGTCGAGGAAGCCGTCCCACTGCTCGCGGAAGATCTTCTGGTCGTCCTCGGACATCGACTTCAGCAGGTCGCTGTTGATGACGAGGTAGTCGGTGTTGATGAGGTGGTCCGTGTAGGAGAAGTACTTGGCGACCTCGTAGTGCTTCTGCGTCACGAAGGACGGCTCGGCGTTCTCGGCGCCGTCGATGACGCCGGACTGCAGCGCGGTGTACACCTCACCGAAGGACATCGGCGTGGCCTTGCCGCCCATGGCCTCGATCATCTGGATGTTGGTGTCGGTCTCCTGGACGCGGATCTTCATGCCGGCAAGGTCCTCCGGCGTGTTGATGGGGCCTTCCTTCGTGTAGACGCCACGCATGCCGGCGGTGAAGCCGCCCACGACGCTGATCCCCTGGTCCTCGAGGGAGGAGTACAGCTCGGAGGTGATCTCGGGGTCGTTGATGACCGAGGTCTCGTGCTCCACGCTCTTGAAGACCGTCGGGAGGTTGAAGACGACGAAGTCCTTGTTGAGGTTCTCCAGCTGAGGACCGGCGACGACGGCGAGGTCGACCGCGCCGTCGGCGACGAGCTGCAGGGCCTCGGCCTGCGCGCCGAGCTGCTCGTTCGGGTAGACGTCGACGGACCAGCGGCCGTCGGTCGCCTCGGAGAGGTTCTCGCCGAAGCTGGTGAGGGCCACGGTGGAGGGGTAGTCCTCGGTCTGGTTGATGGCGAGGCGGAGGGTCTTGCCGTCGGCGGCGGCGGCGCCGTCGCTGCCGTCCGCCTTGTCACCGCCCCCGCCGCACGCGGCGAGGGTCAGCGCGGCGGCGCTGACGACAGCCGCGATCGAGAGAGTCTTGCTGCGCTTCATGGTTTCCTCTTCTGCTCGTCGATGAGCCGCTGCGCGGTGGCGGTTTCCCGTGCGCGTCGGATCTGGTGCCGGGCCGGCGATCAGCAGCAGTGCCTCGATCACCGCCCCGGCGGGAGGGGCTAGTCCGCCACCGTAACCGGTTACAGGCCCGGACGGGAAACAGGTGTCCGGATGTCGGTGCGCGGTGAGGTGGACCACACCCATTCAGGCAGATGGCGTCCGGTGTCGGCAAACAGTTGCCATCGCTTGCCTTGCCGCCGGCGCGCGCGAGCGGGGCTCTTCCCGCGGCGTCGGGGGGAGGGCGGCATCGATCCACCAGCAGCGCGCTGGCCATGGTACCCAGCGTCAGGGCACGTCCGCACCCCAACCCGCAGGTCCACGCGCGGCTGGGCAGGGCGTGAGTGACCGACCCGCTGACCAGCGCTGTTGGATCGATCTACCACCGCGCGCTACGGTGCGGGCAACCAAGGAGGGAACGTGGCACGCGCAACTCTCAAGGACGTCGCCGCGCGGGCGGGCGTCTCCCGCTCGACCGCCTCGCTCGTGGTCAGCGGCAGCAGCCGGATCTCGCCCCAGACCTCGGAGCGGGTGCGCCGGGCCATGGCCGAGCTCGGGTACGTCTACGACCGCTCCGCGGCGAACCTGCGACGCGCCCGGACAGGCACGCTCGGGCTGGTCCTCACCGACCTCAGCAACCCCTACTTCGCCGCACTCGTCATGGCCCTCGAGGACCAGGTGCACCGGGAGGGCCGGACGCTGCTCATCGGGTGCTCCAGGGATGACGCGGCCCGGCAGGCGGAGCTGCTCACCGCCATGGCCGAGCACCGCGTCGACGGCGTGCTGCTCCTGCCCGCGCACGCGAGCACCGCCGACGTGACGGCGCCGCTGGACGCGCATGGCATCCCCCTCGTCATGTTCGCCCGGCACCTCTCCGGCCCCACCCCGTACGTCGGGCCCGACAACGTCGAGGCCGGACGCCTGCTGGGCCGGCACCTCGCGGCCACCGGCATGCGCAGCGTCGTGCTGCTCGGCGGCCCACCCGACTCCTCCGCCTGGCGGGAGCGGAGCGAGGGGCTCCGCGCCGGCGCCGCCGGGGCGTTCGAGCTCGTCACGGAGCCGGCGACCGGCGTGGAGACCGCCGCGGCCGCCGCCGACGCGGTCGCGGAGCTCCTGGGCGGCGGGGCGTGGCCGGACTGCATCGTGGGCTACAACGACGTCGTCGCCATGGGCGTGGCCACGGGCCTGCGGCGCGCGGGCGTCACGCCGGGGCCGGACGTGGCGGTCGCCGGCTTCGACGACATCCCCGCCGCCGAGCAGCAGGTGCCCCCGCTGACCTCCGTCGCGACCCGGGCGGAAGAGGTCGGCCGGACGTGCGCCGCCGTGCTGCTGGACCTGCTGGCCGGGCAGACGGTCGTCACGGGGCCCCGGCTCGTCCCGCCGGCCCTCCGGGTGCGCGCCTCGACGGGCTCGTGGCGCCCCCGCCGCCACCGTCCCGACGTGCCCTGACTCCGCCACCACCACCGTCCCGACGTGCCCTGACTCCCCCACCACCACCTCTGCCGCATCGCCGGCCAAGGAGATCGACCATGCAGAAAGTCGCCGTCCTGTCGCCCCGCCAGGCCGCGGACCTCATCGCCGACGACGACGTCGTCACGGTGAGCTCGTCCTCGGCGCTCGGCTGCCCCGACGCCGTGCTGCGCGGCATCGGCGAGCGGTTCGCCGAGACGTCAGCACCCCGGAACCTCACGACCGTCCACCCCATCGCGGCGGGCGACATGTACGGCGTCAAGGGCATCGACCACCTCGCGCACCCGGGGCTGCTCGGGCGTGTCATCGTGGGGTCCTTGCCCTCCGGCCCCTCCGGTGCCACGCCACCGGCCATCTGGCGGATGGTCGAGCGGGAGGAGGTCGCCGCCTACAACTTCCCGTCCGGCGTCCTGTTCCAGATGCACCGTGCCGCGGCGGCGCACCAGCCGGGCGTCCTGACCCCGGTGGGCCTGCGCACGTTCGTGGACCCACGGCTGCAGGGCGGACGGATGAACGCCGCGACGCCGGCCGATCTCGTCGAGGTCACCGAGGTCGCCGACGAGCAGTACCTCTTCTTCCGGGCGCTGGCGCCCCAGGTCGCCGTCGTGCGTGCCACCACCGCCGACGAGTACGGCAACCTCACCTTCGAGGACGAGGGCTCACCGCTCGGGGCGCTGGACCAGGCCTACGCGGCGAAGAACAACGGCGGCATCGTCATCGCCCAGGTCAAGCGCCTTGCTCAGGGCCGGACCCTCCCGGCGCAGAGCGTCCGCGTCCCGGGGATCCTCGTGGACGCCGTCGTGCTCGCACCCGAGCAGACCCAGACCACCGCGACCGTGTTCGACCCGGCGATCGCCGGGCAGGTGCGGCGCCCGGTCGACTCCCTCCCCCCGCTCCCCTTCTCCGTGGAGAAGGTCGTCGCGCGGCGGGGGGCGCTCGAGCTGTCCCGCGGCGAGACCGTGAACCTCGGCTTCGGCGTCTCGGCGCTCGTGCCGCACGTGCTCGTGGAGGAGGGCGAGGGCACGGCGGTGTCGTGGGTGCTCGAGCAGGGCGCGGTCGGTGGTGTGCCGCTGCTCGACTTCGCCTTCGGCTGCGCCCAGAGTCCCGACGCGATCATGCAGAGCGCGGACCAGTTCACCCTCCTCCAGGGCGGCGGGTTCGGGCACTCCCTCCTGTCGTTCCTGGAGATCGGCCCGTCCGGCGACGTCAACGTGCACCACCTCCCCGGGCGCCGGCACGTCACGGCCGGCGTCGGGGGGTTCGCAGACATCACCACCGGCGCGCCGGCCATCGTGTTCCTGGGGTCGTTCACGGCGGGCCGCCGCCGGATCACCGTGACCGAGGACGGCGCGCTGGACATCGTCGAGGACGGGCCACACACCAAGCTCGTCCGTCAGGTCGCCGGCGTGACGTTCAGCGGCGCCCTGTCCCGCGAGCGGGGGCAGCGGGTGCTGTACATCACCGAGCGGTGCGTGCTCGAGCTGCGCGACGAGGGCCTGACCGTCATCGAGCTCGCCCCCGGGGTCGATATCGAGCGGCACGTCCTCGCCCGGAGCGAGGTGCCGCTGCGGGTGGCCGACGACCTCACCGAGATGGACCGCCGGCTGTTCCTCCCCGGACCCGTGGGTCTCGACCTGCCCGAGCTGCCGCGGCACGGCCGCCTGCGTGCCGTACTCGCCCGGTAGGGCAGACGTGAGGGGTGGTGGGGCACGAGGTGCCCCACCACCCCTCACGGCCGGCAGGCCGGGCGCCGGCCGGCGAGCTAGATGTGGCTCGCGGCGTCCTCGCGGGCGAGGATCTCCTCCGCCTTCGCGACGACGGCGGCGACCAGCTCGTCGTCGGGCAGCATGTCCGGCGCGAGCAGGCGCAGCAGCGCCGTGGTGGCCTCGGCGACGTCGCCGTGTGCGGCGGCCAGGACGTCGTCCCGGCGGGCGTCCTTGACCGGCGCGCCATGGCCCTGCAGGTGCAGCACCCAGGCGGCGAGCGGGCGCACCGCGCCGTCGGGCAGGCGGCCGGCCTGCCGTTCCAGGCGCAGCGCGGGCAGGATCCGCACGGGGATCTTCTGCGAACCGTCGGCGGCGATCTGGGCGAGCAGGTGCCGCACGCGGGGGTTGGAGAACCGGTCGAGCAGGGCCTGGCGGTAGCTCGCGACCTCGTCCGCGCTCAGCGGCAGGTGCGGGCCGGCCACGTCCCACCACTCCTCGACCCAGCCGCGCACGGTCGGGTCGGCGACGGCGTCGGCCACGGTCTCGTGGCCGAGGATGGTCGCGGCGTAGGCCATGAGCGAGTGCGAGCCGTTGAGCAGCCACAGCTTGCGCTGCTCGAACGGGCGGACGTCGTCGACCAGGGTCACCCCGGCCGCGTCCCAGGCGGGCCGGCCGGCGGGGAACGCCCCGGCGACGACCCACTCGCTGAACGGCTCGGTGGGCACCGGCGAGGCGTCCTCGTAACCCTCGCTGTCGGCGACGGCCTGGCGCTCGGCGTCGGTGGTGGCGGGCGTGATGCGGTCGACCATCGAGGTGGCCCAGGAGACGTGCTCGTCCATCCACGCCTGCAGCGTCGGGTCGACCTGTGCGGCGAGGTCCTGGACCACGGTCCGGAACGCCGGGCCGTTGTCGGGCAGGTTGTCGCACGGCAGCACGGTCAGCGCACCGGCGCCGGCCGCGCGGCGGGCGAGGAAGCCGCCGACGACCTTGGCCGGGGTGGTGCGCGTGCTCGCCGTCGGGTCGGCCTTGAGGGCCTCGATGTCGGCGGCGACGTCGGCGTTGTCCACCGCCAGGTGCCCGTCGGCGCCGCGCATGTACCCCGCCTCGGTGACGGTCGTGGTGATGATCGCCGTCGTCGGGGCGCGCAGGTAGTCGAGGAACGCGGCGGTCTCGGCGGCGGCGTGGACGGCGGAGAGGGAGCCGATGACCTCGAAGGTGTCCCCCTCGGCCCGCCGGGTGATGAGGGTGTAGAGCCCGTCCTGGGGGGCGAGGGCCTCGGCGGTGTCGGGGCGGCGCCCGGTGAAGGCGGCGATCCCCCACTCGCCCGCGTCCGGGGCGTGCTCGGTGTACCAGGCCTGGTGGGCGCGGGTGAAGTTGCCGATGCCCAGGTGCACGATGCGCACCGGGGCGGCGGGGCGGCCGTGGGCGGACCGCGAGAGGCGGGGCAGGGCGGTGGTCACAGCTTGAACGCCTTCCGGGGCTGGGTGACGACGAGGTCGTACGCGGTGTCGAGCGCCTCGTCCATGGTGAGGCGGTGCTCGCCGACGAGCTCGGCGAGGTACCCGGCGTCGAGGCGCCGGCTCATGTCGTGCCGGGCCGGGATGGAGAGGAAGGCGCGGGTGTCGTCGATGAACCCGGACGTGCGCCCGAAGCCGGCGCCGGAGCCGGTCACGGCCCGGCGGAAGCGGCGGATGGCGTCCGGCTCGTCGATGAACCACCAGGGCACGCCGACGTACACCGACGGGTAGAAGCCGGCCAGAGGCGCGAGCTCGCGGGAGTACACGGTCTCGTCGATGGTGAACAGGACCAGCTGGAAGTTCGGGTTGGTGCCGAACGCCGACAGGAGCGGCCGGAGGTTGTTGGTGAACTCCACCCCCATGGGGATGTCGCCGCCGACGTCGGCGCCGTACCGCTCGAAGCTCTCGGCGTGGTGGTTGCGGTACACGGCCGGGTGCATCGTCATGACCAGCCCGTCCTCGGAGGCCATCCGGGCCTGCTGGAAGACGAAGTCCCGGCGCAGCGCGTCGCCCTCCTCGGGCGTGATCTCACCGGCGCGGGCCTTGGCGTAGAGCCGTTCGGCCTCGGCGTCGTCGAGCTTGACCGCGCCGGGGTCGCGGTGGGAGTGGTCGGAGGAGACGGCGCCGCGGTCCTTGAAGAACGCGCGGCGGTTCTCCATCGCGGCGACCCAGCCGGCGTAGGTGCCGGTGTCCACGCCGGCGACCTCTCCGAGCCGGTCGACCAGGCCGTTCCACGCCTCCGTGGCGGGCTCGAGGTACTTGTCGGGCCGGAACGTCGGGGCGACCTTGCCCTCCCACGTCGGGTCGCCCGCGAGCTTCTCGTGGAAGCGCAGGTCGTCGACGGGGTCGTCGGTGGTGGCGATGAACTCGATGTCGAACTTCTTGTACAGCGCCCGAGGCCGGAACTCGGGCGTGGCGATGGCCTCGGCGATCTGGTCGTAGATGGCGTCGGCGTTGGCCTCGCTGGGCGCGAGCGTGATGCCGAAGATGTCGGCGAGCTCGGACTCGAACCAGAACTTCACCGGGGTGCCGCGGTAGGCCTTCCAGTTCGCGCACAGTAGGCGGAACGCGTTGCGCTTCTGCTCGTCGGTGAAGGTCTCCTGGTTGACGCCGAGGTCGGCGAGGGACACGCCGTTGGCGTGGAGCAGCCGGTTGACGTAGTGGTCGGGCGTGATCAGCAGCGACGTGGGGTCCTCGAACGGGACGTCGTCCGCGAGCCACTGGGGCGGCACGTGCCCGTGCGGCGAGATGATCGGCAGGTCCTTGACGGAGTCGTAGAGCTCGCGCGCGATCGTGCGCAGGCCCGGCTCGGAGGGCAGCAACCGGTCGGGGTGGACGTGGAGGACGTCGTCGTCAGAGGTGGTCATGCCGCCATCGTTCCGGCGGCGGCCGCCGCGCGCCAACGTGTTGCCGCCAGTTGCTTGTCCCGAGCCCCGGGCCGCGGCCTGGAGCGCCCCGGCGCGGTGCGCCGGCGCCGGTCGTCAGCGCACCGGGATCCCGCGCGGCGGCGTCCCGGCGGCGGGCGCCTGGGCGGGGGCCGGGCCGGTGCTCTGCCGCTCGACGAGCTTGACCGGCACGACGACCGGCGGCCCCCCGCGTGGGTGGGCCCCCTTGATCTGGGCGAGGAGGTTGCGCACCGCGGCGGCTCCCAGCGCCCGGCGGGGCGTCGCCACGGTGGTGAGCGGCGGCGTGACCAGGTCGGCGGCGAAGATGTTGTCGTAACCCACCACCGACACGTCCTCCGGCACCCGCACGCCCCGGGAGGTGACGTAGCGGATGAAGCCGATCGCCACGAGGTCGTTGAACCCGATCACCGCGGTGGTGGGCGACTGCAGCCAGGCCTTGGCGCCGGCGACGCCACCCGCCACCGTGGGGGCGAGCGGGCCGAGGCGTCGCACGTGCACGGCCAGCTCGAGGGAGGCCTCTCTCAGCCCCCGCCAGCGCATCCCGTCGGCCCACGACGCCTCCGGCCCGGCGAGGTAGGTCACCGGCTCGTGGCCCAGCTCGCCGAGGTGCTCGAGCGCGCGGCGCACGCCGCGGGAGTTGTCCGGGACGACCGACGGGATCTCCCGCACCGCGCGGTTGATCGCCACCATCGGCCGCTGCTTGGCGATCATCCGGATGGACGCGTCCGACATCCGCGAGGTGCCCAGCACGATGCCCTCCACGATCGGCAGGGCCCGCTCGAGGGCCTCGCGCTCACGACGGTCCGACTCCCGCGAGTCCACCAGCACGACCGTGTAGCCGGCCTCGGCGGCCTCGTCCTGGACGCCGTTGATGATCTCGAAGTACACGGGGTTGGTGATGTCCGGGACGACGAGGGCGAGCAGGCTCGTGTGCGTCGTCGACAGGGCGCGCGCCATGGGGTTCGTCCGATAGCCCAGGTCGGCGGCCACCTGGCGGATGCGCGCGGCCGTCTCGGAGTTGACCCGGCCAGGCCGGGAGAACGTCCGGGACACGGTCGACGGCGCCACGCCGGCGGCCTCGGCCACGTCGTAGATCGTGGGCACCCCGCGTCGCCGGGGACGGCCGGTCGTGACCGGTTCCTCCGGCACCGAGACGGCATCGGCCTCGGTCGCGCCCGTGGTGGCGTTCCCCTCCTCCGGCGCGTCAAGCCCGGGGGCGACCTCCCCCGCCCGCATCGGGGGCGCCTCGCCCGCAGGCGTCTCCGCATCGGGCGCAGGGTCGCTGGGACCGGTGAGGCCAGCGTCCGTCGTGCCGTCGTCGTGCGCCATGCGCGCGTCCCTCCTCGTCCCCGGCACCCACGGTACGTGCCTGGCTGCAAGATATGGCAACCGCTTGCTCCGCAGGCGCTTCTCCGGGTGTCGGAAAGATCGCACGACGGGTCGGGACCTTGGTCCGGCGCGGCGCGGCGCTGCGCGGCGCCGGCCGGGCCGGCGAACGGACTCATTGTCGTGCACCGGCCGCACCCGCGGGCCCGATTGCCCTCCCCCGGGCCCGGTGGGTCAATGGTGCAGACCGGTCTCGCGGCCGTCGCCGACGCCCCCGCGGTGCCACGGGTGCGCCGGTCCCGGCCACCCGCTGACGGGAGCAGCGCATGGCGACCATGACCAGCACGCTGGAGAACGCGGCGGTCCCCCACCTGCCGCGCAAGACGATCGTCGGGTACGGCGCCGGCGACGCGGGCTGCAACATCGCCTTCCAGATGACCGGCCTGTTCCTGCTCGTCTACTACACGAACGTCGAGGGCATCCACCCGGCCGACGCCGGGACCATCTTCCTCGTCGTGAAGGTGTGGGACGCCTTCGCCGACATCTTCGCCGGCCGGATGGTGGACCGGACGATGACGCGGTGGGGCAAGTTCCGCCCCTTCATCCTGTGGTTCTCGCTGCCCCTGCTGGTGTCGAACGTGCTGGCCTTCTCGATGCCGGACTTCTCCACCTACGGCTACAAGCTCGTCTGGGCGTACGCGACCTACGCCCTGCTCGGGGTCCTCTACTCGCTCGTCAACATCCCCTACGGCTCCCTGGCCGGGGCCATGAGCCAGAACCCGGTGGACCGTTCGCGCCTCGCCGCCGCGCGCATGGTCGGCTCGGGCACGACCATCCTGCTCCTCGCCATCGTCCTCGCCCCGCGGATCAAGTCGGCCCCGAACCTCCACCTGACCTTCATCGTCGTGTCCGTCGTCTTCCTCGTCGTGGGCATGGCGATGTTCCTCACCACCTTCTTCACGTCCCGGGAGACGGTCTTCCGGGAGGTCGAACGCGTGAGCCTGCGTGAGACCTTCGCCACCCTGGGGAGGAACGGCCCGCTGGTGCGCCTGTGCCTGTCGTCGTTCTTCTACCTCACCGGCCAGAACGTGGTCTCCGCGCTCACGATCTACCTCGCCAACGACGTGCTGTCCCAGTACGTCACCGGCGCCGCCGGCTGGATCGCGACCGTCGCGACCATCATCACCACGGGCGCGGTCATCTACGTCGGCCCGTTCGGGCCGACCGTCACCCGGCGCCTGGGGAAGAAGCGCGGGTTCATGATCGCCGCCGGCGTCGCCATCCTCGGCGGCCTCGTCTTCTGGGCGAGCAACAGCCTCGTCATCGCCCTGCTCGGGCTCTTCCTCATCGGCCTGGGCATGGCGCTGCTCAACACCATGACCTGGGCACTCGAGGCCGACACCGTCGAGTACGGGGAGTACCAGACGGGCGTGCGCACCGAGGGCGCCACGTACGCCGCCTTCTCCTTCACCCGCAAGGTCGGCCAGGCGGTCGGCGCCGCCATCGCCTCCTACGCCCTGGCCTTCATCGGCTTCCAGCCGTCGACGTCGGACCACCCCGTGAGCCAGACGCCGCAGGTGCTCGCGGGCATGCAGACCGCCGGCGCGGTGCTGCCCGCGGCCTTCTTCCTCGTCGCGCTGCTGATCATGTCGACCTACCCGCTCACCGAGGAGCGGTTCAAGGAGATCGTGCACGGTATCGTCGAGAACCGGGCCAAGCGCCACGCCGAGCTGCACGGGGGCGAGAGCCTCGCCGGCGCCGGCTGATCCGGCCGCAACGGCCGCACCGCCGCATCCCCCACCTGTCGTCCGCCCCGCGTCCGCGCACCCGCGTGACGGTCGGGGCGGCGCGCCGCCGAGGCACGGACCTGGCCCTCGCCGAGCACCCACACGAGAGGAACCCGCATGCTGCGCCCACAGGACACCGCCACCCGCGAACGCCGCTCGCTCACCGGCCTCTGGAGGTTCCGCGCCGATGCCGACGGCGCCGGGCGGGACGAGCGGTGGTTCGCCGGCCCGCTGGCGGACGCGATCGACATGCCGGTCCCGGCCAGCTACAACGACATCGTCCCCGGGCGCGACCTGCACGACCACGTCGGTGAGGTCTGGTACCAGACCACCGCCCGGGTCCCGCGCGGGTGGGCCGGGCAGCGGGTCGTCCTGCGCTTCGACTCCGCCACCCACCACGCCACCGTCTGGGTCGGCGACACCGAGGTGATGTCCCACCAGGGCGGCTACACCCCCTTCGAGGCCGACGTCACCGGCCTCGTCACCCCCGGCGAGGTCGTGCGGATCACCGCGGCGGTGGACAACCGGCTCACGTGGGCGACCATCCCGCCGGGCATCATCGAGGACACCCCGCACGGCAAGCGGCAGAAGTACATGCACGACTTCTTCAACTACGCCGGCCTGCACCGGCCGGTGTGGCTCTACACCACCCCGCCCACCCGCGTCGACGACGTCACCGTCGTCCCGGGCACCACCGGCGACCCGATGGCGGCCGACGTGACGGGCACGGTGGGCTACGCCGTCGAGGTCGCCGGCCCGGACGGCGGCGCCGCCCAGGTGCGGGTGCGGCTGCGGGACGCCGACGGCGCCGAGGTCACCCGCGGCACCGGGGCCGAGGGCGTGCTCGAGGTGCCGAGGGTGCACCTGTGGCAGCCCGGCGAGGGCTACCAGTACGACCTCGTCGTGGAGGTGCTCGCCGCCGACGGGGCCGTGGTGGACAGCTACGTGCAGAAGGTCGGCGTGCGCACGCTGGAGGTGCGCGGCACGGAGTTCCTCATCAACGGCCGCCCGTTCTACTTCCGCGGCTTCGGCATGCACGAGGACCACCTCACCCGGGGCAAGGGCCACGACGACGCGGAGATGGTCCACGACTTCGAGCTGCTGCGGTGGATCGGCGCGAACTCCTTCCGCACCTCGCACTACCCCTACGCCGAGGAGGTGCTCGACTACGCCGACGCCCACGGCGTCGTCGTCATCGACGAGACCCCGGCGGTGGGCATGAACGCCTCGGTCGCCGCCGTCCTGGGCACGAAGATCGACCAGGTCTTCTCCGAGGAGGCGGTGGGCTCCGCCGCGCAGGCGGCCCACGCGCAGGCCATCCGCGAGCTCATCGCCCGCGACAAGAACCACCCCTCCGTGGTCATGTGGTCCATCGCGAACGAGCCGGAGTCCCACACCCCGGAGTCCGAGGAGTACTTCAGGCCGCTGTTCGCCCTCGCCCGCGAGCTCGAGCAGCACCGTCCGGTCGGCTTCGTCAACGTCATGTACTCCAAGGCGGACGTCGACCGGCTCGCCCAGTACAGCGACGTCATCATGATCAACCGCTACTACGGCTGGTACGCCAACACCGGCGACCTCGCCGCCGCCGAAGCCGACCTCGAGGCCGAGCTGCGCGCGTGGGAGGCGCACGGCAAGCCGGTGCTCATGACCGAGTACGGCGCGGACACCGTCGCGGGCCTGCACGACCTCTACGGCGCCCTGTGGTCCGAGGAGTACCAGAGCGAGCTGCTGGACATGTACCACCGGGTCTTCGACCGGGTCGAGGCGGTCCAAGGTGAGCACGTCTGGAACTTCGCCGACTTCCAGACCTCCCGCGGCATCGTCCGGGTGGACGGCAACAAGAAGGGCGTGTTCACCCGCGACCGGCGGCCCAAGGCGGCCGCGCACCTCCTGCGCCGCCGCTGGACCGGACGGGACTGACCCTTCCCCGGGGCGCTGCTCGGCGTCCCCGGCCACGGGTGCCTCGGGCCCGGCTCCGCCTGCGGAGCCGGGCCCGTGCCGTTGCCCGGCGAACGTGGCCCTCGTCACCTCGGCGCACGGGCCTCCGCGCCAGCGCGCCGTTCGAGCCGCCATCGGCCCGGGCAACTCCCGACAACCGTCGTGCAACCCATGGCAAGTGATGGAACTTGCGGGTGCCGGGGACGGATAACAGTTCCAACGCGCTACGACCTTCCGCCCGGCCATGCATGGGGGGCAGCAGAGGGCGAGCATCCTTTTTCCGTCAAGGAGATTCCATGAGCACCGCACAGGCCACGGCCGTCCAGCGGTCAGCACCGAGCGCCCAGGGTCCCCACCTCAGCGTCCGGACGATCTTCGGCTACGGCGCCGGCGACGCCGGCTGCAACATCGCCTTCCAGATGACGGGCCTGTTCCTGCTCGTCTTCTACACCGACGTCGTGGGCATCAGCCCCGCCCACGCCGGCAGCATCTTCCTCTTCGTCAAGATCTGGGACGCCTTCGCGGACCTGTTCGCCGGGCGCATGGTCGACCGCACGATGACCCGCTTCGGCAAGTTCCGGCCGTTCATCCTGTGGTTCTCGCTGCCGCTGCTGGCCTCGAACCTGCTGGCGTTCTGGATCCCGGTCGAGAGCTACGGCCTCAAGCTCGTCTGGGCGACCGTCTCCTACGCCCTGCTCGGCCTGCTCTACTCCCTGGTGAACATCCCCTACGGCTCCCTCGCCGGCGCGATGAGCCAGAACCCGGTGGACCGCTCCCGCCTGTCCGCCGCCCGCATGGTCGGCTCCGGCAGCACCATCCTGCTGCTCTCGGTCATCCTCGCCCCGAAGATCAAGAGCTCGGACAACCTCGCGTCGACCTTCCTGGTCACCGCCGTCATCTTCCTCGTCGTCGGCATGGTCATGTTCATGACCACGTTCTTCACCTCGAAGGAGACGGTCTACCGCGAGGTCGAGCGGGTCACCTTCAAGGAGACCATGCAGACGCTGCGGCACAACGGCCCGCTGCTGCGGCTGTGCGGCTCCTCGCTCTTCTACCTCATCGGCCAGAACATCGTCTCCGCGCTCGGCATCTACATCGCCAACCACGCCCTGGCCCAGTACGCCGGTGCCGGCAACTGGCTGGCCGCCGTCGTCACGATCATCACCACCGGCGCCGTGCTCTACGTCGGTCCGCTCGGCCCCGGCGTCACCCGCAAGCTCGGCAAGAAGCACGGCTTCATGACCGCGGCCGGGATCGGCATCGCCGGCGGCCTCGTCTTCGCGATCGCCAACAGCCTGCTGGTCAGCCTCGTCGGCCTGTTCCTCATCGGCTTCGGCATGGGCCTGCTCAACACCATGACCTGGGCGCTGGAGGCCGACACGGTCGAGTACGGCGAGTACAAGACCGGCATCCGCACCGAGGGCGCCACCTACGCCGCGTTCTCCTTCATCCGCAAGGTCGGCCAGGCGGTCGGCGCCGCCATCGGCGCCTACGTGCTCGGCTTCGTCGGCTACAACGCCACCCTGGAGGTCCAGCCACAGTCGGTGCTCGACGGCATCCAGACCTGGGGCGCGCTGCTGCCCGCGGCGTTCTTCCTCGGCGCCTTCCTCATCATGTCCCGCTACCCGCTCACCGAGGCGAAGTTCCAGGAGATCATGACGAGCATCCAGGAGAACCGCGCCAAGCGGCACGCCGAGCTCCACCCCGACGACGTCGCCTGACCGTTCGTCACCCGAAGGGCGCTGCACCCGCGGCGCCCTTCGGCGCGTCGGGCGCCCGCCACCCCGCGATGCCCCGGCGTGGGCACGGCCGGACGGCCGGACCGTACAGTGATTCACCAGCAACCTGAGGAGGACGCCGTGCCGGCACGCTTCGAGAACCTGACCGGGGAGACGCTCTCCCTGGCCGACGCCGTCGGCGCCCAGCTCGCCGGCGCCGCGCCGCTGGGCGTCGCCTACTCCGGCGGCGTCGACTCCGCGCTGCTGCTCGCCCTGGCCGTGCGCAGCCTCGGCGCCGACGACGTCGTCGCCCTCCTCGGCATCTCCCCCTCCCTCGCCCGCTCCGAGCGGGCCCGCGCCCACGAGACCGCCGCCTTCATCGGCGCCCGGGTCGTCGAGATCGAGACCCACGAGGGCGAGAACCCCGACTACGTCAAGAACGGCGCCGACCGCTGCTTCTTCTGCAAGGACGAGCTCTTCCGCCGCATCTCCGACGAGGTGGTCGCGGCGCACGGCCTGGCCGCCGTGGCCTACGGCGAGAATGCCGACGACGCCCGGCGGCCCGACCGTCCCGGCGCCCAGGCGGCCACCAACCACCGGGTGCTGCGCCCGCTGTCCGTCGCGGGGCTGACCAAGGAGCAGGTCCGCGAGGTGGCCCGGGCCCTCGAGCTGCCGGTCGCCGACAAGCCCGCCGCCCCGTGCCTCGCCTCGCGGATCCCCCACGGCGAGCAGGTCACCCCCGAGAAGCTCCGCCAGGTGGAACGGGCCGAGGAGGTGCTGCGCGAGCTGGGCTTCTCGGACGGGCGGGTGCGCCACCACGGCGACATCGCCCGCATCGAGCTGCCGACGGCGGAGCTCGGCCGGGCCACCGCGGACGACGTGCGGGAGGAGCTGGTGCGCGGGGTCCGCGCGGTCGGCTTCCGGTTCGTCGTCGTCGACCTCAAGGGCATCCAGTCCGGGGCGTTCACCCTCCCGCTGGTGCAGGTGGGCCGCCGTGGCTGACCCGCGCCCGACCGTCGAGTCCCTGACCGCGGCCGGTCCGGCCGCCGGTCCCACCGCCGACCACGCGTTCGACCCCACCGCGGGCATCGCGGAGCTCGACCACGACCGGGCCCGCCGCCGCGGGTACGCCGAGGCCGTCTTCTGCGAGGGCAAGTCCCCCGCCCAGCTGCGGGCCATCGCCACCGCCCTGCGCGAGCGGCACGCCGACGGCGCGCCTGCCGGCGCCCGCACGCTGTTCACCCGGGCCGACGAGGAGCGGGCCGCGGCCATCCTCGACGTCCTGCCCGACGCCCGCCATGAGCCGGAGGCCCGCCTCCTCGCCTGGCCGCCCGAGCCGCCCGAGCCCACCGGGGGCCTGGTCGTCGTCGCCTGCGCCGGCACGTCCGACCTGCCGGTGGCCCGCGAGGCCGAGCTGACCGCCCGGTACCTGGGCCGGCGCACCGAGCTCGTCGTCGACGTCGGCATCGCCGGCCTGCACCGCATCCTCGCCCGTGTGGACACCCTGCGCCGGGCCGCCGCGATCGTCGTCGTCGCCGGCATGGACGGGGCGCTGCCGGGGGTGGTGGCCGGGCTGGTCTCCGCGCCCGTGGTCGCCGTGCCCACCTCGGTGGGCTACGGCGCGAGCTTCCAGGGGATGGCCGCGCTGCTCACCATGCTCAACTCCTGCGCGCCGGGGGTGGGTGTGGTGAACATCGACAACGGCTACGGCGGCGGGCACCTGGCCGCCCAGATCGCGGCCCCGCGACCGGAGTAGCGCTGCCACCGGCCTGGGACCGGCGCCGGCGCCCGAACGGCGACGGTCCCCGGCCGCATGTCAGGATGACGCCATGAGCACCGTCTTCAGCAAGATCATCGCCGGGGAGCTCCCGGGCCGGTTCGTCTGGGCGGACGAGCGCTGCGTGGTCTTCTCCACCATCGCGCCGATCACCGAGGGGCACATGCTCGTGGTCTCCCGCGAGGAGGTCCCGCAGTACACCGACGCCCCCGACGACCTCGTCGCGCACCTCGCGGTGGTCGCCAAGACGGTCGGGCGCGCCCAGATGGCCGCCTTCGACGCCCCCCGGGCCGCGGTGCTGGTGGCGGGCTTCGAGATCGACCACCTCCACCTTCACGTGATGCCGGCGTGGAGCGAGGCGGCGCTGCGGTTCGACAACGCCCGTGAGGACGTGCCCGCCGAGGAGCTCGACGCCGCCGCCGAACGGGTGCGCGAGGCGCTGCGTGCCGCGGGCGAGGGGGCGCACGTGCCCGCCGCGCTCGGCGCGCCCACGCTGGGCTGACCGCGCCGCCTCGGCGGACGCCGGGGCGGTCCCACCGATCAGGGCCTGGCCGGTCGCAGCCCTCAGAGGAGCAGCAGCCAGCGGTCCCAGAAGACCACGACGACGGCCAGGACGACGAGGGCGTACCAGACCGCGACGATCACCCAGCGGTCGAGGACGAGCGCTCGCCGCAGCCGCTCCCCGGCCGCGACGTGCCCGGCCTGGACGGCGCGCGCCCAGGTGTGGACGAACACCGGGATCATCACCGTCCACACGACCAGGCAGAACGGGCACAGGCCGCGGATGACGAACAGCGCCTGGTACTGGAACCAGAACACCCACACCATCCCCAGGCTCACCCCGGTGAGCAGCACCCGCCAGAACCAGCGCGCCACCTGGCCCCGGGCCAGCAGCACGAGCCCGACGGCGGTCAGGGCGCCGAACGCCGCCGTGCCCACCACGGCGTTCGGCGGTCCGAGCACGTGCGCCTGCCAGGTGGTGATGAAGGTGCCGCACCCGACGAGCGGGTTGAAGTCGCAGGCGAGGGAGGCGTTGGGGTTGGCGGCCACGGTGATCTCGGAGAGCACGAGCTCGACGGCGGCCCACAGGCCGAGCACCCCGGCGACGGTGAGCAGCCAGGCGAGCTCGCGGGGCGCGCCGCCCGCGCGCTGGTGCGCGCTGGGCCGGGACCGGTCGAGCGTCGCGAGCTCGCGCTCGAGCTCGTCGTCGCTGAGCCGGTCGAGCTCGGGCCGGTCGTCCGGCCGTGACGGGGTGCGCCTGGCGCTCACGTGACCTCCCTGTTCCGGCCCCAGTATGCGCGCGGGCCCGGTCGTCCCGGAGTGGCCGCCTACGGGGTGGGCGTGGCGCCGTCGGGCGCGGTGGCCTGCTCGCCGGGCGTGCCGCCCGGGGTGGCCTGGTCGGCCGGGGCGCCGGAGGCGGCTGCGCCGTCGGGCAGGTCCGCGGGGGGCGCCGTCGGGAGCGGGGTCCAGGGGCCGAGCGTCACCTGGGCGTCCTTGTCGATCGTAATGCGGCGCAGGGCGTAGGGCACCCCGGTGGCGCGGTCGGCCTGCACCACGGTGAGCGCGGCCGGCGCGGACAGCGGTCCGACCGTGGCGGCGCCGGGGGCGGCGCCGCCGCTCGAGGCGCTGACGTAGCGCACCGCGTGCCCGCGGACCTCCGGGCCCACGGTGCGGTGCCAGTGGCCGGACAGCTGCAGGCTCGCGCAGCCGCGCCGCATGGTGGCGTTGCCGGCGCGCGGGTTGTGCACGAGCAGGATGTCGACCGGGCGTCCGTCGCGCTGCTCCGCGCAGGCGATGTCCGCCAGCCGCCGGCCCATGGCCAAGATCGTCTCGTTGCGCTCGGGCCGGGTGCCTCCGGCGCCGACCGTGGTGACCGTGGGGTCGGTGTCCCCGAGGATCCGCACCCCCTCCACCTCCACCACGTCGCCGCTGAGCACGGTGCGGCCCGCGGCGCGCTCCTGCTGGGCCGTGGTCGCCGAGTCGTGGTTGCCGGTGGACACCACGACCGGCACGTGCCGCGGCACGGCGCGGGCGAAGGCGTTGACGCAGTAGGACTCCACCGAGGTCCCGCTCATCACCGTGTCGCCGCCGTCGAGGAGCACCTGCGCGCCGGACTGCTCCATCGCGGCGGTGATGACCCGCGCCATGCCGACGTTGCAGTGCAGGTCGGACACGAAGAGGAGGGTCACGGGGTCGGCGGGCGGGTCGGCGGCCGGACCCGCGGCGGCTGCGTCCGTGCCCTGGTCGGGCGCCGGCGTCCCGGCACCGGGGGTCTCCACCGACGGCGGGGCGTGCGACGCGGGGTCGGCGGCGTAGGCGGCCGTGAGGTTGCGGGTCACCTCGTCGTAGAACTTCTCGTTACGCTCGTAGGCGTTCTTCACCGTCGGGCCGTAGGCGGCGACGACGTCGGCCAGCCGCCCGGTGATCCGCGCGCCCTGCAGCGGGGTGCCGTCGAGCACGGCCGGGCTGTACCCCGCCGGGCGGTCCGGGGTGGCGGCGGGCACCACGACGACGGCGACGGTGCTCAGGGCGGCGGCCCCGGCCAGCGCGGCGACGCCCGGACGGGCGAGCGCCGCCTTGAGCTCGTCGCGCAGCCGGCCCCCCGAGGCCAGCCGCCCGGCGGCGAGCAGGACGAGCATGATCGACCACGCCACGGCCGTGCGGCCGAGCGCGTCACGGACCAGGCCGGTGACGGCGTCGTGCAGGGCCGCCTCCGGCTCGCTGAAGAGCTGCCCGTACGCCTTGGCGTCCCCCAGCAGCCCCGTGAGCGGGTTGCCCCCGGCGGGGCTGAGGGCGGAGGGGATCTCCTCGACGACGACGTCGACGCCCAGCGGCCAGGGCAGCGGGGAAGCGATGCTCAGCGCGCCCAGCGGGCCGAGCTGGACGGTGACCTGGCGGTCGAGCGTGACATGGAGGTCGGCCCGGTGCGGGCCCAGCGAGGCGTGCGTGGACGCGGTGGTGACGCCGAAGGCGGCGGCGAGCAGACCGGTGACGAGCAGGGTCAGCGCCGTGCGGATGGTGCGCCGGGTGGTGGGGGTCTGTCGGTGCCACCACTCCCAGCGCCGTCGGGGCGTCGTCGTGCTGTCCATCCCGCCCATTCCATCATCTCGGGCGCCGGCGCGAGCCATCGCTGCGCGCGCGGGCCGGGAGACGCGCTGCGGGCCCCGCGCCGACGTGCGACGGCGCGCCGGTCACCGCATGCTGAGAACGACCGGGCCTCGGCGTGAGACCCGGCCGACAGGAGGTGAGCATGGGGCAGGACGTCCAGGCGAAGGTCTACTCGCGGCGGGACCACAGCCGGCACCGGGAGGCCGTGCAGCGCTGCCTCGACGCCCTCGCACGGATGCTCGAGGAGGGCTCGTTCGTCGAGGAGGAGTGGCGCACCGGCCTGGAGATCGAGCTCAACCTCGTCGACGGGAACCTCGACCCGGCGATGAACAACGCCGACGTGCTCGCGCACATCGACGACATGCGCTTCCAGACCGAGCTCGGCCGGTTCAACATCGAGGTGAACATCGAGCCGCGCCGCATCGACGGCCAGTCGCTCGCCCAGCTCGAGAGCGCGCTGCGCAAGAACCTCAACCGGGCCCGCGACCGCGCCGGCGACGTCGGCTCGGACATCTGCATGATCGGCATCCTGCCGACGCTGCCGCGCCCGGAGCACGGCTTCTCGTGGTTCTCCGAGAACGCCCGCTACCGCATGCTCGACCAGGCGGTCATGTCCGCCCGCCGCGAGGACATCGCGCTGGACATCCCCGGCCCGGAGCGGCTGCAGATGACCAACGACACCGTCGCCGTCGAGGCCGCCTGCACCTCGGTGCAGCTGCACCTGCAGGTCCGCCCGGCGAGCTTCCCGCGGTACTGGAACGCCGCCCAGGTCCTCGCCGGACCGCAGCTCGCCGTCGGGGCGAACTCGCCGTACCTGTTCGGCCACCGCCTCATGGCCGAGACGCGCACCGAGCTGTTCCTCCAGGCCACCGACACCCGCCCGCCCGAGCTGCGCAACCAGGGGGTGCGCCCGCTGGTGCCCTTCGGGGACCGGTGGATCAACTCCATCTTCGACCTGTTCGAGGAGAACGTGCGCTACTACCCCGCGCTGCTCCCGGAGGTCAGCGACGAGGACCCGCTCGCCGTCCTCGACGCCGGGGGCACGCCGCAGCTGTCCGAGCTGCGCATGCACAACGGCACCATCTGGCGCTGGAACCGGCCCATCTACGACGTCTCCGACGGGCAGCCGCACCTGCGGGTCGAGAACCGGGTGCTGCCCTCGGGCCCGACGGTGGTCGACGTCATCGCGAACGCGGCCTTCTTCTACGGCGCCGCGGTGGAGATGGTCGCGGACGAGCGGCCGGTGTGGTCGCGGATGAGCTTCGAGGCCGCCCGGCAGAACTTCCACGAGGCGGCGCGCGAGGGCGCCGCCGCGCGGCTGTACTGGCCCGGCGCGGGACAGGTCGACTGGGACGAGCTCGTCCTGCGGGTGCTCCTCCCCCTCGCCCACCGTGGCCTGGAGCGGCTGGGCGTGGCCGCGGACGTGATCGACAAGTACCTCGGGATCATCGAGGCCCGCGCCAAGCTCAAGGTCAACGGCGCGTCGTGGCAGGTCGCCGCGACGGAGGCGTTCGAGGAGCGTGGGATGGACCGCCCGACCGCGCTGCGGGAGATGCTGCGCGAGTACATGCGCCACATGAACGCCAACGAGCCGGTGCACACCTGGCCGGTGCCCTGAGGCCCTGCCCCGTCCCCCTGATGCCCAGCGGGAGGCGGCGTCTCGGGACGGGGCCAGCGCATGCGGACGGCGGAGACTCGGCCATGATCCTGAGTTGGCTCAATTTAGTGCCACGTGCCGTCCGGAGCGTGGATGCGGGTCAGGGCCTGGGTGAGGTCGGCGGGTAGGGGGTCGGCGGCGGTGATGTCGTGGTCGCCGGCGCGGATGGTGATGGT
>NZ_VUKF01000029.1 GCF_009193185.1 Georgenia thermotolerans | reverse complement strand
CGACGCCGGCACCCTGCCGGCGCTGCTGCCCGGCGGGCGGCTCGTCGCCGACGCGGCCGCCCGGGTCGACGTCGCCGCGGTGTGGGGCACCGACGGGGTGCCCGCGGCGCCCGGGCGCGACCTCACCGGCATCCTCACCGCCGCCCGCGACGGGGCGCTGGGCGCCCTCGTGGTCGGCGGCCTGGAGCCGCGCGACCTGCCCGACCCCGAGCTCGCCCGCGCCGCGCTGGCCGCGGCCGGGTTCGTGCTCCAGCTGGAGGTGCGCCGCTCGGAGGTCTCCGCGCACGCCGACGTGGTCCTGCCCGTCGCGCCGCCGGTGGAGAAGGCCGGCACCTTCGTCAGCTGGGAGGGGCGCGTGCGCCCCTTCGGGCAGGTGCTCGTCTCCCGCGCGCTGTCCGACCGGCAGGTGCTCGACGCCCTGGCCGAGGAGATGGGCGTGGCCCTGGGCCTGCGCGAGCTCAAGGCCACGCACGCCGAGCTCGGCGAGCTCGCCGGCTGGGAGGGGCAGCGGGCCGGCTCGCCGGCGACCGCGCCGGCCCCGGTCCCGGCCGCCGGCCCCGGTCAGGCGGTGCTCGCCACCTGGAAGCCCCAGCTCGACGCCGGGCGCCTGCAGGACGGCGAGCCGCACCTGGCCGGCACCGCCCACCGCCCGGTGGTGCGCCTGAGCGCCGCCACCGCCGCCGCCCTCGGGGTGCGCGACGGCGCCGCGGTGACCGTCGCCGGCCCGCGCGGCAGCATCACCCTGCCGCTGGCCGTCACCACGATGCCCGACGGCGTCGCGTGGCTGCCGGAGAACTCTGCCGGCTCGAGCGTGCGCGCCATCGGCGCGGGCGCCGGCGCCGTCGTGACGCTCCTGTCCGAGGAGGACCGATGACCATCCTGGCGACCTCGGCGATGCCGACGGCCGACTTCAGTCAGGACACCTGGTGGATCTGGCTGATCAAGGCCGTCGCCATCCTCCTCTTCCTCGTCCTGTCGGTGATCTTCGCCCTGTGGGTCGAGCGCCGCGGCCTGGGCCGCATGCAGACCCGCCTGGGCCCGAACGTCACCGGCCCGCTGGGCTTCGGGCAGGCGTTCGCCGACGCCCTCAAGCTCGTCCTCAAGGAGGACTTCTGGCTCAAGGGCGCCGACAAGTTCGTCTACATGCTCGGCCCCTTCATCGCGGCCTTCACCTCGTTCCTCGTCTACGCGGTGCTGCCGTTCGGGCCCGAGGTCTCGATGTTCGGGATCACGACGCCGCTGCAGCTGACCGACATGCCGGTCGCCGTCGTCTACATCCTCGCCGTCACCTCGCTGGGCGTGTACGGCATCGTGCTGGGCGGCTGGTCGTCGAACTCCACCTACCCGCTGCTCGGGGCGGTGCGCTCGTCGGCGCAGATCATCTCCTACGAGCTGAGCATGGGCCTGTCCCTGGTGAGCGTCTTCCTCGTCTCGGGGTCGATGTCCACCTCGCAGATCGTCGACGCCCAGACCCAGCTGTGGTGGGGGATCTCGCTGCTGCCGGCCTTCGCGATCTACTTCGTCTCGATGGTCGGTGAGGTCAACCGCCTGCCCTTCGACCTGCCCGAGGCCGAGGGCGAGCTCGTGGCCGGGCACTCCACCGAGTACTCCTCGATGAAGTTCGCCTGGTTCTACCTCGCCGAGTACATCAACATGATGAACGTCTCCGGCGTGGCCGTGACGCTCTTCCTCGGCGGCTGGCGGGCGCCGTGGCCGCTGTCGGCCCTCGGCGACGGGGTGCTCAACACCGGCTGGTGGCCGGTGCTGTGGTTCCTCGTCAAGGTCTGGCTGGTCATGTTCGCGATGATCTGGCTGCGCGGCACGCTCCTGCGCTTCCGGTACGACCAGTTCATGCACCTGGGCTGGAAGCTGCTCATCCCCGCCGCCCTCGTGTGGCTCGTGGCCGTCGCCGTCATCCAGGGCGTGCGCCAGTTCGCCGCGGTGGACCTGCGGACGCTGCTGCTGTGGATCGCCGGTGCGTTCGTCGTCCTCATGGTGGTGCTGCTGCTGTGGCCCGCCAAGGAGGAGAAGAAGGAGCCGGAGGAGCCCGAACCGGCGGCGCGCCCCGACGTCGTGCCCGCGGGCTCGACCTTCGACGCCTTCGCCGGCGGCTACCCGGTGCCGCCGCTGCCCGGCCAGACCCTGCCGCCGTCGCCGCGCCGCGCCAAGCGCGAGGCCGCCGCGATGGCCGCTCAGACCCAGGACAAGGAGGGCCAGGATGTCTGAGGACTCCCAGAGCGCCGAGCTGGGGCGCCGCGACAAGCGCCGCCGCGGCGAGGTCGCCAAGTACGACCCGCAGGCGCTCGGCCCGGCGGAGAAGGGCCCGCTGGGCCAGCTGTTCGCGCCGGTCGCCGGGTTCGGGGTGACGATCTCCTCGATGTTCCGCCCGGTGGTGACCGAGCAGTACCCCTTCGAGAAGGTCCCCACCCAGCCGCGCTACCACGGCCGCCACCAGCTCAACCGCTACGCGGACGGGCTGGAGAAGTGCATCGGCTGCGAGCTGTGCGCGTGGGCGTGCCCGGCGGACGCGATCTACGTCGAGGCCGGCGACAATACCGCCGACGCCCAGTACTCCCCGGGCGAGCGGTACGGCCGCGTGTACCAGATCAACTACCTGCGCTGCATCTTCTGCGGCCTGTGCATCGAGGCCTGCCCGACCCGGGCGCTGACGATGACCAACGAGTACGAGCTGACCGGGCCGACCCGCGAGGGCCTGATCTTCGAGAAGCAGGACCTGCTGGCCCCGATGCTCGAGGGCATGCTCGCCGCCCCCCACCCCATGGTCGAGGGCACCGACGACGACGACTACTACCGCGGCGAGGTCACCGGCCCGACCGCGGCGCAGGTGGAGTGGGTGCGCGAACGCCGCCCCCACGACCCCACCGTGGCGACCGCCCGCGTCGTCGAACCCGCCCAGGAGGGCGCCAAGTGACCACCGCTGCCGTGCTGCCGACGACGCTGGCCCAGACGGGCACCGTCAGCGGCGGCGAGACCGTCCTGTTCTGGGTGCTCGCGCCGATCATGGTGATCGCCGCGCTCGGGCTGCTCTTCGCGCGCCGCGCGGTGCACGCCGCACTCAGCGTCGTCGTCGTCATGATCTGCCTGGCGTTCCTCTACGTCGCGCAGGAGGCGCCCTTCCTCGGCGTCGCCCAGGTCGTCGTCTACACCGGCGCGATCATGATGCTGTTCCTGTTCGTGCTCATGCTCGTCGGCGTCGACTCCTCCGACTCCCTCACCGAGACCATCCGCGGGCAGCGGTGGGTCGCCGTCCTCGGCGGCCTGGGCCTGGCCCTGGTGCTCGGCGGGGTCGTCGCGGCCGCCACCCTGCCGCAGGCGCGGGGGCTGGCCGCGGCCAACGCCGACTCCAACCCGGTGGGCGTGGCCCGGCTGATCTTCTCCGACCACGTCTTCACCATGGAGATCACCGGCGCGCTGCTCATCACCGCCGCGGTCGGCGCCGTGACGCTGACCCACATGGAGCGGCTGCGGCCCAAGGCCACCCAGCGCGACGTCCTCGAGCAGAAGATGCGCGCCTTCGCCGCCGGCCGCGGCGGCATCGGCCAGCTGCCCGCCCCCGGCGTCTACGCCCGGTCCAACGCCGCCACCGTGCCGGCGCTGTCCGCCGACGGCGAGGCGCTGGAGGTCTCCGTGCCCCGGGTGCTGCGCATCCGCGGCCAGGAGCGCACCCTCGCCGAGGTCAGCCCGGAGACCGTCGCGGCGATCGCCCGGGCGCGGGCCGGCGCCGCCGACGGGCTGCACGGCGGGGCCGTGAGCCGCGCGGTGGGCCAGTCCGGCCTGCCCGGCATGCGCGGCGAGGCGCCGCCCACCCCCCAGCTGCCCGGCAGCCCAGGGCAGGAGCCCACGCTCGAGCGCTCCGCCCGGCTCGCCGTGGACCACACCGACGGCGCGGCCAAGGAGGAGGAGCGATGAGCCTCGTGAACTACCTGGTGCTGGCCGCGATCCTGTTCGCCATCGGCGCCACCGCCGTGCTCGTGCGCCGCAACGCGATCATCGCGCTGCTCGGCGTGGAGATCATGCTCAACTCCTCCAACCTGGCGCTGGTGACCTTCTCCCGGCTCCACGGCGACCTCACCGGTCAGGTCGTCGCGTTCTTCGTGATGGTCGTCGCCGCGGCCGAGGTCGTCGTCGGCCTGGCGATCATCGTGTCCATCTTCCGAACCCGCAGGTCCGCGTCGGTCGACGACGTGAACCTGCTGAAGAGCTGACGGGGGCCGGCGTGACCGCCACCTTGTTCTCTGTGTCCGTCGCCGACGGCGCCGCCGCCGGGGGAGCGATCTCCCTGGCCTGGCTGCTCGTCGCCCTGCCGCTGCTGTCCGCCGGCGTGCTGCTGGTCCTGGGCCGGCGCGCCGACCGCTGGGGCCACTGGCTCGGCGTCGCAGCCTCCGCCGGGGCGCTCGTGGTGGGCGTGGCCGTGGCCGTGCAGCTCCTGAGCCGCCCGGCCGCCGAGCGGATCGTCGACGTCACCCTGTTCAGCTGGATCCCCGCCGGCGCGCTGGACGTGCCGGCCGGGATGCGCATCGACCCGCTGTCGGTGACGTTCGTGCTGCTGGTGACCTTCGTCGGCACGCTCATCCACATCTACTCCGTGGCCTACATGGAGCACGACACCGACCGGCGCCGGTTCTTCGCCTACCTCAACCTCTTCGTCGCGGCGATGCTGCTGCTGGTCCTGGCCGACAGCTACGCGCTGCTGTTCGTCGGCTGGGAGGGCGTGGGCCTGGCCTCCTACCTGCTCATCGGGTTCTGGAACTACCGCACCGACTACGCGGTGGCCGCGAAGAAGGCCTTCGTCATGAACCGCGTCGGCGACGTCGGCCTGCTGCTGGCGATGGCGATCATGTTCGCCGCGTTCGGCACGGTGAACTTCGCCGGCGTGTTCGGCGCCGCCGCCGGGGCCTCGGAGGGCGTGCTCACCGCCATCGGCCTGATGCTCCTGCTCGCCGCCTGCGGCAAGTCCGCGCAGTTCCCGCTGCAGGCCTGGCTCGGTGACGCCATGGCCGGCCCCACCCCGGTCTCCGCGCTCATCCACGCCGCGACCATGGTCACCGCCGGCGTCTACCTCCTGGTCCGTTCCGGCCCGATCCTCAACGGCGCCCCGAACGCGCTGCTGGTCATCGCCGTCGTCGGCGCCATCACCCTGCTGTTCGGGGCGATCGTCGGCTGCGCCAAGGACGACATGAAGAAGGTCCTCGCGGCCTCGACGATGTCCCAGATCGGCTACATGATGCTCGGCGCGGGCCTCGGCCCGATCGGGTACGCCTTCGCGATCTTCCACCTCGTCACCCACGGCTTCTTCAAGGCCGGGCTGTTCCTCGGTGCCGGGTCGGTCATGCACGCCATGGACGACCGGGTCGACATGCGCGGCTTCGGCGCCCTGGCCCCGTACCTGAAGATCACCTGGATCACCATGGGCCTGGGCTGGCTCGCGATCCTCGGCATCCCGCCCTTCTCCGGCTTCTGGAGCAAGGACCTGATCATCGAGACCGCCTTCATCGGCGAGGGCTGGCGCCCGTGGGTCTTCGGCCTCGTCGCGGTGCTCGGCGCCGGGATCACCGCCTTCTACATGTCCCGGCTGTTCTTCATGGTCTTCCACGGCAAGGCGCGCTGGAAGGACCCGGCCGCCGAGCCCGTGCACCCGCACGAGGCGCCGGCCCTGATGACCGTGCCGATGATCATCCTGGCCGTCGGCTCGGCGGGCCTGGGCGCGGTCCTGGCGTTCGGCGACAGCTTCGTCACCTGGCTCGAGCCGGTGACCGGGCACGCCGAGCACGGCGAGCCGGTGCTGCCCGTGGCCGCGATCATCGCGCTGACGCTGCTCGTGGTGCTGGTGGGCGCGTTCCTCGCCTGGCGCGCCTACGGCGCCCGCGAGGTGCCGGTGGAGGCCCCGCGCGGCTCCGCGCTCACCCGCGCCGCCCGCCAGGACCTGTACCAGGACGCCTTCAACGAGGGCGTGTTCATGCGGCCCAGCCAGTACCTCACCCGCTCGCTGGTCTACACCGACTCCTCGGTCGTCGACGGCGGCGTGATGGGCATCGCCCGGGCGACGGCGGGCCTGGGCGGCCTGCTGCGCCGGGTGCAGAACGGGTACGTCCGCTCCTACGCCGCCCTCATGCTCGCCGGCGTCGTCCTCGCTCTTGTCGTCGTCCTCGCCTCGCGCTTGCAGGCCTGAGGGAGAAGGTCACTAACAGACATGCAGACACTCAACGCGGCCTTCCCCTGGCTGACCGTCCTCATCGCCCTGCCCCTGGTGGCCGCGGCGGTGCTGTGGCTGGTGCGGCCCCTGCACAAGGTCGCCCGCCCCTACGGGCTCGCCGTCTCCCTCGTCGAGCTCGTCCTGGCCGTCGTGGCGGCCACCCAGTTCGACCTCGCCCAGGCCGGCCAGCAGCAGCTCACCGAGCTGGCCAGCTGGATCCCCCAGCTCGGCGTCTCCTACGCCCTCGGGGTCAACGGCCTCGGGCTGGTCATGGTCCTGCTCGCCGTCTTCCTCGTGCCGCTGGTGCTCCTGGCCGCCTGGCACGAGCAGGAGGCGGTGCCCGCCGGGGCCGTGCTCGAGCGGCGGCAGATGGGCTTCGTCGCCCTCGTGCTCGCCCTCGAGGCGCTCATGGTGGCCGTCTTCGCCGCCCGGGACGTGTTCCTCTTCTACGTCCTGTTCGAGGCGATGCTCGTCCCGGTGTACTTCCTCATCGGCAACTACGGCGGGCCCCGCCGGCGCACCGCGGCGCTGAAGTTCCTGCTGTACTCCCTCGCCGGCGGGCTGATCATGCTCGTCGGGGTGGTGGCGGTCTACCTCGCCGGCCCCGGCGGGGAGCAGGGCTTCCTCGTCGACACCCTCGCCGGGCACCTCGAGGTCTCCCCGGCCGTCGAGCGGCTGCTGTTCCTCTCCTTCTTCATCGCGTTCGCGGTCAAGGCGCCGGTGTGGCCGGTGCACACCTGGCTGCCCGACGCCACCCAGCAGGCCCCGGCCGGGACCTCCACGCTGCTCGTCGGCGTCCTGGACAAGGTCGGCACCTTCGGGATGATCACCCTGTGCCTGCCGCTGTTCCCCGAGGCCTCCCGGTGGGCGGCGCCGGCGATCATCGTCCTGGCGCTGATCTCGATCATCTACGGCGGGCTGCTCGCCGTCGGCCAGCGCGACATCATGCGGCTGATCGCCTTCACCTCGGTGAGCCACTTCGGGTTCATGGTGCTGGGCATCTTCGTCCGCGACCAGGTGGCCCTGACCGGCGCGATGGTCTACATGGTCGCCCACGGGGTCTCCACCGCCGCGCTGTTCCTCATCGCCGGGTTCCTCACCCGGCGCGGCGGGACCCAGCAGATCCCCGCCTACGGCGGCATGCAGCGGGTGACCCCGGTGCTGGCCGGCACGTTCCTCACCGCCGGCCTCGCCTCGATCGCCCTGCCCGGCCTGAGCGGGTTCGTGCCCGAGTTCCTCGTCATCCAGGGCACCTTCCGCGTCAACATCGTCGCCGCCGTCGTCGCGGTGCTCGGCGTCATCATCGCCGCGGTGTACATCCTGCTGCCCTACCAGCGCATCTTCACCGGCCCCAAGGTGCCCGAGCTGGCCCGCATCCCCGACCTCGGCGCCCGGGAGAAGTGGGTGGTCGGCCCGCTGGTCGCGGTCATGCTCGCCCTCGGCTTCTACCCGGCGCCGGTGCTCGACGCCGTGCGGCCGGTGGCGCAGTCCGTCGCGCTCGAGCAGCCCAGCTCCATCGACACCGCCCGGGGCCCGGCCGGCCCCGCGGACAGCGGCGCGGTCCTCGCGGCCGGCCCGGAGGGAACCACCAAGTGAACACGTTCGTCGCGCCCGAGGTGAACTGGGCCGCGCTCACGCCCGTCCTCATCGTCCTGGCCGCCGCCGTCGCCGGCGTGCTCGTCGAGGCCTTCGTGCCGCGCACCGCGCGCCGCCCGGTGCAGCTCGTGCTCGGGCTGCTCGCCACCGCCGGGGCGCTCGTCGCCGTCGTGTGGCGCTGGACCGTCGTGCAGGACGGCGGGCCCAGCGCGCTGGTCGCCGGCGCCCTCATCGAGGACGGCCCGGCGCTGGCCGCCCAGGCCGTGCTGGTGATCTTCGGCCTGCTGGGGCTGCTCGTCATCGCCGACCGCACCGAGTCCGGCGAGGGCGCCTTCGTCGCCCAGGCCGCCGCCCGGCCCGGGTCGACCGACGAGGCCGACGCCACCCGCGCCGGCATGGCGCAGACCGAGGTCTACCCGCTGACCCTGTTCGCGCTGTCCGGCATGCTGCTCTTCGCCGGCGCCGGGGACCTGCTGACCCTGTTCGTCGCCCTCGAGGTGCTCTCCCTGCCGCTGTACGTCCTCTCCGGGCTGGCGCGGCGCCGTCGCCTGCTGTCCCAGGAGGCGTCGCTGAAGTACTTCCTGCTCGGCGCGTTCGCCTCGGCGTTCTTCCTCTTCGGCATCGCCCTGCTCTACGGCTACTCCGGCACCGTGCGCCTGTCCGGCCTGGCCCAGTCCGTGCCGGCCACGGCCGGGATGGACTGGCTGTTGCTCGGCGGCGCCCTGCTCGTCATCATCGGGCTGCTGTTCAAGGTCGGCGCGGTGCCCTTCCACGCCTGGACCCCCGACGTCTACCAGGGGGCGCCCACCCCGATCACCGGCTTCATGGCGGCCGCCACCAAGCTCGCCGCCTTCGCGGCGCTGCTGCGGTTCCTCTACGTCGTCCTGCCGGGGATGAGCTGGGACCTCGAGCCGGTGATGTGGGTGGTGATCATCCTCACCATGCTCGTCGGCACCGTGCTGGGCATCGTGCAGACCGACGTCAAGCGGATGCTCGCGTACTCCTCGATCGCCCACGCCGGGTTCGTCCTCATCGGCGTCATCTCCCTGCGCAGCCTCGGCATCGCGGCGGTGCTGTTCTACCTGCTGGCCTACGGCCTGGCCACCATCGGCGCGTTCGCCCTGGTCACCCTCGTGCGCGAGCGCGACGCCGACGGCAACGTCACCGGCGAGGCCACCCACCTGGCCCAGTGGGCCGGGCTGGGCCGGCGCAGCCCCACCGCCGCCGTCGCGATGGTGATCTTCCTCCTGTCCTTCGCGGGCATCCCGCTCACCGCGGGCTTCATCGGGAAGTTCGCCGTCTTCTCCGCGGCGGTCGACAGCGGCGCCGCCGTGCTCGTGGTCCTCGCGGTGCTCGCCTCGGCCGCCACCGCGTTCTTCTACGTGCGCCTGGTGGTGCTGATGTTCTTCACCGAGCCCGACGGGGAGAGCACCGCGGTGGTCTCCTCCGAGGGGCTGACGTCCGTGGCGGTGGCCGTGTGCGCCGTCGGCACGGTGCTGCTCGGGGTGCTGCCCGGGCCCGTCCTCGACCTGGCCAACCAGGCGGCAGTGTTCCTTCCGTGAGTACCGTGCACCCTGTGACGACCTCCATCCTGCCCCTGGGCGACCACGAGCTCGAGGAGCGCCTGCTCCCGCTGATGTCCGACGTCGAGACGCGCCTGCGCGCGGCCGTGACCGGCGCGGACCAGCTGGTCGACGCCCCCGCCGCGCACCTGGCCGCGGCCGGGGGCAAGCGGCTGCGCCCGCTGCTGACCCTGCTGACCGCCGAGCTGGGCGGGGGAGCCAACGAGGAGGTGCTCACGGCCGCCGTCGCCGTCGAGCTGACCCACCTCGCCACCCTGTACCACGACGACGTCATGGACTCCGCGCCGATGCGCCGCGGGGCGCCGGCCGCCCACGAGGTGTGGGGCAACTCCGTGGCGATCCTCACCGGGGACCTGCTCTTCGCCCGCGCCTCGCAGATGGTCGCCCGGCTGGGCGCCGGCGCCGTGCGCGTGCACGCCGAGACCTTCGAGCGGCTGTGCCTGGGCCAGCTGCACGAGACCCTCGGGCCGGCCGAGGGGGAGGAGCCGGTCGCGCACTACATCCGGGTCCTCGCCGACAAGACCGGCTCGCTCATCGCCGCCTCGGCGCGCTACGGCGCGACGTTCTCCGGCGCCGGCGCCGAGGTGGCGGAGATCCTGACCCGCTACGGCGAGAAGGTGGGTGTGGCCTTCCAGCTGGCCGACGACGTCATCGACCTCTCGGCCGACGCCGCCACCACCGGCAAGACCCCGGGCACCGACCTGCGCGAGGGCGTGGACACCATGCCGGTGCTGCTGCTGCGCCGCCGGGCGGCCGAGGGCACCCTCGACGCCGCCGGGCTGGCCCTGCTCGACCGGCTCGGGCGCGACCTGGGCTCGGACGAGGCGCTCAGCGCCATCGTGGCCGACCTGCGCGGGCACGACGTGGTCGCCGAGGCCCGCGACCTCGCCGCCGCCTGGGCGCAGGACGCCGTCGCCGAGCTCGACCCGCTGCCCGCGGGCGAGGTCAAGGACGCCCTGGGCGCCTTCGCCGGGCTGCTGGTGGACCGCCTGGCCTGACCCCGCCGGCCCCTTGCCCCCCGCCCCGCGAGACGTCAAGTAGTGCGCGAGACGTCAAGTAGTGCGCGAGACGTCAAGTAGGGCGCGGGGTGCCGAGGGTGCGGCTCATGCCGCGCGGGCCAGGCGCGGCCGGTGCGTCCACCCGTCCACGGTGAGCACGACGATGGCCACCCACACCAGCACGAAGCCCGCCCACCGCTCCGGCGGCATGGGCTCGTGGAACAGCGCCACGCCCACGAGGAGCTGGAGCACCGGGGTGAGGTACTGGAGCATGCCGATGACACTCAGCGGCAGCCGGCGCGCCGCGGCCCCGAAGAGCAGCAGCGGGACCGCGGTGAGCGGGCCGGCGAGGGCCAGCAGCACCATGTGCTCGGTGCGGTCCGGGCCGGCGGCGCCGAAGGTGCCGGCGCCCGCGTGCGCGAGCCAGAGCAGGTAGCCCAGCGCGAGCGGGAACAGCGCCGTCGTCTCCACCGCGAGGCCCGGCAGCGCACCGACGGTGCGGCCCACCCGGTTCTTGGCCAGGCCGTACAGCCCGAAGGACACCGCCAGGGCGAGGGCGATCCACGGCACCTGCCCGTACCCGACGGTGATGACCACCACGGCCAGGGCGCCGATCCCCGTCGCCGTCCACTGCAGCGGGCGGAGGCGCTCGTGGAGCACCGCCACCGCGAGCAGCACGGTGACGAGTGGGTTGATGAAGTACCCCAGGGCGGCGTCGACCGTGTGCCCGGAGTTGACCCCGTAGACGTAGACCAGCCAGTTCGTCGCCACCAGCACCGCGGCCAGGGCCAGCTGCGCCACCGCCCGGGGCCGGCGCAGCACGGCGGTGAAGTCGCGCAGCGTGCGGGTGACCAGCAGCGCCAGCAGGCAGAAGCCCAGGCTCCACACGGCCCGGTGCGCCACGATCTCCACCGGGCCGGCCGGCTCGAGGAGCCGGAAGTACAGCGGGAACGCGCCCCACAGCAGGTAGCACGACAGGCCGAGGGCGAGCCCGGTGCGGTCCGTGCCCGGCTCCCGGGCCGGGGCGGGGGCCGCGGGGGCGGGGGCGCCGGCGCGTTCGGGGGAGTGATCGGTCACCGACCCACTCTGGCACCTCAGGGGCCGTGACCGCGCTCACCGGCCGGAAAGGTTGGCCGGCCGTAGACTGGAGGGTGGTTTTCCGCGACCCAGCCGCGCGCTGGTGCGTCGCGGTCGTCCCGTACACCCTGCACGAGAGGCACCCGTGACCAGCTCCCGCCCGCTCAGCGTGGCACTCGTCGGCGCCGGACCCGCCGGCATCTACGCGGCCGACATCCTGTCCAAGTCCGGGCTGGAGGTGAGCATCGACCTCTTCGAGCGCCTCCCCGCCCCCTTCGGCCTGGTGCGCTACGGCGTCGCCCCGGACCACCCGCGGATCAAGCAGATCATCGTCGCGCTGTACAAGATCCTCCAGCGCGGGGACATCCGGCTGATCGGCAACGTCGACGTCGGCACGGACGTGACGCTGGAGGAGCTGCAGAAGCACTACGACGCGGTCATCTTCTCCACCGGCTCCGACCGCGACGCCCCCCTGAACATCCCCGGGGTGGAGCTGCCCGGCTCCTTCGGCGCCGCCGACTTCGTCTCCTGGTACGACGGCCACCCCGACGTGCCGCGCACCTGGCCGCTGGAGGCCAAGGAGGTCGCCGTCATCGGCGTGGGCAACGTCGCCCTCGACGTCGCGCGCATGCTCGCCAAGCACGTCGACGACCTCATGGTCACCGAGATCCCGGACAACGTGGCGGAGGGGCTGCGCCGCAGCCCGGTCACGGACGTCCACGTCTTCGGCCGCCGCGGCCCCGCCCAGGTGAAGTTCACCCCGCTGGAGCTGCGCGAGCTGGGCAAGGTGCCCGACGTCGACGTCATCGTCTACGACGAGGACTTCCAGTTCGACGCCGGCTCGGAGGAGGCCATCCGCTCCTCGAACCAGACCAAGCAGGTCGTCAAGACCCTCATGGACTGGACGCTGCGTGACCCGGCCGAGCGCACCGCCTCCCGCCGCATCCACCTGCACTTCCTGCACCGCCCGGTCGAGATCCTCGGCGACGGCAAGGTCGAGGCCCTGCGCACCGAGCGCACCGAGCTGACCGGCGACGGGTCCGTGCGCGGCACCGGGGAGTTCGTCGACACCCCGGTCCAGGCCGTCTACCGCGCCGTCGGCTACTTCGGCTCCGCGGTGGCCGGGCTGCCGTTCGACGAGCGCAGCGGCGTCATCCCCAACACCGAGGGCCGGGTGCTGGGCGACGACGGCGAGTACCTGCCGGGCGTGTACGCCACGGGCTGGATCAAGCGCGGCCCGGTGGGCCTGATCGGCTCGACGAAGTCCGACGCGCAGCAGACCATCGCCCACCTCGTCGAGGACGCCCAGGCCGGGCTGCTCCACGCCCGCAGCGAGGACGAGGCCGGCGTCGGCCACGACGCCATGCTCGCCGCGCTCGAGGCCGCCGGGGTGCGCTACACCACGTGGGAGGGCTGGGAGCTGCTCGACGCCTACGAGAAGTCCCTCGCCGAGCGCTACAACGGGCTGGACCGCGAGCGGGTCAAGGTCGTCCACCGCGACACGATGACGGCGATCTCCCGGGGCGAGGAGCACGACGGCCGTCTGCTCTGAGGCTGCTGGGGCCGGACGGGCGTCCGGAACGAACGGGGCGCCGTCGGCGTTCAAGAGGGTGTCAGGCCCGCCGTGCACGCACGGCGGGCCCCGGCACGGATCTTGAGCGACCAGGAGCAGCGACCACCATGACGGACCGGCACCACAACGGGCTGAAGACCACCCTCCTCTTCGCGGTGATGTGGGTCATCCTGCTCGCCGTGGGGGCCCTGGTGGCCTCGGGGACCGGCAGGTCCTCGTTCATCTGGATCTTCGCCCTCATCGGCCTGGCGACGACGTTCTACGGCTACTGGAACTCCGACAAGCTGGCGATCCGGGCCATGGCCGCCCGCCCGGTCAGCGAGGCCGAGGCGCCGTGGCTGTACGCGATGGTCCGCGAGCTCGCCACCACCGCGCGCCAGCCCATGCCGCGCATCTACATCGCGCCGACGGCACAGCCCAACGCCTTCGCGACCGGCCGCAACCCGCGCAACGCCGCGGTGTGCGTCACGGAGGGCATCGTGCGCATCCTCGAGCCGCGCGAGCTGCGCGGGGTGCTCGGCCACGAGCTCATGCACGTGTACAACCGCGACATCCTCACCTCCTCGGTCGCGGCGGCGTTCGCCGGGCTTATCACCTCGGTGGCGCAGTTCCTCGTGTTCTTCGGCGGCCGGGACCGCAACGCCAACCCGCTGGCGCTGCTGGCGACGGCGCTGCTCGCGCCGATCGCCGCGTCCCTCATCCAGCTGGCCATCTCCCGCACCCGCGAGTTCGACGCGGACGAGGACGGCGCCCAGCTCACCGGCGACCCGCTGGCCCTGGCCTCGGCGCTGCGCAAGCTCGAGCGCGGCACCGCGGCGAGCCCGCTGCAGCCCACGCAGCGGCTGGAGAACGTCAGCCACATGATGATCGCCAACCCGTTCCGCGCGGGCGGGGTGGCGAAGATGTTCTCCACCCACCCGCCGATGAACGAGCGGATCGCCCGCCTGGAGCGCATGGCCGGGTACTGAGGCCCGCGGCCCAGCACCACTGACCACCTGCGCGAGTTCGACGGTGGGGCCGCGGCGGCGCTATCTGGCCCTCCTGGAGCACCGGCTGGCGGCGCAGCCGACTCAGATCGAGGTATTGGCTGTCACAGCAGCCAATACCTTGACCTGGTTTCGGCTGGAGCTCGCACGGTCGCCCACGTCATGAGCGTTGGTGCGCCGCGGCGCAACCAAGTCGAGGTTGTGGTTGTCACAGCAGCCAATACCCCGACTTCGCTTGGCGCGGGCGCGGGCGCGGGCGCGGGCGCGGGCGCGGGCGGTGCCGGGTGCGCCTGTGGATAGTGGCGACCGGCTCCCGAGGTGGCTCGCCATGCTGCAGGCGTGGACAGGAGCGACCGTGCGGCCGGCGAGGAGCGGCTTCGGCGAGCCAGCGTGCTCGGCGTGTTCACGCTCGCCACGGCGGCGGAAGCCGGGCTGACGCGCGGGGTGGTCCGCCACAAGGTCGCCACGGGCACATGGCGCCGCATCGTCGGTGCGGCGTTCATGGACGTCGGCGTCCCCAGCGCCCTGGACCCCGTCAGGCTCCGTGCCATCGGCGCCGCACTGACCTGGCCCGATGCGGTGATCTGCCACGGGACGGCGGCTCTCCTCCACGGTTTGCCGGTAGCCGACGACGGTCACGCCCACGTGCTCCTACCGCACCGTCGGCAGGCCCGGCACGGCCTCGTCCCGCACTACATGGAGGCCACGGAGGTGCGCCCCATGCTGTCGTTCCGGCTCACCGGAGCACGCAGCACGGCGCTGGACTGCCTGGCGCTGCTGCCCTTCGCCGAGGCCGAACGGCTCATGGCGTGGGTCCGAACCCGTGAGGTGATCACGGTGAGCCATCTCGCCGCCGACGTCGAGGAGCGCCGCGGCAGGCCGGGCGTCGAGCAGCTCCGCCGCCTCCTGGCGATGACGCGCGACGGCGCGCTGAGCGAGGCCGAGCGCCGCCTCCACCAGATCCTGCGCGGCGCGGGCATCCAGGGCTGGGAGACGAACCAGCCGATGGTCGTCGGCGCGCGGGTGGTGGCGCGCGCCGATGTCCTCTTTCGCGCACCCAAGGTCATCGTGGAGGTCGACGGCCGCCTCGCGCATGCGGACTTCGAGGTCGAGCGGCAGCGGCTCAACGCCCTGACCCTCGCCGGTTACACGGTGCTGCGGTTCACCTGGCGTCAGCTCGTGGACCGCCCCTGGCAGGTGCGTGAACAGGTCGAGGAGGCGCTACGCCTGGCGCGTCGCTGAGCACTGGTCCGACGCGCAGGACCCGCCGGGCCGGCCAGCCCTGAACGTTCGAACGGGCACGAGGTCGAGGTTCTGGTCGCAAATACAACCAGAACCTCGACCTCGTTCGCGGCGCCCAGGGGGTAGCGGGTGCCCGGGAAGGCCGACTCAGCGGTAGTTGGTGAACTGCAGCGCCGCGTCGATGTCGTCGGCGCCCTTGAGCAGCGTGATGACCGCCTGGAGGTCGTCGCGGCTCTTCGAGGTCACCCGCACCTCGTCGCCCGTGATCTGCGTCTTGACGCCCTTCGGGCCCTCGTCGCGGACGAGCTTGGTGATCTTCTTCGCCACGTCCTGGCCCAGCCCCTCCTTCAGGGTCCCGACGAGCCGGTACTCCTTGCCCGAGGCCTTCGGCTCCCCGTCGCCGGTGTCCAGGGACTTCAGCGAGACGCCGCGCTTGATGAGCTTGGACTGCAGGACGTCGAGGACCGCCTTGACCCGCTCGGGCGAGTTCGCCGTCATGGTGATGGTGTCGCCCGCGAGCGTCACCGAGGCGCCGACGTTCTTGAAGTCGTACCGCTGGGCGATCTCCTTGGCGGCCTGGTTCACCGCGTTGTCGACCTCCTGGTGGTCGACCTTGCTGACGATGTCGAACGACGAATCGGCCATGGCGCTCTCCTCCTGCGTGATGCGACGGGTGGTGCGGCGGGGTCTGCCGGCGGGGCGCGGGTCCACGGGCGGGCCGCGCCGGTGTGACCTTCCTCGCCCCCGAGCCGGTTAACGACCACCCGCGAGTTGTTGCTATCGTTCCGTGTGCACCTTACGGGGTGCGAGGCGAGTTGCCCGAGCGGCCAAAGGGAGCTGACTGTAAATCAGCCGCGGAATGCTTCGCAGGTTCGAATCCTGCACTCGCCACGGACCGGCCCATCACCTGCGCGCAGCGGTGGTGGGCCGTTGTCATGTCCCCGGGCGCCCGTCGTCGCCCCATGGGACGGCCCCCTCGCCGCTGTGAGGGGACTCACGGCCCGCAGGGGCCATCCGGATTTCACCTCCGGGCCCCCGGGTGTGTAGTGTCTTCACCGCTGCCCCGATAGCTCAGTCGGCAGAGCGTCTCCATGGTAAGGAGAAGGTCAAGGGTTCGATTCCCTTTCGGGGCTCTGGTCTACGGACCGTTACCGCCGGTCTACGGACCGCTACCGCCCGCGGCGCGCGGCAGGTAAAGTGGTGCGGTCCGCAGGACGCGGCGGGGTAGCTCAGTTGGTGAGAGCGCACGACTCATAATCGTGAGGTCGCGGGTTCGAGCCCCGCCCCCGCTACCAACAGGAACAGACGAAGCAGCCGGGAATGGCCGCTCGCACGACCGATACGTGAGGAACCGCCGTGGCCAGCAAGTCCACCGACGTTCGCCCCAAGATCACCCTCGCCTGCGAGGTGTGCAAGGAGCGCAACTACATCACCAAGAAGAACCGTCGGAACAACCCCGACCGTCTCGAGCTGGCGAAGTACTGCCCGCGCTGCAACGCCAAGACCACGCACCGCGAGACCCGCTGACCCCCTCGGTCACCGCCCTGCCCTAGTCTGGGGCGATGACCGAGAGCAGCACCCGCCCCACCGGCGTCAACACGACGCTCGTGGGGCGTTCTTATGCCCCCATCGAGACCTACGAGGTCTCCCGGGTGAAGATCGCCGAGATGGCCCGGGCCACCGGCGCCATCCACCCCGCCCACTACGACCCGGACGCCGCCTGGGCCCTGGGGTACGCCGACGTCGTCGCCACCCCGACCTTCGCCGTCGTCGTCGCGCAGCGCGCCGAGCAGGCGTACGTGGGCAGCGAGGAGGCCGGGATCGACTTCTCCCGCGTCGTCCACGCCGAGGAGCACTTCACCCACCACCGGCCCATCGTCGCCGGTGACCGGCTGCGGACCACCGTCCACGTCGACAAGATCCTCGAGCGGGCCGGGCTGACCCTGGTCAGCACGCGCGCGGAGATCGCCGACGCCGACGACGCCCCGGTGGCCACCGTGCGCTCCACCCTCGCCGTGCGGGGGGAGGGCCGATGAGCGAGAACCAGCCCGAGCAGCCCGTCCTCACCGACATCGAGGTGGGCCAGGAGCTGTTCCGCCGCACCTTCCCGGTCGACCGCGCGCTGCTCGTGCGCTACGCCGGCGCCAGCGGCGACTTCAACCCGATCCACTACAACGACCGCGTCGCCCGCGAGGTGGGGCTGCCCGGGGTCATCGCCCACGGCATGGCCACCATGGGCCTCGCGGCGGCGGCGGTGGAGGACTGGGCCGGGGACCCCGGCGCCGTCGTCGACTACGGCGTGCGCTTCACCCGCCCCGTGGAGGTGCCGGACCCCGGCGAGGCGGAGGTCGTCGTCGTCGGCAAGGCCGGGGCCGTCGACCTGGCGGCCAGCTCGGTGCGCGTGGACCTGACCGTCACCAGCGGCGGGACGAGCGTGCTCGCCAAGGCGCAGGCGCTGGTCCAGCTGCGGTGACGCCGCGGCGGGCGGCGAGGCTCACAGGGCCGGCCGACGGCGCCCCCTCGTACCCTGGAGGGGTGACCTCAGCTCCCGTGACCTCCCTCGCCGCCCCCGCCGGCGCCACCTTCGCCGGCGACACCCCCACGCTGGCCGAGCTGACCACGCTGCGGGTGGGCGGCCCGGTCGCCGCCTACGTCGAGGCGAGCACCGAGGCCGAGCTCGTCGACGCCGTGCGCGGCGCCGACGACGCCGGCACTCCGGTCCTCGTCCTGGGCGGCGGGTCCAACCTGCTCGCCGCGGACGCCGGCTTCGACGGCGTCGTCGTGCGCGACGCGCGCCGCGGCATCGCCGGCCAGGCGGACTCCTCCTGCGCCGGGGCCAACCTCACCGTCCCCGCCGGCCAGCCCTGGGACGAGGTGGTGGCCACCGCCGTGGCCGAGGGGTGGATGGGCGTCGAGGCCCTCTCCGGCATCCCCGGCTCCACGGGCGCCACCCCCGTGCAGAACGTCGGCGCCTACGGCCAGGAGGTCGCCGAGACCCTCTCGTCGGTGCGGGTGTACGACCGGCTCGAGCGGCGCACCCGGATGCTCGCCGTCGGCGAGCTCGCCCTGGGCTACCGCACCTCCCTCCTCAAGCGCTCCCTCTCGGACGCGACCGCGGGCGGCGGGCGCACCTGGGGGCCGACCCCGCGCTACGTCGTCCTCGAGGTCAGCTTCCAGATGCGCCTGGCCACCCTCTCGGCGCCGGTGCGCTACCCGGAGCTGGCCCGCCGGCTCGGCGTGGAGGTGGGGGCCCGGGTGCCGGCCGCCGAGGTGCGCGAGGCGGTGCTCGCCCTGCGCGGCGGCAAGGGCATGGTCCTGGACGCCGCCGACCACGACACCTGGTCCGCGGGCTCGTTCTTCACCAACCCGATCCTGCCCGTCGCGGAGGCCGACGCCCAGCTCCCGCCCGAGGCGCCGCGCTACCCGGTCACCGACCACACCCGCATCGGCCAGATCGGCGCGGCGGCCCCCGTCGTGGAGGGGCTGGTCAAGACCTCCGCCGCCTGGCTGATCTCCCACGCCGGCTTCGACAAGGGCTTCGGCCTGGGCGCGCCGGCCACGCTGTCGACCAAGCACGCCCTCGCGCTGACCAACCGCGGCGGGGCGACGGCGGCGGACCTGCTCGCCCTCGCCCGCGCCGTGCGGGACGGGGTGCGCGAGGCCTTCGGGGTCACGCTGGTGCCCGAGCCGGTGCTGCTCGGCGCCGGCCTGTGACCTGCGGTCCGCGGCCGGACCGACCTCACGCCAGCTCGACGACGCCGCGCTGGACCTCCGCGAGCACCTCGGCGTCGGCCAGCACCCGGAAGTGCCCGCTGGCGGCCACCTCGACGTTGCGGCGCGCGCCGGGCAGGCGCGAGCCGGACGGGATGTGCGGGTCCCAGGCCGGCACGACGGCGATGATGCGGTCGTCCACCGCCCGCTCGCGCGCCAGGGCCAGCAGCCCCGCGTGGCGCGGGGACAGGCGGTGCACCGGCGACCACGGCGGGAAGAACGCCGCGTAGCTCGACCCCGCCCACGGGGTGGCCACCGCGACCATCCCGCGCACGCGCTCCTCGCGCAGCATCAGCGCCTTGCCCACCAGGCCGCCCTTGGAGTGGGCCACGACGACGGCGTCGCCCAGGTCCGCCGCGCGCAGGTACCGGGCCGCGCGCTCGGCGCCGTCGAGGACCGCGACGCTGTTGAGGCCGAGCTCGGTCACCACGTGCACGGGGTGGCCGGCGGCGTGCAGGTGCGCGGCGAGGGGCTGGAGGAAGCGCCACGACTCGTAGATCCCGGGCAGGAGCAGCACCGGGGTGCCGGGCCCTTCGGCGACGCGGAAGGCGTCCGGCCGCGAGCGGCGGAGCCAGCCGGCCCCGGCCCGGGCCAGGCCGCGGGCGGCGAAGGCGTAGTCCGCGGCCCACGCCGCGGCCTGGCGCCAGGCGGTCAGCGGGCCCGCGCCGCCGGGCACCGGGCCGCCGGACGCCGCCGCGTCGCGCACCGCGTCGCTCATGCGACCAACCCCACCACCAGCCGGGCGACCTCGCGCGGCCGGCCGCGCGCGCCTCACGCCGCCGGCACCGGGTCCCGGGCCAGCCACACGTCGACGTCGGCGAGCATGGCCTCCTTGGACCGCTCGGAGGCCAGCGACGCCCGTATCGAGGCGCGGGCCAGGTCCGCCAGGGCGTCGTCGTCCAGGCCGTGGACGTCCCGGGCGATGCGGTACTGGTCGGCGAGGCGGGAGCGGAAGAGGAGCGGGTCGTCGGCGCCGAGCGCCACCTGCGCGCCGGCGTCGAGCAGCTCGGGCAGCGGGACGTGGGCGGCGTCGGGGTAGACGCCGAGGGAGACGTTGGAGGCCGGGCACACCTCCAGGGCGATGCCGGCGTCCACCAGCCGGGCCAGCAGGTCCGGGTCCTCGGCCGCGCGCACCCCGTGGCCGAGCCGGGCGGGCTTGAGGTGGGCGACGACGTCGCGCACGTGCTCGGGCCCCAGGAGCTCCCCGCCGTGGGGCACCCCGGCCAGCCCGGCGTGCCGGGCGATGCGGAACGCCGGGGCGAAGTCGGCGGTGTTCCCGCGCCGCTCGTCGTTGCTCAGCCCGAAGCCGATGACCTGCCCCGGCCCGTCCCCGGCGTGCGCGGCGGCCAGCCGGGCCAGCGTGCGCGCGTCGAGCGGGTGGCGGGTGCGGGAGGCGGCCACGACCACCCCGACCTCGACGCCGGTCGCGGCGCTGGCGAGCGCGGCCTCGTCGAGGATGATCTCCAGCGCCGGGGTGATGCCGCCGACGAACGGGGCGTAGGAGGTCGGGTCCACCTGGATCTCCAGGCGCCGCGAGCCCTCGGCGGCGTCGTCCTCGGCGGCCTCGCGCACGATGCGGCGCAGGGCGTCCTCGGAGCGCACGACGGCGCGCGCGGCGTCGTAGGAGCGCTGGAACCGGAACCAGCCGCGCTGGTCCGCCGGCACGTGCAGCGCCTGGTTGTCGAGGAGGTGCTCGGGCAGCACCATGCGCTGCTCGCGGGCCAGGTCGGACAGGGTCTCGAGCCGCATCGAGCCGGTGAAGTGCAGGTGGAGATGCGCCTTCGGGAGGGTCTGGAGGTCACGCACCTGGTCGAGTCTGCCACCGGGCGCCGGGAGGACCCGACGGTGCCCCCGGCACGCTCGGTCTCGTGTCCATGGGTGAACCGGCGCCATGACGTGGTGCACTATGAGCCATGACCGTTCCCGTCGCCGCGCAGCACGAGCCGGCCGACGTCGCGCTGCTGACCGGGCCGGAGGCCGGGACCATGCTCGCCGGTGCGCTCGACGTCGAGGGCAGCCGCCTCGTGGCGTGGCAGGTTCACACGATCCACCACCGGCCCGGCGCCGGGGTGACGGTGGGCTACACGGTCACCGTCGAGCGGGACCTGCCCGGCACGCCGGCCCCGCTGCGCAGCGAGGAGTACCTGTGCGCGACGACGGCGCGGCTCAGCCACCGGGCCGGGCCGGGCCTGGTCCGGCTCGAGCAGGGAGGGGACGGCCCGGCGATCCACCTGTGGCGCCACCCGGCGGACCCCGAGCTGCCCGCCCTGCCCGTCGCCTGCGACGCCACCGCACTCTCGCGCCGGCTCGGCACCCCGGTGACCGTCGAGCTGCTCGCCTACCGCCCCACCCGGCGGGCGGTGCTGCGAGTGCGGCGCACCGAGCCCGACGCGACGGCGTACCTCAAGGTGGTCCGCCCGTCCGGCGCCCGCATGTTCGCCGACCGGCACCGCATGCTCACCGCCGCCGGGGTGCCGGCCCCGCAGGTGCTGCGCGCCGACGACGACGGCCTCGTGCTGCTGGGGGAGGGGCGCGGGATCGCGCTGTCCAACCTCCTGGCGCGGGGCCTGGGCCGGGCGGCGCCGGCCGTGCTGGCCACGCTGCTGCGCACCCTCGACGCCCTGCCCACCGCCGTGCTCGACCTGCCCCGGCGGCCCGCGTGGTCCGAACGGGCCCACCACTACGCCCACGCCGCGGCCACCGTGCTGCCCGAGCACGCCGGCCGGGCCCGCGCGCTCGCGGACGGCATCGACGACCTGCTCGCCGTCGCCGACCCCGGCCCGGTGGTGCCCACCCACGGGGACTTCTACGAGGCCAACGTGCTCATGGACCCGCGCGAGGACGTCGTCGCGGTGACGGCGCTGCTCGACGTCGACGCCGTGGGGCCGGGCCACCGGGTGGACGACCTCGCCTGCCTGCTCGGGCACGTCAGCGTGCTGCCGCACCTGGCGCCGGCGACCTACCCGCACGTGCCCGACCTGCTGGAGAGCTGGACCCGCGCGTGCGAGCAGGTGGTCGACCCGGTGGCGCTGCACGCCCGGTGCGCCGGGGTGGTCCTCTCGCTCGTGGCCGGGGCGCGCCGCTCCGACGGCGGGGAGTGGCTCGCCGACGCCGAGGGACGCCTGGCCCGGGCGGAGGCCTGGCTGGCGCGCGGGCGCGAGCTGCTCGCCCAGCGCGGCCCGCACTGACCCCCTCGGTCCACGGCGCCACCCGCGCCCAGCCTCCCGCTCGCTCGACGCCGCCCTCGCTCGGCACCGGCCTCGCTCCGCACCGGCCGCGCTCCGCACCGGCCGCGTCGCGCGATAACCTCCCCGCGTCGTCGTCGAAAGGGAGCCGGAATGATCACCGTCGTCGGACCCGGGGCCGTGGGCGGCCTGCTCGCCGCGCTGCTGCACCGCGCGGGCGAGGACGTCGTGGCCGTCGCCCGCCCGGGCACCGCCCAGCGCATCGCGGCCGAGGGGCTCCACGTGCGCTCCGACGCCTTCGGCACCTGGACGGCGCACGTCCCGGCGACCACCGAGGTCCCGGCCGGCTCCGCCGTCGTCCTGGCGGTCAAGGCCTACGCCCTCGACGACGTCCTGCCCGGGATCGTCGCCGCCCGGCCGCCGGCCGTGCTGGCGCTGCTCAACGGCACCGCCCACGCCCGGGCGCTGCACGCGGCGGGGCTGGCGGACGTGGCCTGTGGGTCCATCCAGGTCGAGTCCGCCCGCGAGCAGGACGTGATCGTCCACCGCGGGCCGTACTGCATCGTCACCGTCCCCGACGCCGCAGCGGGCGGGGCGGTGCCCGAGGCGCTCGCGCGCGCGGGCGTGACGGTCCGGACCGGGGGCACCGAGAACGAGGTGCTGTGGCGCAAGTACAGCTTCCTCGCCCCGACGGCGCTGCTCACCAGCTGGACGGACCTGCCCATCGGGCCGGCGCTCGAGCGCGACCCCGCGGTGACCGCCGGGGTGGTGGCCGAGGTCGCGGCGATCGCCACGGCCGAGGGGCTCCCGCTCGAGAGCGAGCGGCTCATGGCCGCGCTGCGCAAGCTCCCCGGGACGCTGGAGTCCTCGCTCCAGCACGACGTGCGCCGCGGCGGCGCGAGCGAGCTCGAGGCGCTCGGCGGGAACCTGCTGGGCCTGGCCGCCGAGCACGGCTTCGCGGCGCCGACCCTCGAGCGGGTGGTCGGCGACCTGCGCGGCCGGGCGGCCTGACCGCCGTCCCGACGTGCGGCCCGCGCGGCCGTCGGTACCTTAGGGACTCGTCTCGGCCGCATAGCCGCGGCCGCAGGTCGGAGCTGACCCTGGGGGGACGATGGACCAGCTGGCAGACGTGCTCGGCGAGATCGGATCGGTGGTGTGGGGGCCGTTCGTCCTCATCCCGCTGCTCCTGGGAACGGGCCTGTACCTGACGATCCGCCTCGGCGGGCTGCAGGTGCGCAAGCTCTTCCCGGCCCTGCGCCTGGCGCTGGTCCAGCGCTCCGACGAGGGCGCCGACGGCGACATCTCCCACTACCAGGCCCTCACCACCGCCCTGGCGGCCACGGTCGGCGTCGGCAACATCGCCGGCGTGGCCACCGCCATCCACCTCGGCGGGCCCGGGGCGCTGTTCTGGATGTGGGTGACCGGGGTGCTCGGCATGGCCTCGAAGTACGCCGAGGCCTTCCTCGGGGTGCGCTTTCGCACCACGGACGCCAACGGCGAGAAGTCCGGCGGGCCGCAGTACTACCTCGCCCGGGCGATCCCCAACCGGTTCGGCCTCGTGCTCAGCCTGCTCTTCTCGGTCTTCGCCGTGCTCGCCAGCTTCGGCATCGGCAACATGACCCAGTCCAACACGGTGGCGACGTCGATCGAGGGCTCCTTCGGCGTGCCGCTGTGGCTCACCGGCGTGGTGCTCACCGTGGGCACCGGGGCGGTCCTGCTGGGCGGCATCCGCTCGATCGGCAAGGTCACCGCCGGCTTCGTGCCGATGATGATCGTCTTCTACGTCCTCGGCGCGCTCGCGGTGCTGCTGCTCAACCTCGGCGACATCCCGGCGGCGCTCGCCCTGATCGTCACGGACGCGTTCACCGGCACCGCCGCCGCGGGCGGTTTCCTCGGCTCGACGTTCATCCTGGCGGTCCAGTACGGCGTCGCCCGCGGCATCTTCTCCAACGAGTCGGGCATGGGCTCGGCCGCGATCGCGGCGGCGGCCGCGCAGACCCGCCACCCGGTGCGCCAGGGCCTGGTCTCGATGACCCAGACCTTCATCGACACCCTCATCGTGGTGTCCATGACGGGCCTGGTCATCATCACCACCGGGGCCTGGGACAGCGGCATCGAGGGCGCCGGCATGACGGCGGCCGGCTTCGATGCGGGCCTGCCGGGGGAGTGGGGCCACTACCTCGTGACCATCGCGGTGGTCTTCTTCGCCTTCTCCACCGTGCTGGGCTGGGCCTACTACGGCGAGCGGTGCATGGAACGGCTCGTCGGGGTGCGCGGCGTGCGGCCCTACCGGGCGGTCTTCACCCTCGTCGTGTTCGTCGGGGCCACCACCGAGCTGGACGTGGTGTGGAACTTCTCCGACATCATGAACGGCCTCATGGCGATCCCGAACCTCCTGGGCCTGCTGGTCTGCGCGGGCTTCATCGCCCGGGAGACCCGCGCCTACCTGGCGCACGACCCGGACCTGCGCCAGGAGCCGGCGTTCTCGACGCTCGACGGCCCGGTGGACGCGTCGGTGCGCTGACCTGGCCGGGGAACGACGACGGGCCGGGACCCCGTGGTCCCGGCCCGTCGCGCTGCCTGTCAGGCGAGCAGCTCCTGGATGCGCCCGACGCCCTCGGCGAGGTCGTCGTCGCCCAGCGCGTAGCTCAGGCGGAGGAACCCGCTCGGCCCGAACGCCTCGCCCGGCACCACCGCGACCTCGACCTCGTCGAGGATGAGGCTCGCCAGCTCGGCGGAGGTGGTCACGGTGCGTCCGCGGATGGTCCGCCCGAGGATCCCCTCGACGGAGGGGTAGGCGTAGAAGGCCCCGCGCGGGGTGGGCAGCTGCACGCCGTCGATCGCCCGGAGCATCTCGACCATGGTGCGGCGGCGGCGGTCGAAGGCCGCGCGCATGTGCTCGACGGCGGACAGGTCGCCGGAGAGGGCAGCGATCGCGGCCCGCTGGGAGACGTTCGCGACGTTCGAGGTCAGGTGCGACTGCAGGTTGGTGGCCGCCTTGACGACGTCGCTGGGGCCGATGAGCCAGCCCACCCGCCAGCCGGTCATCGCGTACGTCTTGGCGACGCCGTTGAGCACGATGGAGGTGTCCACCAGGTCGGGGACGACCTTCTGGATCGGGGTGAACACCGCGTCGTCGTAGACGAGGTGCTCGTAGATCTCGTCCGTGATGACCCAGATGCCGTGCTCCACGGCCCAGCGGCCGATGGCCTCGGTCTGCTCGGGGGAGTACACCGCCCCGGTGGGGTTGGACGGCGAGCAGAACAGCAGCGCCTTCGTCTGCGGGGTGCGCGCCGCCTCGAGCTGGTCGACGGTGACCAGGTACTCCTGGTCCACGCCCGCGAAGACCTCCACGGGCACGCCGCCGGCGAGCTTGATGGCCTCGGGGTAGGTGGTCCAGTACGGCGCCGGCAGCAGCACCTCGTCGCCCGGGTCGAGCACCGCGGCGAAGGCCTCGTAGACGGCCTGCTTGCCGCCGTTGGTGACGAGGACGTTGTCCGGGGAGACCTCGTAGCCGGAGTCGCGCAGCGTCTTGGCCGCGATGGCCTCGCGCAGCGCGGGCATGCCCTTGGCCGGGGTGTACCGGTGGTTGGCCGGGTCCTTGGCGGCGGCGACGGCGGCCTCGACGATGTAGTCAGGCGTGGGGAAGTCCGGCTCGCCGGCGCCGAAGCCGATGACGGGACGGCCGGCCGCCTTGAGGGCCTTGGCCTTCGCGTCCACGGCCAGGGTGGCCGACTCGGCGATCGCCGCCAGGCGCGCGGACACGCGGGGCTTGGTCACGGGAGAGATGGGTGCGCTCACGCGCCCTATCGTGGCACGCGCCACGTGGGCGGCACACGGGCCGGTCGGGTGCTGGACCGGGGCTGCCCCGCACGACGGGGGCCGCGCCCGCCCGGCGCCGCCCGGGCAGGACCGGCCGACGCCGTCGGGGGACCCTGGCCGACGCCGTCGTGCGGACCCGGCCTACGCCGTCGCCAAAGCCGGGGCGACGCCGCTGCGGGGCATCGACGCGCCCCGTGGGTGGAGCCGCCCGGGTAGAGTGGTGCGCCGCCGTCGGAGATGCTCACGGGACGGGTGTGACCAGGCTCCCTGCGGAGCGGGTTCGACCAAAGTGCCGATGAGGCCGTACACTCGACGGCGGTGGTTGACGTCCACCAGGCTGGAGCACGCCCATCAGGTGCTCTCCGGCCCTCCGGACGCCGATCGCTGATAGGGCAGTGGCGCAATTGGTAGCGCACCGGTCTCCAAAACCGGCGGTTGTGGGTTCGAGTCCCTCCTGCCCTGCCAGGACTGGCTCCTGATCAGCAGGGGCCGAGGCGTCCTGAAGGCTCTGCCACCCGGCGAGCCTGACCCGCCCCACGGGGCGGCGAGAGGACCTGGCCGGAAACCGTGAGGGATGGACCTGTGAGCGAGTCTGCAAGCGCGACCTCGGGTCGTCCCGAGCGCGCCCGCAGCACGTCCGAGCGAGACGTCAAGAAGCGCGGGTTCTTCGGTCGGATCGTCCTGTTCTTCCGTCAGGTCATCGCCGAGCTCAAGAAGGTCGTGCGCCCCACGCGCAGCGAGCTGATGACCTACTTCGTCGTCGTGCTCGTCTTCGTGGCGGCGATCGGCGTCTACGTGGGCCTGCTCGACCTGGGCTTCGGCCAGCTCGTGCTGTGGGTCTTCGGCTGAGCCACATGACGTCGTCCGCCCGCCCCCAGCTGGCTGACCCGCCAGCGAAGTCCCAACTGAGCAGAAAGCAGGTCGCCTGTGTCTGAGAACCTCGAGCCTACGAACCTCGACGAGGCGTCGGCCGAGTCCGCACAGCCGGAGGTCGACGCCCTGGGCGCCGACGTCGACGCGCCCGCTGCCGCCGAGGACGAGCTGGACACCGTGGCCGACGACGACGTCGAGCCGGCCGCCGACGAGACCGCGGAGGAGGCCGCCGAGGCTCCCGCCGCCGACGAGACCGCCGAGGCCGAGGAGGAGGTCGACCCCGCCGAGGCGTTCCGCCGCGAGCTGCGCACGCTGCCCGGCGACTGGTACGTCGTCCACACCTACGCCGGGTACGAGAAGCGCGTGAAGGCCAACCTGGAGAACCGCATCCAGAGCCTGAACATGGAGGACTACATCTACCAGGTGGAGGTCCCCATGGAAGAGGTCGTGGAGATCAAGAACTCCCAGCGCAAGCTCGTCAACCGCGTGCGCGTGCCGGGCTACACCCTCGTGCGCATGGACATGACCGACGAGTCCTGGGGCGCCGTCCGCCACACGCCCGGCGTCACGGGCTTCGTGGGCAACACCCACCAGCCGGTGCCGCTGACGGAGGACGAGGTCTTCTCGATGCTGGCCGCCAACATCCAGACGAAGGCCGCCGCGACGCCCGCCAAGGCCGCGGCCGGTGGCCAGGCCGCCACGCCGATCCAGGTGGACTTCGAGGTCGGCGAGTCCGTCACCGTCACCGACGGGCCGTTCGAGACGCTGCCCGCCACCATCTCCGAGATCAGCCCCGAGAGCCAGAAGCTCAAGGTGCTCGTCACGATCTTCGGCCGGGAGACGCCGGTCGAGCTGTCGTTCTCGCAGGTCGCCAAGATCTGACGCGCGGCAGCACCGTGCCGGACGTCCGGTCCGGCCACACCCGAGGAAGAACCGTAAGGACCCCAACATGCCCCCCAAGAAGAAGGTTGCAGGCCTGATCAAGCTCCAGATCCAGGCCGGCGCCGCGACCCCCGCGCCGCCGATCGGCCCCGCGCTGGGTCAGCACGGCGTGAACATCATGGAGTTCTGCAAGGCCTACAACGCGGCCACCGAGTCGCAGCGTGGCAACGTGATCCCGGTGGAGATCACGGTCTACGAGGACCGCTCCTTCACCTTCATCACCAAGACCCCGCCGGCCGCCGAGATGATCAAGAAGGCCGCCGGTGTGGCGAAGGGCTCTGCCACCCCGCACACGGTGAAGGTCGCGAAGATCACCCGTGAGCAGGTGCAGGAGATCGCCCGCACCAAGCAGGAGGATCTCAACGCCAACGACCTCGAGGCCGCCGAGAAGATCATCGCCGGCACCGCCCGCTCCATGGGCATCACCGTCGAGGGCTGACCGAACACCCGTATCCGCGCCCCCGGGCGCGTAGTGGCAGGGTCCGCGCGGACCCGTACCACGACTGCATTCAGGAGAAGCAGATGGCAACGCGCAGCAAGAAGTACCGCCAGGCCGTGGAGAAGATCCACGACGGCGAGGTGTACGCCCCCCTCCAGGCCGTCCGGCTGGCGAAGGAGACGTCCACCACGAAGTTCGACGCCACCGTCGAGGTCGTCTTCCGCCTCGGCGTCGACCCCCGCAAGGCAGACCAGATGGTGCGTGGCACCGTCAACCTGCCGCACGGCACCGGCAAGACCGCTCGGGTCCTGGTCTTCGCCGTCGGTGAGCGGGCCAACCAGGCCATCGAGGCCGGGGCGGACGAGGTCGGCGGCGACGAGCTGATCGAGAAGGTCGCGGCCGGGTACACCGACTTCGACGCCGCCGTGGCGACCCCGGACCTCATGGGCAAGGTCGGCCGCCTGGGCCGCGTGCTCGGTCCGCGTGGTCTCATGCCGAACCCGAAGACCGGCACCGTGACGATGGACGTGGCCAAGGCCGTGTCCGACATCAAGGGCGGCCGGATCGAGTTCCGCGTCGACAAGCACTCGAACCTGCACTTCATCATCGGCAAGGCGTCCTTCACGGACGAGCAGCTGGTGGACAACTACGCCGCGGCGCAGGAGGAGATCCTGCGGCTGAAGCCGGCCAGCTCGAAGGGCCGCTACATCACGAAGGCGACCATCAGCACCACGATGGGCCCCGGCATTCCGCTGGACGCCACGAAGACGCGCAACCTCAAGACCGAGGACGCCGCCTGACGCAGGCCCGCACGAACGCACGACGGCCCGGCACCCGCGAGGGTGCCGGGCCGTTCGGCGTTCTCGGTGGGAGAGCGTGCGGGGAGGTCTTGGGGGCCAGGGGCTCTCTCACACGCACGGCGTGCGCGGCGGGGACGGTCGAGGGCGGGGCGCGGGGCTGATCCACTCAGGGTGCTTCCCGTCCACAGAAGCACCGCCACCGTCGTCACCCGTCCGCGCCCACCGGTCAGGGTGACCCCATGGGAGACGCCATCCCCGCGCCGAGGACGCCCCACGCCTCCTGCGGTTTCCTGCTGACTCGGCGGTGGTCGCACGGCCGCCGGCGCAGGTGAGGTCGAGATTCTGCGGCGAGGTCGAACCGTTTCGATGAGGTCGCGGAGATTCGGGTGCTGGTTCACCGGTCTGCTGCTGGTTCGCCGGTTTCCTGCTGACTCGCGGCCCCCGCCGATGGAGCGCAGCGGTGCGGCGGGGGCCGCGGCCCCGTCGGAGAGGCCCGGCCGACGACGGCCCCACCGTCCGCGTGCGCCAGACCACACCGCGACGGGTTTGCCCCGACCCACCCGCGCCCGGTACCGTGTTCCCTGCCAAAGACCGCCGGTCACCCGTGACAACGGGGCCAAGTCCGCAGCAGCGGAGCCAGCGCAGGTGTGTACAGCTTTTCCCGCCCCCGAGGTGGGCCGAGCCCCGTGCCGTCCTGCGCACGGGGCTTTTCTGATGTCCGGACCTCCGGCCGCGCGGCACTATCGGAAGGAGGGCCATGGCGAGGCCTGACAAGGCGGCAGCGGTTGCCGAGCTCGCGGAGCAGTTCCGTGGGTCGAGCGCCGTCCTGCTGACCGAGTACCGCGGGCTCAGCGTCGCCCAGCTCAAGCAGCTGCGCCGCTCGCTCGCCGGTAACGCAAGCTACGCCGTGGTGAAGAACACGCTGACGGCCATCGCGGCGAAGGAGGCCGGCGTCGACGTGCTCGACGGCGACCTCACGGGCCCGACGGCGATCGCCTTCGTGACCGGTGAGCCGGTCGAGGCGGCCAAGTCGCTGCGTGACTTCGCCAAGGCGAACCCTCAGCTCGTGATCAAGGGTGGGGTCCTGGAGGGTCGCAAACTCTCCGCCGAGGACGTCACCAAGCTCGCCGAGCTCGAGTCCCGCGACGTGCTGCTGGGCAAGGCAGCCGGCGCGTTCAAGGCGGCCCTGTTCCAGGCCGCCTACCTCTTCACCGCGCCGGCCACCAAGGCCGCCCGCACCATCGAGGCCCTGCGCGAGAAGCAGGCCGCCGAGGCCTGAGCCTTCAGGCACCGGCACGCACCACCCCCACCTCTGCTCGCGTAGCAGGACAACCAGGAAGGAACGCCAACCATGGCGAAGCTCAGCACCGAAGAGCTCATCGAGGCTTTCAAGGAGCTCACCCTCATCGAGCTCTCCGAGTTCGTGAAGCAGTTCGAGGAGACCTTCGAGGTCACCGCCGCCGCCCCCGTCGCCGTCGCCGCCGCGCCGGCCGCCGGTGGTGCCGCTGGTGGCGAGGAGGCCGCCGAGGAGAAGTCCGAGTTCGACGTCATCCTCGAGTCGGTCGGCGACAAGAAGATCCAGGTCATCAAGGAGGTGCGCGCCCTGACCTCCCTCGGCCTGAAGGAGGCCAAGGACCTCGTCGACGGCGCCCCGAAGCCCGTCCTCGAGGGCGTTGCCAAGGACGCCGCGGACAAGGCCAAGGAGCAGCTCGAGGGCGCCGGCGCCACCGTCACCCTCAAGTGACCCAGCCCGGCCCCCACGGCGACGCGCGCCGCGCCGCCTGAGGGACGCCGGCTCAAGGACGAGGCCCGCACCAGACACGGTGCGGGCCTCGTTCTCGCATGGGCACCGGCCCGGGGGCCACCCGCCTCATCTACCACGGGTCGTCGCGTCGACGACTCTGGACACGCACTACCACAGCGGCTATGCTGTCGCTTTGCGCTGACTCATGCCTGGACGCCAGGCACCCCACCCGCCCCAGGTGGTCGGCGCTGGTTGCAACCCATTCGCAGGGAAGGACCCCCTTTGGCTGCCTCGCGCACCTCTTCCGCACCTACTGCTGACGCTATCGCGGCCCGCACGGCGTCGCGTCGCATCTCGTTCGCCAAGATTCACGAGCCGCTCCAGGCTCCCAACCTGCTCGGTCTGCAGACTGAGAGCTTTGACTGGCTGCTCGGCAACGACGCCTGGCGTGCCCGCGTCCAGGCCGCCGCCGAGAGCGGCGACACCAACGTTCCGACCACCTCGGGCCTGGAGGAGATCTTCGCCGAGATCTCCCCGATCGAGGACTTCGGGCAGTCCATGTCCCTGAGCTTCCGGGACCACCGCTTCGAGCCGCCGAAGTACACGGCGGAGGAGTGCAAGGAGAAGGACTTCACCTACGCCGCTCCGCTGTTCGTCACCGCGGAGTTCGTCAACTACACCACGGGCGAGATCAAGTCGCAGACGGTGTTCATGGGCGACTTCCCGCTCATGACCGAGCGCGGCACGTTCATCATCAACGGCACCGAGCGCGTCGTCGTCTCCCAGCTCGTCCGCTCGCCGGGCGTGTACTTCGAGCGCGTGCCGGACAAGACCTCCGACAAGGACGTCTTCACCACCAAGGTCATCCCGAGCCGCGGCGCCTGGCTGGAGTTCGAGATCGACAAGCGCGACGCCGTCGGCGTGCGCATCGACCGCAAGCGCAAGCAGTCCGTCACGGTCTTCCTGCGCGCCCTGGGCATGACGGAGTCGGAGATCCGCGAGGAGTTCGCCGACTACCCGGTCCTCATCGAGACCCTCGAGAAGGACAACGTCCACACCCAGGACGAGGCGCTGCTCGACATCTACCGCAAGATCCGCCCCGGCGAGCCGCCCACGGTTGAGGCCGGCCGGACCCTGCTGGAGAACTACTACTTCAACGCCAAGCGCTACGACCTCGCCAAGGTCGGACGTTACAAGATCAACAAGAAGCTAGGGCTGACCGCCGACCTCGGCGAGTCGGTGCTGCGCATCGAGGACGTCACCGCGGCGACCAAGTACCTCCTCGCCCTGCACAAGGGCGTCGAGGAGCTCGACGGCACCCGCAACGGCGAGCCGGTCAAGGTCCGCGTCGAGACCGACGACATCGACCACTTCGGCAACCGCCGCATCCGCGCCGTCGGCGAGCTCATCCAGAACCAGGTCCGCACCGGCCTGTCCCGGATGGAGCGCGTCGTGCGCGAGCGCATGACCACCCAGGACGTCGAGGCGATCACCCCGCAGACCCTGATCAACATCCGCCCGGTCGTGGCGTCGATCAAGGAGTTCTTCGGCACCTCGCAGCTGTCGCAGTTCATGGACCAGAACAACCCGCTGGCCGGCCTGACGCACAAGCGGCGTCTGTCCGCGCTGGGCCCGGGCGGTCTGTCCCGCGACCGCGCCGGCATGGAGGTCCGCGACGTCCACCCGTCGCACTACGGCCGCATGTGCCCGATCGAGACCCCTGAGGGTCCGAACATCGGCCTCATCGGCTCGCTGGCCACCTACGCGCGCATCAACCCCTTCGGGTTCGTCGAGACCCCGTACCGCAAGGTCGTCGACGGGCACGTCACCGACGAGGTCGTCTACCTCACGGCCGACGACGAGGACCGTCACGTCATCGCCCAGGCCTCGGCCCCGATCGACGACAACGGCAAGTTCGTCGAGGACCGCGCCCTGTGCCGCATGAGCGGCGGGGAGCCGGCCCTGGTGCCGGTCGACGAGATCGACTACATGGACGTCTCGGCGCGCCAGATGGTCTCCGTCGCCACCGCGATGATCCCGTTCCTCGAGCACGACGACGCCAACCGCGCCCTCATGGGCGCGAACATGCAGCGCCAGGCCGTGCCGCTGCTGCGCAGCGAGGCCCCGCTGGTCGGGACCGGCATGGAGCGGCGCGCCGCGGTCGACGCCGGCGACGTCATCGTCGCCACCAAGCCCGGTGTGGTCACCGAGGTCTCGGCCGACGCCATCCACGTCGCGGGCGACGACGGCTCGAACCAGCTCTACCGGGTCGCGAAGTTCCGCCGGTCCAACCAGGGCAACTCCTACAACCAGCGCGTGCTGGTCGAGGAGGGCGCCCGGGTCGAGGTCGGCTCGGTGCTCGCCGACGGCCCCGCCACCGACGAGGGCGAGCTCGCCCTGGGCAAGAACCTCCTCGTGGCGTTCATGTCCTGGGAGGGCTACAACTACGAGGACGCCATCATCCTGTCCCAGCGCCTCGTCGCCGACGACGTGCTCACCTCGATCCACATCGAGGAGCACGAGGTCGACGCCCGCGAGACGAAGCTGGGCGCCGAGGAGATCACCCGGGACATCCCGAACGTCTCCGAGGACGTGCTGGCCAACCTCGACGAGCGCGGCATCATCCGCATCGGCGCCGAGGTCAGCTCCGGCGACATCCTCGTCGGCAAGGTCACCCCGAAGGGCGAGACCGAGCTGACCTCCGAGGAGCGGCTGCTGCGCGCGATCTTCGGCGAGAAGGCCCGCGAGGTGCGCGACACCTCCCTGAAGGTCCCGCACGGCGAGTCCGGCATCGTCATCGGCATCCGCGAGTTCTCCGCGGACAACGACGACGAGCTGCCCCCGGGCGTGAACCAGATGGTCCGCGTCTACATCGCCCAGCGCCGCAAGATCACCGAGGGCGACAAGCTCGCCGGCCGCCACGGCAACAAGGGCGTCATCTCCAACATCCTCCCCGTCGAGGACATGCCCTTCCTGCCCGACGGCACCCCGGTCGACGTCATCCTCAACCCGCTCGGCGTGCCGGGCCGCATGAACGTCGGCCAGGTCCTCGAGCTGCACCTGGGCTGGATCGCCGCGCAGGGCTACGACGTCACCGAGGCCCGCAAGGCCGCGGAGGAGTGGACCCGGCAGCTGTCCGAGGACGCCCTCACGGCCGAGCCGCGCACCCCGGTGGCCACGCCGGTGTTCGACGGCCTGCAGCACGAGGAGCTCACCGGGCTGCTCGCGCACACCCGGCCCAACCGGGACGGCGAGCGCATGGTGAACACCGACGGCAAGGCCCAGCTCTTCGACGGCCGCTCCGGCGAGCCGTTCCCGGAGCCGATCTCGGTCGGCTACATGTACATCCTGAAGCTGCACCACCTGGTGGACGACAAGATCCACGCGCGCTCCACGGGCCCGTACTCGATGATCACCCAGCAGCCGCTGGGTGGTAAGGCCCAGTTCGGTGGCCAGCGCTTCGGCGAGATGGAGGTGTGGGCCCTCGAGGCCTACGGCGCCGCCTACGCCCTGCAGGAGCTGCTCACCATCAAGTCCGACGACGTCACCGGCCGCGTGAAGGTCTACGAGGCCATCGTCAAGGGGGAGAACATCCCCGAGCCGGGCATTCCCGAGTCCTTCAAGGTGCTGATCAAGGAGATGCGGTCGCTCTGCCTGAACGTCGAGGCACTCGACGCCGAGGGCAACGCCATCGAGCTGCGGGACGCCGACGACGAGGTGTACCGCGCGGCCGAGGAGCTCGGCATCGACCTGTCCCGCCGCCCGGACGCGAGCAGCGTCGAGGAACTCTGAGCCAGGCGGCCCGGCCGCGGTGCGCCGGGGGAGCGTTCGGAACACGCTGCCCCGGCGCCCCGCCGGCCCCGACGGCCCGCCTCGTTCAACTAATGCTGTACACGGTGTTCTACCGGAGGAAGTAGGAACCCTTGCTCGACGTCAATGTCTTCGACCAGCTGCACATCAGCCTGGCCACGGGTGCCGACGTGCGCGAATGGTCGCACGGCGAGGTCAAGAAGCCCGAGACGATCAACTACCGGACGCTCAAGCCCGAGAAGGACGGCCTGTTCGGCGAGCAGATCTTCGGTCCCACCCGGGACTGGGAGTGCGCGTGCGGCAAGTACAAGCGCGTGCGGTACAAGGGCATCATCTGCGAGCGCTGCGGTGTTGAGGTCACCCGCTCCAAGGTCCGCCGCGAGCGGATGGGCCACATCGAGCTCGCCGCCCCCGTCACCCACATCTGGTACTTCAAGGGCGTGCCCTCGCGCCTGGGGTACCTGCTCAACCTGGCCCCGAAGGACCTCGAGAAGGTCATCTACTTCGCGGCCTACATGATCACCGAGGTCGACGACGACGGTCGTCACGAGGACCTCACCATGCTCCAGAACGAGATGGACCTGGAGAAGAAGCAGGTCGAGACCAAGCGCGACGCCGACATCGAGGCCCGCGCCCAGCGTCTCGAGGCCGACCTCGCCGAGCTCGAGGCGTCCGGCGCCAAGGCCGACGCCCGCGAGAAGGTGCGCAAGTCCGCCGAGCGCGAGATGGCCCAGCTGCGCAAGCGCTCCGAGCAGGACCTCGACCGCCTCGAGCGGGTCTGGGACCGGTTCAAGAACCTCAAGGTCGGCGACCTCGAGGGCGACGAGGTGCTCTACCGCGAGCTGCAGGCCCGCTACGGCATCTACTTCAAGGGCGCCATGGGCGCCGAGGCGATCAAGAAGCGCCTGGAGACCTTCGACCTGGAGGCCGAGGCGGAGTCGCTGCGCGAGACCATCGCCACCGGCACCGGCCAGCGCAAGACCCGGGCGCTGAAGCGCCTCAAGGTCGTCAACGCCTTCCTCACCACCGGCAACTCCCCGCTGGGCATGGTGCTGGACTGCGTCCCGGTCATCCCGCCGGACCTGCGCCCCATGGTCCAGCTCGACGGCGGCCGCTTCGCCACCTCGGACCTGAACGACCTCTACCGCCGCGTCATCAACCGCAACAACCGCCTCAAGCGGCTGCTGGACCTGGGCGCGCCGGAGATCATCGTCAACAACGAGAAGCGCATGCTCCAGGAGTCCGTGGACGCGCTGTTCGACAACGGCCGCCGCGGGCGTCCGGTCACGGGGCCGGGCAACCGCGCCCTGAAGTCGATCTCGGACATGCTCAAGGGCAAGCAGGGCCGGTTCCGCCAGAACCTGCTCGGCAAGCGCGTGGACTACTCCGGCCGTTCGGTCATCGTCGTCGGCCCCACGCTCAAGCTGCACCAGTGCGGCCTGCCCAAGCAGATGGCGCTGGAGCTGTTCAAGCCCTTCGTCATGAAGCGGCTCGTGGACCTCAACCACGCCCAGAACATCAAGGCCGCCAAGCGCATGGTCGAGCGCTCGCGCCCGCAGGTGTGGGACGTCCTCTCCGAGGTCATCCGCGAGCACCCGGTTCTGCTCAACCGTGCGCCGACGCTGCACCGCCTGGGCATCCAGGCGTTCGAGCCGCTGCTCGTCGAGGGCAAGGCCATCAAGCTCCACCCGCTCGTCTGCGGCGCGTTCAACGCCGACTTCGACGGCGACCAGATGGCCGTGCACCTGCCGCTGAGCGCCGAGGCGCAGGCCGAGGCCCGCATCCTCATGCTCTCGAGCAACAACATCCTCAAGCCGTCCGACGGCCGGCCCGTGACCATGCCCTCCCAGGACATGATCATCGGCCTGTTCCACCTGACCTCGGACCGCGAGGACGCCAAGGGTGCCGGGCGCTCGTTCTCCTCCCCGGCGGAGGCGATCATGGCCTTCGACGCCGGCGAGCTGGACCTCAACGCCGTCATCAAGGTGCGCATGCCCGAGCTGGTCGCGCCGGCCGGCTGGACCGCGCCGGAGGGCTGGGAGGAGGGTGACCCGATCACCCTCGAGACCACCCTGGGCCGCACCCTGTTCAACGAGCTCCTCCCGGTGGACTACCCGTACATCAACGGCGTCGTCGACAAGAAGGTGCTCGGCTCGATCGTCAACGACCTGGCCGAGCGGTACCCCAAGGTCGACGTCGGGGCGAGCCTGGACGCGCTCAAGGAGGCCGGCTTCCGGTGGGCCTCCCGCTCGGGCGTGACCATCGCGATCTCGGACGTCGTGGCCCCGGAGGCCAAGGCCGCCATCCTCGAGAAGTACGAGGGCGAGGCCGAGAAGATCCAGGACCAGTACGACATGGGCCTGATCACCGACGACGAGCGTCGTCAGGAGCTCATCGACATCTGGACGCAGGCCACCAACGAGGTCGACGAGGCGATGCGGGAGAACTTCCCCCAGCGCAACACCGTCTTCCGGATGGTCTCCTCCGGTGCGCGTGGTAACTGGATGCAGGTGCGTCAGATCGCCGGTATGCGCGGTCTCGTGGCGGACCCGAAGGGCGAGATCATCCCCCGCCCGATCAAGTCCAACTACCGCGAGGGCCTGTCGGTGCTGGAGTACTTCATCGCCACGCACGGCGCCCGCAAGGGCCTGGCGGACACCGCCCTGCGGACCGCCGACTCCGGGTACCTCACCCGTCGTCTGGTCGACGTCTCCCAGGACGTCATCGTCCGCGAGGACGACTGCGGCACCCGCATGGGCCTGACGATGCCCATCGCCGAGCGCCTCGGCGACGGCACCCTGGTGCGTGCCGACACGGTCGAGACGAGCGTCTACGCCCGCACGCTGGCCACCGACGTCAAGGACGCCGAGGGCAACGTGCTGGCCCAGGCCGGGGACGACGCCGGTGACGTGCTCATCGAGCGCCTGGTCGAGGCCGGGGTCACCGAGGTCAAGGTGCGCTCCGTGCTCACCTGCGAGTCGCGGGTCGGGACGTGCGCGAAGTGCTACGGCCGCTCCCTGGCCACCGGCAAGCTGGTGGACATCGGCGAGGCCGTCGGCATCATCGCCGCCCAGTCCATCGGCGAGCCCGGCACGCAGCTGACGATGCGGACCTTCCACACCGGTGGTGCCGCCTCCGCGGAGGACATCACCCAGGGTCTGCCGCGTGTCCAGGAGCTGTTCGAGGCCCGCACCCCCAAGGGCGAGGCCCCGATCGCCGAGGCCGCCGGCCGGGTGAAGATCGACGACTCCGAGCGCACGCGCAAGATCGTCATCACCCGCGACGACGGCCAGGAGGACGCCGTCTACCCGGTGACCAAGCGCGCCCGCCTGCTGGTGGAGGACGGCGAGCACGTGGCGGTGGGCAAGCAGCTCATCGCCGGTGCGGTGGACCCGAAGAAGGTCCTGCGCATCCTCGGCCCGCGCGCCGCGCAGAAGCACCTGGTGGAGCAGGTCCAGGAGGTCTACCGCTCGCAGGGCGTGGACATCCACGACAAGCACATCGAGGTCATCGTCCGGCAGATGCTGCGCCGGGTCACGGTGCTCGACTCCGGCGAGACCCGTCTGCTGCCCGGTGAGCTCATGGAGCGCACCCGGTTCGAGGACGAGAACCGCCGCGTCGTGTCCGAGGGCGGGGCCCCGGCCGCCGGGCGCCCCGAGCTCATGGGCATCACCAAGGCCTCGCTGGCCACCGACTCGTGGCTCTCCGCCGCCTCCTTCCAGGAGACGACGAAGGTGCTCACCGAGGCGGCCATGAGCAGCCGGCGCGACCCGCTGCTGGGCCTGAAGGAGAACGTCATCCTCGGTAAGCTCATCCCCGCCGGGACGGGCCTGCCGCGCTACCACGAGGTCGTCGTGGAGCCGACCGAGGAGGCCAAGGCGGCCGCGTTCAGCCGCCTGGGCTACAGCGACATCGACTTCGCGCCCGCAGCCGGCAACGACTCCATCCTGCTCGAGGAGCTGGACTTCGGTCCGGACACCTACGGGCTGGAGTTCCGCTGACACACTGACGTGCGGTGGGGCGGGCATCCCGCCCCACCGCACGCGTGCGTGAAGCACCGTGACCGGCTGACCCGGCCGGCCACCAACCCGCCCGCCAACCGCCCACCGCGGCCGCTACGCCGGCCACCCGGGTCCCCGCCCGGGTGGTGGACGCCACGCCGGACGGCCCTTCCTACACTTTGACGCCGTAATCCGCCGCAGAGTACTCTGGTCGGCGGTGCCCGCGACATCGGGCTCTCGTGCGTGCGCCTCTCACGCGGCCGGAAGTACCGGCGGCCGTGGCTGGAGCGGGGTCCGCAGGCGTCCTCGCCAGCTGGGTAGCCAGCGTCCGTCCCCCTCAGGGTGGCAGACCTGGAGCGCCCGTTGCTGGTCGACACGCCCGACAACGGGGGCAGGGGAGCGAGCCAGGACGGGCGGAAAGTCCCAGCGCCCGAGCCGGTCGACCCCATGGTCGGGCGAGCAGAAACATCGACACAGCAAGAACTTCGAGACGGAGACGTAGTGCCTACGATTCAGCAGCTGGTCCGCAAGGGCCGCAGCCGCAAGGTCGGGACCTCCAAGACGCCGGCCCTCAAGGGCAGCCCGCAGCGGCGCGGTGTGTGCACCCGCGTGTACACGACCACCCCGAAGAAGCCGAACTCGGCGCTTCGCAAGGTCGCCCGCGTGCGCCTGTCCAGCGGCATCGAGGTCACCGCGTACATCCCGGGTGTCGGCCACAACCTGCAGGAGCACTCGATCGTGCTCGTGCGCGGCGGCCGTGTGAAGGACCTGCCTGGTGTGCGTTACAAGATCGTCCGCGGCGCGCTCGACACGCAGGGTGTGCGTGGGCGCCAGCAGGCTCGCAGCCGCTACGGCGCGAAGAAGGAGAAGAAGTAATGCCTCGTAAGGGCCCCGCACCCGCTCGCCCGCTCGTCGTCGACCCGGTCTACGGCTCGCAGGTCGTCACGCAGCTCGTCAACCGCGTGCTCATGGACGGCAAGAAGTCCACCGCCGAGCGCATCGTCTACGGCGCCCTCGAGGGCGTGCGTGAGAAGACGCAGAGCGACCCGGCCGTCGTGCTCAAGCGCGCGCTGGACAACGTCAAGCCGTCGCTGGAGGTGCGCTCCCGCCGCGTCGGTGGCGCCACCTACCAGGTCCCGATCGAGGTCCGCACCTCTCGGCAGACCCAGCTGGCGCTGCGCTGGCTGGTCAGCTACTCCCGGTCGCGCCGCGAGAAGACCATGACCGAGCGCCTCATGAACGAGATCCTCGACGCCTCCAACGGCCTCGGCGCCGCGGTGAAGCGCCGCGAGGACACGCACAAGATGGCCGAGTCCAACAAGGCCTTCGCGCACTACCGCTGGTAGTGCCGGTCGCGCGGCCGCCCCACCCGCGGCGGCCGCGCTCAGTCCTCACACCCACCGACACGACCGAAGAGAGCCTCACGTGGCACTTGACGTGCTGACCGACCTGACCAAGGTCCGCAACATCGGCATCATGGCGCACATCGACGCCGGCAAGACGACGACGACCGAGCGGATCCTGTTCTACACCGGCATCAACTACAAGATCGGCGAGACGCACGACGGCGCCTCGACGATGGACTGGATGGAGCAGGAGCAGGAGCGCGGCATCACCATCACCTCCGCCGCCACCACCTGCTTCTGGAAGAACAACCAGATCAACATCATCGACACCCCGGGCCACGTGGACTTCACGGTCGAGGTCGAGCGCTCCCTGCGCGTGCTCGACGGCGCGGTGGCCGTCTTCGACGGCAAGGAGGGCGTCGAGCCCCAGTCCGAGACGGTGTGGCGCCAGGCGGACAAGTACAACGTCCCGCGCATCTGCTTCGTCAACAAGATGGACAAGCTCGGTGCGGACTTCTTCTTCACCGTCAAGACCATCGAGGACCGCCTCAAGGCCACCCCGCTGGTGATGCAGATCCCGATCGGCTCGGAGTCCGACTTCCAGGGCGTCGTGGACCTCGTCAACATGCGCGCGCTGACCTGGCGCGGCGACGTCAAGATCGGCGAGGACTACGAGGTCGAGGAGATCCCCGCCGACCTCGCGGACAAGGCCGAGGAGTACCGGGCCAAGCTGATCGAGCAGGTCGCGGAGGCCGACGAGGAGCTGCTCGAGAAGTACCTCGGCGGCGAGGAGCTCACGGTCGAGGACATCAACAAGGGTGTCCGCGCCCTCACGGTCGCCGGCGAGGCCTACCCGGTCTTCTGCGGCTCGGCGTTCAAGAACAAGGGCATCCAGCCCATGCTCGACGCCGTCATCGCCTACCTCCCGACCCCGCTCGACGTCCCGGCCGTCCAGGGCCACGCCGTCGGCGACGAGGAGAAGGTCCTCGAGCGTCACCCGAACGAGGACGACCCGTTCGCCGCGCTGGCGTTCAAGGTCGCCGCCCACCCGTTCTTCGGCAAGCTCACCTACGTCCGGGTGTACTCCGGCAAGGTGGCGCAGGGCGTGCAGGTGCTCAACTCCACCAAGGGCAAGAAGGAGCGCATCGGGAAGATGTTCCAGATGCACTCCAACAAGGAGAACCCGATCGAGGAGGCCCACGCCGGGCACATCTACGCGTTCATCGGCCTCAAGGACGTCACCACCGGTGACACCCTGTGCGCCATCGACGCGCCGATCGTGCTCGAGTCGATGACCTTCCCCGAGCCGGTCATCCACGTCGCCATCGAGCCCAAGACGAAGGGCGACCAGGAGAAGCTCTCCACGGCCATCCAGAAGCTGGCCGAGGAGGACCCGACGTTCTCCGTCGAGCTGGACGAGGAGACCGGCCAGACCGTCATCGGCGGCATGGGCGAGCTCCACCTCGACATCCTCGTCGACCGCATGCGCCGCGAGTTCAAGGTCGAGGCCAACGTCGGCAAGCCGATGGTCGCCTACCGCGAGACCATCCGCCGCAAGGTGGAGAAGGTCGACTACACGCACAAGAAGCAGACCGGTGGGTCGGGCCAGTTCGCCAAGGTCCAGGTCAGCTTCGAGCCGCTGGACACCGCGGACGGCGAGCTGTACGAGTTCGAGAACAAGGTCACCGGTGGCCGCGTCCCGCGCGAGTACATCCCCAGCGTCGACGCCGGCATCCAGGACGCCATGCAGAACGGTGTGCTGGCCGGCTACCCGCTGGTGGGCATCAAGGCCACCCTGCTCGACGGCGCCTACCACGAGGTCGACTCCTCCGAGATGGCGTTCAAGATCGCCGGCTCGATGGTCCTCAAGGAGGGCGTCCGCAAGGCGGACCCGGTCCTCCTCGAGCCCATGATGGACGTCGAGGTGCGTACGCCCGAGGAGTACATGGGCGACGTCATTGGCGACCTCAACTCCCGCCGTGGCATGATCCAGTCGATGGAGGACGCGAGCGGCGTCAAGGTCGTCCGCGCTCTTGTGCCGCTGTCCGAGATGTTCGGCTACGTCGGCGACCTGCGGTCCAAGACCCAGGGTCGCGCGGTGTACTCGATGCAGTTCGACAGCTACGCGGAGGTTCCTCGGAACGTCGCCGAGGAGATCATCAAGAAGACCCGGGGCGAGTGAGTCCCACAGGTCGACCCTGCAAGTAATCCATAACCGACCCGTAGGACCCCATCTGCCCCGGCGGGAGCGCCCCGCACCTGCCAGAGCTGTGAGACAACTACCCAAGTCCCAGGAGGACCCCAGTGGCGAAGGCCAAGTTCGAGCGGACCAAGCCGCACGTCAACATCGGCACCATCGGTCACGTCGACCACGGCAAGACGACGCTGACGGCTGCCATCACCAAGGTGCTGGCGGACAAGTACCCGGACCTGAACTCGTTCACCCCGTTCGACCAGGTCGACAACGCTCCTGAGGAGCGCCAGCGCGGTATCACGATCAACGTCTCGCACGTCGAGTACCAGACCGACAAGCGCCACTACGCGCACGTCGACGCCCCCGGTCACGCCGACTACATCAAGAACATGATCACCGGCGCCGCCCAGATGGACGGCGCGATCCTGGTGGTCGCCGCGACCGACGGCCCGATGGCCCAGACGCGCGAGCACGTGCTGCTCGCCCGCCAGGTCGGCGTGCCGTACCTGCTGGTCGCCCTGAACAAGTCGGACATGGTCGACGACGAGGAGATCCTCGAGCTCGTCGAGATGGAGGTCCGCGAGCTGCTGTCGTCGCAGGGCTTCCCCGGCGACGACGTGCCCGTGATCCGCGTCTCCGCGCTCAAGGCGCTCGAGGGCGACCCGAAGTGGGTCAAGTCGGTCGAGGACCTCATGGAGGCCGTCGACGAGAACGTCCCGGACCCGGTCCGCGACATCGACAAGCCCTTCCTCATGCCGATCGAGGACGTCTTCACCATCACCGGCCGCGGCACCGTGGTCACCGGCCGCGTCGAGCGCGGTCAGCTCAAGGTGAACGAGGAGGTCGAGATCGTCGGCATCCACCCCGAGAAGCAGAAGACCACCGTCACCGGCATCGAGATGTTCCGCAAGCTTCTCGACACCGCCGACGCGGGCGAGAACGTCGGTCTGCTGCTCCGCGGCACCAAGCGCGAGGACGTCGAGCGCGGGCAGGTCGTCTGCAAGCCCGGCTCGATCACCCCGCACACCAAGTTCGAGGGCGCGGTCTACATCCTCGCCAAGGACGAGGGCGGCCGTCACAACCCCTTCTACTCGAACTACCGTCCGCAGTTCTACTTCCGGACCACCGACGTCACCGGCGTCATCACGCTGCCCGAGGGCACCGAGATGGTCATGCCCGGCGACAACACCGACATGACGGTCGAGCTCATCCAGCCGATCGCCATGGAGGAGGGCCTCGGCTTCGCCATCCGCGAGGGTGGCCGCACCGTGGGCTCGGGCCGGGTCACCAAGATCATCGAGTGATCTGACGCCGGGGCGACCCGGCACCGCCGGCACCCGCCGGCCGCCGGCCCAGGCCGGCACGCAGGACCCAGAGGGCCCGGCAGCTGCTCCAGCTGCCGGGCCCTCGGCGCGTCCGCCCACCGCTGCGCGAGTCGACGGCAGTCGGCCGGCCCGGGCGCTGCGGCCAGGGGGCGAGGGCCGGGCGCACGTCAGCGCGCGGGTGCTTGCGCCCCGAGCGGGTGGCAGATCACCCGCCCGGGGTGCGACGAGGCGCCCGCGGCGGGAGGCCGCTCGGTGCGCGGCCACCGGTGGAGCGGCCGGCGGGGGAGTTGCGTGCACCCGGGGGAGCCCGGCCGGCCGGGGAGCCGCGTGCACCCGGCGGAGCTCGAGCCGGCGGGGGAGCGGCGCCGCGTGCGCAGCCTCACAGGAGCGCTTCGTCAAGGAGGCTCGCGGGCGGGCGGCCGACCCTGGTAATGTTGCGGAGCCGGTGCGCGCGAGCGCGCGCCTGCCGGGCGTGACCGGTTCCTCACCGCGTAGGAGCCGGTCGGATTGGCCAAGCCGCTGATCCGTCTGGCAGACTAGACCGGTTGCCTGGGGCTGCGTCCCAGGCGGAATGACTGCCCGGAGCGGGTGCCACCACCCGCCCCCACAAGCATCACAACGACCTGCCCCGTGCCGGGGTGCCCGGTCGGAGCGCGCCGCGATTCGCGACACGCCCGAGTGCGGGGGTCGGTACAGGTAGCGGTACGAGAGAGGTTAGACGACGCCATGGCGGGACAGAAGATCCGCATCCGGCTCAAGTCCTACGACCACGAGGTCATCGACAGCTCGGCGCGCAAGATCGTCGACACGGTGACCCGCGCTGGTGCGACGGTCGTGGGCCCGGTGCCGCTGCCGACGGAGAAGAACGTCTTCGTCGTCATCCGTTCGCCCCACAAGTACAAGGACAGCCGCGAGCACTTCGAGATGCGCACGCACAAGCGGCTCATCGACATCGTCGACCCGACGCCGAAGGCGGTCGACTCGCTCATGCGGCTCGACCTGCCGGCGGACGTCAACATCGAGATCAAGCTCTGAGGACACCTGCAATGACTACGACTTCCCAGCAGGCTGCCGGCCGCGCCGTCAAGGCGCTGCTCGGCACGAAGCTCGGCATGACCCAGGTCTGGGACGAGGCCGGGCGCCTCGTCCCCGTCACGGTCGTCCAGGTGGGCACGAACGTGGTGACGCAGGTGCGCACCCCGGAGACCGACGGCTACAGCGCCGTCCAGCTCGCCTTCGGCCAGATCGACCCGCGCAAGGTCACCCAGCCGCTCAAGGGCCACTTCGGCAAGGCCGGGGTCACCCCCCGCCGCCACGTGGCCGAGATCCGCACCGCCGACGCCGCCGAGTACAGCCTCGGTCAGGAGCTCACGGCGGAGGCGTTCGAGGCGGGGACGACCGTCGACGTCGTCGGCACCACCAAGGGCAAGGGCACCGCCGGTGTCATGAAGCGCCACGGCTTCGCCGGCGTCTCGGCCTCCCACGGTGCGCACCGCAACCACCGCAAGCCGGGCTCCATCGGCGGCGCGTCCACGCCCTCGCGCGTGTTCCGCGGCCTGCGCATGGCCGGCCGGATGGGCAACGCCCGCCACACCACCCAGAACCTGACGATCCACGCCGTCGACGCCGAGAAGGGCCTCCTTCTCGTCACCGGCGCCGTGCCCGGCCCCAAGGGCGGGATCGTCGTGGTTCAGACCGCCGCGAAGGGGGCGTGAAACCGATGGCTGACCAGACCGCGATGTCTGTCGATGTGCTCGACGCCTCGGGGGCCAAGGCCGGCTCGGCCGACCTGCCCGCCGACGTGTTCGACGTCCAGACCAACGTTCCGCTGATCCACCAGGTCGTCGTCGCGCAGCTCGCCGCCGCGCGTCAGGGCACCCACGCCACCAAGACCCGCGGCCAGGTCCGCGGCGGCGGCAAGAAGCCCTACAAGCAGAAGGGCACCGGCCGCGCCCGCCAGGGCTCGGTGCGCGCCCCGCAGTTCGCCGGCGGTGGCACCGTCCACGGCCCGCAGCCGCGCGACTACTCCCAGCGGACCCCCAAGAAGATGAAGGCCGCCGCGCTGCGCGGCGCCCTGTCCGACCGCGCCCGCGCCGGCCGCGTCCACGTGGTCAGCTCCCTGGTCGAGGGCGAGGCCCCCAAGACGAAGGCCGCGCTCACCGCGCTGCGCAACGTCGTCGCCGAGCGCAGCGCGCTGGTCGTCGTCGAGCGCACCGACGAGCTGACGGTGCTGAGCCTGCGGAACGTCCCCAGCGTGCACCTGCTCTGGGTCGACCAGCTGAACACCTACGACGTCCTCGTCAACGACGACGTCGTGTTCACCGCCGGTGCGCTGGCCGCCTTCGTCGGCGGCGCCGAGGAGGAGACCAAGTGAGCATCGAGGCGAGCAAGAACCCCCGCGACATCATCATCAAGCCGATCGTCTCGGAGAAGAGCTACGGCCTGATCGACGAGGGCAAGTACACCTTCGAGGTGGACCCCCGCTCGAACAAGACCGAGATCAAGAACGCCATCGAGAAGATCTTCGACGTCAAGGTCGCCTCGGTGAACACGGCGAACCGGCAGGGCAAGACCCGTCGGACGAAGTTCGGCCTCGGCAAGCGCAAGGACACCAAGCGCGCGATCGTCACGCTGCGCGAGGGCTCCATCGACATCTTTGGCGAGGTGGCCGGCTGAGGCCGGCTCCACCAGAGGGATTGAGGATCGACACCCATGGGAATCCGTAAGTACAAGCCGACGACGCCGGGCCGCCGCGGTTCGAGCGTGGCTGACTTCGTCGAGATCACCCGGTCCGAGCCGGAGAAGTCGCTGGTCCGTCCGCTGAGCAAGTCCGGCGGCCGCAACTCCACCGGCCGGATCACCACCCGCCACAAGGGCGGCGGCCACAAGCGTGCCTACCGCGTCATCGACTTCCGTCGCCACGACAAGGACGGCGTCCCGGCCAAGGTCGCGCACATCGAGTACGACCCCAACCGCACCGCCCGCATCGCGCTGCTGCACTACGCCGACGGCGAGAAGCGCTACATCATCGCCCCGAACAAGCTCAAGCAGGGCGACCGCATCGAGGCTGGCCCCGGCGCCGACATCAAGCCCGGCAACAACCTGCCGCTGCGGAACATCCCGGTCGGTACGGTCATCCACGCCATCGAGCTGCGGCCCGGCGGCGGCGCGAAGATCGCCCGCTCGGCCGGCGCCTCGGTGCAGCTCGTCGCCAAGGAAGGCATGTTCGCCCAGCTGCGCATGCCCTCCGGCGAGATCCGCAATGTCGACGCCCGCTGCCGCGCCAGCATCGGCGAGGTCGGCAACGCCGAGCAGTCCAACATCAACTGGGGCAAGGCCGGCCGCATGCGGTGGAAGGGCAAGCGCCCGACCGTCCGTGGCGTCGTCATGAACCCGGTCGACCACCCGCACGGTGGTGGTGAGGGCAAGACCTCCGGTGGTCGTCACCCGGTCAGCCCGTGGGGTAAGCCTGAGGGCCGCACCCGCCGTCCGAACAAGCCGAGCGACCAGCTGATCGTGCGCCGTCGTCGCACCGGCAAGAAGCGCTGATAGGGAGAGGGCGACGACATGCCGCGCAGTCTGAAGAAGGGTCCCTTCGTCGACGACCACCTGCAGAAGAAGGTGGACGTCGCCAACGAGACGGGCTCGAAGAACGTCATCAAGACCTGGTCCCGCCGTTCCGTGATCACCCCGGACTTCCTGGGTCACACCTTCGCGGTGCACGACGGGCGCAAGCACGTCCCGGTCTTCGTCACCGAGGCGATGGTCGGCCACAAGCTCGGGGAGTTCGCCCCGACCCGCACCTACCGCGGGCACGACAAGGACGACCGCAAGGCCCGCCGCCGCTGACGCGCGGGTCCCCGAGCAACCGAACCGACAAGTAAGGCAGGAACATGGAAGCCAAGGCGCAGGCGCGATTCGTCCGCGTCACGCCCCAGAAGGCGCGTCGCGTCGTGGACGTCGTCCGCGGCAAGCGCGCCGAGGAGGCTGTGGCGGTGCTGCGGTTCGCCCCGCAGGCGGCGGCCGAGACCGTGCGCAAGGTCGTCGAGAGCGCGATCGCCAACGCGCGCGTCAAGGCCGACCAGGCCAGCGAGGCCTTCGACGAGAGCAAGCTCGTCGTCCTCGAGGCGTACGTCGACGAGGGCCCCACCCTGAAGCGGTTCCGTCCGCGCGCTCAGGGCCGGGCGGCGCGCATCCTCAAGCGCACCAGCCACATCACGGTCGTCGTGGGTGAGGCTGAGACCAAGGGCGCGGCCACGCTGGCCGCCGGCACGAAGGGGAGGACCCGCTAGTGGGTCAGAAGGTCAACCCGACCGGGTTCCGGCTCGGCATCACCACCGATCACCGCTCGCGCTGGTTCGCCGACAGCACCAAGGCCGGCCAGCGCTACCGCGACTACGTCCGCGAGGACGTCGCGATCCGCCGCCTGATGTCCGCGGGCCTCGAGCGCGCCGGCATCTCCAAGGTCGACATCGAGCGCACCCGCGACCGGGTCCGCGTCGACCTGCACACCGCCCGCCCGGGCATCGTCATCGGGCGCCGCGGCGCGGAGGCCGACCGCCTGCGCGGCGAGCTGGAGAAGCTCACCGGCAAGCAGGTCCAGCTGAACATCCTCGAGGTCAAGAACCCCGAGGTCGACGCCCAGCTGGTCGCCCAGGGCATCGCCGAGCAGCTCGCGAGCCGCGTGTCGTTCCGCCGCGCCATGCGCAAGGGCATGCAGTCCGCCCAGCGCGCCGGCGCCAAGGGCATCCGGGTGCAGTGCTCCGGCCGTCTCGGCGGCGCGGAGATGTCGCGCTCGGAGTTCTACCGCGAGGGGCGCGTGCCGCTGCACACGCTGCGCGCGAACATCGACTTCGGGTTCTTCGAGGCCCGGACCACCTTCGGCCGCATCGGCGTGAAGGTGTGGATCTACAAGGGTGACGTGACCGAGAAGGAGTACGCCCGCGAGCAGGCCGACTCCGCCGGCCGGGCCCCGCGTGGTCGTGGCGAGCGCCGTGGCGGCGCGCGCCGCGAGGGCGGGCGCGGCGGCGAGTCCCGCCCGCAGGGCGCTCCGCAGGCGGCGGCTGCCGCCGGCGAGACCTCGGCGACCACCGGAACGGAGGCCTGAGCCGTGCTCATCCCTCGGCGGACCAAGCACCGCAAGCAGCACCACCCCACGCGTCGCGGCGTGGCGAAGGGTGGCACCACGATCGCGTTCGGGGACTACGGCATCCAGGCACTGGAGGGCGCGTACGTCACCAACCGGCAGATCGAGGCCGCTCGTATCGCCATGACCCGCCACATCAAGCGTGGCGGCAAGGTGTGGATCAACATCTTCCCCGACCGTCCGCTCACCAAGAAGCCGGCCGAGACCCGCATGGGCTCCGGCAAGGGCTCCCCGGAGTGGTGGGTCGCCAACGTCAAGCCCGGCCGCGTCATGTTCGAGCTCGCCGGCGTCGATGAGGGGCTGGCGCGCGAGGCCATGAGCCGCGCGCAGCACAAGCTCCCGATGAAGACGCGTTTCGTGCGTCGTGAGGGTGGTGAATGATGGCCATCGGATCCAAGAACCTGACCCCGGCCGACCTGGACGGGATGGACAACGACCGCCTGGCCGAGGAGCTCGACAAGGCCAAGGCCGAGCTGTTCAACCTGCGGTTCTCCGCCGCCACCGGGCAGCTCGAGGACCACGGCCGGCTCAAGGCCGTGCGCCGGGACATCGCCCGCATCTACACGATCGTGCGCGAGCGCGAGCTCGGCATCCGTACCGCGCCCAGCACCGAGAAGTGAACGAGGTCCCAGTGAGCGAGAACCAGACCGTCGAGCCGACGGCCGCCGGCGAGCGGAACTTCCGCAAGACCCGCCGCGGCTACGTCGTCAGCGACAAGATGGACAAGACCGTGGTGGTCGAGGTCGAGGACCGCGTCAAGCACGCCCTGTACGGCAAGGTCATCCGCCGCACCGAGCGGGTCAAGGCGCACGACGAGCAGAACGAGGTCCGCGTCGGGGACCTGGTCCTCATCATGGAGACCCGTCCGCTGTCTGCGACCAAGCGGTACCGCGTGGTCGAGATCCTCGAGAAGGCCAAGTAACCAGGCCCTCCCAGCCCACCATCCGTTCGGCCAGGCTCGGCAGAGCCGAGAACCGGCACGACAACAGGAGTACATCGAATGATCCAGCAGGAGTCGCGGCTGAAGGTCGCCGACAACACCGGTGCCAAGGAGATCCTTTGCATCCGTGTTCTCGGCGGCTCCGGCCGGCACTATGCCGGCATCGGCGACACCATCGTCGCCACCGTCAAGGACGCCATCCCCGGCGGCAACGTCAAGAAGGGCGACGTGGTCAAGGCCGTCGTCGTCCGCACCACCAAGGAGCGTCGTCGCCCGGACGGCTCGTACATCCGCTTCGACGAGAACGCGGCCGTGATCCTCAAGGGCGACGGCGAGCCTCGCGGCACGCGCATCTTCGGCCCCGTGGGCCGGGAGCTGCGTGACAAGAAGTTCATGCGCATCATTTCTCTGGCGCCGGAGGTGCTCTGATGGCCAAGATCAAGAAGGGCGACCTCGTCGTCGTCATCGCGGGCCGGGACAAGGGCAAGCAGGGACGGGTGCTCGAGGTCCACAAGGACGACCAGCGCGTCGTCGTCGAGGGTGTGCAGCGCGTCAAGAAGCACACCAAGGTTGGCCAGTCCAGCCGTGGCGCGCGCACGGGCGGCATCGAGACCGTCGAGGCCCCCATCCACGTCAGCAACGTGATGCTGGTCGACCCGGAGACCAAGAAGGGCACCCGGGTGGGCTACCGCACCGAGACTGTCGAGCGCGACGGGCGCACCCGCACCGTGCGGGTCCGCGTGGCCAAGCGCTCCGGTAAGGACATCTGAGCATGACCGAGACCACCACCCTGCCGCGCCTCAAGCAGCGCTACCGCGACGAGATCGTCGCCGGGCTGCGTGAGGAGTTCCAGCACGAGAACGTCAACCAGGTCGCCGGCCTGACCAAGATCGTGGTCAACATGGGCGTGGGCGACGCGGCGCGCGACTCCAAGCTCATCGAGGGCGCCATCCGCGACCTGAGCCTCATCACCGGCCAGAAGCCGCAGGTCACCAAGGCCCGCAAGTCCATCGCGCAGTTCAAGCTGCGCGAGGGCCAGCCGATCGGCGCGCACGTCACGCTGCGCGGCGACCGCATGTGGGAGTTCCTCGACCGGCTGCTCTCCCTCGCCCTGCCCCGCATCCGCGACTTCCGCGGGCTGAGCCCCAAGCAGTTCGACGGGCACGGCAACTACACCTTCGGTCTGACCGAGCAGTCGATGTTCCACGAGATCGACCAGGACAAGATCGACCGCGTGCGTGGCATGGACATCACGGTCGTCACCTCGGCCACTACCGATGAAGAGGGGCGGTCGCTGCTGCGTCGCCTGGGCTTCCCGTTCAAGGAGGACTGAGATGGCGAAGACCGCTCTGATCCAGAAGGCCAACCGCAAGCCGAAGTTCGGCGTGCGCGCCTACACCCGGTGCCAGCGCTGCGGGCGCCCGCACTCGGTGTACCGCAAGTTCGGGCTGTGCCGCATCTGCCTGCGCGAGATGGCCCTCGCCGGGCAGCTGCCCGGCATCACCAAGTCCAGCTGGTAACACTGACGTCGCAGGTCCCGTGAGGAAACCGCGACGAGGAAGGGCCGAGGCCCGATGACTATGACTGACCCCATCGCAGACATGCTGACGCGTCTGCGTAACGCCAACTCGGCGTACCACGAGTCGGTGTCCATGCCGTACTCGAAGCTCAAGGCGAACATCGCGGAGATCCTCAAGTCCGAGGGCTACATCGCCGGTTGGAAGGTGGAGGACGCGGAGGTCGGCAAGAAGCTGACCCTGGAGCTGAAGTTCGGCCCCAACCGCGAGCGCTCCCTCGCCGGCGTGCGCCGGGTGTCCAAGCCCGGTCTGCGCGTCTACGCGAAGTCGACGAACCTGCCCAAGGTCCTCGGCGGCCTCGGGGTGGCCATCCTGTCCACCTCCTCCGGCCTGCTGACCGACCGCGAGGCACAGAACAAGGGCGTGGGCGGGGAAGTCCTCGCCTACGTCTGGTGACCAGGAAGGAAGACGAGCATGTCCCGAATCGGTAGGCTCCCCGTCCCGGTCCCCGCTGGCGTCGACGTCACCATCGACGGTCGCGCCGTGACGGTCACGGGCCCCAAGGGCACCCTGACCCACAACGTCGCCGAGCCCATCACGGTCTCGCGCGACGAGGACGGCGCTCTCGTCGTCGCCCGCCCGAACGACGAGCGGGAGTCCCGCTCGCTGCACGGCCTGACCCGCACGCTCCTGGCGAACCTCGTCACCGGCGTGACCCAGGGCTACACCAAGGACCTCGAGATCGTCGGCACCGGGTACCGCGTGATCGCCAAGGGCTCGGACCTCGAGTTCGCCCTCGGCTTCTCGCACCCCGTGACCGTGAGCGCCCCGGAGGGCATCACCTTCACGGTGAACGGCCCGACGAAGTTCTCGGTCTCCGGCATCGACAAGCAGCAGGTCGGCGAGGTCGCTGCGAACATCCGCAAGATCCGCAAGCCCGAGCCGTACAAGGGCAAGGGCGTGCGCTACGCCGGCGAGCAGGTCCGCCGCAAGGTCGGAAAGGCTGGTAAGTAAGCGATGGCTATCTCCGTCAAGGGCAAGGGCAAGGCTGTCGCCCGCACGCGCCGCCACATCCGGCTGCGCAAGCGCATCACCGGCACCGCCGAGCGTCCCCGCCTCGTCGTCACCCGCTCGAGCCGCCACATGGTCGCCCAGCTCGTGGACGACACCACGGGCCGCACGCTGGCCTCGGCCTCCACGCTGGAGGCGGACCTGCGCGCCGCCGAGGGCGACAAGACCGCCAAGGCCCGCCGGGTCGGCGAGCTCGTCGCCGAGCGGGCGAAGAAGGCGGGCGTGGCGTCCGTCGTCTTCGATCGAGGCGGCAACAAGTACCACGGGCGGGTCGCGGCGGTGGCCGACGGCGCCCGCGAGGGCGGTCTGACCCTGTGACCATGCCGACCGTACGAGAGCAGAGGAACATCTGATGGCTGCACCGCAGCGAAGCAGGACCGGCTCCGGTCCCGCCGCCTCGGGCGAGAACCGCGAGGGCGGCAACCGCCGCGAGGGGCGTGGGCGGGGCGACCGCCGCGACAACCGCCGCGGGGCCGAGGAGAAGAGCAACTACATCGAGCGCGTCGTGACGATCAACCGCGTCGCGAAGGTCGTCAAGGGCGGCCGCCGCTTCAGCTTCACCGCCCTGGTCGTGGTGGGCGACGGCGACGGCACCGTCGGCGTCGGCTACGGCAAGGCCAAGGAGGTGCCGGCGGCGATCGCCAAGGGCGTCGAGGAGGCGAAGAAGAACTTCTTCCGCATCCCGCGCGTCAAGCGGACGATCCCGCACGCCGTCCAGGGCGAGGCCGCCGCGGGCGTGGTGTTCCTGCGCCCGGCGTCCCCGGGTACCGGCGTCATCGCCGGCGGCCCGGTGCGCGCCGTCCTCGACTGCGCCGGCGTGCACGACGTGCTGAGCAAGTCGCTCGGCTCGTCCAACGCGATCAACATCGTCCACGCGACCGTGGCGGCGCTGAAGATGCTGGAGCAGCCCGAGGCCGTCGCCGCCCGCCGTGGCCTGCCGCTGGAGCACGTGGCCCCGGCCGCGCTGCTGCGCGAGCGCGCCGAGGGCGAGGCGAAGGACCGCGAGGCCAAGGCCGCGGCCGAGCAGACCGTCGGGGCAGGTGCGTGATGGCTCAGCTGAAGGTGACCCAGACGAAGTCCGTCATCGGCGGCAAGCAGAACCAGCGTGACACGCTGCGCACGCTCGGCCTGCGGAAGATCGGCCAGTCGGTCGTCCGCGAGGACCGGCCCGAGGTGCGCGGCATGATCACGACGGTGGCGCACCTCGTCACCGTGGAGGAGGTCGACTGATGTCCGACAGCACGAACAACGGCACGCCGCTGCGGGTGCACCACCTGCGTCCGGCCCCCGGCGCCAAGACCGCCAAGACCCGCGTGGGTCGTGGTGAGGGCTCCAAGGGCAAGACGGCCGGCCGCGGCACCAAGGGCACCAAGGCCCGCTACCAGGTGCCCGAGGCCTTCGAGGGCGGGCAGATGCCGCTGCACATGCGGCTGCCCAAGCTCCGCGGCTTCAAGAACCCGTTCCGCACCGAGTACCAGGTGGTCAACCTGGACAAGCTCGGCACGCTGTACCCCGAGGGTGGCGCCGTCACCGTCGAGGACCTGGTCGCCAAGGGCGCGGTGCGCTCCGGCCGGCCGGTGAAGGTCCTCGGCACCGGTGAGCTGGGCGTCAAGCTCGAGGTCGCCGTGGACGCGTGGTCCGCGTCGGCCAAGGAGAAGATCGAGGCCGCCGGCGGGACCATCTCCGCCAAGTGAGCCACCCGCGCGGGCGGCCCGGCACAGCCGGGCCGCCCGCGCCGCTGTCTGGGGCCGGGCCTGCTGTGGCCCGGCCCGTCGGCGCTCCGGCGGGGGCCCGCCCGGCGCCGGCCCCATCCGCGATAGTCTGACCCGCGGCCCGTGCCGCGTCCGGCGGCCGTCAGGCCCTCTCGGGCCACACACGCAGGAGGAAGTTTTGCTCAGCGCATTCGCCCAGGCGTTCCGCACGCCTGACCTGCGGCGCAAGCTGCTGTTCACGCTGGGGATCATGGCGGTCTTCCGGCTCGGCACGTTCATCCCGGCCCCGGGCGTCAGCTACGGCAACGTGCAGCAGTGCATCGCGGCCACCGGCACCGGGGACCTGCTGGGGATGGTCAACCTCTTCAGCGGCGGCGCCCTGCTCCAGCTGTCGATCTTCGCGCTGGGCATCATGCCGTACATCACCGCGAGCATCATCATCCAGCTCATGCGCGTGGTCATCCCGCGCTTCGAGGACCTCCACAAGGAGGGCCAGGCCGGGCAGGCGAAGCTCACCCAGTACACCCGGTACCTGACGATCTTCCTGGCGATCCTGCAGTCCGCGGTCATCGTCACGGTCGCCAACACCGGCCTGTTCGCCGGCTGCCCGGTCAACCCCATCCCGGACGACTCGCCGGTCAACCTGCTCATCACCATCGTCGCGATGACCGCCGGCACCGGCCTGGTCATGTGGCTCGGCGAGCTGATCACCGAGCGCGGCGTGGGCAACGGCATGTCCCTGCTGATCTTCACCTCGATCGTGGCGGCCTTCCCCTCGCGGCTCGGCTCCATCGCCGGCGGCACCGACGGCATCCTCCACGTGCTGGTCATCGTCGGCCTGCTGCTCGTGGTGACCCTGCTCGTCGTCTTCGTCGAGCAGTCCACCCGGCGCATCCCGGTGCAGTACGCCAAGCGGATGGTCGGCCGGCGCATGTACGGCGGCTCGTCGACCTACATCCCGATCAAGATCAACATGTCCGGCGTCATCCCGGTGATCTTCGCGTCCTCGCTGCTGGCGCTGCCCACCCTGGTGGCCCAGTTCGGCAACCAGAACGAGCCGTGGGTGCAGTGGGTCGTCGCGAACGTGGCCAACCCGACCGCGCCGCTGTACATCGTCATCTACGCGGCGATGATCCTGTTCTTCGCGTACTTCTACACCTCGATCACGTTCAACCCCGAAGAGGTCGCCGACAACATGAAGCGCTACGGCGGCTTCATCCCCGGCATCCGCGCCGGGCGGCCCACGGCGGAGTACCTCCAGTACGTGATCTCCCGCATCACCACCGCGGGCGCCATCTACCTGACGCTGGTGGCCCTGCTGCCGACCATCGTCATGGGCCAGATGAACATCACCCAGCTGACCCTGGGCGGGACCTCGATCCTCATCGTCGTGGGCGTCGGCCTGCAGACGGTCAAGGAGATCGACTCCCAGCTCCAGCAGCGCCACTACGAAGGGTTCCTGCGATGAGCGCACGACTCGTCCTCCTCGGTCCGCCCGGTGCCGGCAAGGGCACCCAGGCCGTCCGGATCTCCGACCGCCTCTCGGTCCCGGCCATCTCGACCGGCGACATCTTCCGGGCCAACGTCGCCGAGCAGACCGAGCTCGGCAAGCGCGCCCAGCGCTACATGGACGCGGGGGAGTACGTCCCCGACGAGGTCACCAACGCGATGGTGCGCGACCGGCTCGCGCAGCCGGACGCCGTTCCGGGCTTCCTGCTCGACGGCTACCCGCGCACCGCGGACCAGGTCGCCGAGCTCGACGGGATGCTCTCCGGCGACGGCCAGCGCCTCGACGCCGTCGTGGAGCTGACCGCCGACACCGACGAGGTGGTCACCCGGCTGCTCAAGCGGGCCTCCGAGCAGGGGCGCGCCGACGACACCGAGCCGGTCATCCGCCGCCGCCTGGAGGTCTACGCCGAGCAGACGGCGCCGCTGGCCCGGCTCTACGCCGACCGCGGCCTGCTGGTGCAGGTCGACGGCATCGGCGAGATCGACGAGGTCACCGACCGGATCCTGGCGGCCCTGGCCCCCAAGCTGGGCTGACCCGCCCCCCACTCACGCGGCGCCGTCCGACCCGGACGGCGCCGCGTCGTTCGACGGGCGCTGCGGCGCCGCAGAGGAGATGGCCATGTTCGGCCGCGAGAAGATCGAGTACAAGACGCCCGAGCAGGTCCGGGTCATGCGCCGGGCCGGGCTCGTGGTGGCGGACATCCACGCCGCCCTGCGCGCCGCCGTGGCCCCCGGCATGACGACCGGCGACCTCGACGCCGTCTCCGCCGAGGTCATCGAGCGCGCCGGGGCGCGGTCGAACTTCCTCGGCTACCAGGGCTTCCCCGCCACCGCGTGCATCTCCGTCAACGAGGAGATCGTCCACGGCATCCCGGGCGAGCGGGTGATCCAGGACGGCGACGTCGTCTCCTTCGACTGCGGCGCGGTGGTCGACGGCTGGCACGGTGACGCGGCGTTCTCCATGGTGGTCGGTCAGGCCGCCGCCGAGGACCTCGCCCTGGTGGAGACCACCGAGGCGGCCATGTGGGCCGGCATCGCCGCGCTGGCCACCGGCAGCCGGCTCGGGGACGTCGGCGCGGCCGTCGAGGACGCCGTCGAGCGCGCCAACGCCGAGCGCGGCCTGCGCCTGGGGGTCGTCGAGGAGTACGTCGGCCACGGCATCGGCACCGCGATGCACCAGCCGCCCGAGGTGCTCAACTACCGCACCCGCGAGAAGGGCCCGCGGCTGCGGCCGGGCATGTGCCTGTGCGTCGAGCCGATGATCACCGCCGGGTCCTCGGAGAACACCGTCCTCGAGGACGAGTGGACCGTGGTGACCCTCGACGGCTCCCGGGCCGCGCACTTCGAGCACACCGTGGCCCTGCTCGACGGCGGCATCTGGGTGCTCACCGCGCCCGACGGCGGCGCCGCCGCGCTGGCCGCCCACGGCGTCGAGGTCGCCCCGCTCACCTGAACGACCGCCGCCACCTGCGGCTCCGCGACCCCGGGGTGAGGACGGCTCACCCCCCTCCGGACGCGGCCCGCCCGGCCCCCGGCGTGACCCGTCACCCGCCTCATCCCGGCCGATTCAGGCCCGCATCATCCCCGTGACCCGGCCCCGCCGCCTGCCCGCGCTGGTTGCCTGCTGAGGGTTCCCAGGTGACGGCCGGCCCCGGCCGTGACCGCCGGGGCGGCGGAGGGGGAGGCGTGGACGAGGTCATGACACAGGCGGTGGCCGGAGCCCTCACACGGGCGGGGGTGGCCCGGTGGCGGTGACCGTCGCGAGCAGGCCGCTCGCGCTGCCCGCCCTCACCACCGACAGCGCCAAGATGCGCCGGCGGCGCCCCGCGCCGCGGACGCGCACGGCGGGCGCCTCCCCGCGGCTCGCCGCCGGCTGCGACCTGGTGCTCGGCGCCGCGGCGGCCGCCCTCGCGACCG
>NZ_VUKF01000028.1 GCF_009193185.1 Georgenia thermotolerans | reverse complement strand
ACCCACGACCTGCGGTCCTGCGTACGCTTCCATCAGGGGCCTCCTCGTTCGAGTGACAGCACCCTCAGGATCAGCCTGGGGACCGAGAAGCGGGAGGCCCCCACCGCCCGCTCCTTCATGCCATCAACTCGGTCGCGAGAGGTCAACTTGGTCACGAGAGGTCAACTTGGTCACGAGGCGTCAACGTCGTCGCGAGGGATCAGCTCCGGCACGCGGCGCCCTCGGCCCGGAGTCTCGGGCCGGGACGTGGGCCGCGGTTCAGCCGTGCGCGTCGACGTCCGGCGCCGCCGCCCCCGCGGCGACCTCCTCGAACGCCGGCAGCGCCCGCTCGAGCATCTCCATCGTGGCGGTCAGGCAGATGCGGAAGTGCCCAGGCCAGCCGAAGAGCGTCCCGGGCATGACCTGCACGCCGCGGGCCGCGAGCGCCGCCGCGAAGCCGAGCGCGTCCCCGCCGGGCGCGGCGCCCCACAGGTAGAACGTCCCCTCAGGCCGGGTCAGGCGGTACCCCCACGCCCCCAGCGCCGCCACCATGCGGTCGCGCCGGCGGGCGAGCGCGGCCAGGTCGATGGAGACGTCCTCGAGGTCGGGCACCGCGTACTGCATGAGCGCGTCGGGGAAGCCCCAGCCGATGGCCATCTGGGTGGGGAAGAACGCCGCGCGCAGGGCCTCCCGCTGCGCGTCGGGCAGCAGCGGCGAGAGGGCGAGGTAGCCCAGGCGCTGCCCCGGCGCCAGCAGCACCTTGCCGTAGCTGTAGTCGATCAGCGTCCACGGGTAGCAGGCCGCCGGGCTGACGAAGGCGACGCCGTCGAAGCGGATGCGCCGGTAGGGCTCGTCGGACAGGATCCAGATCCGCCGGCCGAGGCGCCGCGAGGCGTCCTCGAGTAGCTCGGCCAGCGCCTCGAGCTGACGGCGCGGGTAGACCCGTCCGGTCGGGTTGGCCGGGGAGTTGACGACGACGACGCGGGTGCGCGGGGTGAGGGCCCGCTCGATCGCCACGAGGTCGAGGTCGAACGTCTCGGCCTCCAGCGCCGCCGACACCGGCACCAGGTCGGCCACGCGGATCATCGGCGCGTAGAACCAGCCCGGCGCCGGGATCACCACCTCCTCCCCCGCGTCGGCCACCAGCCGCAGCGCGAGGGCGATGGCGCCGAAGGCGCCCTGGGTCATCGCCACGTCCGCGGGCTCGAACGCCAGGCCCAGCTCCTCGCGCAGCGCCGCGGCCACCACGGCGCGGGCCGGTTCCTCGCTTGCCTTGTAGGCGAACCAGTCGACGCTGCGCGGGCGCAGGTGCGCCTCGAGCGCCGCGACCAGCCCCGGCAGGGGCAGCTCGTGCGGGTCGCCGAAGGTGAGGTCGACGCCGTCGTCGGCCTGGCCCGTCCGGACCTGGTCCGCCCGGGCGGTGAAGAACGCGGTCAGGGCGCTCATCTCCGCCGCGGCCAGCCGGGCACGCCTCGACAAGGTGTTCATGGCGACCGCCCTCCGTCGCGTGGTCGGCCCGGACCGCGCCGGCGGCGGCCACGCCTCATGATCGCCGCGCCGCCCGCCCGGCACAACCGATCCGGGCGCCACTGCCCGCCCGGCACAACCGGTTCGGGCGCCAGTGCCCGCCGAAGCCCGGCGCCGGGTCAGCCGCTGCCGATCACCTGCACCAGCAGGATCTTGGCGATGATGCCCAGCGCGAACAGGGCGGCATACCCCGCCTCGATCCGCTCGTCCACGGCGCGGCCGTTGGCGTAGGCCAGGATCGCCGGCTGCCCGACGAAGCCGGCCAGCCCGCCGGCCGCGCGGGGCGCGCTGGTCCCCACCGCCCGGGCCAGCGCGACGAACAGCACCGCGCCCACCAGCGCGAGGACGACGGCGAGGAGCACCACCCGCAGCCCCAGGCCGGTGAACGCCTGGGCGGCGAACGCCTGCCCGGACGCCAGCCCCGTGGCGCCGAGGAAGAGCAGCAGGCCGAGCTGGCGCAGGGTGAGGTTGGCGGCGTTGGGCAGGCCCCACACGATGGGGCCGGTGCGCTCCAGCCGGCCCAGCACCATGCCGACGACGAGCGGGCCGGCCGCCGAGCCGAGCGCGAAGGTCAGCCCGCCGGGCAGCGGGACGCTGACGAGCCCGACGAGCAGGCCGAGTGCCAGGCCCACGCCGAGGGAGAGGGCGTCGACCTCGCTGACCTTGCGCTCGGAGTCCCCGAGCAGCGCGGAGATGCCGGGCAGCTGGCCACGCGGGGCGACCACCCGCACCCGGTCGCCGAGCTCGAGGACGAGGCCGTCGTGGGCGAGGAGGTCGAGGTCGCCGCGGCGCACCCGGGTGACGACGCCCTGGAAGCGGCCGGGCACGTCGAGGTCGCCGACGGTGCGGCCGGCCACCCGCGGGTCGGAGACGAGGAAGCGGCGGAACCGCACGGTGCGCTGGTCGTCGGCGAGGTGCTCGGTGACCTGGCGGCCCAGGCGGTCCCGGACCTCGGCCACCGCCGCGGCCGGGCCGACGACGACCACCCGGTCCCCCGGCAGCAGCACCTCGTCCGGGGAGACGACACGGGTGCGGCCCCCGCGCGCCAGGTAGGACAGGCGCACCCGCTGGTCGGCGACCCCGGGGATGTCACCCAGCCGCCCGCCGCGGTCCACCTCGACGCTGATGTCCACCAGCCCGACCCCGGCGACGGGGTCGGGGTCCCGGCGGGCGCGCCACGGGCGCGCCAGCACCGCGGCGACGACGAGGATCGTCACGGTCACGCCGACCGGGTAGGCGAGCGAGTAGCCCACCGCCGGCTCGTCGGTGCCGGCCAGGCTCGTGGCGGCGGCGAGGGCAGGCGTCGACGTCATGGCCCCGGCGAACGCCCCGGACCGCAGCGGCGGCGCGAGCCCGAGCAGCGCGCCGCCGGCCATCGCCGCGCCCGCCACGACGGCGAGCACCACGACCGACCCGCCCATGAGCGGCAGCTGCCGGCGCACGTCGCGGAAGAACCCAGACCCGGCGGCCAGGCCGACGGTGTAGACGAACAGCGCGAGGCCGAGGGTCTGCACGAGGCCCAGCCCCTCGCCCAGGCGCGGGTCCAGGGCTCCGATCGCCAGCCCGACGAACAGGGCGCCGGCCGGGCCGAACCGGACCGGGCCGAACGGCACGGCGCCGAGCAGCGTGCCGAGGGCGACGACGATCGCCATCGTCAGCAGCGGGGTGGACGCGAGCACGTCGAGCACCCGTTCAGCGTCTCACCGGCCCGCTCGTGCCAACGCCCCGGGCGCGGGTGGGATCGGCCACGACCCGGTCAGCCCAGATGCGCGACGAGAGCGTTGACGGCGTCGCGCCCGGCCCGGTTGGCCCCGACCGTCGACGACGACGGCCCGTACCCGACGAGGTGCACGCGCGGCTCCCCGGCCACCTGGGTGCCGTCCATGGTGATGCCGCCGCCGCGGCCGCGCAGGCGCAGCGGGGCGAGGTGGTCGAGGGCGGCGCGGAAGCCGGTCGCCCACAGGATCGCGTCGGCACGCTGGAGGCTCCCGTCGGCCATGCGCACGCCGTCGGGCTCGATGCGGATGAACATCGGGTGCCGCTCGAGCACCCCGCGGGCGGCGGCGGCGCGCAGCTCCGGCCGCCAGATCAGCCCGGTCACCGAGACCACGCTGAGCGGCGCGAGGCCTTGACGCACCCGCTCCTCCACCATGGCCACCGCCCGGTGGCCGGCCTCGGCGTCGAAGTCCTCGTCGCGCCAGACCGGCTCGCGCCGGGTCACCCAGGTGGTGGTGGCCACGTGCGAGATCTCCTCGAGGAGCTGGACGGCGGAGATGCCTCCGCCGACCACCACCACGTGCTGGCCGGCGAACTCCTCCGCCGCGACGTACTGGGCCACGTGGAGCTGGCGGCCGCGGAAGGTCTCCTGGCCCGGGTAGCGCGGCCAGAACGGCTTGGTCCAGGTGCCGGTGGCGTTGATGATCGCGCGGGCGGCGAAGAGGCCGGCGTCGGAGGCGACGAGCAGCCGGCCAGCGGGATCGTCGTCGGCGCGGCGGACGGAGCCGACCCGCACCGGGCGCAGCACGGGCAGGTCGAGGTGGTCCTCGTAGGCGGCGAAGTAGCCGGGCAGCACCTCCGCCGAGGGCGCGCACGGGTCGACCTGCGGCTGCACCATGCCGGGCAGGTCGTAGATGTTGTTGACCGTGGCCATGCGCAGCGAGCGCCAGCGGTGCCGCCACGCCCCGCCCGGCCCGGTCTCGGCGTCTAGCACGAGGTAGGTGCCGCGGGCGTCGGCCGCGGGCTCCGCCAGCGCGCCGTCGACGACGCGCCCGGCGGGGACGAACCCGCGGCGCCGCAGGTGGTAGGCGGCCGAGAGCCCGGCCTGGCCGGCTCCGATGACGACGACGTCGGCCGCCCGCACGCCGCCCTCGACCGCGCCGGCCGGGGCCGGGAGGAGGGTGGTCGCGGTGGTGCTCATGCCGGGGCAACGCCGAACCGGCGCCCGGGCTTCCCCGCCGGACTCGTCCGGTTGGTCACAACCCACAAGAGCATCCCGCGGCGGGCAGCCGCAGTGCCCGGCCTTCGTCCACCGTCACACCGACCCGCGCCCCGCGATGTCGGTGGCGCGTCGTAGCCTCTCTGCCACGGGCCTGGTCCGGCCCGTCCGTGCGGGGAGGTGGGGCATGGACCTGAGCGAGGTCCGCCGGCTGGGCGTCGCCCTGCTGGCCGAGCACGGGCTGACGTCGTGGCAGTTCGCCTTCGACAACGCCAAGCGCCGCGCCGGGGCCTGCAAGTTCGAGGCCCGGACCATCTCCGTCTCCCGCCACCTCATGGCCCTGTACGACGCCGAGCAGGTGCGCGACACCGTCCTCCACGAGATCGCCCACGCGCTCGTCGGCCCCAAGCACGGGCATGACGAGGTCTGGCGGGCCCGGGCGCTGGCGATCGGCTGCTCGGGCACCCGGCTCGTCGCGGCGGACGCCCCGCGCGCGCCCGCGCCGTGGCGCGGCACCTGCCCGCGGGGGCACTCCTACGACCGCCATCGCCGTCCCGCCCGCCCGGCGAGCTGCGCCCGCTGCGACCCCGCGTTCAACCCGAACTTCCTCCTCACCTGGACCCACGAGGGTCGGCAGGTGCCGATGGGCGCGCGCTACGAGCGCGAGCTGCGGGCGCTGGTGGCCGGCCGCGAGCGCCGCCGCGCCGCCGAGATCTACGCCGGCCAGCGCGAGCTCGGCCTCGCCGGGCTCCTGGACGACGAGCCGGCACCCGACGAGCCCGCCCCGTGGTGGCAGCACGACGTCGCGCCCCGCCCCACCCAGGTGGCCGCCGAGGACGACGACTCGTGGGTCACCGACGAGCAGGGCCGCCGCTGGCGGGTGGAGGACCCGCCCGTGGAGATCGCCGACCCGCCGCTCACCCCGCGCATGCGGCTCGAGCTCGCCGCCGCCCGCGGGCAGCTCACGCCGGGCTGGCGGGTGCGCATCACCGCCCCGGGCAAGTACCTCGGCGTGGAGGGCAAGGTCGTCAAGAGCGCACGGACCCGCTACCACGTCAGGGCCGGCCACGACGTGCTCACGGTGCCGTTCGAGCTGGTCGAGCCGGTCCGCCCGGCGTAGCAGCCGCGACCCCGCCGCTGTCGGGCCTCGGCTCCGGCACCTCAGGCCGTCGCCCGCACGCCGCCCGCCGGTTCGGCCGCCCACCCTCCGCCGGGTGCCGCTCACCACGTTCTTGGTCAAAACATGACGAAACCCCGACGCGGAGATAACGTGGAGGGGCCCACGCCGCTCGTCCGGCGGACCGATCTGCCCGAGGAGGGCCCCATGCGCACCCCGTCACCGCGGCGTCGCGCGGCGGCGGGGCTCACGGCGGCGGCGCTGCTGCTGGCGGCGTGCTCGGCGCGCACCACCGACCCCGACTCGTCCACCGCCGACGTCTCCACGGCGACCACGGTGACGATGCGGGTGTGGGACCAGTCCGCCGCGACGGCATACGCGGAGTCCTTCGACGCGCTCACCGCCAGCCACCCGGACGTGCGGGTGAAGGTCGAGGTCGTCCCGCGCGGCGACTACGACGCCCGGGCCGCCGAGGACCTGGCGGCGGGCACCATGAGCGACGTGTTCTGGGCGGACCCGGCCCTGACCGCCGAGGACGAGGCCGCCGACCGCCTCGTCGACGTCGGGAAGCTGCTCGGTGACGAGGAGGACGGGTGGGAACCGGCCGTGACGGGCCTGTTCGCCACCGACGGCACCGTCTGGGGCGTGCCGCAGCAGTGGCAGGCGCCGGCCCTGTACTACGACGCCGCGCTGACCGGCCCGGCGGGGGTGGACCCCGCCCGCCTGACCTGGGCGCCCGGCGGCGGGGAGGGCGACGCCCTCGCCGACGCGGCCCGCGCGCTCACGTCCGACGGCGCCGGACGCCATCCCGGGGACCCCGGGTTCGACGCGGGCGCCGCGGCGACCTTCGGCATCAACGCCGGCCCGCACCTCCTCGACGTCGTCGCCCCCTTCCTCGCCGCGAACGGCGCCCGCCTCCTCGCCGACGGCCGGTTCGCCTTCGCCACCCCCGAGGGCGCGGAGGCCGTGCAGTACCTCGTCGACCTGGTCCGCACCGGGGCGGCGCCACCCGTGGGCGGGGCGCCGGCGCTGGACCTGTTTCGCCAGGGCCGCCTGGCGCTGCTGCAGGCCAGCTCGGCGGACCTGCCCGCGCTGACCGAGCGGGCCGCGGACCTGCGCGTCGCGCCGATGATCGCCGGCCCCCAGGGCCGGGCCGGCGTCCTGGACGCCGTGGCCGCGGTGGGCAACGCGGACAGCAAGCACCCGGGCGCCGTCGAGACGGTCCTGGAGTGGCTGGGCACCGCCGAGGGCCAGGCCGCCCTGGCGAGCCGGGGGCTGGGCGTGCCGGCCGCGGTGGCCGCGCAGGACGCCTACGTGAAGCGGTGGGAACGGCGCGGGGTGGACGTCCGGCCCGTGCTGACCGCCGCCCGCGAGCCCGTCCTGGCGCTGCCGGCCGGCCCGCACGCCGGCGCCGCCACCGCCGCGGTCGAGCAGGCCCTGGCCCGGGTGTTCCGCGGCGAACTGCCGGTGGCCGAGGGCCTGCGTGAGGCCCAGGACGCCGGCAATACCGCCCTCGACGGTAAATAACGCCCCAGTAACGCCGGAGTAACGGGATATCCCGCACGCTATGCCCGCTTGAGCCGTCCCGCGCACCGTCGCACGGGGCGGCTTTCCCGACCTAGGAGCTTCGATGCCCTCTTCCAGATTGGTCTGCGCCGCCCTCGCCGGCGGCCTCCTCCTCGCCGGGCTGGCCACCCCCGCCGCCGCTCACTCCGGCAAGCCCTCCCCCAAGCCCAGCAAGCCGCCGGCCAGCGAGAAGCTCACCGACGGCATGTCCCAGCCGCTCTCGGTGGCCATCGACCACGACGGCACCGCCTACATCACCCAGGGCATGTTCGACGAGTCGGGCATGACCGGCATGCTCACCCAGCTCAAGAAGGGCAAGCGCACCGACGTGGTGACCGTGCCCGGCGCGGAGATCGCCGCGGCCTCCGTGCGCAACGGGGTGGTGACCTACGCCGAGAGCCGCACCCCCAGCCCGGAGCCGGGCAGCGAGCCCGACCCGAACGCCCCGCCGCCCAGCGCGCTGATCAAGCAGATCGACCGCAAGGGCAAGACCCGCACCCTGGTGGATCTGTGGGCGTTCGAGGAGAAGCACAACCCCGACGCCGGCGTCACCTACGGGTTCCAGGGCATCTCCGACGCCTGCGCCGCCGAGCTGCCCCCGGAGGTGGGCCCGGCCACCCACCCCGGCATCGTCGAGTCCCACCCCTATGCCAGCACGACGCTGCCCAGCGGCGACGTGCTCGTCGCCGACGCGGCGGCGAACGCCGTCCTGAAGGTCAGCCCCAAGGGCCGGACGAGCGTCGTCGCCGTCCTGCCGCCCGCCGCCGTCACGGTCACGGCCGACATGGCCGGCCAGTTCGGCCTCCCCGACTGCGCGGTGGGGCTCACCTACCTCGCCGAGCCGGTGCCCACGGACGTCGAGATGGGCATGGACGGCATGCTCTACGTCACGAGCCTGCCCGGCGCGCCGGGCGAGATGGGCCCGAACGGCTCGGTCTTCCGCGTCAACCCGTGGAACGGGTCGGTCAAGCGGGTGGCCACCGGCTTCGTGGGCGCCACCGACCTGGCCGTGACGCCGTGGGGCGACATCTACGTCACCGAGCTCTTCGGCGGTCAGGTCTCCGTGCTGCCGCGCGGCTCCTCCCAGGCCCGCACGTTCTTCCAGGCGGACCTGCCCTCCGCCGTCGAGTGGCAGGCCGGCACGCTCTACGTCACCACCGGCGGCCTCATGGGCCCGGACGGCGCGCTGCTGCGCTTCAAGGCGGCGACGCCGGCCCACCGGTAGGCCCGTGCGGGGCCCGGGCCGCCGGTAGCGGTGGCCCGGGCACCAGCACGCGCGGCCCGGGTCCGCCCACACGGGGCGGGTCCGCCCGCACGGGCGGCCCGGGACTCACACCGTCTTGAGGGCGGCGACGACGGCGCTGAGGGAGTCCTTGGCGTCCCCGAAGAGCACCTGGGTCTTCTCGGCGAAGAGCAGCTCGTTCTCGATGCCGGCGAAGCCCGGACGCATGGACCGCTTGAGGAAGATCGTCTGGCGGGCCTGATCGGCGTTGATGATCGGCATGCCGTAGATCGGCGCCGTCCGGTCGGTGCGGGCCGCGGGGTTGACGACGTCGTTGGCGCCGACGACCACCACCACGTCCGTCGACGGCATCGCCGCGTTGACGTCGTCGGCCTCGACGAGCAGCTCGTAGGGCACGTCGGCCTCGGCGAGCAGGACGTTCATGTGCCCGGGCATGCGCCCGGCGACCGGGTGGATGCCGTAGACGGCGTCCACGCCGCGCGCGCGCAGCGCGGTGACCAGCTCGGCGAGGACGTGCTGGGCCTGGGCGACCGCCAGGCCGTAGCCGGGCACCACCACGACCCGGTTGGCGTAGGCGAGGGTGATGGCCACGTCCGCGGCCTGGGCGCGGCGCACCGGCCGGTGCGAGACCTGGGTGGAGCCCGCCGTCGACCCGCCGCGCAGCGCCCCGAAGAGGATGCCGGTGACCGAGCGGCCCATCGCCGTCGCCATGGCCAGGGTGAGGATGGTTCCCGACGCCCCCACCAGGGTGCCCGCGACGAGCAGCAGCGTGTTGGACATCGCCCAGCCGGACGCCGCCACCGTCAGGCCGGTGAAGGCGTTGAGCAGGGAGATGACGATCGGCACGTCGGCGCCGCCCACGGGCAGCACGAGCAGGGCGCCCAGGCCCAGGCCGAGGACGAGCAGGACGACGCCGAGCCACACGTTGCCGGTCACGGCCACGGCCACCCCCACCCCCACGCCCGCCACCAGCGCGAGCACCATGAGTGGCCCGGCCGCCGGGACCACCACCGGCCGGGAGGTCATGGTGCCCTGCAGCTTGAGGAAGGTGAGCAGGGAGCCGAGCAGCGAGGTGGCTCCGACGAGGATGGCGAACGCCGTCGCCGAGGTGGCCGTCGCCGTGGGCGCCGCCCCCGACCACTCCGCCAGCTCGATGATCCCGACCACGGCCGCCGCGCCGCCGCCCACGCCGTTGAAGATGGCCACGAGCTGCGGCATGTCGGTCATCTTCACCCGCCGGGCGGCGGGCACCGCCACCGCGGACCCCACGCCGACGGCGCCGAGGACCACCGCGAGGTTCGCCCCGGCGAAGTCGGTGGAGAGCAGCACGGTGACGACGGCGACGGCGGCGCCCAGGGCGCCGACGAGGTTGCCCCGGCGGGCGCTGCGCGGGGAGGACAGGCCCTTGAGGGCGAGGATGAAGCAGACGGCGGCCGCGAGGTAGAGGACGTCGGCGACGCCGGCGGGCAGCACGTTCATCGGGCGTCGCTCCCCACCGGCTCCTCGGCCGGACGCCGCCGCCCGCCGGAGAACATCTCCAGCATCCGGTCGGTGACCACGAAGCCGCCCACGAGGTTGACCGTGGCGAGCAGCGTGGCCAGCCCGCCGAGGGCGATGAGCACCGGCGAGGTGGCGTGCGCGGTGACCAGGATGGCGCCGACGAGGATGATGCCGTGGATGGCGTTCGCCCCGGACATCAGCGGGGTGTGCAGGGTCGAGGAGACCTTGGAGACCACCTCGACGCCCACGAACGCCGCGAGCACGAACAGGGTCAGGATGGTCAGGCCGCTCATCGGTGCTCCTCCGCGTAGTGGCCGGCGCCGACGCCGCCCTCGGGTCCGGGCCCGCCGGGCTCCGGCGGGTCCTGGGGAACGGCCGGCGCGGCCGGGGCCGGCGCCGCGCCCGCCGCCCGGGTCTCGCCGTCGTGCGTGAGCGCCATGCCGGCGACGATGTCGTCGTCCAGCGGCACCGTCAGCGCGCCGTCCTTGACCAGCAGGCCCAGCACGTTGACGACGTTGGTGGCGTACAGCCGGGAGGCGTCCGTGGGCAGGTCCGACGGCGCCGAGGCGAGCCCGACCACCGTGACGGCGCCGTCGCCGCGGCCGCTCGGCACGCGCACGTCCTCCCCGGGCCGCGAGCCCTCGACGTTGCCGCCGGTCGCGGCGGCGAGGTCGACGACGACCGAGCCCGGGCGCATGGCGGCCACCATCTCGGTGGTGACCAGGCGGGGCGCGGGCCGGCCCGGCACGGCGGCGGTGGTGATGAGCACGTCGGCGTCGGCGATGTGCGGGGCGAGGGCGGCGCGCTGGCGCTCGGCGGCGGAGGTGCCCAGGGCGCGCGCGTAGCCGCCGGCCCCGGTGCCCTCGGCGGCGTCGAGCCCGGTGTCGAGGAAGGTGGCGCCGACCGAGCGGGCCTCCTCGGCGGAGTCCGGGCGGATGTCGTTGGCGGCCACCTTCGCGCCGAGGCGCCTGGCGGTGGCGATCGCCTGCAGCCCGGCGACGCCGATGCCGAGGACGACGACCTTGGCCGGCGGCACCGTGCCCGCGGCGGTCATCGCCAGCGGGAAGAACCGCGGCAGGCGGACCGCGGCCTCGAGCACGCACCGGTAGCCGGCCGCGAGCGCCTGGGAGGACAGCGCGTCCATCGCCTGGGCGCGGGACGTGCGCGGCAGGCGCTCGAAGGCGAGCATCGTCACCCCCCGCGCGTTCGCGGCGGCGAGGCGGTCGGCATCGTCGAGCGGGGACTGCAGGCCGATGGTCACCGCGCCGGGGCGCAGCGCCCCGAGGACGCGCGCGGGCAGCGGCGTGACGTGGGCGAGGACGTCGACCGCGGCAAGGTCGACGCCGCCGACGACCTTGGCCCCGGCGGCGGCGTACTCGGCGTCGGGGTAGCGGGCCCGGGCGCCGGCCCCTCGCTCGACCAGCACCCGGTGGCCGGCCCGGGTCAGGGCGCGCACCGACTCCGGCACGAGGGCGACGCGCGTCTCCGGCGACGGCTCGCACGGCACGGCGATAGTGATCACGGTCACGAGCCTAGGTGCGCCGTACCCCCGGAACTGGGACTTTCTTCCCCAACCGCGACGGCCGTGTCACCCGCCGGTCCCGCCCGGTCAGGTCAGAAGTCGCCCCACCGCAGGACGAGCGGCGCCTCGAAGTCGTGCATCTCGATGACCACGTCCGCCCGGCCGCGCGGCTGGACCATGTCGGCATAGAGCCGGAAGGCGGGCACGTACCGCTCCCGGTAGCGCTCCTCGAGCCCCTCGAGCTCCTCCTGCTCGTTCGTGGAGTCGATGAAGGTGGCGTAGCGGGCGCGGGCCCGCTCGATCGCCAGCGCGGCCGGCACCGTGATGTAGACGGTGACGTCCCACAGGTCGGCGAGCTCGGGGCGCTGCAGCGTCATGCCCTCGATGAGCACCACGGTCCCGGGTGGGGACTGCGCGGGCTCGCCGCGGGCGATCTCCCGGATGCGGGCGACGTCGAGGAAGTTCTCGTACAGCCAGCGCGGGTCCGCCGCCGCGTCCGAGCGCCGCACCTGCATGGGGATCATGTGATCGTCGCCGGAGAAGCGGCGCACCTCGGCGTGGTCGATGAGCATCGGGTGGAGGACGTCGCCGAGCTGGCGGGTGAAGGTCGTCTTGCCGCTGCCGTCGGGGCCGTCGATCGCCACCCTGAGGATCCGTCCGCCGCTCGCCCGTTGCGCCAGCCCGCGGGCCAGCCGGTCGAGGACGACGGACCGTTTCGTACCCCCCTGCGTCTCCATGCCGCGATGCTAGGGGCGCGACGTGACCTGAGCGACACATGTGGCCCTGCTTTCTCCTCATCCGGACGTTTCGCTCCGCTGCTTTCCGCGTGCTGGAACGGCCGGGCGGGATCCCGGCCCCCGGACGCGGGGCGTCGGGTGCGGCTTAGGCTGGCCCGATGAGCGAGACGAGCCGCAGCTCCGAGACCACCTCCACGACCGTCACCTCCGAGGCGGCGCCGGCCACCACCGCCCGCGAGGTGCTCGGCTGGGAGCAGTTCGGCGAGGCCGCCCGCGAGCTGGCCCGCGCGGTGGTGCGCTCGGGCTGGATGCCCGACGTCGTCGTGGCCGTCGCCCGCGGCGGGCTGGTGCCCGCGGGGGCGGTGGCCTACGCCCTGGACGTCAAGGCGATGGGCACCTTGAACGTAGAGTTCTACACCGGCGTGGCCGAGACGCTGCCCGAGCCGGTGGTCCTCCCGCCGCTCATGGACACCTCCGACCTGCCGGGTCGCCGGGTCCTCGTCGTCGACGACGTCGCCGACTCCGGCCGCACCCTGGCCCTCGTGATGGACATGATCCGCGCGCACGGGCTGCCCGCGGACGCCGACGGCGAGGCGCGGCCGGTGGAGGCCCGCTCGGCGGTCATCTACGCCAAGCCACGCTCGGTGATCGAGCCCGACTACGTGTGGCGCCACACCGACCGCTGGATCAACTTCCCGTGGTCCGCGCAGCCGCCGGTCACCACCGAGGTGTGAAACGGCGCGGCGCTCAGACCCGGGCCAGGGCCTCGCGCAGGTAGGTCACGACGCCGTCGGCGCCGGACTCGACCACGGCGAGGGTGTCGTGGAAGTCCTCGATGCCGCCCCACCACGGGTCCGGGACGTCCAGGTCGGTCGCGTCGGCGGCGGTGGGGTCGAACTCGCGCCACAGCCGGATCTCGGCGCTGCTCGCCGAGCCGTCGAGCTCGGCGCGACGACGCAGCGCGCGGGCGTGCTGCTCGGTCATCGCCAGGGCGAGGTCGTAGCGGGCCAGCTCACCGGGCGCCACCTGGTGCGCGCGGTGCGGGGGCACCGGGTAGCCGTTCTCGGCGAGCACGGCCCGGGCCCGCCGGTCGATGGGGTTGCCCTCCTCCTCGTTGCTGGTCCCGGCGGAGGCCACCTCCACCCGCTCCGCCAGGCCGGACTCGCCCAGGCGCTCGCGCAGGACCACCTCGGCCATCGGCGACCGGCAGATGTTGCCGGTGCAGACCACGAGGATGCGGTACGGCCTCTCGGACGGGGAGTCGGGGGTCGGCGTCGTGGGCCCATCATGCCCTTCGCCCGGCACGTCCCCCCACCGCCCCTACCTGCCCGCCGGCAGGACCCCCGGCCGCCCGGACCGCAGGCCCTGGTCCACCCCGAAAGAAATGTGGTGACAGGGACCGGGTGCGGTGCCTACCGTGGGGGTACACGAGAAGGGAGGTGGTCCTGAAGTGATTTCTTATAGGACGCGTGAGGTGGCCACCCGCTAGCCGTCAGTGGACGGACCCCAGGTCCTCCCGCCGGACGGCGGCGAGAACCAGGTGGTCACCGGAGCCCGCGGGGCCGTGATCTCGTCCTTCACGGCACCCGGCCGCACGGCCGGGAACCCGCGGGCTCTTCCATGCCCCGGCGCGCGGACGACGTCGACCCGCCCGCCCGGCGCCGCGCGCATCCGAGGGCGCTAGGACGCCGGCGTCCGGGGCGCCGGGTAGGCGGCGGCCAGCCTCGGAAGGGCGCCGGCCACCCGCGGCGAGAACTCGGTGAACGGCTCCGCGGCGAGCGTCCGGCGGTTCCCCCGCCCGGCCCACCGCCACGTGCCCACGACGTGGCCGCCGGCCACCACCATGGGGCGGAACATCCCGTTGCCCCCGGGCACCACCCGGTCGGCGAACTGCGGAGGCAGGCTCGCCCGGCGGTCCTGGTAGCCCAGCAGCAGCTCGTCGAAGCCGGGCAGCAGGTGCACGGCTCGCGCCGCACGCCGCGCCGCGGCCAGCCGCTCCGGCGTGGCGGGGTCCATGAGGTGCTCGACGCCGTCGACCTCCACGCTCGTCAGGGAGGCGCGGGCGAGGGCCACGCCCGCGGCCGTCTCCTTGGCGGTGAGCTTGGTCCACCACTGGAAGTCCTTGGCGGTGGCCGGGCCGTGGCCGCGGAAGTAGCGCAGCGCCCACTCGCCCAGCGCCTCCTCCCTCTCGAGCCGCCGCGGGCGCCGCACCCACTCGGCGAGCAGCACGACCCGCTGCTGGCCGCCGCCGGTGGGCCCGAGGACCGTGAGCCCCTGCTGGGAGAGCGTCCAGAGCAGGTGGTAGCCGCGCTGGGCGACGCCGAGCAGCCCGGCGCGCCGCCACACGGCCATGAGCTCCTCCCGGCTCAGCGACCGGCCGGTCAGCGCCTCGTGCGCCAGCTCCCCAGCCCGGGCGATCATCGCGTCGTCGATGCCGAGCTGGGCGCGGCGCCGGGCCGCGCCGGCGAGCAGACGGTCCGTGGTCAGGGCGAGCATCCAGCCCAGGTCCTCGGCCCGGACGAGGTGCAGGGTGCCGCGCATCGGCCAGGAGCGCACCACCTCGCCGGCGTCCAGCGCGGCCTCGATGCCGTCGCCGCCGTCGGCGCGCAGGCTGACGGCGGCCAGCGCCCCGGCGTAGTCCTGCGCCTGGACGGCGGTGAGCCAGCGCACCGCCTCACCCGCGCCGGCGACCCCCGGCCCGGCCACGCGCTGGGCGACGAGGCGGAGCAGGGCGACGTCCGTCATGGTCGTCATGACCAGGAGCGTAGGTCCCCCGGCCCACACGGCGGCGCGACCCGGGACCGACGTCCCAGGTCGGGCCGGTGCGGCGGGGCGAGAGTCGGGAGCAGATCAACGACGAGGGAGGACCGATGACGACCCGCATCACCATCGTGACGACGCCGGTGTGCCACTTCCAGGAGGAGGTGCGCCAGACGCTGGAGGCCCTCGCCCGCGACTACCCCCTCGAGGTGCGTGAGGTGCCGGTCGACTCCCCCGAGGGCCACGCCCTGGTCAACGCCCACCGCCCCGCGATGATGCCGCTGGTCCTGGCCGACGACGTCTACCTCAGCGAGGGCCCGCTCGCCCGGCAGTCGCTCGAGGGCCTGCTCCTCGCCCGCCACGAAACGGTGCCGGCGGGCAGGTAGCCGCCGGGCGCTCGGTCCCGGGCGGACTGCCGGTCAGTCGCAGGAGACCCGCCAGACGCTCAGTCCCGGGAGAACCGGCTGCCGCCGTACTTCTTGTGCACCGCCTGGCGGCTGACGCCGAGCATGGCCGCGATCGCCTTCCACGACGACCCGGCCACCCGGGCCCGGCGCACGAGCACCGCCTCGAGTTGGTCGGTCTCGTGGCGCATCTGGCGGACGGCGGCGAGACCGGAGAGCGGATCCTCCCCCTCGGCCTGCCCGAGCAGCGTCCTCATCTCCGGCACCCCCATCGCGGTTCCCTTCCCTCCTGACGTCAACGTACGTTGACACCGCGGGTGTGTCAACCGAAATTGACACGGGCCGGTGTCGTGCTGGCGGGGCCGGTCGCGCCGGTGCGAGGCTGGGGGCCATGGACCTTCGCATCTTCACCGAGCCCCAGCAGGGCGCCTCCTACGACGACCAGCTCGCCATCGCCCAGCGCGCCGAGCGGCTCGGCTTCTCCGCGTTCTTCCGCTCCGACCACTTCCTGCGGATGGGCGGGGGCGACCCGCTGCCCGGCCCCACCGACGCCTGGACCACCCTCGCCGGGCTGGCCCGCGAGACCTCGACCATCCGCCTGGGCACCCTGGTCACCTCCGCGACCTTCCGGCACCCGGGCATCCTTGCGGTGCAGGTCGCGCAGGTGGACGCCATGTCCGGCGGGCGGGTCGAGCTGGGCCTGGGCGCGGGCTGGTTCGCGGAGGAGCACGCGGCCTACGGCGTGCCCTTCCCCGCCAAGCGCTTCGGGCTGCTCGAGGAGCAGCTCGAGCTCATCACCGGCCTGTGGGGCACCCCGGTGGGCGAGACGTACAGCTTCGACGGCAAGCACTACCAGCTCACCGACTCCCCCGCGCTGCCCAAGCCGGTGCAGCAGCCGGTGCCGGTCATCGTCGGCGGCGGCGGCCCGCGGCGCACCCCGCGGCTGGCCGCCCGGTTCGCCACCGAGTACAACCAGTCCTTCCCGGAGAAGAGCGAGGTCGTGCCGCAGATGAACCGGGTGCGGGCGGCGTGCGAGGAGGCCGGCCGCAACCCCGACGACCTGGTCTACTCGGTGGCCTTCGTCGCCTGCGTGGGCAAGGACGAGGCGGAGTTCGCCCGCCGCGCCGCGGCCATCGGCCGCGAGCCGGCGGAGCTGCGCGAGCACGGCCTGGCCGGCACGCCGGCCGAGATGGTCGACGGCCTGGGCGCCCTCGCCGAGCAGGGCATCACCCGCGTGTACCTGCAGTGCCTGGACATCCGCGACCTCGAGCACCTCGACCTCATCGCCGAGGAGGCCATGGCCAGGCTCTGACGGCGGGCGGGCCGCCGCGTGCGGCCGGCGCCGCGTCGTGCAGCGGCCGGCGAGTGCTGCAGCGCGGGGCGGGGTGGCGCCGGACGGGTCCGGTACCGGCATGATCGGCCCATGGACGACGTCGCCACACCGCTGAAGCTGGGCTTCTCCGTCGGGTACTGGCCGGCCGGACCCCCGCCCGGCGCCGCCGAGGCGGTGGCCGCGGCCGACGACCTCGGCCTGGACTCGGTGTGGACGGCCGAGGCGTACGGCTCCGACGTCCTCACGCCGCTGGCCTGGTGGGGCGCGCGGACCCGAAGGGTGCGCCTCGGCACCGCCGTCGCCCAGATGTCCGCGCGCACCCCGGCGGCGACGGCGATGGCGGCCCTGACCCTCGACCACCTCAGCGGCGGCCGGTTCGTCCTCGGGCTCGGGGCCTCCGGCCCGCAGGTCGTCGAGGGCTGGTACGGCCAGCCCTACCCCCGCCCGCTGGCCCGCACCCGCGAGTACGTCGACGTCGTGCGCCAGGTGCTGCGGCGGGAGGCGCCCGTGCGGTACGACGGCGCCTTCTACCAGCTCCCCCTGGCCGGCGGCACCGGGCAGGGCAAGGCGCTGCGCTCCACCGTGCACCCGCTGCGCGAGCACCTGCCCATCCACCTGGCCGCGGAGGGCCCGAAGAACATCGCCCTGGCGGCCGAGATCGCCGACGGGTGGCTGCCCATCTTCTGCTCGCCGCGCCTCGAGGAGGTCTACGCCGCGCGACTCGCCGCGGGCTTCGCCCACCGCTCGCGGGCGCTGCCACCGCCGTCGGAGTTCGAGGTGTGTGCGGGCGTCCCGGTGGCCCTGGGTGCCGACGTCGAGGAGGCGGCCGACCGCCTACGCCCGCACCTGGCGCTGTACATCGGGGGCATGGGGTCGGCGACGACGAACTTCCACCGCGAGGCGATCGAGCGGCTGGGCCACGACGCCGCCTGCGCGGAGGTCGCCCGGCGCTGGGCGGCCGGGGACCGGGCGGGGGCGGCCGCCGCCGTACCGACGGCGCTGGTCCTCGACGTCGCCCTCGCGGGTAACCCGGCCCAGCTGCGCGAGCAGCTGCGCGCCTGGGAGCGCAGCCTCGTCACCACGCTGATCGTCCAGACCGACCCGCGGGCGCTGCCCGCCGTCGTCGCCGCCCTGCGCGGGTGAGCCCCCGGCCCCAGCAGCGCCGCCGGCCCCCGGCCCCCGCCCCCACGTCCGCACGGCCCCCCGCCCGCGGGGCGGCGGGACCACCGCCCCTGGACCGGGCCCGGCAGGGGGTGCACGATCGGCGGCAAGGAAGGGAGGGACGATGAACGACATCCATCTGATCGATCTTCAGGAACAGCCCGTCGCCGGGGTGCGCCAGCGGGTCCGCATGGAGGACCTCAAGAACCTCTTCGACACGGCCTTCGAGAAGGTGCTGGACGGCATCCGGTCGGCCGGCGCCGCCCCCGCCGGCGCCCCCTATGCCAGGTACTTCGGCCGCCCGGAGGAGACGGTCGAGGTCGAGATCGGCTTCCCGGTCCAGGAGCCCTTCACCGCGACCGGCGACCTCGTCGTCAGCACGCTGCCGGCCGCCCGCGCGGCGGAGGTCATCCACGCGGGGTCCTACGACACCCTCCCGGACACCTACCGGGCGATGGAGCGGTGGATCGAGGAGCACCAACTGCAGATGCTCGAGGAGTCGTGGGAGATCTACGAGGCGGGCCCGGAGTCGGACCCCGACCCCGCCACCTGGCGCACCCGCATCCTCTTCCCGGTCAGCGGGCCGCAGGTCAAACCCGCGTAGCCGGCCTCGTACCCGTCGTCGGACCTAGCGAGCGTCGCCGGGCGGCGGCTGGTAGAGCCCGAACGGCGAGCCCTGGTCGTCACGGCAGAGGGTGAAGCGGCCGTAGCGGGCACGGGTCTCGGCGCTGCCGTCGACGTCGAGGCCCTCCACCGTGCCGCCGAGCTCGCGCACCCGCGCCACCGCGGCGGGGAGGTCGTCCACCCGGAAGAACAGGTACGGGGCCGAGCCGGCGTCGCCGCCGTGGATGCCGCCGGGGATGTTCGGCGTCTCGATCATCAGGCCCCGGCCCGACGGGCCGGGGCTGAAGCTCCACCCGAACAGCGCCGCGTAGAACGCCCTGCCCCGTTCCGCGTCGCCGACGCCGAGCTCGAAGAACGCCACCTCACCGGACATCGTCGTCTCCGTTCGCCGCTCGCTGCCCGCACGGTACGAAACCGCGCGCGGGCGCGGCAACACCTCGAGCGGGGGGGTGGGTGGTCCGGGGCACGACGCCGGCCTCGCGCCGGCGGCCGGGCGGAGCGGCCCCTCAGGACGCCACGGGCAGCCGCACGGTCGTCACGGCGGCGACCACGCTCGGCCGGGCCGGGGTGGAGCTGAACCCGAAGCGGGTGGGCGGGTGCACCGGGCGCAGCGCGCCCAGGTCGGCGCCGTCCCACCGCACCCGGGCGGTGACGACGCGACGGACGTCGCGGGCGCCGTACCACTCCAGCCGGCCCCCGCCGGCGGAGCCGATCGTGCGCACGCCCGGCAGCAGGAGTCGGGCGATCGGTCCGGTCACCCGCGCCCAGGTCAGGCTGGTGGCCAGCGGGGCGGGGACGAGGCGCAGCAGGTGCCCGAGGCCGGTGCGCGGGCCCACGACGAGTCGCAGCTCCAGCGGGCCCGCGGCGACCTGCCAGCGGGGCCCGGCGCGGCGCACGTCCACGGGCACGAGGACCACCTCGTCGAACTGGTAGGTCGCCCCGACGAACTCGGCCACCTCGGCGGTGGGGGCGAGCAGCAGGCGGTGCCCGTCGGGACGCTCGACCATGACGTCGGCGAAGGGCCCGAACGGCGAGCGCGGCCAGTGGCCGAGCACCACGCGGGTGCCCTCGGCGGTCCCCAGCCCGGCGATGTGGCCGCGGAAGCGCCACGCCCGGTCGGGCGGGGGCACGGCCGTGTGGTCGTCGGCGGGCGGGTGCATCGGCCTCCCCTCGTGGGCTCCCCCATGATGACCGCCCCGCTCGGCCGGTGCGCGGGGCAGCAGTCGGCTCACCCGTAGAGCGTCGCGAGGTTGGCGAGGTCCACGGCGTCGGGCGCGGGACCGGTGCCCTCGCCGGAGTCGGGGTGCATGACCGAGCGAGGGTCGCGCCGGTGCCGCAGCCCGAGGGCGTGGCCCATCTCGTGGACGACGGTCACCAGCGCCTCGTCGTCGCTCTCGGTGCCGAGGACGTCCGTGTACAGGGTGATCGTGCCCTCCCGGCGATACCGCGGCCCGTCGTGGCTGGTGAACTCCCCGTCGCTGTCCTCCCCGTCGGTGCGCTGCTCGACGACGTGCACGCAGTGGTCCCCGGCGGCGCAGCGCGGCGCGGTCACGGCGTCGACGCAGGGCGACGCCGACCAGAGCTGCGCCCCGCGGTCCACCAGGTGCCGGTAACGGACCGGCAGGCCCGACGTCTCGAACACCACCCGGGCCTCGGCGCCGTCGCGCCGCCACGGCTTCTCCGGCAGGTCGCCGGGGTCGACGTCCTGCAGGGTCGCGCCCGCCCGCGCCACGCACGCCGTCGGCGGGGCGGCGGGCGTGGGCCGGTGGGTGCACGAGGAGGTGAGGGCGCCGGTGACCACGGCGGCGAGCAGCACCGCCGCGCGGGCCCGCCGGCCCGTTCGCGCCCGCCTCGACCTGCGGGGGCGCGGGACCACGCTGGAACCGGTCAGGTCGGCCCCCCCCCGCCCGGTCAGGACCTGCGGAACGTGGCGGTGAGGGCCGCCTGGTCGATCCGGCGCCGCTCGGCGGCACGGATCGCCTCGGCCGGGTCCGCACCGCGGCGGACCGGCAGGTGCGCGTCCGGCAGGGCGTAGACCGTGAAGACGTACCGGTGCGGTGGCCCCGGCGGCGGGCAGGGCCCGCCCCAGCCCGGGGCGTGAAACGAGTTGCGGGCCTCCATACCGCCCCCGCGGGCAGCGGCCCTCCCTGGGGGATGGCGGCGACGTCCGCCGGGATGTCGTAGGCGACCCAGTGCCACCACCCCCGCGGGGCGTCGGGGTCGTAGCAGGCGACGGCGAAGCTGGCGGTGCCCGGCGGGGCACCGGCCCAGGCCAGGTCGGGGCTGACGTTGGCGCCGCCGCAATCGGGCCAGGCGTGCCGCCGGTCGAGGGGCTCGCCGTCGCGGATGGCGGCGCTGCGCAGCTCCATTGCTCGAGCGTAGGCGCCTCGGCGCCTGGGCGGAGCCCGGCGTCCTCCGGGAGCGTGCGGGCGGAGCCCGTCCGTCCTCCTCGAGCTAGACGGCCTCGCGCGGCGCCGGCACGATCCAGACCCCGTCGCGCGGGCGCAGGGTCAGCAGCGGGTCGAGCGTCAGCTCGCGGCCGGGGACCGCGAGCAGCCGCCACCGCGCGAGGATCGTCGCCAGCGTCAGGACGCCCTCGGTCCAGGCGAAGGCCTCGCCGATGCACTGGCGCGTACCGCCACCGAACGGGAAGAACGCGAACCGGGGCCGGTCCGGGGCCGGCGTGAGGAAGCGGCCCGGGTCGAACGTGCCGGGCTCGGGCCACCATCGCGGGTCGCGATGGAGCACCCACTGGGACGCGAGGAGCACGGTGCCGGTGGGGACCTCGACGTCGCCCACCTGTGTCGGGACCTGGGCCTGCCGGCCCATCGCCCAGGACGGCGGATACAGCCGCAGCGCCTCCGCCAGCGTGGCCCGGGTGAGCGGCAGCCGCCCCAGGTCCTCGACCGACGGTCGCCCGCCCGCGCCGCAGACCCCGAGCACCTCCCCGGCGACGCGGTCCTGGACCGCCGGGTGGGTGGCCAGCAGGTGGCCGGCGAAGGCCAGGGCGTTCGCGGTGGTCTCGTGCCCGGCGAGCAGCATCGTGACCACCTGGTCGCGCGCGTGCCGCCGGTCGGTGCTCTCGAGCAGCACGGACAGCAGGTCGTCACCGGTGCCGCGCCCCTCCGCCCGCTCGGCGATGAGCCGCGCGGTCAGGGCGTCGAGCGCGGCGGTGCCGCGGCGGACCCGCCGGCGGGCGGGCGGCAGGCGCAGCAGCACCCTGGCCGCGGGCAGCATGAGGAGCCCGTACACGGACAGCACCTCGCGCAGCGCGGCGGAGACCAGGGCCACGTCGTCGTCCAGGCGGGTCCCGAAGAGCGTGCGGCCGGCGACCGTCAGCGTGGTGCGGACCGTCTCGGCATGCAGGTCGAGGGCACGACCGGGCACCCAGGACGCCGTCCGGTCCGCGGCGACGTCCACCATCTCCTGGGCGTACCGGGTGACGCGCTGCCGGCTGAAGGCGGCCTGCAGCAGGCGCCGGTCGTGGCGGTGCGTCTCGCCCTCGCTGGTGAGCAGTCCGTCGCCGAGCACCGCTCGCGCCCGTTGCAGCACGGGCCCCTTGCTCACCTCGTGCTGCCTCGCCGTGAGCAGCTCCCGCACGGCGTCGGGGTGGGAGAGCAGCACGAGCGCGGCCGGGCCGATGCGGAAGGCGACGGCGTCGCCGTGCTCGCGCGCGCACGTGGTGAGGAAGGCCAGCCGGTCCCGGCGGAACTGCAGCGCGTTGCCGACCAGGGGCGCCGCTGCCGGTCCGGGGAGGTCCTTCACCGTCCGCACGCCGACACGGTAACGCCGGCGACGTCCTGGGGGCCGTCCGGCCTCCCCCGCTCAGGACCGCTGCTTCTGGCGCCCCTCCTCGCTCGCCGCCTCGAGCTCGGCGTCGGAGAGGAGGGGCTCGTCCGGGTCGGCCGTGCCGGTGCCGGCGGAGAAGCGGAGCTGCTCCATGTAGGGGGTCGGCTCGCCGCGGCGGTAGTCCGCGAACTCCTTGGCGTAGTAGGCGCGAGCCTCCTCCGCCGTCCGCTCGCCGCTGACGATGTCGTGCATGAGGTTCAGGGCGAGGTTGTTGGCCTCCTCGTCGTGGCACCGCGCCGACACCTCCCCGCGGGTGCGGTCCACCACGACGCTGCCGTCGAACCGGGCGAGCTCGCTGACCTTCTCGGGCGGCACCCGGTAGTCGAGCACGGACTCCACCGAGTCGTTGTGCGGCGCGGGGAAGCGGTGCTCGTCGAAGGCCCTGGAGGCGACCAGCCGCTTCCACGGGCCCGGTCGGTGCCAGATGAGCAGCGACTCCGTGACCTCCTGCGGCTCACCGTAGGCGTCCAGGACCAGCTGGGCCGCCTCGCGGGACTCCTCGGGCCAGGCCGCGATGATCTCGCCGGCGCGCTGCGCGTTCATGCCCCTCCTGTCGTCGGGTGGTGGGGTCCGATGTGGACCGGTCCCGTCCACCGTAGGTTCGCGGGCGCGACGACGCAGTTCGGGCTTGTTCAGAGCCGGGCGCCGCTTCCGGGGCGGACCGAGCCGTGGCGAGCGCCGCTCAGACGTGGAACTGGTGGACGCGGGCGCGCAGGTCCGCGGACATGCGCGCCAGCTCCTCCACGGCGGTGCCCATGTGCGCGGCGATCTGGTTGTTGGTGGCCGCCGCCTGGGCCATGGTCGAGACGTTGCCCGCGATCTCGCCGGCCCCGGTGGCCGCCTCCGTCACGCCGCGGACCATCGCGCTGGTGGTGGCGGTCTGCTGCTCCACGGCCGAGGCGATGGTCATCTGGAAGTCGTTGATCTGGTTGACGATCGAGGAGATCTCGCCGATGGCGGCGACGGTGCCGTCGGTGTCCGCCTGGATGGCCTCGACGCGGCGGGCGATGCCCTCCATCGCGCGGGCGGTCTGCTGGGCGAGGTCCTTGACCTCCCCCGCCACCACCGCGAACCCCTTGCCGGCCTCGCCGGCCCGGGCTGCCTCGATGCTCGCGTTGAGGGCCAGGAGGTTGGTCTGCTCGGCGACGGCCGTGATGAGGCGGACGACCTCGCCGATCTCGCGGGAGGAGGTTCCCAGCTTCGCCACCCGCTCGCTGGTGCGGGCGGCGACGTCGGTGGCGTGCGCCGCGACCCGCGCCGCCTCCTCGGCGTTGTGGGCGATCTCCCGGATCGAGGCGCCCATCTCCTCGGCGCCCACCGCGACGCCCCGCACGTTCTGCGAGACCTGCTCCGCGGCCGTTGCGGCGACCCCCGCCTGCGCCGACGTCGCCTCCGAGCCCGCGGACATCTGCGCACCGCTCGCGGCGAGCTCGTCCGCCGCGGCGGCCACGACCCGCGCGGCCCCGGCGACCTCGCCGACGAGGACGCGCAAGTTGAGCAGCGCCGCGTCCACCGCGACCGCCATCTGCCCGATCTCGTCCCGGTCGGCGATGGCGGTGGAGACGGTGAGGTCGCCGGACGCCAGTGCCTCGGCGACGCGCCGGACCACGTTGAGGCGCCTGCTCACCCGGCGCGCCACCCACACTCCGACGGCGACGGCCGCCACGGTGCCCGCCACGGCGACGGCGACGACGGCGCCACGCACCATGGCACTGACGGACTCCGCCCGCTCCTTGCTGGCCAGGGAGCCCTGCCGCTGCAGCTCGACGACCTGGTCGATGCTCCCGGTGATCGATTTCTGCAGGTCCTCCAGCTCGCCCTCGCCGAGTGCCGACGCCTGCTCCTGCCGGCCGGCGTCCACGAGCGCGTCGATCCGGGGCAGGAGCTGGCGGTAGGTCGCGACGTCCGCGAGGAGGCGGTGCAGGTGCACGCGCTGCTCGGGGGAGGCGTGGTCGCGGAGGAGCACCTGGGCGTCCGTGATGACGTCGCCCAGGCCGGCGTCGGCGGACTGGCGCATCCGGGCCTTGGCCTCCGGGTCCGGCGCGAGCGTGGCGCTGATGGCGTCGTAGTTCGCGAGGGCGAACTCGGACTTGAGGTCCGCGGCGAGCGCGGTGGCGGCGACGTCGTGCGTGTACAGCTTCTCCACGGTCTCGTCGAGGCGCGTGACACCGGCCGTGCCGACGACCGTCACGGCGCCGGTGACCACGGTGGCGATGGCGACGACGGCGAGGATCTTGGTGGTGACCCGCAGGTCCCTGAGCGTCCGGCGGCGGCGCGGCGCGGCGGGCGTCGCCTCGGCCGGCTCGTCGGCGGGCGGGCGGCCCGACCGCCGGACACGGGCGGGCCGGATCAGGGTCGCGGTCATCGTTGACTCCTTGGACGGTCACGGACGCCGGCCGGCCGCGAGGACCAGCCGCCTTGCTACCCATATGTTCGGCATCACGTGTCCTGGCGTGACCCATCCACCGAGATTCGGACGACCGCGGCCTTCAGTCGCCCGTGTCTCCCTCGATGAAGGGTCCCATTCGCCACCGCGGCTGGTCGGAACCTGGGACCATGGCGGACCCTTTCACCCGGAAGGAGCCGCCGTGGTTTCCGCCGAGCCCCGCTCCTCGACGGGCGGCGCCCGACCCCGCACGCGGGTCGGGGTGGCCGCGCGCATCGTGGCCGTGCTCCTGCTCGTGACCTCGGCCGTGACGGGCCTGCAGGCGGCGTGGTCGCGGTGGGCGGTGTGCTTCGTGGAGACCGTCCCTCCCGTGGACGGACTGCCCGACGACCGGGCCGCGGCCTGTGAGGCGCTCCAGGACGAGCGGTACGACTACTTCATTCCCTCCGACCCCTGGGTGCCCATCGCCGACGCCGCGCAGCGCGAGGGCCTGAGCTACCTCGCCCTCGGCCTCGCGGTCGCGCTCGTCGCGGGCACGGTGGCCGAGCGTCGGCTCGCCCGCGCCCTCTATGCCGCCGTCGGTGCGGCCGCCGGCGCCCTGTGGCTCGGTGCCGGGGTCCCGACGCTGCACAGCGGCCTGACCGCCGAACCGGCCGCGTTCGACGTGCCCGCCGTCGTCGCTCTCCTTGCCTTCCTCATGCCCCTCGTCACGCTCGGTCTGGGCATCGCCGCCGCGGGCCGCGGCACCCGCGAGGGCCGGCTCGAGGGACTGTTCTGGGTGGCGATGACGCTGGCGCAGCCCCTTCCCGAGTTCTTCCTCACCCTGATGCTGTGGTCGTCCTACGACAGCTCGCCGCTCACCGGATTCGCCCGGTGCGTGGCCGTCGGCGGCGCGGCTGTGGCCGTCGCCGCCACGCTCCTCCCGGCGTCCCGGCGGCCCGCGCTGCTCCGCGCCAGTGTGCGCGGATGATGCCTTCTCGGCGCGAGGGTCGCGGGCGCCACCGTCCCGGCGGCCGATTCGGACCTCAGTCCGCAACACGAAAGCTGGCCACCCCGATCACGGGGTGGCCAGCTTCTCGGGCCTTAGGACGACGCGACGGTCAGAAGTCCCAGTCCTCGTCCTGGGTGGCCTCGGCCTTCCCGATGACGTAGCTCGAGCCGGAGCCGGAGAAGAAGTCGTGGTTCTCGTCCGCGTTGGGGCTCAGCGCGGACAGGATCGCCGGGTTGACCTTGGTCGCGTCGGAGGGGAACAGCCCCTCGTAGCCGAGGTTGTTCAGCGCCTTGTTCGCGTTGTACTTCAGGAAGGCCTTGACGTCCTCGGTCAGCCCCATCGGGTCGTAGAGGTCCTCGGTGTACTGCTCCTCGTTCTCGTAGAGCTCGAAGAGCAGCTCGAAGGTGTAGTCCTTGAGCTCCTGCTGCCGCTGCGGCGCCAGCTTCTCCACGGCCTTCTGGTACTTGTAGCCGATGTAGTACCCGTGCACGGCCTCGTCGCGGATGATCAGCCGGATCAGGTCCGCCGTGTTCGTCAGCTTGGCACGGGAGGACCAGTACATCGGGGCGTAGAAGCCGGAGTAGAAGAGGAACGACTCGAGCAGCGTCGAGGCGACCTTGCGCTTCTCCGGGTCGTCGCCGCGGTAGTAGTCCATGATGATCGCGGCCTTGCGCTGGAGGTTCTCGTTCTCCTCGGACCAGCGGAAGGCGTCGTCGATCTCCTGGGAGGAGATGAGCGTGGAGAAGATCGAGGAGTAGCTCTTGGCGTGCACCGACTCCATGAACGCGATGTTCGTGTAGACGGCCTCCTCGTGCGGCGTCACCGCGTCGGGGATCAGCGAGACCGCGCCGACCGTGCCCTGCACCGTGTCGAGCAGCGTCAGTCCCGTGAACACCCGCGTGGTCATGAGCTGCTCGTGCGGCTTGAGGGTGTGCCAGGACTGGATGTCGTTGGACAGCGGCACCTTCTCGGGCAGCCAGAAGTTCCCGGTCAGCCGGTCCCAGACCTCGACGTCCTTCTCGTCCTGGACGCGGTTCCAGTTGATCGCCTGGACGCTGCTGACCAGCTTGAGCTTCTCCGACACGGCGGTGCCTCTCCTTGCGGTTCTGTGGTGCGGTGCTCTCGGGCCCGCGTGGGTGGTGCTTGTGGTGGCGCTGGGCGTCACCGGGTGGACGACGGCGGAAGGGGGCTCCCGCCGTCGTCCGGCCTCGCGGGGTGGGCCGCCGGTTTCCGCCGGCCCGCCCCGCGTGAGGTCACAGCATGCAGGACACGCAGCCCTCGACCTCGGTGCCCTCCAGCGCCAGCTGGCGCAGGCGGATGTAGTACAGCGTCTTGATGCCCTTGCGCCAGGCGTAGATCTGCGCCTTGTTGAGGTCGCGGGTGGTGACCGTGTCCTTGAAGAACAGCGTCAGCGACAGGCCCTGGTCCACGTGCTGGGTGGCCTCGGCGTAGGTGTCGATGATCTTCTCGGGGCCGATCTCGTACGCGTCCTCGTAGTACTCGAGGTTGTCGTTGGTCATGTACGGCGCGGGGTAGTACACCCGGCCGATCTTGCCCTCCTTGCGGATCTCGATCTTGGAGACGATCGGGTGGATCGAGGAGGTGGAGTTGTTGATGTAGGAGATCGACCCGGTGGGCGGCACGGCCTGGAGGTTCTGGTTGTAGATGCCGTGCTCCTTGACGGAGGCGGCGAGCTGGATCCAGTCCTCGCGGGTGGGGATGTGCACGCCGGCGTCGGCGAAGAGCTGGCGCACCCGCTCGGTGCGCGGCTCCCAGGTGCCGTTGATGTACTTCTCGAAGTACTCGCCGGTGGCGTACTTGGACTCCTCGAAGCCCTTGAACGCCCGGCCCTTCTCGATGGCGATCTTGTTCGACTCCGACACGGCGTGGAAGGCCACCGTGTAGAAGTACATGTTCGTGAAGTCCAGGCCCTCCTCGGAGCCGTAGAAGATCCGCTCGCGGGCGAGGTACCCGTGCAGGTTCATCTGGCCCAGGCCGATCGCGTGCGACTCGTTGTTGCCGTGCTCGACCGAGGGCACCGACCAGATGTGCGTCTGGTCCGAGACGGCGGTCAGGGCGCGGATCGCGGTGCCGACGGTCTTGCCGAGGTCGGGCGAGTCCATCGTCTTGGCGATGTTGAGCGAGCCGAGGTTGCAGGAGATGTCCTTGCCGACCGTGTCGTACGACAGGTCGTCGTTGTACGTCGACGGCGTGGAGACCTGCAGGATCTCCGAGCACAGGTTCGACATGGTGATCTTGCCCTTGATCGGGTTGGCTCGGTTCACCGTGTCCTCGAACACGATGTAGGGGTAGCCCGACTCGAACTGCAGCTCGGCGATGGTCTGGAAGAAGCCGCGGGCGCTGATCTTGCGCTTGTGGATCCGCCCGTCGTCGACCATCTCGTGGTACTTCTCCGAGACGTTGATCTCCGAGAAGGGCACGCCGTAGATGCGCTCGACGTCGTAGGGCGAGAACAGGTACATGTCCTCGTTGTTCTTGGCCAGCTCGAACGTGATGTCCGGGACGACCACGCCCAGTGAGAGGGTCTTGATGCGGATCTTCTCGTCCGCGTTCTCCCGCTTGGTGTCGAGGAACTTCATGATGTCGGGGTGGTGCGCGTGCAGGTACACCGCGCCCGCGCCCTGGCGGGCCCCGAGCTGGTTGGCGTAGGAGAAGGAGTCCTCGAGCAGCTTCATCACCGGGATGACGCCGCTCGACTGGTTCTCGATCTTCTTGATCGGCGCGCCGGACTCGCGCACGTTGGTCAGCGACAGGGCGACCCCGCCGCCGCGCTTGGACAGCTGGAGCGCGGAATTGATGCCGCGGGCGATGGACTCCATGTTGTCCTCGATGCGCAGCAGGAAGCAGCTGACGAGCTCGCCGCGCTGCGCCTTGCCGGCGTTGAGGAACGTCGGGGTGGCGGGCTGGAACCGGCCGGTGATGATCTCCTCGACCATGTCGAGGGCGGCCTGCTCCTTGCCGTCGGCCAGCGTCAGCGCGACCATGACGACCCGGTCCTCGAAGCGCTCGAGGTAGCGCTTGCCGTCGAAGGTCTTGAGCGTGTACGAGGTGTAGTACTTGAACGCGCCGAGGAAGGTCTCGAAGCGGAACTTCTTGCCGTAGGCGAAGTCCCAGATCTTGGTGAGGAAGTCGAACGAGTACTTGGCGAGCACCTCGCCCTCGTAGTAGCCCTCCTCGACCAGGTAGTCCAGCTTCTCCTTGAGGTTGTGGAAGAAGACCGTGTTCTGGTTGACGTGCTGGAGGAAGTACTGGCGCGCGGCCTCCCGGTCGGCGTGGAACTGGATCTTCCCGTCCGCGTCGTAGAGGTTGAGCATCGCGTTGAGCGCGTGGTAGTCGAGCTCCGGCGCGCTGGCGACCTCTACGCCGGAATCTGTGAGCGTTGCTGCCAAAACTGCCCCAATCCCTCTCGGACGCGTGTGACGTCCTCGGTGGTTCCTAGAAGTTCGAATCGATACAGGTAAGGCACCTGGCACTTCGCGGAGATGATGTCCCCCGCGAGGCAGAATGCCTTGCCGAAGTTGAGGTTGCCGGCGGCGATGACGCCCCGGATGAGCGAGCGGTTGTGCGCGTCGTTGAGGAACTTGATGACCTGCTTGGGCACGGCGCCCCGCCCGTTGCCGCCCCCGTACGTGGGCACGACGAGGACGTACTCCTGCTCCACCCGCAGCGGCGGCTCGCCGGGGCGCAGCGGGATCCGCTGCGCGGGCAGGCCGAGCTTCTCGACGAAGCGGTGCGTGTTGTTGGTGGCGGAGGAGAAGTAGACGATGTGGCCCATGCCTGCCTCTCTAGCGCGCGCCGGTTCCGTCCGGCCCCGCGGGCGGGGCGGAGGGTTGGTGTTCGGCCGGGCCGCCGGGTCGCGACGGCCCGGCCGAAGTCGGTGGTGGCGTCAGGCCACGACGGCGCCGGCCTTGGCGGCCGCGAGCGCCTTGATCTTGTCCGGGCGGAAGCCCGACCAGTGGTCGCCGTCGGCGAAGACCACCGGCGCCTGCTGGTAGCCGAGCGCCTTGACGCTCTCCAGCGCCTCGGGGTCGACCGTGATGTCGACGACCTCGTACTCCAGGCCCTGCTTGTTCAGCGCACGGTAGGTGGCATCGCACTGAACGCAGGACGGCTTGCTGTAGACGGTGATGCTCATCTGAGCCGATCTCCTTGCCTCGGTGCGTTGTCACAGGCTCCGGGCCCACCCCCGACACGGCTGTAACAACAAGAATGTGGTTTGCCCGGGCATCGGGCCTTCCCTCGGTCTCCGACACTACACCTAGGGGTCTACGACCGCGTGGACCCCAACATGCAGTGTTGGCGTGTCGTGGTGTGAGGTATTTGTCCACAACTCCGTCTCCCTCCGTGTGGACGCCGACGGGCCACCTTGGGGACACCTTGTGGACACCCGGCGACAGGGGCGGCCACGAGGTCCTCCGCGTGGTGCCCACGCTCTCACCGCCCACTGACATCGGCGGCGAGCGCCGGTCCCTGAGGGGCTGTGGACGAGTGTTCACACCTTTGTCCACACCCTGTGCACGAAGCCGGGGACGATGGTGGACAACCTCGGCCCGGCGGTGGACAACCGCGGGGACGAGGCGGGAGGTTCGCCACGAATCTCCCCGCGTGTCGCACCGCTCGGCGTGTCGCAGCACGGCCCCGTGAGAGGCGGACGGACGGCGGCAGGGGCGCGTGTGCTGGCCGGTGGGGTGTGCTGGCCGGTGCGGTGTGCTGGCCGGTGGGGCGGTCAGGCCAGCCCGGCGTCGTGGACGCACAGGGCGATCTGGACCCGGTTGCTCGCGTCGAGCTTGGTGAACAGCCGGCCGATGTGGGTCTTGACCGTGGCCACGCCCAGATAGAGCTCGGCGGCGATCTCGGCGTTGGAGAGCCCGCGGGCCACGGCCAGGGCCACCTCCCGCTCCCGCTCGGTGAGACGGTCCAGGCGCGCCCGCGCCGCGCGCTTCCGGGTGTCGTCCTCGTGCGTGACGGCGGCGATGAGCTGGGCGGTGACCGAGGGCGAGAGGATCGGCTGCCCGGCCGCCACGCGGTGCACGGCCTCGACGAGGCGGGCCGGCGGGGTGTCCTTGAGGAGGAAGCCGGCGGCGCCGTGGCGCAGGGCGGTGAGCACCATCTCGTCGGTGTCGAAGGTCGTCAGGACGATGACCCGCGGGCCGTCCGCCCGGGCGGTGAGCTCGCGGGTGGCGGTCAGCCCGTCCGTGCGCGGCATCCGGATGTCCATGAGGACGACGTCAGGACGGTGGCGGGCCACGAGCGCGGCGGCCTCGGCGCCGTCCCCGGCCTCGCCGACCACCTCCAGGCGCGGGTCGCCGCCGAGGATGAGCCGCAGGCCGGCGCGCACGAGCGCGTCGTCGTCGACGACGGCCACCCGGACGGGAACCCCGGTGTCCGTGGTCCCGGCGGTCCCGGGCGCGATGCCGGCGGCCGGTCCCGGCCCCTGCTCGGTCAGCTCGGCCACGGCAGCCACGCTCTCACGACGAACCGGCCGTCGGGTGTCAGCCCGTGCTCCAGCGCGCCGCCGGCCAGGTCCGCGCGCTCGATCAGCCCGGCGAGCCCCAGGCCGGCCCCCGGGGGAACGGCGGGTTCGGGCGTGCCGCCCGCACCGTTGCTCATCTCGATCGCGAGCCGGCCGCCCGGGCCGCCGGCGAGCCGGAGCCGGACCTCCGCGCCGGGGGCGTGCTTGCGGGCGTTGGTCAGCGCCTCCTGGATGATCCGGAAGGCGGTGCGCGAGGCCGTGTGCGGCAGCCCGCCGAGGACGGCCCGGTCCGCGCCCGGCAGCCCGGCCGTGTCCGCGACCACCGGGGTGCCCGCCTCCTCGGCGTCGGCGAGGAGCGCCGGCAGGTCGGCGAGCGTGGGCTGCGGAGGCTCGGCCGCGCCGGTCTCGCCCGCGCGCAGGACGCCGAGGACCTGCCGGAGCTCGCCGAGCGCCAGGTGCGCGTTGTCCTGGATGACCGCGGCCGCCGCGGCGGTCTCCTCCCGGTCGAGGTCGGTGCGGTAGGTGAGCGCGCCGGCGTGCAGGGCCACGAGGGAGATGCGGTGGGCCAGGACGTCGTGCATCTCCCGGGCGATGCGGGTGCGCTCCTCCGCCCGGGCACGCTCGGCCGCGAGGACGTGCTCGCGCTCGGCGGTCTCCGCCCGCTCCCGACAGAACGCGAGCAGCTCGCGGCGGGCCCCGACGTAGTAGCCGGTCGCCACGCAGATCCCGCAGGCCAGGACGCCGAACGCGGCGGACGCGATCGTCATGACCACGCTGGTGCCCAGGCCGGGGACGTTGTGGCGCACGACGAGCTCGTACAGGGCGGTGGCCCCGGCCCAGACCACGACGACGGCGATGACCCGGCCGCGCCGCCGCCACGTGCTCAGCGAGACGGTGGCGAGGGCCGCCGGGCCGACGGCGAAGGCGGACAGCGCCGTCAAGGCCGCCGTGCTCGCCGCGACCGCCGTGGGGAAACGGCGGCGCAGCGGGAGCAGGCCGAGCGCCAGCAGCCCCAGCAGGCCGTCGACGACGAGCAGGCCGCCGGCGAGCGCCTCCGACCCATGGCCGGCCTCGACCGGCTCGACGAGCTCGACCGAGACGGCCACCCACAGCACGAAGCCGGTGCCCGCGGCGGCCAGGTAGCGCCAGGTGCGCTGCCACCAGCCCAGCGCCGGGGGCCCGGCGCGGTCGACGAGCGACGGCCCGGGGCGGGTCGGGGCCGCCGGCGGAGGCATCGGGCGCACGGCGGCGCCGGCCCACGGGGCCACCGGGCGCGCGGCCTCACCCACCCGCGGGGGCGACGAGGAGGGGGACGGGGTCACGCCGTCAGCGTAGGAGCGGACGGCCACGCCCCGGATCCGCCCTCCGGCCGGGACGGCTCCGACCAAAGGTGGACCGGGCCGAGCCCGCCGCCGGACGCGCGCCGCCCCCGCCGGCCGCGACCGTGGTCTCATGATCACCGCTGAGCACCTCACCAAGCGGTACGCCCGGCGCGGCCGGGCCGTCACCGCCGTCGAGGACGTGTCCTTCACCGCCCGGCCGGGCCGGGTCACCGGCTTCGTCGGGCCCAACGGCGCCGGGAAGTCCACGACGTTGCGCATGCTGTGCGGGCTGACAACCCCGTCGGCCGGCACCGCCACGGTGCTGGGGCGCCCGTTCCCCGCCCTGCCCAACCCCGGCCGGCACGTCGGCGTGCTGCTCGACGCCGCCGCCCAGCACCCCGGCCGCACTGGTCGGGAGGTGCTCGCCGTCTCCGCCCGGCTCATGGACGTGCCCCGCGCCCGGGTGGACACGCTCCTCGACCGGGTCGGCCTCACCCCGCGGGAGGCGGCCGCCCGGGTGCGGACGTACTCCTTGGGCATGCGCCAGCGCCTCGGCCTGGCGCACGCGCTGCTCGGGGACCCCGCGGCGCTGGTCCTCGACGAGCCCGCGAACGGCCTCGACCCGGCCGGCATCCGCTGGATGCGTGAGCTGCTGCGCGGGTTCGCCGACGCCGGCGGCACCGTGCTGCTCTCCTCGCACCTGCTGCGCGAGGTCGAGGCGGTCGCCGACGACCTCGTCATCATCGGCCGCGGGCGGGTGCTGGCGCAGGGCGCCACGGCGGCGCTGCTCGCGGCGCCGGGCAGCCGGGTGCGCAGCCTGGACGACCTTGCCCTGGCCCGCGCGCTCGAGGCCGCCGGGCACGAGGTCCGCCGCGACGGCGCGCTGGTCACCTCCGCGCCCGCCGAGGAGGTGGGCCGGGCGGCCCTTGCCGCCGCGGTCGTCATCACCGACCTCCGCCCCGCCACCGACGGGCTGGAGCAGCTCTTCTTCACGACCACCGCCCGCCACGGGCGCGAGGAGGTTCCCGCATGACCACCGCCACCACCACGGTCCCCGCCCCCACCGGCCCTGGCGGCGGGCCCCGCCCCGTCCCGTTCAGCCGGCTCGTCGCCGTGGAGCTGCGCAAGCAGACCGACACCCGCGCCGGGCGGTGGCTGCTCGCCGTCGTCGTGCTGCTCGGCGCCGGGCTCATCGTGGTGCACCTGCTCGTGGCGGAGCCGGCCGACCTCACCTGGCAGGAGCTGACCATGACCGCCTCCTTCGGGCAGGTCCTGCTGCTCCCCCTCCTCGGCATCATGGCCGCCACCGCCGAGTGGTCCCAGCGCACCGCCCTGACCACCTTCGTCCTCGAGCCGCGCCGCACCCGGGTGCACCTCGCCAAGCTCGCGGCGGCCGGCGCGCTCGCCGTTGTCGTCACGGCGGCGGCCGCGGCGGCGGGGGCGGTGGCGAACGTGGTCGGGATGCTCTGGCGCGACGGCGCCGGCGGCTGGGCCCTGGACGGCGGCGTCGCGGCCGGCAACGCCCTCGCCTTCCTGCTCCTGGTCGCCCAGGGCGTCGCCTTCGGCCTGGCGCTGCTCAGCACCCCGGCGGCGATCGTGGCCTACCTGGCCCTGCCCACCGGCTGGTCCGTGCTCGGGATGCTCGTCCCCCGGCTGAGCGAACCGGCGCAGTGGCTCGACATGAACCGGACCCTGCTGCCGCTCATGACGGGCGAGCTGACGGCGCAGCAGGCGGCGCAGCTGGCCACCTCGGTGGCGGTCTGGGTGGCGGTCCCGCTCGCCGTCGGGCTGTGGCGGACGGCCAGGCGGGAGGTGTCGTGACCGGGACCGGCTGGCGGGCCGGTCGCGCGGGGACCGGGCCGGGCGCGCGCCTGGCCAGGTGGACGGCGGCGCCCGCCCGCCGCGGTCCGCGCTAGCGTCGGGGCACCGCACCCGAGCCCGGAGGAGCCCCTGATGAGCACCGCGCCCGCCGCCGTCGACCCGTTCGTCCTCGGCCTGCCCAAGGCCGAGCTGCACCTGCACATCGAGGGCACCCTCGAGCCGGAGCTGAAGTTCGCCCTGGCCCAGCGCAACGGCATCACGCTCGAGCACGCCACGGCCGAGGAGGTCCGGGCCTCCTACGCCTTCGACTCCCTCGCCTCGTTCCTCACCGTGTACTACGACTCGATGAAGGTGCTGCAGGGCGCCGAGGACTTCTACGACCTGGCGATGGCGTACCTGCGGAAGGCGGCGAGCCAGAACGTCCGCTACGCGGAGATCTTCTTCGACCCCCAGGCGCACACCTCCCGCGGGGTGCCCTTCGCGAACGTCGTCGGCGGGCTGCGCCGGGCCCTGGTCGACGCGCGACGGGAGCTGGGCGTGCACGCCGAGCTCATCATGTGCTTCCTGCGCGACTTCACCGCCGAGCACGCCATGAGCACCCTCATGGAGTCCCTGCCCTACAAGGACTGGATCCTCGGGGTGGGCCTGGACTCGGACGAGCGGGGCAACCCGCCGGCGAAGTTCGCCGCCGTCTTCGCCCGCGCCCGGCAGGAGGGCTACCTCCTGACGATGCACTGCGACATCGACCAGGACAACACCCACGAGCACATCCGCCAGGCGATGGAGGACATCGGCGTCGACCGCGTCGACCACGGCACCAACGCCCTCGAGCGGCCCGAGCTCGTCGCGTCGCTCAAGGACCGCGGCCTGGGCCTGACCTGCTGCCCGATCTCCAACGACTGGGTCACCGGCAGCACGAAGGTGTCCGACATCGCCGCGCTGCTGGACGACGGCGTCAAGGTCACCCTCAACTCCGACGACCCGGCCTACTTCGGCGGGTACGTCGCGGAGAACTACCAGCGCTTCGCGGACGAGTCGGGCCGCGGGCGCGAGGCGCTCGTGCAGCTCGCGCGCAACTCCTTCGAAGTCTCCTGGCTGACCGGCCGGGAGCGCGAGCACTACCTCGCCGAGGTCGACGCCTACGCCGCCGAGGGGTGAGCGGCCGGGGGCCACGCGGCTGACCTGGGGAGAGGCATGATGGGGTCCGGACCGACCCGAGGAGCCGTCATGCCCATGAACGTCGAGAGCTTCAACCTCGACCACCGCACCGTCGCCGCGCCGTACGTGCGCGTGGCCGACACCAAGCGCCTGCCCCACGGCGACGTGCTGACCAAGTACGACGTGCGCTTCTGCCAGCCCAACGTCAACCACCTCGAGATGCCGGTGGTGCACTCCCTCGAGCACACCTTCGCCGAGCACGTGCGCAACCACTCCGACGACGTCATCGACTTCTCCCCCATGGGCTGCCAGACCGGCTTCTACCTCCTGCTCGCCGGCGAGCACCCGCTGGAGGAGGTCCTCGACCTGGTGGCCGCCGGGCTGCAGGACGTCGTGGACGCCACCGAGGTGCCTGCCGCGAACGAGGTCCAGTGCGGCTGGGCCGCCAGTCACACCCTCGGCGGCGCCAAGGAGGCCGCCCGCGTGATGCTCGCCCGCCGCGACGAGTGGGCCCAGGTCACCGCGTGAGCGCCGCGCCCGCCGCGCCGCCGGCGGTGGACGCCGTCGTCATCGGCGCCATGGAGGAGGAGGTCCGTCCCTATCTCGAGCGGGCCGGCGAGGTCGGGGCCGAGAGCGTGGCCGGCCACGCCCGCACCCGGCTGGTCACCGTCGGCGCGGCCCGGCTGCTGCTCGTGCGCGGCGGCATCGGGCTGGTCAACGCCGCGGCCGCCACCGTGCACGCCCTGACGAGCGTCGCCCCCCGCGCGGTGGTCTCCACCGGCTCGGCCGGCGGCCTGGCCGCGAAGGTGGAGGTGGGCGACGTCGTCGTCGGCGAGCGCTACACCTACGCCGGGGCCGACGCCACGGCCTTCGGCTACGAGCGGGGGCAGGTCCCCGGGATGCCGCCGGCCTACGACGCCGACCCGGCGCTGCTGGCCGCCGCCCTCGCCGCGGCGGCGCCCCGGCTGCGCACCGGGCAGATGGTCTCGGGCGACTCCTTCGTCACCGCCGTCAACGTCGCCGAGGTGCGCGCCGCCTTCCCCGCGGCGCTGAGCACCGACATGGAGTCCACGGCCATCGCGCAGGTGTGCCACTCCTACGGCGTGCCGTTCCTGTCGGTGCGGGGCATCTCGGACCTGTGCGGGCCCGCCGCCGACCAGGACTTCCACATGGCGGTGGAGGAGGTCGCCGCCCGGGCCGCCGACGTCGTGCTCGACGTGCTCGGCGCCGGCGGGCCGGCGGGGACCGGGTCCCGCGCCTAGCGGCGGGCGCCTGCGTCGCTGGGCCGGGGCGGACGGCGGCCGCCCGGCTGGCGGGGGGCGCGCCCCACCGTGCGCCACAGGTTGACGGCCATGGCGACCCCGACGACGACCCACGCCGCCAGGGCCACCCACAGCTCGACCGTGCCGACGACGCCCACGACCGGCAGCCTGTCGGCCCGGCCGAGGTAGATGCCGGCGACGGCGTACATCCCGAGGGGGAACACGATGCTCCACAAGCTGGCGTCGTAGCCCAGCGGGACGCCGTGCCGGCGGTGGCGCCACCAGCCGGCCGCCACCAGCGGCGGGATGAGCCAGGTGGCGAAGGCCCAGAAGACCACCGACAGCCCGCCGACCAGGCCCCGGGTGGCCAGGACCATCGGCGCGTCCGCCATCTCGAGGATGCGCGCCCCGGCGAGCACGGTGATCGCGCACGCGCCCATGGCCACCCAGTACGGCGGGTCCAGGTCGACCGGGCGCAGGTCGAAGAGCATCATCCGCAGGGCCACGAACACCCCGGCGGCGGCGTACAGGAAGATGCCCACCGCCCAGGAGACGACGGCGAGCAGGGCCAGGCCGCCGCGCCAGCCCGGCGCGAGCACCGGCTGCACCGTCGCGGTCGCGACCGCCACCGACTGGCTGGCCACCACCCAGATGAACCACGTCCCGTTCGCGGCCGCGACCACCGGCCGGGTGGTGTGGCCGAGCACCGCCGTCCACGGCACGACGTAGCCGAGCACCAGCCAGCAGCCGAAGGCGACGGCGAGCAGGGCCGCCGTCCAGCCGGTGTGGCCGTCCGCCGCCAGCCGGACCCCGAGCACGTTGGTCCCGGCGACGACGGTGAAGAAGCCGAAGGCCCGGCGCGGGTCGGCGAAGTCCTCGCGCACGCGCGCCGGCTCCAGCGCGAGGCGCAGCAGCGTCAGGACGACGAGGACGGCCCAGGCGGCCAGGCACACGGCGGCCAGCGCCGCCGAGAGCAGGGGCACCCGCTCGAGGTCGAGACCCACGGAGATGATGCCGGTGGCCATGACGAAGGCGAAGTAGCCGGGCGCGAGGGTCTCCAGCGCCCGGCGGGCCCGGGCGGTGAGCGTGCCGGTGAGGTCCGGCGCCCTGGTCACGCGGCGAGGGTAGCCCTGGGGCCCGAGTGCCGCGCCCCGGTGGCCGTCCCTGCCTGCTCCGGTGGCCGTCCCCGCCCGCTCCGGTGGCCGCGCCCCGTGGTCAGCGGTTTTATGTCACCCAGAGGCTGGACCGGATCGGAGGAGGACCGTCGCATGGACACCTGGGTGTGGATCGTCCTGGCCATCGTCGTGGTGGCCGTCATCGTGCTCGCCGTCATCGCCGCGAGCCGTCGCCGGCGCGAGCAGGAGCGGATCCGGGAGGAGCAGAACCGGGCGCACGCCGCGGACCTGCGGGCCCACAGCGAGGAGCAGGACCTCGCGGCCCGCAAGCGGGAGGCGGACGCGGCGGCCGCCGAGGCGCGGGCGAAGCAGGCCCGGGTGGAGGCCGACCGGCTGGAGCAGGAGGCGCGCCGGGGCACGGACGAGGCCGCCCGGGTGCGCGAGGAGGCCGAGGCCCACCGGCGGGACGCCGACGCCCTCGACCCTGGCCATGAGCCCGGGTCCCAGGCCGGTCCGGACGGGCACGTCCCGGGCCGGCACGAGGAGCCCGGCGACCTGCGGCCCGAGGACCGGCCCCGCGCCTGAATGCCCACGCGGCTGCTCCTCCTGGCCGACACCCACTGGCCCAAGCGGGCCCGGGCCCTGCCGGAGGAGGTCTGGGCGGCGGTGGCCGACGCCGACGTCGTCGTGCACGCCGGGGACTGGGTGGACGAACGGCTCGTCGACGAGCTCGGCGCCCGCTCGCGTCGGCTGGTGGCGTGCTGGGGCAACAACGACGGCCCGGAGATTCGCCGTCGCCTTCCGGAGGTGGCGCGGGCGAGCCTGGAGGGGCTGCGCCTGGCCGTGGTCCACGAGACCGGCGCCGCGCAGGGGCGCGAGCGGCGGTTGGACGCCCGCTTCCCCGACGTCGACCTCCTGGTCTTCGGGCACAGCCACATCCCCTGGGACTCCACCACCCCGGCCGGGCGGCGGCTGCTCAACCCCGGCTCCCCCACCGACCGGCGGCGCCAGCCGCACCGGACGTTCATGACCGTGGTGCTCGGGGCGACGCCGGGCGGCGTCGACGTCACGCTGCACGAGCTGTGACGCCCCGGCGGCCCCCTTCTCGATGCGGCGGGATCGCGGCGCGCCGCGTTGCCCGGGGAACGGCGCGCGCCCCCGCCGGGAGGGCGGGGGCGCGTCGCTCGGTGACTCGTGCGGTGGTCAGGCGGTGACCCGCTCGGCCTCCGGCGCGTCGCTGAGGGTGTCCAGGTCCAGGTCGCGGGTCTCCTTGGTCGAGAACAGCGACAGCAGGGTCAGCAGCGCCATGGACGCGAGGTAGACGCCCACCCAGGCCACGCCGTAGTTCTGCACGAGCCAGGCGGCGACGAACGGGGCCACCGCCGCGCCGAGGATCGAGGAGAAGTTGTAGGCGATGGCCGACCCGGTGTAGCGCACGTTCGTCGGGAACAGCTCGGGCAGGATCGCGCTCTGCACCCCGAAGGTCAGGCCCATGAGCGTCATCCCGATGATGAGGAAGACGAGCATGAGGCCGAGGTTCGCGCCGTCGCCGGTGCCCATGGTCTCCGGGGCGAGGAAGGCGTTGAACGTGAAGCCGAAGAGCAGGATCAGCGCCGTCACGACGATGAGGAACGGCTTGCGCCCGAACCGGTCGGCCAGGGCCCCGGAGACCGGCGTCATCGCGGCGAAGAACAGGATCGCGATGAGCTGGAGCACGAGGAACTGCCGGTAGCCGATGCCCAGCATCCCGTTCTCGGTCGCGCCGATGGCGTAGCTGAGGATCCACGTGGTGAACAGGTAGAACAGCGTGTAGGTGGCCAGCATGATGAAGGTGCCCTGGATCAGCTGGCGCCAGCTGGTCTGCAGCACCGCCTTCAGCGGGGTCTTCACCTTCTCGCCGCGCGCGACGGCCCGGGCGAACACCGGGGTCTCCTCGAGCTTGACCCGCACGTACACGCCCAGCGCGACGATCACGGCCGAGGCCAGGAACGGGACGCGCCACCCCCAGGTGAGGAAGGTGCCGTCGTGCTGGGGGTCCGTGCTGTCGTGGCCCATCCAGATGGTCAGCAGCAGGAAGAAGCCGTTGGCGAAGAGGAACCCGATCGGCGCGCCGAGCTGGGGCCACATGGCCGCGCGGGCCCGCTTGCCCTTCTCCGCCGTCTCGGTGGCCAGCAGCGCGGCGCCGCTCCACTCCCCGCCCAGGCCCAGGCCCTGGCAGAAGCGCATGATGGCGAGCATCGCCGGCGCCCACAGGCCGATCTGGTGGTAGGTGGGCAGCAGCCCGATGAGGACCGTGGCGATCCCCATGGTCAGCAGCGAGCCGAGCAGGGTGGCCTTGCGGCCGAGCCGGTCGCCGAAGTGACCGAACACGACCGAGCCGACGGGGCGGGCGATGAATGCGACGCCGAAGGTGGCCAGCGAGGCCAGCAGGGCGCCGCTGGCGTCCGCGGCGGGGAAGAACAGCAGCGGGAAGACCGAGATGGCCGCCGTCGCGTAGACGTAGAAGTCGTAGAACTCGATCGAGGTCCCGACGAGGCTGGCGAAGATGATCCGGCTCCTGGGCACGTGTGTGCCCGTCCCGGTCGCGGCCTCGTCCGCCTCGCGCGTGGTCGTACTCACGAGAGATGTCTCCTCGGATCGAAAATGGAACCGAAAGAGACTACCTCTGTCCGCCCACCATGTGGGACCCCGGACTCGCATATTGAGACGAACGCGACGGGCCGGCTCTCGCTCCGCGCGGCCCGTCGCGTTCGTCCTCGGGAGCCGGGCCGTGCGCCGGTCAGCGGGCCTGGCTGAAGGCGAAGACCGCCGGATCCCCGCCGATGCGGTCGGCCGAGTCGAGCCCGTCGATGGCGGCCAGCTCGTCGTCGTCGAGCGTGAAGGACAGGTCGAGGTTGGCGGCGATGCGCTCGGGGGTGACGGACTTGGGGATGACGATGCGTCCGCGCTGCACGTGCCAGCGCAGCACCACCTGGCCGGGCGTGACGTCGTGGGCGGCGGCGATCCGGGTGACCGCCTCGTCCTCGAGGTCGCGGCCCTGCCCGAGCGGGGAGTAGGCCTCGACGGCGGTGCCGGCCTCGCGGGTGGCGTCCTGGGTGGCGCGCTGCTGGAAGGTGGGGTGGACCTCGATCTGGTTGACCGCCGGGACCGTCTCGCTCTCGGCCACGACCCGGCGCAGGTGCTCGGGCAGGAAGTTCGACACGCCGATGGCGCGCACGGCCCCCTCGGCGAGCAGCTTCTCCAGCGCGTGCCAGGTCTCGACGTACAGGTCCTTGGCGGGGACGGGCCAGTGGATGAGGTACAGGTCGACGACATCGACGCCCAGGGCCTTGCGGGAGGTCTCGAACGCGCTCAGCGCCGCGTCGTAGCCCTGGTCGGCGTTGCGCAGCTTGGTGGTCAGGAAGACCTCCTCGCGCGGCAGGCCCGCGGCGCGCAGCGCGGCGCCGACGCCGGCCTCGTTGTAGTAGGCCGCGGCCGTGTCGATGTGGCGGTACCCGGCCTCCAGCGCGGTCTCCACCACCTGCTGGGTGGCGTCCTCGGGGACCTGGAAGACGCCGAACCCCACCTGCGGGATCGCGACGCCGTTGTTCAGACGGATCGTGGGTGTCGTGGGCTCGCTCATGCGTCCTGCATACTCCGGGGCCGCCCGCCCCCGCACGTCGGGCCCGCGCCGTCTCACCGTTGGCCGCCGGGGCGCCCGTCTCGCCCCGCCGGGGGCACGACTACCTGTTCACCCCGCGCAGCACCATGTCGATGAGCTCGTCCACCCACTCCCCGATCCCCTGGCGCACCTCCTCCTTGGAGGTGCCCGCCTCGGTCATGAGGACGTGGAAGAAGATCGCGCCCTCGATCGCGTCGAGCAGGTGGCCGGGCGAGGTCGACGGCGGCAGCTCGCCGTCGGCGACCGCCTGCTGGATCCGCCCCTCCAGCGCCAGCACCCCGCGGCTGACGCTCTCGTCGCGGATCTCCCCGAACGCGTCCGGGTTGGCCACGGCCGCCGAGACGATGTTCGCGATGGCCGCGCCGTGCTCGCCGAGGAGCAGCTCGGCGCGCGCCTTGGCGTGGGCGGCGAGGTAGTCGCGGATGTTCAGCCCCTCGGTCTGCGGGGTGACGTGGTGCGCCTCGAGGTCCCGGATGGCGTCGAGGAGCAGCTCGCGCTTGTCGTGCCAGCGCAGGTAGATCGACGACTTCCCGATCCCCGCCCGCGTGGCGACGGCGTCGAGGCTGACGCCCGACCAGCCCTTCTGCCCGAAGAGCTCCAGGACCGCGCGGTAGGCGCGGGCCTCGGTGTCGGGGTGCCGGGGGCGCCCCGGGCCGCGCCGGACCGGCTGGACGTTCTGGGTGTCTGTTGTCTGCGTCATCGTTGGCCCCCTCACGGTCGGCTTCGACACTACGCGTCAGGTGTCGATCACATGAGGGTTTCGCGGCCGTGTTTGCGTGCATCTGGAGGCCGGTGCGGACGGCGCCGCCGCATCAGTGCCGCTCGTCGTGAGCGAGCACGAGCACGCACGTCAGGGCGCGGCCACAGGCGAGGAGCCGGTAGCGCTCGTGCACCCGGACGGGGCTGCCCTGCGGGGCCCGGGCGGTCAGGTCGCCGTGGTGCCACAGGGTCACCGAGCCGCCGTCGAGGTAGTCCACGACGGCGGTGCCGTCCGGGCGGGCCTGGCACACGATGCCGTCCGCCCAGCCCTCGGTGTCGCGGTGGGCAAGGCGAGCCTGGATGAAGTGCACGCTGTGGCCGGGCCGGTAGCTCTGGCACGGTCCGGGGATGCAGGGGGCGGGGGTGGGATCGGCGCTCACGGGCGCGGCTCCTTCAGGACGGGTCGCTCTTCCCGCGCCGGCGGCGCGGGCGGGTCTTCCTCCGGGGGCACCGTGCGCGCTGCGCGGTTGCCGAACCAGCTCGCCGGAGGGCGTGGCGCTGGTCCTCTTGACCGGGTCCCACCGTAGCGGGCTCCCCCGACAGGCGGGTGTCCCCGCCCGCCCGTCGGCGGCGTGTCAGAAGCGCCCGTCGTCCTCCTCGTCCTCCTCGTCGTCGACCTCCTCGGCGGTGTACGCGACGGCGACGTCGATGTCCTCGTCGGTCTCGAAGCCGTCGTCGAGGCCGCCGGGGGCGTCGTCGCCCTCGAGCACCGCGTGGGCGGCGGGCACGAGCGGCCCCCACAGGTCCTCGCCCCCGCGCACGCGCTTGGTCTCCTCGTCCACGAGCTCGACCTCCTCGGCGTCGGGGTGGTCGAACTCGGTGGGCACGAGCAGCACGATCGTCGCGGGGCCGTCGAAGCCGTCGACGACGACGTCGAGCCCGGTGACCGGGTCGGTGAGGGTCTCGTCGAGGACCGGGTCGAAGGCCTCGTGCATGTCGCTGTCGAGGAAGGTGTGGTCGGACATCTGGTGCTCCTCCCGGGCGGGTACCCGGTCGACGTGGCCGGGGCCACAGCGTGGACCAGCGGTGCCCCTCCGTCCAAGCGCGCAGGTCACGGCGTTGTGTCGGCGTCCTTCTCGGCGGCGCGTCGGCGGGCGCGCCGGGACGGGCCCCCTCGGCGGCCCAGGCCGGGCCCCTCGCACGGCAACGATCAGCCCCCGGAAGGCGGTGGCCTCCGGGGGCTGATCGGCGGGGGTCAGGCGGTGACGAGCTCGCGCTCCGCCGTGGTCGCGGCCACGGCGCCGGCCGGGGCGGCGAGGGTGGTGAAGGCCCAGCCGACCAGGGTCAGGATCACGCCCAGCCCCATCACCAGGGCGGCCACACCGTAGGCGATCACCGAGGTGAACAGCGAGGCCCGCAGGAACGAGGCGTTCATCACCGTGGTCCGCTGCCCCTGCAGCGCCTCCGCCTTCGCGGTGTCCCCGGCCGCCTCGGCGGCCTTGACCTCCGCGCCCAGCTCGGCGTACGTCTTGCCCTCGGTGGCGTGCATCGCGTGCTCGTTGATGATCTGCGCCTCGGCGAACGCCGAGAACGGGCCGTTGACCTCGTCCCCGGGCAGCATCGTCGAGTCCTCCGCGACCACGATCTTCTGCTCGACGAGGTTGGAGGTGATCAACCCCCACGTCACGCCGCCGGCGAGGATGAAGACGATCCCGGCGACGATGGCGACGATCCCGGTGACCTTGGCGGGCTTGGTGTTCATGGCGGGTCCTCCTGGAACCTCGGCGCCGGCCCCGGTGCCTTGTGCCCGGTGTCTGCCAGCACGACCAACGTAGGGCCGACAAATCGGGACAATGCGTGCCTAAAGTCCCAGGAGCCCGGTTCCGTCGGCGGACCGGTCCGGTCCGTACGGCTACAGCACGTGCTGGAGCAGCGCCGCGGCCGTCTCGCGCACGTCCCGCCCCTCGCTCAGGGCCGAGACGGCGGCACCGTCGACGACGGCGATGACGAGCTCGGGCGGGCAGGGGCTGCCCACCCGGCGCAGCACCCGGGCGACCGCCCCGTTGAGCCGGTCCCGGCCGGTGCGGTAGGACCGGGTCACCGGTGCCGCCCCGGCGGCGGCGATGAGCTGGAGGTAGTGGCCGAGGAGCTCGTTGCCCTCGGGGAGACAGGCGCGCAGGATCCACGCCGTCACGGCGTCGCGGCCGGCGGGCACCGGTTCGCCCTCGATCGTCTCGGCGACGGCCTCGGCCCGCGAGGCCCACAGCCCGATGTTGATGCGCCCGGCCTCGCCGAGGAGCTCGTCGAGGCTCTCGAAGTAGTAGGTCGTCAGCGACACCGAGCAGCCCACCCGCCGGGCGACGGTGCGGTGGGAGACACCGGCCGGGCCCTCCTCGCGCAGGATGGCCGCCGCGGCCTCGGCGATCTCGGCCCGCCGTCGCTCGCCCTTGCTGGTGCCCCCCTGCCGGGCGGCCGGCTGGGCCGGGGCGGGAGCCGCCGCCGTCGGACGCCCTGCGCTCATGGTCGATCCTCTCTTGCCACCCGTCCCGTCTCGGCCCGCGGCTCCGGCGGGCGCCGGTCGCGGGCGATCGCCCGGAAGTACCGGGCGATGACACCCCCGGCGATGGCCGACCGGGTGATCGCGAGGACGGTGTCGTTCCCCGCCACGGTCCCCACGATAGGGGCGACCCGGGCCCGGTCGATGGCCTCGGCCAGCATCGACGCGCCGCCGGGCACCGTCCGCAGCACGACGAGGTTCTCCGCCTCCCGCACGCTCACCACGAGCTCCTCCAGCGCCCACGCGAGCGGCTCGGGCGCCCGGGGCGGCGCGCCGTCGCCCGACGCCGCCGGTGGCGCGGCGCCGTCTCCCTCGGCCGGCCCCGCCGGTTCCAGCCTGACCACCGCGCTCACGCGGCACCGTCCGGCAGCACCATGGTGCCCATGTGCCCCGCGGTGAAGATCTCGAGGAGCATGGAGTGCGCGAGCCGCCCGTCGATGACGTGCGCCTGCGGGACGCCGCCGCCCACCGCCCGCAGGCACGCCTCCATCTTGGGCCGCATGCCCGCCTCGAGCCGTGGCAGCAGGGCGGTCAGCTCGGAGACCGACACCTGCCGCAGCAGGGACGACCGGTCGGGCCACCGGGCGTAGAGCCCCTCGACGTCGGTGAGGACGACGAGCTTGCGGGCGCCGAGGGCGACGGCGAGCGCGGCGGCCGCGGTGTCGGCGTTGACATTGAGGACGTGCCCGGGGTCCGCGACGTCCGGGGCCACGGTGGAGATCACCGGGATCCGGTCGGCGGCCAGCAGGTCCTCCACCGCCTGCGGGTTGACCGCGACGACGTCGCCGACCAGGCCCACGTCGACCTCCTCCCCCTCCACGACGGCGCACCGGCGCCGGGCGCGCAGCAGCCCGCCGTCCTCCCCCGAGATCCCCACCGCGTGGGCGACCTGGGCGTTGAGCAGCCCGACGAGCTCGCGCTGGACCTGCCCGGTCAGGACCATCCGGACGACGTCCATGACCTCCGGGGTGGTCACGCGCAGCCCGCCGCGGAACTCGCAGCGCATGCCCAGGCGGCCGAGCATGCGGCTGATCTGCGGGCCGCCGCCGTGGACGACGACGGGCTTGAGGCCGACCCGGTGGAGGAAGAGCACGTCCTGGGCGAAGGCGCGCTGCAGCTCGGGGTAGACCATGGCGTGCCCGCCGTACTTGATGACCACGCGCCCGCCGGCGAAGCGCTCGAGCCAGGGCAGGGCCTGGATGAGCACCTCGGCCTTCTGGTCCGGTCGCAGGTGGTCCACGGCCGGGCGCTCGGCGGCCGCCGGCTCGAGGAGGGTGGTGGCCATGGGTTACCTCGCGATCGTGGGGTCGCGGCGGGCGAGCAGGTAGTACACGGTGCCCGCGCCGGTCCCGGCGGCCAGCCAGGACAGGTCCAGCCCGTGCAGCGCCTCGGACAGCGGGCCCTGCAGCGCCGGGACCATGCCGTGCATGAACAGCCACGAGCAGGTCAGCCCGGTGGCGAAGGCGACCAGCGCGCGCCAGTCGACGTCCCGGAGCCGGCGGGTGCCCACCGGGTCGAAGTAGTGCGAGAAGTCGGTGGACCGGCGGTCCAGCACGTAGTACCGCACCGCCACGATCGCGCCCCAGGTGGAGGTCCACCCCACGCAGGCGGAGAGCCAGGCGTCGAGGGAGTGGGCGATGTTGCTCGAGAACACGAAGAGGGTGACCGCGCCCATCGCCGCCACGCCCACGCCGACGTTGAGGGCGCGCCGGCCCAGGTGGATGTCCAGGCTCTGCACCGTGACGGTGAACGTGTAGATGTTGAGGATGTTGGTCGCGATGGGCCCGTGCAGGACGAGCAGGAGCACCGGGATGGCCATCGAGCCGAAGTTGTCCACCACCAGCTCGCCGGGGTCGACCGAGCCGTTGGTGGTGGCGAGCGTGGCGCCGAGCAGCCCGAGCCACAGCACCGGCAGGATCTGCCCGCCGGCGGAGGCCAGGTAGAGCCGCCGGCGGGGCACGGCCCGGCTGACGAACCGGGAGTAGTCGGAGGCGTAGGTCAGCCAGGTCAGCCCCCAGCCCACCCCGATGGCGGTCATCACCGAGGACATGGCCACGACGCGGTCCCACCCGGTCAGGGCGCCCGACGGCGGGCCGGCGTAGGACCAGTCGATGTCCATGAAGAACCAGGCGGCGACGGACATCGCGACGAGGATCGCGATCGTGGGCGGGACGGTCCACCGCTCGAAGCCGGCGATCGCCCGGTAGCCGAAGAGCGCGATGGTCACCTGCACGCACATGACGGCCGCGGCGACGGCGAACTTCCACCCGTAGTTGGCCAGGTCGGGGTCGACCCAGCCGATCTTCCCGAACAGCGCCATGACCAGGTCGAGGACGATCCAGGTGTTGACGGCGCACCAGCCGATGACCACCACGCCCTGGATCAGCGCGGGCAGGTAGTTCCCGCGCCGGCCGAAGACCCCCCGGCCCAGCAGCATGCCGGTGACGCCGCTGCGCTGGCCGAGCAGGACGAAGAACCCGAACACCACCATGCCGATGACGTTGCCGACCACCAGGACGGCGAAGGTGTCCCACAGGCCCAGGCCCATGCTGATGCCGAGGGCGCCGAGCACCCAGTTGATCGGCGCGATGTTCGCCCCGGCCCAGATCCAGAACTGGCCGCCGACCCGGGTGGTGCGCCGCTCGTCGGGGATCGGCTGGAGCGTCTCCTCCACGTCGCGGCGCACGTCGCCGGCGCCGGTCTCCGGCCGCGTGCCCGCGGCCCGTGCTCGTCGCAGCACGACGTCACATCCCGAACTCGCCACGGATCGCCGCGACCATGCCGGCGGACGCGCGATCGAGCAGGATCTGGCCCTTCTCGGCGGTCGCGGCGGCCCCCGAGGACAGGCACCCGGACGGCGGGGTGATCTCCGGCCGGGCCGGCAGCACGTCGTAGCTGGGCAGCTGCGCCGGCGGGATGTCCGCCACCCGGGTCATGTCCACCAGGTCGGGGTGGAGCAGCAGCATGAGGGAGGTCTCCAGGACCCCGCCGTGCTCGAGGTCCCAGCCGGGGAAGCCGTCGGGGTAGAGCTCGGCGATGGCGGCGTCGTCGACGAAGTCCCAGTAGGACAGCAGCAGGACCTTCATGTCGGTGATGCCGTCGTGGCGCAGCTCGCGGATGGCCAGGTCCGCCCCCTCGTACAGGAACTGGTAGTTCTCGTAGTGGCCGTTGACGAAGGCCACCTGGCGGACGCCGTGCCGGGCGAGCTCGAGGACCTGGGTCCTGGCGATGGCGATCACGGTGGCCGCGTCCAGGCCCGTGGACCCGGTGAGGTGGTTGCCGCCGCCGGAGCGCTGCTGGGACTTGTAGCCGTACACGATCGGCGCCGCGACGAGGCAGCCGGTCGCCTCGGCGACCGTGCCGGCCATCTTCCGCGACAGCAGCACGTCGACGCTCAGGGGCATGTGGGGGCCGTGCTGCTCGATCGAGCCCGCGGGGATCAGGACCGGCGCGCCGCCGGCGACCCGGTCGCGGTAGGTGAAGGCGTCGAGCTCTTCCATGTAGACGCTGCTCGAGATGCTCACTTCAGGTCAGCTCCTGCGCTCGCTCCGACGTCCCGCCGGTCGGCCGCGCCGGGCGCCGCCGTGGGGAGCGTCTTCTTGGGGTTGGGGGTCGTCGCGATGCCCCCTTGGGTGAAGGCCTCCACGGTGGCCGGGGTCTTCCGTGTCGAGATGAACACCTGGCTCACGCCGCCGCCGATGATGAGCAGACCGCCCAGCGCCTGCATGACGGTCAGCGGTTCCGAGAAGAGGAAGACGCCGAGCAGCGTCGCCATGATCGTCTCCTGGTAGGAGATCGTGGCGAGCTCGCCGGCGAAGAGTATCTTCGTGGCCAGCGTCATGAAGTAGAAGGCACCGAAGCCGCTGACGACGGCGGCCACCGCGAGCACGACCCAGCCGCGGGTGGTCATCTCCGACAGGTCCGGGCGGCTGAAGAGCAGGATCACGCCGATGGTGAGGGTCGCGAAGGTGAAGTTGAACCACGACCGGGTGTTGGAGTCGACGTCGGTGCGGTAGCGGCTGAGGAAGAGGTACAGGCCGTAGGCGACGCCGGAGGCGAGCGCGACCAGGTTGCCGGCCATGTACTTCGGGTCGAGGTCCAGGCCGACGGTGAGGCCGTCGCCGGAGCTGTAGCTGACGATCCCGATGATGATGAGCATCCCGAGGATGACCGCGCCGAGCGAGGCCAGCATGCTCTTCTTGAAGGGTTCCTTGAGGAAGATCGACGCCAGGACGGTCGAGTAGACCGGGCCGGTGTAGATGAGGAACGAGGCATTGGCCAGCGTGGTCATCTGCGTCGAGATCACGTAGAGCGCGGACAGCAGGCCGAGGAAGACGCCGGAGAGCAGCACCCCGGGGGTGATGCGGGTGTTCCGCACGTGCACGAACCGCTTGGCGAGCAGGAAGATCAGGGTCATCCCGATGAAGCCCGCGCCGTTGCGGCAGAACGAGATGAACTCGCCCGGGGCCTCGATGTACCGCGCGAACGCGCCGATGCCGCCCATGAGGGACGACGACAAGAACATGAACCCAAAACCTTTGAGCTTGTTCGCTCGAGCCGGATCCACAATGCGCTCCTTTGCTGAGATGTGGTGACGGTGCGGAGGCGTGAGCCGCTGGCCGGGCCGGGCGTCCGCGCCGTCGCGGGGTCGCCCGAGCCTGCTCGCGCCAGCTGACGGCCGGCTCGCGTCGATGATGGGGCCGCCGGACCCGGGAGATCCGGGACCGGCGTCCCGGTGGATGCGGGAGCGCCCTGGGTCTGTGCGCTCAGGGCGCTCCCGCGGTCGGTGGTCAGACCCGCGTGGGGTCCTCGACCTGGTTGGGGAAGTAGTCCTCGCAGGTGCCCTCGCGGTAGACGTCGGCGGTCGCGCAGTGCAGGCCGCCACCGAAGGCGTAGGCGTCGCGGAAGGGCACCGGGATGACGTTCATCCCGAGCTTGTCCATCTGCTCGGCCTGGTAGACCTCCGACTCCTCGACGATGACCGTCTTGTGGTCCAGGACCAGGCAGTTCATCGACAGCCACACCGAGGAGTAGCACAGCGGCGGCGGGGTGTCGTGCGCCGGCTTGGCGGCGGGCACGATCTGCCAGTCGTTCGCCTCGAAGATCTTGCGCTGCTCCTCCGGCAGGGGCCGGTGCGGGTTGTTGATGATCAGGCCCGGCCGCAGCGGCACGAAGGTCGCGTCGATGTGGATCGGGTAGGGGTCACCGGGGAAGTTCACCGCGTGGATCCGCAGGTCCGGGTAGTACCGCTTGAACCACTCCATCGCCTTGCGGTTGGTGGTCAGGCCGTGCTGGATGAACAGGTCCTTGCCCACCCGCATGACGTCGGCCGCGTCCCACATGGGCTCGACCTCGGTGGTGACGAAGTCCTTGTTCGCGGTGCGCACGAGCCGGTCCTCGAGGGAGATCCGCTCGTCGTAGTAGTTGTGCTTGTAGGACTTGTCCGTCAGGCGCGGGCGGGGGGCCTGCGTCCACTTGAACTCCGGGTCGTTCTCGAAGTACTCGTTCATCAGCGGCCAGTACGCCAGGTACTCGAAGTACCGGCAGCGGAACGAGTTCGCCGAGGCGATGATCTCGTTGCCGATGGTGAGCAGGATGTCCCGCGGCGGCATCTGCGTCATGCCGGACTCGGTGCGGAAGTCGGGGGTCTTGATCTCCTGGTTCCACTGCAGCGGCGTGGGCCGGTCGACCTTGACGCCGTGCTTCTCGAGCACCTTGACGTAGTTGTCCAGCTGGGCGTTGGCCTTCTCCACCGTCTCCGTGGGACGCGGCCCCCACATGCCGCGCATCTCGGAGTCGATCGGCACCTTCTCGGAGGTGGCCGGCTCCTCGGGCGGGATGACGCTCATGTCGGCGCGGCCGACGATCGCGTGCTTGAGGGGGTCGAAGTCGTTCCACGAGTTGACGATCTTGGTCATTGAAACTCACTCCTTCACGGGGGGCGCTGCGTCGCGTCCCGCTTGCCGCCCCTGTTGTCCGGGGCGTGGGTCTGGTGGCGCCGGCCGGTGGGCCGGGGGCGCCCGGTGCCCGCCGGGGGCGGGCGGTCCGCCGTCGTCGGCGGGGTGGTGCGGCCGCCGTCGTCGGCGGTCGGGGCTCGCTGCTAGGTCTCGTCCGGTGCCATCACCTCGGCCCCGTCTGCTGGGAGGTGGGCCGGCCGGTCACGCGCGTCGCACCCGCGTCTCCGGCGCCTGCGGGACTGGCGGACGGATGTCGTCCGGACCGCCGTAGTTGCCGCCCGGGGTGACGATCGTCCCGGCCTTGCCGGCGACGATGTCCTGGGCGTCCTGGAGGCGGCCGATGGCCGCCATGTCGCCGGTGAGCTCGACGAAGCGGCAGGCCGCCTCGACCTTGGGGCCCATGGAGCCGGCGGGCAGGCCCAGGTCGCGCAGGGCGCCGGGGGTGGACCGGGTGATCTCGCGCTGCTGGGGCGTGCCGTAGTCGGCCATGACGGCGGGCACGTCGGTGAGGATCATCAGGGCGTCGGCCTCGAGGGCCTCGGCGAGCACGGCGGCGGTGAGGTCCTTGTCGATGACGGCCTCGACCCCCTGGAGCTTGCCGAACTCGTTGCGGATGACGGGGACCCCGCCGCCCCCGGCGCACACGACGACCGCGCCGGCGGCGAGCATCGTGCGGATCAGCCGGGTCTCGATGACGCGCTGCGGTTTCGGCGAGCCGACCACGCGGCGGTAGTAGGGGCCGTCCTCCTTCATCACCCAGCCGCGCTCGGCGGCGAGCCGGTCGGCCTGCTCGCGGTCGTAGACCTGCCCGACGAACTTGGTGGGGTTCTTGAAGGCCGGGTCGCCCGCGAGGACGAGGGTCTGGTTGACCATGGCGGCGACGTGCCGGCCGGGCAGGTTGTTCTGCAGGGCCTGGAGCAGCCAGTAGCCGATCATGCCCTGCGTCTGGGCGCCGAGGGTGTCGAAGGGGTAGGGCGCGGTGAGGTTGGGGTCGTTCGCCGACTGCAGGGCGAGCACCCCCACCTGCGGGCCGTTGCCGTGGGTGAGGACGATCTCGTGCTCCTCGGCCAGGGGGGCGAGGGCCTTGACCGCCGTCTCGACGTTCGCGATCTGGATCTCCGCGTCGGGCTTGTCGCCGCGCTGGAGGAGGGCGTTGCCGCCCAGGGCGATGACGATGCGCATCTGCCTCAGCTCCCCAGGGTGGCGACCATGACGGCCTTGATCGTGTGCATCCGGTTCTCGGCCTGGTCGAAGACGACGGAGGCCGGGGACTCGAACACCTCGTCGGTGACCTCGAGGGCGTCCATGCCGGTCTTCTGGTAGATGTCCTCGCCCACGGCGGTGCCGCGGTCGTGGAAGGCCGGCAGGCAGTGGAGGAACTTCACGTCCGGGTTGCCGGTGGCGGTCATGAGGGCGGCGTTGACCTGGTAGTCCTTGAGCAGCGCGATCCGCTCGTCCCAGACCTCCTTGGGCTCGCCCATGGACACCCACACGTCGGTGTAGACGAAGTCGACGCCCTGGACGCCGGCGGCGACGTCGTCGGTGACGGTGATCCGCGCGCCGGTGGCGGCGGCGATCTCCCGGGCGGTGGCGACGATCTCCGGGGCGTTCTGCAGGGCCGCGGGGGCGACCATGCGTACGTCCATGCCGAGCATGGCGCCGGCGATGAGCAGGGAGTTGCCGACGTTGTTGCGGGCGTCGCCGAGGTAGGCGAAGGCGATCTCGCCGTCGGGCTTGCCGCTGTGCTCGCGCATGGTGAGCTGGTCGGCGAGCATCTGGGTCGGGTGCCAGTCGTCGGTCAGGCCGTTCCAGACCGGCACGCCGGACTGCGCCGCGAGGACCTCCACCGCCGCCTGGCTCTTGCCGCGGTACTCGATGCCGTCGTAGAAGCGGCCGAGCACGCGGGCGGTGTCCGCCACCGACTCCTTGTGGCCCATCTGGGAGCCGCTGGGGTCGAGGTAGGTCACGTGGGCGCCCTGGTCGAAGGCGGCGACCTCGAAGGAGCACCGGGTGCGGGTGGAGGTCTTCTCGAAGATCAGCGCGATGTTCTTGCCCGCCAGGCGGGGGATCTCGGTGCCGGACTTCTTCTCGGCCTTGAGGGCGGCGGAGAGGTCGAGCAGGGAGCGCCACTCGTCGGGGGTGAAGTCGAGCTCCTTGAGGAAGCTGCGGCCGTGGAGGGGGTGGGGCATCGGGGTCGGCGGCGCCGCCGTCGTCCGGTCGGGGTTGGCGAGGGACATGGGTCAGACTTCCTCTCGGATGGTGGGGCAGCTCATGCAGCGTGGACCACCACGTCCACGCCCGAGCTCGGTTCCGGGAACCTCGAGCACCTCGATGCCGTTGGCCCGCAGATAGGTGTTGGTGGTGACGTTGCGCTCGTAGCCGACGACGACGCCGGGCGCGACGGCGAGGGTGTTGCAGGCGTCGTCCCACTGCTCGCGCTCGGCGGCGAGGGCGTCCTGGGGGGTGGTGAGGATCCGGATGCCGGGCAGTCCGAGCGCGTCGGCGATAACCCGGTGCATCTCCTCGGCGGGGTGCCGGGCGACGGACAGCTCCTTGGGGGTGCGCCCCGGGCGGATCGTCAGCGACGGCAGCATGCCCAGGCCGGCGTACTTGGTGAAGGACTCGGGGTCGACCATGGTCATGACCGTGTCCAGGTGCATGAAGGCGCGGGCCTTGGGCATCTCCAGGGCGATGACGAGCTCGGCCGAGCCCTCGGCGAAGAGGCGGGCGGCGAGGCGCTCGACGCCCTGCGGGGAGGTGCGCTCGCTCAGGCCCACGAGGACCGCGCCGTTGCCGATCACCAGGACGTCGCCGCCCTCGACCGTGGCGGCGCCCTCGGCCGAGCCCACCGACCACACGTGGTGGGCGCCGTCGGCGAAGTGCGGGTGCCAGCGGTAGATCGCCTCGTAGTTGACCGTCTCGCGCATGCGCGCCGTCTTGCGCATGGAGTTGATGGCCACGCCGTCGTAGACCCAGCAGGAGGTGTCGCGCGTGAAGAGGTGGTTGGGCAACGGGGCGAGCACGAACTCGTCGAGGCCCATGGTGCCGATGGCGACGGACTCCGGCTCGATGATCTGCTCGAGCAGCTCCGCCTTGGTGATGCCGGCGATCAGCACGCTGGCGAGGGCGGCGCTGTCGAGGTTGTCCGCGTGGTTGCGCAGGGCGTCGATCGCGCCGAGGCCGTAGACGCGCTCGTCCAGGACGCGGTCGAGCACGTACCGGCGGGCGTCGAGGTTGTCCAGCGTCTGCGCCAGCAGCTCCTCGAGGTAGAGCACCTCCACCCCGCGGTCCCGCAGGACCTGGGCGAACCGGTCGTGCTCCCACTGCGCCTGGCTGACCCACAGCACGTCGTCGAAGAGCAGGTCGTCCTTGTTGGACGGGGTCAGCCGCGTCATCTCCCGGCCCGGCCGGTGCAGGATCACCTGCTTCAGGCGGCCGATCTCGGAGTCGACGCGGTAGACCGTCCGATCTACCGTCGCGCTTCCCTGGTACGTCATCGTGACCTCGCTTGCCTCTCGCCATCGAGAACTGATGAGAGAAAGCAAACTCTTTCCTGCACGGTCGTTCAGGGGACCAAGTTCCCAGGATCAACCGCACTTTCGGCGTCAAAACCGACGGATCCGCACCTTCCTGGCGGGGCAGCGGCGGACGAGAGGGCGTTGCCATGCGCGGTGATATCGAACGGTCGTCCAGGTTGGGTGGCGGTGAGGTCCCGCGGCGGCGCCGACGTCGCTACCGGGCAGAACTGCCAGATTCGGGGATGATCGTCACGCCGGGTCCGGCGAGCCGCGACGGCCTGCAGTTCTCCCCACGACCGAGAGGACCTCGATGAAGATCGCTACCCTCCGGCTGCCCGATCGCACCGTGGCCGTGCGCCAGGACGGGGACACCTACACCGAGATCGCCGACCTGCCCGACGTCGGCGCGCTCCTCCGGCTCGACGGCTGGCAGGAGGTGGCCGCCGCGGCCGACGGCGAGAGGCACGCCGTCGACGGCGCCGACCTTGCGCCTGTGGTCCCCACCCCGGGCAAGATCGTGTGCGTCGGAGGGAACTACCGCAGCCACATCGTGGAGATGGGCTCGCCCCTGCCGGAGTACCCCACGATCTTCGCCAAGTACACCGACGCCCTCATCGGGGCCACCGACGACATCCAGCTGCCACCCGAGGACGCGTGGATCGACTGGGAGGCGGAGCTCGCCATCGTCATCGGCACCCCCGGTCGCCGCATCGCGCCGGCGGACGCCCTGGACCACGTCGCCGGCTACAGCGTGCTGAACGACATCTCCATGCGTGGCTACCAGTTCCGCACCAACCAGTGGCTCCAGGGCAAGTCCTGGGAGAAGAGCACTCCTCTCGGCCCCGCCCTCGTCACGCCCGACGAGGTGGACCCCACCGCCCGGATCCGCACGGTCATCGACGGGGAGATCGTGCAGGACTCGACGATCGGCGACCTGCTCTTCGGCCCGCGGGAGATCATCGCCTACCTCTCCACCCTGTTCACCCTCCGCCCGGGCGACGTCATCGCCACCGGGACGCCCGACGGGGTGGGCTTCGCCCGCGAGCCCAAACAGTTCCTGCGGCCCGGCAACCTCGTCGAGACGTCGATCGACGGGCTGGGCGCCCTGCGCAACCGCGCCGTGGCGGAGGCCCGGTAGGCGGCGTCCGTCAGGCCGTCAGGCCCGCGAGGAGCACGTCGACGAGCCGGGTGATGGTGGCGTCGAGGTTCTCGGCGCTCAGCGGCTCGGTGGACGGGTCCTGCCGGTAGATGAACAGGCGGAAGAAGATGGCCCCCTCCAGCGCGGAGAGCAGGTCGGTCGCCGCCAGGCCCGCCGGCAGCTCGCCGTCGTCGACCGCCCGGGCGATGCGGTGCACCGCCTGGAGCACCCCGCGGTTGATGCTCTCGGCGAGCAGGTCCTGGAACTCCGCCGGGTGGACGTAGGAGGCCGAGATGAGGCTGACCATCGCCGCGCCGTACTCGCCGAGGTAGGTCCGTGCGCGGCCGCGCCCGTAGGCGATGAGGTAGTCGCGGATCCCGAGCGCCTCGTCGTCCGGGTAGACGTGGTGGGACTCCATGTTCTTGATCGCCTCGAGCAGCAGCTCGCGCTTGTTCTTCCACCGCAGATAGATCGAGGACTTCCCCACCCCGGCGCTCTGGGCGACGGCGTCCAGGCTCATCCCGTCGAAGCCCTTCTGGCCGAACAGCTCGAGCACCGCCCGGTAGGCGCGCTCCTCGGTGTCGGCGTGCCGCGGGCGGCCCGGCCCGCGCTTGGCGGGCTCGGCGTCGTGCATGAGCGAGGGGTCAGACATGCGGCGAAGCTCTCCGTGGTCGAGGTCCGGCGGCGCGGGTGCGTCGAAGGAAAGCCTTCCACGACAACGGCCCTGCCACGGCCCGTCGCCGGTGATGACACACCGGGAAATGTTCGAAGCCGGACATCCCCGGCGCTCGGGCGCCGCCCCCAGGTGCGCCGGCCCCGCGAGCGGCGCCGTGTGCTCCGCACCTCACCGACTTTCTGGAACACCTGGACACGAAATGCGGTTGGACCAGGCGTAGGAGCTGTACGCCCCCGGACGGCGCGGCGAGGCTCCACGGCACCCGCATCCTGCCCCTTCCTGGGGCCTGCCCTGCCGTTGCCGGACGACGAAGGAGGTAACGCCATCACGACCAAGCGAATCGGTTCGGTCCCCTGCCCCGCCTGCGACGGAGTGGGCCTGACACGCGAGGCCTCGCGCCTGATCGGGGCCGCCATCGGGATCCCGTCGTACCGGCCCTCTGGCGGCGAGTGCTCCGCGTGCCGGGGCACCGGACGCATCCGGCCCGCGCGCAGGTCGCTCTCGATGGGCGATGTCCTGTCCGGGCTGCGGGCGAGGTTCTCGCTCGCGAGCTGAGGCCCCGGGCGGCCAAGAGCTGGGGAAGGGACAGCGCTCCGTCCCCGGGACTCCTGGCTCGTCGGCGAAAAGGAAGCGGCGGCATCGGTCTGGATGCCGCCGCTTGTCGCTGTCCGGGGGCCCTGTCCTTGCTCCGTCGGGCGCTGGCTACCCGGCGGACCCTTCCTGGTGGTCGGCGAACTCGCGGGGGACGGAGCGCGGGTCCCCGTCGGGGGTGAGGAACAGGTGCACGTGGTCACCGCTGCTTCCGATCATGAGGCTGTCGAGCTGGGCGGCGCCGGCCAGCCACAGCTCGACCGCCGCGTCACGGCGGCCCGCGGGGGTGCCGGGACCGTCGGCGGTCGCGGAACTCGCCGTCATGAGGTCCCGCAGCGCGGCGTCGAGCAGATCTACCGCACCCAGGAACGCGGCACGGGTGACGGTGTGCTCGCTCGTTCCTTCCGGGACGGCGACCAGGGTTGCCCGAGCCGCCCCGACCTCCTGGAGCCACCGGTCCGCCGCAGCCGGGTCGGCCGCGTGTCCGGTGCCACCGCCCACGGGCAGCACCTCGGAGACCTCCGCGAGGACGGGCATCAGCCGGTCGTACGCCTCCTTGCCGGCTGCTGACAGGTCGGCCGCGAGCTCGGCGCGCTCAGCGGCCTGGTCCGCGGCGAGCTCCGCAGCGATCGCCTCGACCGAGCCCGGCTCCGGTGCCTGCGTCCCGCCCGTGGTCGGGGTAGCCCCCTTGGCCGCCGTGCCGGCGACGGCCGCCGACGTCGGCGCGTCGCTCGTCCGGCCGACGGCGTAGCCGGCGGCACCGGCGCCTACGGCGAGGACGGCGAGGACGGCGAGGACGGCCACCGTGCGGAGGGGCCCCAGCTGTCGGCGTGCAGGTGACCTCACGACGTTCCTCTCCATTGACGATATGTGAGGTTCACCATAGTTTGTTCTGGCGTCGTACTAATTCGGCTTTCCAACGAAGGAGCGCAATGAAGCGACACCACAGACCTGCCCTCGTAGGCGCCCTGGGCGCCACCGCGGCCCTTGCCATGGTCGTCACCATGGCGCCGGCTCAGGCGGCCACCGAGGACTACGACGTGCTGGTGGTCGGGAAGACCACAGGCTTCCGGCACAGCAGCATCGACGAGGCGACGACGGCGATCATGACGCTCGGCGAGGCGAACGGCTTCACCGTGGACGTCTGGGACCCGCCCTCGGCCCGATCGTCCGGCCAGCCTGAGCGGACCCTGGAGACCACCCCGTTCACCAGCGCCGAGAACCTGGCGAAGTACGAGACGATCGTCTTCGTCTCCACCGTCGACGGGACGAACAGCCTCAACCCGGCCCTGCCGACCTTGCTCGACGCCTCCGAGCTCGCGGCGTTCCAGGGCTACATCCGCGCCGGCGGCGGGTACGCCGGCGTCCACGCGGCCACGGACACGATGCACACCGTCCCCTGGTACGGGCAGCTGACGGGTGGCGGAGCCCGCTTCATCAGCCACCCGGCGCAGCAGACGGCGGTGCAGACGGTCGAGGACAGCACGCACCCCTCGACCGCGCACCTCGACGAGACGTGGACCCGCTTCGACGAGTGGTACAACTTCACGCAGAGCCCCCGGCCGGTCGTGCGCGTCCTGACCAACCTCGAGGAGAGCACCTACAACCCGGGGCGTAACGCCATGGGCGAGGACCACCCGCTGTCCTGGTGCCACAACTTCGAGGGCGCCCGCTCCTGGTACACGGCCGGCGGCCACACCGAGGCGTCGTACACGGACCCGGCCTTCCTCGAGCACCTGCTGGGCGGCATCGCCTGGTCCGCCGGGGCCGTCAGTGGCGGCGGCGACTGCGTGACCTGGTACGAGGTGAACTCCCTGGTGACCGACCTGCGCGACGAGGGGGCCATCTCGGAGAAGGCGGCCACCCAGATCAGCAAGCAGCTGGAGAAGGCACAGGCCCTGGCCGACGCCGGTGAGTCGAGCGAGGCGGCCGACAAGCTGAACGCGGCCGCGGCTCAGGTGCGTGCGCACGTCTCGGACAAGGACGCCCGGGAGGCACTCTCCGGCAAGGTGGCGGACCTGCGGACCTGGCAGCGGGAGATCGGCTGACGGTCCCCCTTTCCAGTAGCACGGCGTCGAGTTGTTCGGCGCCATGACGCGGCGCGACGGTCGGAGCAGGTCTCCGGCCGTCGCGCTCGTCGTGGTGGCGATTGCCGCCTGACGCGCGGTGCAACGAGAAAGCGGCGGCACCCTCAGGTCCCGACCTGCACCAGCCACGGGACGCACCGTGCGCGAGCCCCGGCTCGCAGGGCGGCCCTGCGGGAGCTTCACACTGCGCGAGCGGCGTGAGCGGGGACGTCGAATCCGCAACCAGTGACCCGAGCCCTCGTCGCCACGAGGCCCACCAGGCGGCCACGCGTCCCACCACCACCTCGACAGACCACCCATCTGCTCGCAGGGCAGCCCTCGCCGGGAAGCTTCCCCAGGGACACCGCCCCACGCGCGGACGCGGCCCGGGGACTCCCACCGCCCGGACCGCGCACCACCCACCCTGCTCTCAGCCCACCGGGTCAGGACAGACCCCACCGCGACCGGCCCCACCACTCCACCGCGCGCCCGACGGCGGACCGCTACCGTCCAGATCACCATCCACCGCTCGACGGGAGACGCCGACAATGCGCCACCCCACCGCCACGCTCGCCGCCACCGCGCTACTGCTGCTGGCCGCCACCACCGGGTGCGCGTGGGACGCCCCAGACGAGCCCACCGTCGACCAGGCCACCGCCGACTGCCTCGACGCCGTCGCCCACGAGACCGGCTACCACCCCGTCGTCCAAGCCGTCACCCCACACGCAGACCACGCGTGGACCATCGAGGGCCTCGCCGGCCCCCGGGCCTTCACCTGCCAGGTGGCCTACACCTACAGCGTCGAAGGGGTGGGATCCGAGCTTCGCTACGAGATCGACCCACCCACCGACGTCCCCACTACCAGCTGACCGGCAGCGCGGCCCGCCCGGCCGCCGCCCAGACCACCCCGCCGTCGACGGAGACGCCCGATGCGCCACCCCACCCCGGCCGTGCTGCTCGCCGCCGCCCTCCTGGCCACCACCGCGGCCTGTACGCGGGACGCCACCCCGACCGAGCCCACCCTCGACAACGCCACCGCCACCTGCGTCGACCACCTCCACCGAGCCACCGGCCACGACGTCACCGTCGCGGCCACCACCGTCGACGGGGAGCACGCCTGGACCATCACCGGGCACGCCGGCGACACCGCCTTCACCTGCCGCGTGAGCTACACCCTCGACCCCGGCGGCGGAATGGGCTCACAGATCTACTACGAGACCTACCCGCCCCTCGACGACGAATCACCCACCTGACCAGCGCCAGCCATAGCCGCCGGCGCCGGAGTGAACCGTCCTGGGTTCCCTGGAGGGTGCTGATCTAGCAAGGGAGACTGAGTCTCGTGTCAGCACCGAGGAAGTACGACCAGGAGTTCCGGGATCGGGCGGTGCGGATGTACCGCGAACGGCTCGCG
>NZ_VUKF01000027.1 GCF_009193185.1 Georgenia thermotolerans | reverse complement strand
CCGCCGCAGGGCCCGGGCCCGCCGCCTCGCCGGGCCCCGCCGCACCACCGGCCGCCCCGGGCGGCCCGCGCACCTGGTGGCGCCGCCACCGGCTCGCCGTCGCCGTCGTCGCGCTCTTCCTGGGCCTGACCCTCCTCGCGTACGCGCTGACCACCCACACCTCCACCCGCCCGCTCGCGCCCGACAACGCCCAGCCCGACGGCGCCCGCGCCGCCGCGCAGATCCTCGGCGAGCAGGGCGTGCGGGTGCGCGAGGCCACCTCGCTCGCCCAGGTCGGCGCGCTCGCCGGGCCGGGCACCACCGTGCTGGTCACCGATCTCAGCCTGCTGGGCGAGGAGCAGCGCGCCGGTCTGCTGCGCACCGGCGCCGACCTCGTGCTCGTCGGCGCCACCTTCGGCACCCTCGACGGCTTCGGTGACCTCACCCCCGGCGGGGCCGGCGCGGACCAGCCCGTCCCCGCCCGCTGCGCCGACCCCGACGCCACCGCGGCCGGCGAGGTCTCGTTCACGCGCGGCTCCGTCACCGCCGCCCCGGCCGCGGACGCCGTCGTCTGCTTCCCCGTGGGGACCGAGGGGGCCGGGGCGTATGCGGTGTGGCAGCACGGCGGGCAGACCCTGCGCTACCTCGCCGACGCCCGGCTCATGACCAACGCCCACCTGGCCGAGGCCGGCAACGCGGCGCTGACCCTGCGGATGCTCGGGCACCACCGCGACCTGGTGTGGTACCTGCCCTCCCCGCTCGACGCCGGCGGCTCCGTCGACGCGTCCGTGCCCGCCGTCCCCGTGCGGGCCGCGCTCGTCGGCGCGGCGCTCGCCGCCGCCGTCGTCCTCCTCGCCCTCGCCCGCGGCCGGGCGCTGGGGCCGGTGGTCACCGAGGTCATGCCGGTCGTGGTGCGCGCGGCCGAGACGACCCGCGGGCGCGGCCGGCTCTACCGCCGCTCGCGCGCCTACGACCACGCGGCGGCCGCGCTGCGGGCCGGCACCGCCACCCGTCTGGCCCGCACCCTCGGCGTGCCGGCCTCGGCCGACGCCGCGACGCTGCAGGCCGCCGTCGCCCGCGCCACCCACCGCCCGCCGGAGCAGGTGCGCGACCTGCTGCACGGCGCGCCGCCCGCCGACGACCGTCAGCTGCTGGCCCTGGCCACTGCCCTCGACACCCTGGAAAGCGAGGTTCACCGATCGTGACCCACCCCTACGGTCAGCCGCCCGCCCAGCCCGGCGCCCCGCTGGCACCGGGCCACCTGCCCGCCGCTCCCCAGGGGGCACCGGACCACCGGGCCGGCACCGACGGCCCCGGCAACGGCCACCGCCCCGGCGACGGCCACGCCGCCGGCGCGCACGCCCTGACGCCGGGCGAGACGCACCAGCCCGGCGCGCCCGCCCCGGCGCCCTCCGCCGCGCCGTCGGAGGCCCGCGCCAAGCTCGGGCAGGTGCGCGAGGAGGTGGCCAAGGCCGTCGTCGGCCAGGACGCCGCCGTCACCGGCCTGGTCATCGGCCTGCTGTGCGGGGGCCACGTGCTGCTCGAGGGCGTGCCGGGCGTGGCCAAGACCCTCCTCGTGCGGACCCTGGCGGCCAGCCTCGACCTGGACACCAAGCGGGTGCAGTTCACCCCCGACCTCATGCCCGGCGACGTCACCGGCTCCCTCGTCTACGACGCGCGCACCGCGGAGTTCTCCTTCCGCGAGGGCCCGGTGTTCACCAACCTCATGCTCGCCGACGAGATCAACCGGACCCCGCCGAAGACCCAGGCCTCCCTGCTCGAGGCGATGGAGGAGCGGCAGGTCTCCGTCGACGGCGTCCCTCGGCCCGTGCCCGACCCGTTCATGGTGATCGCCACCCAGAACCCCGTGGAGTACGAGGGGACCTACCCCCTGCCCGAGGCCCAGCTCGACCGGTTCCTCCTCAAGCTCATCCTCCCGCTGCCCGAGCGGGCCGAGGAGATCGAGGTGCTGCGCCGTCACGCCGCCGACTTCAACCCCCGCGACCTCGTCGCCGCCGGCGTGCGCCCGGTGGCCGGCGCGGCGGACCTGGCCGCGGCCCGCGCCGAGGTCGCCCGCGTGCAGGTGGGCCCGGAGGTGCTCGGCTACGTCGTCGACCTCGTGCGCGCCACCCGCACCTCCCCCTCGCTCTCCCTGGGCGTCTCCCCGCGCGGGGCGACGGCGCTGCTCGCCACCGCCCGGGCGTGGGCGTGGCTGTCCGGGCGGTCCTACGTCACTCCCGACGACGTCAAGGCCCTCGCCCACCCCACCCTGCGCCACCGCGTGCAGCTGCGCGCCGAGGCCGAGCTCGAGGGCGTCACCGCCGAGACGGTGCTGGCCGGCGTGCTCGCCGCGGTGCCGGTGCCGCGCTGATGGTCCCCACCGCCCGGGCGGCCGCGCTCGCCGCGGCCGGCGTCGTGCCGGTCGTGCTGTGGCCGCGCTGGGCGACGCTGTGGACGTGGCTGGCGCTCGTGGTGCTCGCCTGCGTCGCGGACGCGGTGCTGGCGGCCCGGCCCCGCGACGTCGTCGTGCGCCGCGAGGTGCCCCACGCCGTCCGCCTGGGCGAGCCGGCGACGTCGACGCTCACCCTGACCCATCCCGGGCCGCGGGTGCTGCGCGCGCTGGTGCGCGACGCGTGGCCGCCCTCGGCGGGTGCGACGGACAACCGCCATCGCGTCGTCGTCCCGCCCGGGGAGCGGCGCCGGGTGCGCACCGCCCTGCTGGCCGCCCGCCGCGGCGACCGCGAGGCCGACCTCGTCACCATCCGGGCGTTCGGGCCGCTGGGCCTGGCGGCCCGGCAGGCCTCCCTGCCCGCGCCCGCCACGCTGCGGGTGCTGCCCGCCTTCGCCTCGCGCCGCCACCTGCCCTCCCGCCTGGCCCGCCTGCGCGAGATGGACGGGCGCGCCGCGGTGCAGGTGCGCGGGCAGGGCACCGAGTTCGACTCCCTGCGCGAGTACGTGATCGGCGACGACGTGCGGGCCATCGACTGGCGGGCCACCGCCCGGCGCGGCGACGTCGTCGTGCGCACGTGGCGGCCCGAGCGGGACCGGCGGGTGCTGCTGGTGCTCGACGTCGCCCGCCTGTCCGCGGCCCGCCTCGGCGACGCCCCGCGCCTGGACGCCCAGATCGAGGCGGCGCTGCTGCTCGGCGCGCTCGCCGCGCGTGCCGGGGACCGGGTGGACCTGGTGGCGGTGGACAGCCAGCTGCGCGCCCGGGTCGCCGGCTCGCACGGGCCCGGGCTGGTCGGTGAGCTGGCCGCCGCCATGGCCCCGCTCGAGCCGTCGCTGGTGGAGCTGAGCTGGCCGCGGGTGACCCAGGTGGTGCGCGACACGCTGTCCCAGCGGGCGCTGGTCGTGCTGCTCTCGGCGCTCGAGCCCTCGGCGGTGACGTCCGGGCTGCTGCCGGTCGCGCAGGCGCTGTCCAAGGACCACACGGTGGTGCTGGCCTCCGCGGCCGATCCCGAGGTGGCGGCGATCCGGCGGGACCGGCACAGCGCCGACGCCGTCTTCGACGCCGCGGCCGCCGAGCGCGGGGAGCTCGAGCGCCGGGCGGTCGCGGCGCGGCTGCGCCGCCGCGGGGTGGAGGTGGTCGAGGCCGGGCCGGACGAGCTGGCCCCGGCGCTGGCCGACACCTACCTCGCCCTCAAGGCGGCCGGGCGGCTCTGAGGCGCGCCGGCGTCAGCGGATGACGCCGATGCGCACGCGCCAGTCGTGGTCGCTGAGCTCGTTCCGGGTGAAGGTGTAGTCGTGCACGCGCGGCGGGACGCCGTCCGAGCGCAGCTCGATGCCGTAGTCGGCGGCGCCGGGCACGTGCTTGAAGGTCACCGACCAGTCGCACCCGAGGTTGGACTTGTGCGGCGCCCCCTCGAGGGACCTCTTCGCCAGTGGCTTGCCCTTCTCGTCACGCAGCTGGACCGAGGCGGCCGCGAAGAAGGTGTCGCTGTAGTCGATCGACCCGCAGTCCGCGTTGGGCCCCGCCATCGCGTCCGAGACCACCACGGTCAGCTCGGAGATCGGGCGGCGCACCTCCGTGCCGGTATGCGCCCCCGCCGTGATGAGACCCGCGCCCACCAGCACCACCGCCCCCGCCCCCACCAGCTGCCAGCGCAGCGACCGCCTCATCGCGACCACCTCCAGCCCCCCGCGCCACGTGGCGCCGCCCCGCTGCGGCAGGCCACGCACGCCTGGCCATCACGTGTTGACGATAGCCGCGCCGCCCCTGCCGGGAGGGGGATGACGCGCCCTTTTCGTCAGGTGAGACGCGGCGTGTCGCTCCGGCGTGTCGCGGGGGCGCTCGTTTCGGCACAAGCGCGCCGGCGGATCCGCCGGCACGCGTGAGGGGGCCTGCGACGGCACATCTCCGGACCCCGCGGCCGCCGACGCGCGCAGCGCATCTCCGGACCCCGCGGCCGCCGACGCGCCACACTGGCGTCATGCCGCTCTCGCACCGCGCCGTGCCCGCCGCTCCCGGCGGACCGCGATGAGGCGGGCCGGCACGCCGTCGTGGTTGCTGAGCGTCGCGACCAGCACCGAGCCGGCGCCCGAGCTGTACGTGCGCGACGCGCTCGGCCTGGACACGACGGCGGAGCCGACGTCGCCGCCCCGGCTCGACCCGCCGCCCCCCGACCGCCGCCACCTGCTCGGCCCGGCCGAGCGCGTCGAGGCGTCGGCGCAGTGGCCGCGGTGGTGGCGCGAGACCTTGCGCCTGCAGGCGCGCTTCCACGACCCGGACGAGGAGCCGCGGGACGTCGAAGCCTGGCTCCGCGCCCACGCGGAGGAACGCGGGCGCCTCGTCGGCGAGCCGCCGGACTTCGCGGGGCTGGCCTCCTCCCCGGCGCTGCGCCGCGCCGTCGTCGCGCTGCACACGGAGGCGGTCCGGTGGCGGCCGCACCGAGCGCGCCCCGAGTTCGACGAGGCGGGCGGCCTCGCCGCGGACGCCCGCGAGGTCGCCGAGTCGGTCATGGCCGCGCACGACGTCGCTCCCGACCAGGTCCGCGGCTCGCTGCTCGGGCTCGCCGTGCCGGGCACCTGGTGGGTGCTGGTCGAGCCGGGAGTCATCGCCTGCTCGCTGGCCTGCCTGGAGGACGCGGACCTCGCACCGGTGCTCGTCCGCGAGGCGTTCGAGTCACGGCTGCGCGGCGGGCCCGCTCCCCGGCGACCCGGCACGCACCGGTGACCGCGCTCCGCCCTGCCCTGGGGAGATCCTGATGCCGAGCTCGGACGCGTCGACGTGGGTCAACACCACCCACGACTGGGCCGCGGGCGTCGACCGCCCGCATCTGGCCGCCATCCGCCGCGACCCTGGCCGGTACGCGCCCGGCGGCGCGGTGCACCTGGTCCTGGAGGTCCTGGCCTACGCCGACGACGAGGCCGAGGCGCTGGGCCGACGAGGACGCTGCGCCGTCACCGTCCAGCAGGACGGCTCGATCCGGCTCGCCGACGACGGCCGCGGCACCGACACGCGGCGCGACGACACCGGGCGGGCCATCAAGAAGCCCGTGATGGCGACCAAGGACCTGCGCTTCTTCGACGGCGACCACGGCATCCTGCTCCCCGATGGTCACCCTCGCCGCGGGATGTCGGTGGTCGCCGCCCTGAGCCGGTGGCTGGTCCACACCAACCGCCGCGCCAACGGCGCCTGGTCACAGCGCTACGAGCACGGCCTTCCCGTGACGGACCTTGTCCCGCTCGACCACGGGCCTGGTGCCGCCGCTGGGACCGGCACGGGCACCGGCACCGGCACCGGCACCGGCACCGGCACCACCGTCCACTTCCTGGTCGATCGCCACCTCGTGGCCAGGCCGACCACCACCGCCGCCGAGATCCGCGCCGCCGCGCGCTTCCGGTCGCTGACGGTCGAGGTCACCACGAGGACGTCGCCCGGCTAGGCAAAGACTGGGCGGCGCGCCGTCGTCGGACCGCGAGGGATCGGACGAGGGATCGGACCGGCGGGCTCAGCCCGCCTGGGCGAGGGTGTGGCCGGCCAGGTCCTGCTCGAGGTCGCCGGTCTCCCCCGCCCGCGCGGCGCGCCGGCCCAGCACGAGGGTGTAGGTCCAGTAGCCGGCGAGCACGAGGGCGCCGACGGCGATCTTCGCCCAGGTGGGCAGCGAGGACGGGGTGACGAAGCCCTCGACGAGCCCCGAGAGGGCGAGCACGAGCACGAGGCCGACCGCCACGGTGATGAGCGCCCGGCCCTCCTCGGCCAGCGCCCGCGACCGGGTGCGCCGCCCCGGCGCCACCGCCGTCCAGAACAGCTTCAGCCCCGTGCCGCCGGCGATGAAGATGGCGGTGAGCTCCATGAGGCCGTGCGGCAGGATCAGCGCGAAGAAGACCCGCAGGTCGCCGAAGACGGCCATGATCGCGCCGGCCTGCCCCACGCCCACGGCGTTGGCGAGGAGCACGTAGACGGGGAACACGCCGGTGATGCCCAGCCCCACGCACTGCGCGGCGATCCAGGCGTTGTTGGTCCACACCTGCGCGGCGAAGTCGGGCGCGGGGTAGTTCGAGTAGTACGCCGCGAAGGCCTCCTGGGCGTACTGCTCCAGCTCGGCGGGGCTGCCCAGCTGGGCGATGACCGCCGGGGTGCGCGCCGTCCAGAAGCCCACGACGACGGCGATGCCGATCCAGGCCACCATCACCGCGACCGTCCACCACCGCACCCGGTAGAAGGCGGTGGGCAGGGTGATGGTGAAGAAGCGCGCCAGGTCGGCCAGGCGCAGCTCGTGGGTCCCGGCCACCCGCCCGCGGGCCTGGCCGAGCAGGCCGGAGAGCCGCCCGACCAGGTAGGGGTCGGGGGCGGAGGTGCGCACGGCCGAGAGGTGCCCGGCGGTGGCCTGGTAGAGGCGCACCAGCTCGTCGGCCTCCGGGCCGGTCAGCCGGCGCTGCTTGCTCAGCTGCTCGAGGCGGTCCCACTCGGCGCCGTGCACCAAGGCGAAGGCGTCGGTGTCCACACCGGTACCCTGCCACACATGACGACCCCCTCCCGCCGCCCCGGCCCGGAGGCCGCCCTCGCGCGCGCCCGGTTGCAGGAGGACCTCATCGTCACCGGTGAGGCGGTCGCGCTGGACATCCGGCCGACGTCGGTGGGCATGCGGGTGCTGGGCGGGCTGGTCGACGCCGTGGCGTACCTCCTCGGCGCGGTCGGGCTGCTCGTCCTCGCCGCCCGGCTGCTCTCCGGCCTCAACGAGGCCCAGCTCGGCGTGGTGCAGGTGACCACGTTCGCCGTCGTCATGGTCATCGCCCCCACGGTGATCGAGACGCTCACCCGCGGGCGCTCGCTGGGCAAGTGGGCCACCGGCACCCGCGTCGTCCGCGACGACGGCGGCCCGGTGCGGCTGCGCCACACGCTCGTGCGGGCGCTGGCCGGGGTCGGGGAGCTGTGGCTGACGGCCGGGTCGGTGGCGGTGGTGGCCGCGGCGGTCAACCGGCGCGGCAAGCGGCTGGGCGACCTGCTCGCCGGCACCTACGCCGTGCGGGTGCGTGGCGGGGCCCGGCCGCCGGCCCCGCTGGCCATGCCGCCGGAGCTGGCGGCCTGGGCCGCCGGGGCGGACATCCGCGCCCTGCCCGACGGGCTGGGCCTCTCCGTGCGGACCTTCCTCGGGCGCGACTCGATGACGCCGCAGCGCCGCGCCGAGCTCGGCGCCCGCCTCGCCGCCCAGGTGGAGCCGTTCGTGGCGCCGCCCCCGCCGTGGGGCACCCCGCCGGAGCGCTTCCTCACCGCGGTGCTGGTGGCCCGCCGAGACCGGGAGTACGCCGCCGGCCTGCGTGCCCAGGAGCGCGAGCGGGCGGAGGCGGCCCAGATCGGGCGGCTGCCGTTCGAGATCCGCGGCTGAGCTTCACCCGCGCCGGTCCCCAGACACGCCCGGATGCGCCTCGCGGTGGGCCGGATCGCTGAGGGGTAAAGAACGTCAGGCTATTCCTGACGTTCTTTACCCCTCAGCACGTGCCCTATGGGGCAGCCGCCTCACCGGCTGAACGTCCACGCCGCGGGCCGGCCGCTCGGCGTGCCAGCACCGCTCACCCCCGGACGCGGCGGTCCGCCTCGTCACACCTCGCGGGCGGCCAGGCCGGGATAGCTCACGAGCAGCCCCGAGGCGTCGAACCGCAGCTCGGCGGCCACGTCGAAGGCGGGCGCCGCGTAGGCGTACCGGCCCTCCCCCGGCAGGCGCTCGTAGCTCTGCGCCAGCCGCTCGACGGCGAGGAACGGCACCCGGACGTATGCCGCGGGAGCCTCGGCACGCTCGCCCGGCGCGAGGCCCAGCCGGTGCACGGGCAGGGCGTTGGTCAGCACGGAGGACTCCAGGTCCAGGTCCAGGCAGCCCTGCAGCTGGGGGGCGGTGCGCCCGTCCACCCGCCACGAGCCGGTGCCGTCCGCCTCCACCTCGAGGTGGAAGAGCCCCGACGTGGACCGCGCCGTGATCCGCGCGTGGTGCGTGGTCCAGCTCGCGTCGACCTCCACGAGGTACTCCACCATCCACGTCTCCCCCGCCTCCACGGCGGTCGTGCCGCCCTCGAGGCGCCACCCGGTGCCGTGCGTGCGCAGATAGGCGACCTCGAAGCCGACGCGGGCGCCGGCATGGCGCCAGGCCGCCGTCGTCGGCGGGGGCAGCCAGGCGCCGGCACCGCCCGACGCGCCGACGGCCCGCGCGCCACCCACCGGGGCGGCGCCGGGTGCGGGCACGCCCGCCCGCCACGCCGTGCCGGGTGCCACCGGGTCGCCGGGCCGCATGCCGCTCACGTGAACGTCACGTCGGTGGCGGGCACGACGACGGCCCCCTCGGCGGCCAGCTCCTCCTCCACCGCGCGGGCGAGCTCGGCCGCCGGCGCCTCGTCGTCGAACGTGGCATGGGCCCCGCTGGGGATCGTCACCCGGAAGCCGGCCTGCAGCCCGGCGCGGCCCGTGGCCCGGATGCAGTAGTCGCTCTGCAGCCCGGCCACGACCACGTGGTCGACCCCGCGCTCGCGCAGCGTGGTGACGAGCTCCGGGTCCGCGCCCAGCGCGTCGGAGGCGGACTTGCGCACGAGCAGCTCGCCGTCCCGCACCTCGAACACCAGCGCCCACCCGGCGGACCCGGGCTCGTCGGGATAGCCCCGCGGCCCGTCGTTCTGCACGTGGACGACGACGGCGCCCGCCGCCCGCGCCCGGTCCAGCAGGTCGAGCAGCGCCGGGCGGACCGTGCCCGCCGCCGGCACCGCCCCCTCCCCCTCGAGGAGGTTGCGTTGGGCGTCGACCACCATGAGCGCTGTCGCCATGCCTCAAGTGTGACCCCGCTCACCAGCGACCGCCGCGCCTGCGCACCCTCGCGCAGCGGCAGAGGCGCGGCGCTCGGCCCCCTGCCGCCCGGCGCCTCGAGACGCTCCTCGACAGCCTCCGAGCCGCCTCGCACCGACCTCTCGACACCCACTGAACGCGCGTGTAGTGTACTGAACGTGCGTTCAACGAAGTCCGGCACCCCCGAGGACCTCACCGCCCGGGCCCGCATCCGCGACGCGGCCATCCGCCGCTTCGCCACCGACGGCATGGGCGCCCCGCTGCGGGCCGTCGCGGCCGACGCCGGGGTGAGCCCGGGCCTGATCCTCCACCACTTCGGCTCGCGGGCCGGGCTGCGCGCGGCCTGCGACGAGCACGTCCTCGCGGAGATCCGCGAGAGCAAGACCGCCGTGCTCAACCCCACCGGTGGCACCGGCGCGTTCCTCGCCCAGCTGGCCGGGGTCGAGGGCTACGCCCCGCTGGTCGGCTACGTGCTGCGGTGCCTGCAGGCCGGCGGTCAGCTGGCGAGCGACCTGGTCGACCATCTCGCGAGCGACGCCGTCGGCTACTTCGCCCAGGCCGTGGAGGCCGGCACCATGCGCCCCAGCCGCGACCCGGAGGGACGCGCCCGCCTGCTCACCGAGCAGGCTCTGGGCGCCCTGCTCCTCCAGCTGCCCGCCCGCCAGGAGCACCTCGACCTCGAGACGCTGCCCGCCTGGCTGCACGGGTATCTGAACCGCATCGCCCTGCCCATGCTCGAGCTGCTCACCGAGCCGCTCCTCACCGACGCCACCCTGCTCGAGGCCTACCTGGCCTCGCGCACCGACTGACCCGGAGCCCCCCCATGGTCGACCTCGCGATCGAGGCCCGCGGCCTCGTGAAGTCCTTCGGCACCACCCGCGCCCTCGACGGCTTCTCGCTGCGGGTCGAGCGCGGCCAGGTCGCCGGCTTCCTCGGGCCCAACGGCGCCGGGAAGTCCACCACCATCCGCGTGCTGCTCGGCATGCTGCGCGCCGACGGCGGCACCGCGGCCGTGCTGGGGCGCGACCCGTGGGCCGACGCCGTCGAGATCCACCGCCGCACCGCCTACGTGCCCGGCGACACGAACCTGTGGTCGAACCTGACCGGCGGGGAGGCGATCGACCTGCTCACCCGGCTGCACGGCGCCGAGCGCCCGCGCCGGCGCGCCGAGCTGCTCGAGCGCTTCGAGCTGGACCCGACCAAGAAGGCCCGGGCCTACTCCAAGGGCAACCGGCAGAAGGTGGCCCTGGTCGCCGCCCTGGCCTCGGACGCCGAGCTGTTCCTGCTCGACGAGCCGACCTCCGGCCTGGACCCGCTCATGGAGGCGGTCTTCACCGACGAGGTGCGCCGGCTGCGCGACGAGGGCCGCACGGTCCTGCTCTCCAGCCACATCCTCGCCGAGGTGGAGAAGCTCTGCGACACCGTGACGATCATCCGCGCGGGCCGCGACGTGGAGTCCGGCACCCTGGCCCATCTGCGCCACCTGACCCGCTCCACCGTCACGGCCACCACGGCGGCGGACCCGGCCGCGCTGCGCACCGCGCCGGGCGTGCACGACTTGGCGTTCGACGACGGCTTCCTCACCTTCGACGTCGACTCCGCCGAGGTGCCCGCCGTCCTGCGGGTCCTCGCGGACGCCGGCGTGGAGAACCTCACCATCGCCCCGCCCTCGCTGGAGGAGCTGTTCCTGCGCCACTACGGCGACGAGGTGCGCGAGCACGCCGAGGTGGGCGTCCGATGAGCGCCACCGCGGTGGCGCCCGCCGTGCCCCGGCCGGCCGTGACCCGCGAGCCGTGGGCCGGCACCGGCACGCTGCTGCGGCTGTACCTGCGCCTGGACCGGGTGCGCGTGGCGGTGTGGGTGCTCGCCCTGACCCTCACCGTCGCCGGCACCGTGCCCGCGCTGCAGGCGGCCTACCCCGACGCCGCCGCGCGCCAGACCCGCGCGGCCCTCATGTCCAACCCCTCGGCCGTGCTCATGACCGGACCGGCCTTCGGGGTGGACGACTACACCTTCGGCGCCATGGTCGCCAACGAGCTCAGCCTCACCGTCCTCGTCGCGACGTCGATCATGGCCGTCCTCCTCGTGGTGCGGCACACCCGCGCCGACGAGGAGGCCGGCCGCACCGAGGTCCTGCGCGCGCTGCCCGTGGGCCGCTTCGCCCCGGCGACGGCGGCGCTGCTGTTCGTCACCGTCGCCACGTTCGGCGTCGGCGCGGGGGTCGCGGCGGGCCTGCTCGCCGGTGGGCTCGAGGCGGCCGGTGCGGCGGCCATGGGCCTCGGCGCCGCGCTGACCGGGCTGGTCTTCGGCGCCGTCGCGGCCGTGACCACCCAGGTGACGGCGCACGCGCGCGGCGCCTCCGGTCTCGCCCTGGCGGTGCTGGGCGCGGCGTTCCTCGTCCGCGGCGTCGGCGACATCATGGAGACCGGCGGGTCGTGGCTGTCGTGGTTCTCCCCGCTGGCCTGGGCGCAGCAGACCCGCCCGTTCGTCGCGCTGCGCTGGTGGCCCCTCGCCCTCTCGCTCGCCGCGGTCCTCGTGCTGCTGGCCGCGGCCGTGGCCCTGGCGCAGCGCCGGGACCTGGGCGCCGGGCTGCTGCCGGGCCGCCCCGGCCCGGCCGGCGCCCGCCCCGCCCTGCTCTCCCCCGCCGGCCTGGCCGCGCGGCTGCTGCGCGGGTCGTTCCTCGGCTGGGCGGTGGGGCTGTTCTTCTTCGCCGTCGCCTTCGGCACCCTCGCCCGCTCGCTCGAGGACGCGGTGGCCGACCTGCCGCAGATCGGCGAGTGGATCGGCGCCGGGTCCCTGCTCGCGGACATGACCGCCACCTTCGCCGCCGCGATGCTGTCCTACCTCGCGCTGGGCGTCGCGGCGTTCGCCGTCGGGGCGGTGCTGCGCCTGCGCGCCGAGGAGGAGGCGGGCCGCGCCGCGCTCGTCCTGACGGCCGGCGCCTCCCGGGCGCGGTGGCTGGCCGGGTGGCTCGCGACGGTGCTGGCGCAGAGCGTGGCGCTCCTCGTGCTCTCCGGCCTGGGCCTGGGCCTCGGCGTGGCGGCGGCGACCGGCGACGGCGGCGCCGTCGGCCGGCTCACCGCCGCGGCCCTCGCCTACCTGCCGGCGGTGCTCGCCACGGCGGGCCTCGCCGTCGCCCTGCTCGGGGTGGCGCCGCGGCTGGCGTCGCTGGCCTGGGCGGTGGTGACGTACGCGATCTTCGTGGCGTGGTTCGGCCCGCTGCTGGGCATGGCCGGCTGGGCGCAGGACATCTCGCCGGTCGGGCTGACCCCGGACGTGCCGGTCGCGGACGCCGCCGTCGGGCCGCTCGTGCTGCTCACCGGGGTGGCCGCGGTGCTGGTGGCGGCCGGGTTCGCCGGGTTCCGGCGGCGCGACCTGGCCGGGTGAGGCGCCCCGGCGACGACGGGACGGCGCCCCCCGCGTCCGGCGGGGTGAGGGGGAACACGCTGCGCCGCACCCCCGCGCGCGGTTACCGTCGAAGTCGATCCTCATTCGCCGACAGGTGGCCGTCCGCCGCCGGCGGTACCCTCGACCTGGCGCGGTGACAGCCGCGCGGAAGCCGGAGCACCATGACGCGTCAGCTCGTCGTGACCGCTGACGACCTGGGCCTCGATGCCGAGACCAACGAGACGATCGCGGACCTCGTCGCCAGCGGCCGCGTCACGTCCACGACGCTGATGACCGTCGCCCCCGCCGCCCGCGACGCCGTCGAGCGCGTGCGCGCCGCGGGCCTGCCCGCGCCCCGGCTGCACGTGACCCTGACGAGCGCCCGCGAGATGCGGCCGTGGCGCCCGCTCGCCGACGGCGTCGCCACGCTCACCGATCCCGACGGCGCCTTCCACACCGATCCCGGCCGGCTCGCGGGCGCGGCCACCCCGGCCGACGTCGACCGGGAGATGACGGCGCAGCTGGCGTGGATGCACGAGGCCGGGCTGCGGCCCACCGGCCTGGACTCCCACTCCGGCAGCCTCTACGGCACCCGCGGCCGGGCCCTGCTGCCCGCCGCGCTGCAGTTCTGCGCGGACAACGGCCTGGCCTTCCGGCTGCCGCGGCGCCTGCCCCGCCTCGTCGACGCGGCCTGGCGCGGCAAGGTCCGCCGCCGCTACGACGAGGGCGTGGCGGCCGCGGCGGCGGTGGGCGTGCGGCTGCCCGAGGCCCTGGTCGGCTGCTGGCTGCCGGGCCGGCTGCTCCTGGGCGGCTACGCCCAGCTGCGCGCCGGGGTGCTCAACCAGCTGCGCCACCTGCCCGAGGGCGTCTCCGAGCTCATCCTCCACCCGGCCCCGGCGCGCGCCGCGCGCCGGCTCGACCGGGCCGAGGGGCGCAAGCGCGTGTGGGAGCTCCGCCTGCTGCGCGACCCGGTGTTCTGGCGCGCGCTGCGCAGCGAGGGCATCGGGCTGGTGCCCGCCTGGTAGCCGCTCAGCGCTCCTGGGCCGGCGCGGCCGGCACCGCCACCACCGCCGGCTCCGGCGCGCGCAGCTCGTCGTAGCGCACCGCCACCAGCCCGGCGACGATGAGGACCCCGCCTAGCAGCTGGACCGGCAGCGGCAGCTCGCCGACGAGCAGCCAGGCGAACAGCACCGCGAACATCACCTCGGTCAGCCCGACGAACGAGGCGATCTTCGAGCCCAGCCGCCGCGTGCCCGCGATGCCGGTCGCGTACGCCGTCGCCGTGGCCACCAGGGACAGCGCGGCCAGCGGCACCAGCCAGTGCACCTCGATCCCGGCGAGGACCACGTGCCCGCCGGCGGCGCGCATCGGCATGAGCCCGGCCGCCCCGGCCGCGCCCAGGGCGAGCGCGGCGACCACCATCGCCCCGGCGGCCATGACCAGCGGCGGCAGCCCGGTGCGCTGGTGCGCGGACAGGATGAAGTAGACGGCCAGGCCGACGGCGGCGCCCAGCCCCCACAGCACCCCGCCGAGGTCGACGCGCACCCCGCCGGTGACGTCGAGCACGAGGACCAGGCCGGCCAGGGCCGCGACGATGCCCAGGACGGTGAACCGGCGCGGGCGCTGCCCGTGGCGCGCCCACAGCCAGCCCACCACGAGCAGGAAGCCGAGGTACTCCAGCAGCAGCGCCACGCCCACCGACAGGGTGGTCACGGCGTTGAAGTAGAACAGCTGGCAGGCGGCCATCGCGAGCAGCCCGTAGACCGCGATGAGCGGGAGGTTGCGCCACAGCAGGCGCCACCGTCCCCGCAGCGCGACCAGCGCGGGCACCAGGAGGATGAGGGCGCCGCCGGCGACCCGGGCCGTCACCGCGGCCCCGGGGGACCAGCCGGCCTCGAGCAGCGACTTCGCGACCGCGCCGGAGGTGCCGAACGCGGCCGCGGAGGTCAGCGCGAAGGCCAGCCCCGGGCGCAGGCTGCGGTCGTCGACGGGCACGGCTCCCCCTCGCTCGCCGCGCCTGATCGGCAGGCCGGCCGGGTTGATGTCATGAGTCAAATGCATGACACTCATGACAGTAGTCCTGGCCGGTTTGAGGGGTCAACGTGGTCTTCAGTCGCGACACCGAGGTCGGCCTCGTCACCGCCGCGGCGCTCGTGAACACCCTGGGCGCCGAGGAGGACCGGCTGAGCTCGCTCGCCGACCTCGACGCGTTCGTGGCGCGCTGGGAGTTCACCGGCGACCGCCGCCACGACGACGCCGAGCTGCAGGCGGTGCGCGCCCTGCGCCCGGTGCTGCGCGAGCTGTGGACGGTCGGCGCCCCGGACGCCGTCGCCGCCGGCGTCAACGCCCTGCTGGCCGAGGCCCGCGCCCTGCCCCAGCTCGTCCGCCACGACGGGTGGGACTGGCACCTCCACGCCACCCCGCCCGACGCCCCGCTGGCCACCCGGATGGCGGTGGAGGCGGCCATGGCGCTGGCCGACGTCGTGCGCGGCGGGGAGCTGGGCCGGCTGCGGGTGTGCGCCGGGGAGGACTGCGCCGACCTCGTCGTGGATCTCTCCCGGAACCGCTCGCGCCGCTACTGCGACAGCGGGTGCGGCAACCGCGCCAACGTGGCCGCCTACCGGGCGCGCCGGGCGGCGTCGTAGGCCGCAGGCCGACGGCCGCGAGCGCGACCGCCGGCCCCCGCTCAGGCGGTCAGGCCTCCAGGCGCATGGCCTGGCGCCACGTCAGCGCGGTGCCGCTCTGCATGACCGCGCGCTGGTAGATCTTCTCCCCCAGGCGCAGCAGCAGGTAGGCGGCCGCGACCGTGAGGAGCAGGGAGGCCACCGGCTCCCACAGCGCGACGTCGTCCTTGACCATGCGGATGGGCATCGCCACCGAGGACACGATCGGCACGTAGGACGCCCCGGTCAGCCAGGTGCCCTCGGCGAACAGGCCGGCGAAGAGCGCGACCATGATGATCCCGATGACCGGGCCGGTGTTGGACTGCAGGTCCTCGCTGCGGCTGGCGAGCGAGCCGAGCACCGCCCAGATCGCGGCCAGCGCGACGAAGCCGGCGACGAAGAAGACGATGAACCACCCCGACGCGCTCAGCAGCCAGCCCAGGTCCTCGGCCAGCCCGGCCACGTTCACCGCGATGAGGCCGACGACGGCGTACAGGGCCACCTGGGCGAGGGCCAGGATGCTGTTGCCGAGCACCTTGCCGTAGAGGAGCTGGCGGACCGGGATCGCCGTGGCGAGGATCTCCACGACCCGGTTCTGCTTCTCCTCGAGCACCGAGTTCGCGATCGCCATGCCGAACACGATCGCCGCCACGTAGAAGAGGAAGGCGAAGACGAAGCCGACGGCGCTGGCCATGGCGCTGCGCTCGCCACCCTCGAGCAGCTCCGTCTCCAGGGTCGACCCGGCGGTGAGGGCGGCCGCGGTGGTACCGGCCGCCCGCGCGTTCGTCTCGAGGACGCTCGCCTCGACGGCGTCGCCCAGCGCGCGGCTCAGCGTGCCGCTCACGTCGTCCAGCCCGACGACGGTCCACCCGTCGCCGGTCTGCAGGAGCGCGGCGTCGGCCTCTTCCTCGCGCACCGCGTCGCGGGCGGCGTCCGCGTCGGCGACCTCGACGGCCCGCAGGGTGTCTCCGGAGTCGTCGGCCGTGATGGCCGGCTCCGCCTGGCCGACGACGTCGCGGGCGGCGTCCGAGGCGACGGCGACGGTGTAGTCGGTGCTGCGGGAGTCCATGAAGGCGGAGATGCCGACGCCGGCCAGGATCATCACCAGCGTGACCGCCGTGGAGATGAGGAAGTTCCGGTCGGTGAGCTTGACCGTCATCTCCCGGACCGTCACGACGAGCCACGGGCTCTTCACGGCCGGCGCGGGCGCCTGCTCGACGGTGGTGCGGGGCGTGGTGGGGGCGCTCATCGGGTGACCTCGCGGTAGATCTCGGACAGGGTGGGCCGCAGCGGGGTGAACTCGCGCAGGCCGCGGGCGACGGCGTGCGTCAGGACGCGGTCCCGGGCGGCGTCGTCGAGCTCGACGACGGCCGCGGGGCCCTCGACGTCGACGACGTGGACGCCCGGCTCCTCGCGCAGCCAGCCGGCGTCGGGCTCGGTGGCGATGCGGAAGCGGCGCGGGCCGCGGGCCCGGAGCTCCTCGGACGTGCCGGCGGCCATGATCTTGCCGTCGGAGAGCACCACGAGGGACTCGCACAGCCGGTCGACCAGGTCGAGCTGGTGGCTGGAGAAGAGCACCGGGACGCCCTCGCGGAGGCGGTCGCGCAGGAGGTCGACCATGGAGTCGACGGCGACCGGGTCCAGGCCGGAGAAGGGCTCGTCGAGGACGAGCGCCGTCGGGCCGTGCAGGAGCGAGGCGATGATCTGCACGCGCTGCTGGTTGCCCAGGGAGAGGGACTCGAGCTTGTCCTTGAGGCGGGCGCCCAGGCCGAAGCGGTCGAGCATGCGGGTGGCCTCGGAGGCGGCGTCGCGGCGGGTCATGCCGCGCAGCTGGCCGAGGTAGGTGAGCTGGTCGATGACCGTCTGCTTGGGGTACAGGCCGCGCTCCTCGGGCATGTAGCCGAAGCGGGAGCGGTCGGCGGCGGTGATGGGGCGCCCGCCCCACAGCACCTCCCCGCCGTGGAGGGCGAGGACGCCCATGATCATGCGCATCGTGGTGGTCTTGCCGGCACCGTTGGCGCCGACGAAGCCGGTCATCCGGCCCGGCTCGACGACGAACGAGACGTCGTCGACGGCGGTCTTGTCGCCGAACTTCCGTGTCAGGTGCCGCACCTCGAGCGCGGGCGGCGTGTGGTGACTCATCCCGGTCCCCTTTCTGGTCTGGCGCCAGACTAGGAATCGGCCGGTGTCGGGCGCTTCCGCCGGGGGGCGGATTTTCGCGGTCCTGCGGGCCTCCCCCGCGCGGCGGAGCGGGCGTCGTCAGGCGCGGCCCGCAGTCCAGCGCCTCAGCCGGCGCCGGGCCCGCGCGCAGCCGCTGCTCGGCCACGCTCGGCGCCCCCGACTGCGACGAAATTGCTGCCTGGGCGCCGCCGAAGGCGCAATATCGTCACACTCGCGGGTTGGGCGCCGGTCAGGCCAGGGCTCCAGCCGTGCGGGCGGCGAGCAGGCGACGCACCAGCGCCACCACGTCCTCCGGCCGGGCAAGCTGGGACCGGTCGATGACGAGCACCGTCCACCCTGCGGCATGCAGGGCGTTGAGCCGGGCGCGGTCGAGGGCGATCTGCGCCGGATCGTCGTGATACGCGCCGTCGTACTCGAGGCCGATCTTGAGGGTGGGCCAGCCGAGGTCGAGGCGCGCGACGAACTCCCCCGCATCGTTGTAGACCCTCACCTGTGACTCGGGCCGGGGCAATCCGGCGAGCACGAGGGTCACGCGGAGCCGCGACTCGCGAGGTGACTCAGACCGTGGGTCGACCATGTCGAGCGCCCGCCTGATCCGCCTCACTCCCCGCGCGCCGGCGTGCCCGTCCGCCACCGCCTCGACCTGCCGGCGGGTGACGCCCGTGCGCCCGGCGAGAACGTCCAGCAACGGCACGCTCTGGAGGACGTTGGGAAGGCGCGCGATATCGAACGCCGTCCGCGCCGGGCTGGTCGCCGCGCCGTATCGTGTACGGACGACCTCGTCTGCGGGAAGTGAGCAGCTCCTCACGCGAATGAGGTCCCGGCCCCTCACCCGGGCCTCCGCCGGTAGGTACACCTCTACGGGGTCCGACGGACGAAGCACATCCCCCGCGAGCACGTGCAGCGCCGTGCGTCCGCGCAGCACGGCGCTGGGTGGGAGGACCAGCCGGGCGGCGGCGACAGCGTCGTCGTGGGTTCGGAGGCCCGAGACGATGTAGACACCGTGCGTCACCCGCACGTACGCGCGATTCCGCAGCTGGGCGGGGGTGATGTGGCGCAGGGCGGTGGCGCGAGTGAACGGTCCGTCGCGCAAGGCAGCAGGGACCACCGGACGAGAGGACATGGCCGGAGTGTGTTGCGGCGGTTCGGGGCGCCGCCGAGCGCGGTCCGCTGCCTGTGGAGCGGCTGGCGTTTCGTCCGCGGGTGAGACGGCAAGGTCGTTGAGCTGGAAGGGCAGCGGTCCGCGAGTGCAACGAACTGGCGGTTTCCCGGAGCCCCAAGGCAGCAACTTCGTCGATCTCGGCGTGGCGGGCGCGGCGAGAGCGACGAAATTGCGACGGTGAGCGCGGAGATCGAGCAACTTCGTCGATCTCGGCGCTGCCCGACCTCAGGTGCACCGCGCTCTGCACGTCTCGGGAGCGCATGCCGAGCGGGTGGGTGGCGGAACCTCAGGCTCGGCCCGCGGATCCCGACGGGCCTCAGGCGCGGCCCGCGAGCCCGGCGTGGTAGGCGAAGACGACGGCCTGCACCCGGTCGCGCGAGTCGGTCTTGGCGAGGATGTTCGACACGTACGTCTTCACCGTCGACTCCCCCAGGAACAGCCGGGCGGCGATCTCGGCGTTGGACAGGCCCTCGGCGAGCAGGACGAGCACCTCGCGCTCGCGCGGGGTGAGCGACTCGACAGCGCGGCGCACCTGGGGGTCCTGGCCGACGGCGGTGCTGAGGCTCCCGGCCGCCGCCCCGGCGCCGTCCACCGTCTGGTGCCCCCCGACCACGCCCGCGGCCCCAGCCTGTGCCGCCCCGCCGGGTGTCTCCCCGACGAGCCGCGAGATGACCTTGAGGGTCACCTCGGGCGCGAGGAGGGCGTGGCCGCCGGCCACGGCGCGGATGGCCTCGACGAGGTCGTCGGGGTCGGCGTTCTTGAGCAGGAAGCCGCTCGCGCCGGCGGCGAGGGCGTCGAAGAGGTAGTCCTCGCGGTCGAAGGTGGTGAGGATGATGACCTTCGCCAGCCCGGCGGCGACGACCTCGCGGGTGGCCTCGATGCCGTCCATCCCGGGCATCTGCACGTCCATGAGGACGACGTCGGCGGGCCGCTCGGCCAGCACGGCCAGCGCCTCGCGCCCGTTCGCCGCCTGCCCGACCACCTCGACGTCGTCCTCCACGGACAGGACCATGGCGAAGCCCGAACGGACGAGGGCGTGGTCGTCGACGAGCAGGACGCGGATGGGGTCGGACACGGGCTCTTCCTTCTGACGGTGTGGACGGTGGGCCCAACGGTGTGGACGGTGGGCGACGGAGGTGGTGCGGGGTGATCGGAAGCGATGTGCGCCGGGCGGCTCCCGGGGTCGGATCCCCGGGCCATCCGGGGGTCGGATCCCCCGGGGCCAGGTTGGGCTACCCGGAGGGCTGCAGAGCCGTGGCCCCGGATGACGCGGGCACGCCCGGGCCGGCGGCCACGCGACTGACCGGCAGGCGGACCCGCACCCGCCAGCCGGTCGCCTGCGCGCGGGGGCCGATCTCGGCCTCGCCGCCGTGGAGGTGCACCCGCTCGCGGATGCCGCGCAGGCCGTATCCGGAGCCGTCGGTGCCGGGGCGGGGGTGGCCGTTGTCGACCACCTCGACCTCGCTCCACCGCGCCCCGTCGGAGCCGCCGGTGCGGAGGGTGACCTGCACGCGGGTGGCGGTGCTGTGCCGCACCACGTTGGCGATGGACTCCTGCGCCGTTCGGTACAGCGAGAGCGCGACCGGCCCGGTCACCGCGCCCAGGTCGCCGGGATGCCGCTCGACGACGGCCAGCTCGACGTCGAGCCCGGGGCGCCGCTGCGCGGCGACGAGCTCGCGCAGCTCGGCCAGGCCCGGCTCGGGCGCGCGGCCGCCGTCGCCGCCGCGCACGGTGTCGGTCTCGCTGCGCAGCACCCCGAGGAGCGAGCGCATCTCGCCGACGGCGGTGCGGCTGGCGTCCTCGATGGTGCGCAGGGCCTCGGCGGCGGCGTCGGGCGTGCGGGTGAGCACCTTGCGCGCGGCCCCGGCCTGCACGCCGATGACCGAGACGTGGTGGGCGACGACGTCGTGCAGCTCGCGGGCGATGCGCAGCCGCTCGTCCACGACCGCCCGGCGGGCGAGCTCGTCGGCCTGCTGGCGGATGCGCTCGCTCTGGGCGGCCATCCGCTCGCGCCGCAGCGCGCCGCGCCAGGAGGTCCGGCCCATGGCGATGGCGCCGCCGAAGTACAGGAAGTTGATGGCGGCGGAGTAGAGCACAGCCGCCGTCACCTGGGACAGAGGGCCCTGCGGCCTCTCGTAGGACGTCAGCATCGCGGCATAGCCCGAGCTGATCGTGAACCCGATCGCTATCCACAATGCCATCGCGAGCAGCACGAGGCCCATGGCGATCCACAGCAGCCGCCGGTCCGGGGCCCACGCAACGGCGGCGTACAGGGCCGCGAAATACGCCACCTGGAAGCTGATCTGGCTGGCCACCTCCGGGCTGAGATAGCTCAGCGCGACGAAAGCGGCGCTGGAGACCACGAGGACGCCCAACGGGAACCGGCGTCGCACGGCCAGCGGCAGGATCATGAGCCCGACGGCGAGGTATGCACGCCAGGCCGCCTCGTCATCGAGTCGCATGCCCATGTTCTTCGCCAGCATCGTCATGAGGAGCGCCACGGCGAGGAACACGGCCACGCCGACGACGTCGTTGCGCAGCTGGCGCGCGTCCGGCCGGGGTCGTTCCCACAGGGGGTCGACGGGGTCGTTGAGCCAGGCGTTCAGCCGTTCCGGCAGCCCGGTGGAGGCGGGGACGGGAGGGGCCATGCGCGCCACAGTATCGGCGCTCCGCCGTCCCGAGATCCGTCGTCCGGCGGAGCCGCGGCGGGACTGCCGGCGCCGCAGGGCTCCCCCGCGGGACGGAGGGCGGGCGTGGCCGCAGGCTCATACCGGCGGCATGCCCGCCGCCGTCGACGCGGCGGGCATGCCGCGCGGCGGTCAGCCCAGCGTCAGCACCATCGTGTCGGCGTTGCCGTCGCGGCCCACCGGCACGAACCCGTGACGCAGATAGAGGTTCCGCGCCCGGTTGCCGTCCTCGACGCTGAGGCTGAGGCCCGGCAGGCCCTCGCGGCGGGCGTGCGCGACGACGGCGCCCATCAGGGCGGAGCCGATCCCGGCGCCGCGACGGTCACCGAAGACGCAGATGCTGAGCTCCGGGACGTCGGCGCGCCAGAAACCGTACCCAGGGTCCGCCACGGCGAAGCAGCGGGCCCACGCCACCCCGACGGGTCGGCCGCCGTCCTCGGCGACGTAGCCGAAGTCGCCGTCGGCGGGAAAGGTGTCGAAGTAGTGCGCGAACTGGGGGTTGCGGTCGACGTCCTCGTGGCTGAGTCGGTCGGCGACGTGGTTGACGTTGACCCAGGTCGCCTCGCGCAGCAGGGTCCGGTCCGCGGCGGTCGCGGGGCGCAGCATCACGAGGCGTGAGCATAGGGCCGGGCGCGCGCCGCGCTGCGCCGCCGGCCGGGCGTGCAGTGCGCGCTGTGCCGCCGGCCGGGCGGGCGCCGGCGGCGAGCCGGCCGGCAAGCCGCAGCTCAGGCCGCGCGCTTCGTCGCCCGCACGATCGTGAGGGGGCCGTCCTCGTCGGCCTCGGCGGACAGGTCGGGGACGTCGAGCGAGCGCAGTGCCGGGGCGGCGGCGCGGCCGGCCCCGCTCGGGCCCTCGAAGAAGAGCCACAGCCGCGCGCCCGGGCGCATGAGGTCGGCGAGGGACTGTGCCACCGCGGTGGCGGTCGTGGTCCAGAACAGGTGGACGTTGATGGCGAAGACGACGTCGAACGGGCCCTCCGGGGCGACGTCCGGCCCGAGCTCCTCCAGCGGGCAGCACAGCGTGCGCAGGCGTCCCTGGGCGATCGCCGCGGCGTTGCGGGCGGCGGCCGCGGCCACGGCGGCGGCGGACCGGTCGACGGCGAGGTAGCGCAGCCCGGGATGGCGGGCCAGGAGGAGCTCGGCGGCGACGCCGCGGCCGCACCCGAGCTCGAGGACCCGCTCGTCGCCGGCCAGGTCCAGCTCATCGGCGGCCCGCAGGATCCGCTCCGGGACGCGCGGGCGGCTCATGGCCCGGGCGGGCTCGGGCGGCGTGCGGCCATCTCGGACAACGGCTGTGCGGCCACCTCGTACACGGTCTCCCAGCCGTCCTCCTCGTCCCACTGGCGGCCCACCTCGGCGAAGCCGTAGCCGAGCACGAGGCTCCGCGAGGGGAGGTTGTCCGGCCGGATCGAGGCGCGCACCGTGCGCACCCCGGGCTCGCGGGCGGCGCGGGCCAGCAGGTGCTCCAGCGCCGCCCGGGCGTAGCCGCGACGGCGGCACGCCGGGTCGACGGCGTAGCCCACCTCGACCATGCCTGCCTCGTCCGGCGGGCCGTGGTAGCCGGCCTTCCCCACCACCGCGCGCCGGTCGGCGTCGAGGACGACGGCGGTGACCCACCCGGCGGCCACCGGGTCGGCGGCGACCTGGGCGGCGCGGATGCGCCACGTGCCCACGCACTCGGGACCGGCCAGCCACGCCGTCACGGGCAGCCCGCTCGCCTCGCGGGCGGCGGCGAGGTCGCCGGCCGCGAGCGCCCGCAGGGCCGCCAGGCCCAGGTGGACGAGCTCGACGCGCGGGCCGGTGCGGGCATCGGGGTCGTTCATGCCACGACGGTCGCAGACGACCACGCGCCTGTCGACGGGTTTGCGTCTGTCCAGGAGAGCGATCCCCGTGCCGGCCTCGAAGGTGACGTCGGGGACGGCAGCGCGGGGATCTCCGGTCAGGAACACGGCGACGGCCCCGGGGTCTCCGGGGCCGTCGTCAGTTCAGCGTCGGGCGGCGCGGGTGGGCCGGGCAGCTCAGTCCACGCGCCGGGCGTACGCCGGGATGGTGAGGAAGGTCGGGTAGTCCTCCCCCAGCGCGACCTCGGTGAACAGGTCGGCCGCCTGGGCGATCCGGTCGGCGCGGGCGACGTCGTCCGCCTCCCCCAGCAGGATCGCCGTCTCCTCCTCGAGGACCTGGCGGGCGAGCTCGCGGGTGACCGTGCGGCCGTCCTCCAGCCGGGTGCCGTGGTGGATCCACTGCCACACCTGGGACCGGCAGATCTCCGCCGTCGCCGCGTCCTCCATGAGCCCGAAGATCCCGACGGCCCCGCGCCCGCCGAGCCACGCCTCGAGGTAGCGCAGCGCCACGGCGACGTTGGTGCGCAGCCCGGCGGCTGTGACGGCGCCCGGGGTGGCGGCGACGTCGAGGAGCTCGCCGGGGGTCACCGTGACGTCCTCGCGCTGCCGGCCGATCTGGTGGGGCATGAAGCCGAGCACCTCGTCGAAGACCTCCCGGACGGCGGCGACCATGCCGGGGTGGGCCACCCAGGAGCCGTCGAAGCCGGCGAGGGCCTCGCGGCGCTTGTCCTCGCGCACCGTGGCGTCGACCAGGGCGTCGCGCTCGGGGTCCTTGGAGGGGATGAACGCGGACATCCCGCCGATGGCGTGGGCGCCGCGGCGGTGGCAGGTGCGCACCAGCAGCTCGGTGTAGGCCCGCATGAACGGCACCGTCATCGTCACGTCCGCCCGGTCCGGCAGGACGAAGTCCGGTCGGGTCCGGAAGTTCTTGATGACCGAGAAGATGTAGTCCCACCGCCCGGCGTTGAGCCCCGCGGCGTGCTCACGCAGCTCGAAGAGGATCTCCTCCATCTCGAAGGCGGCGGTGATCGTCTCGATGAGGACCGTCGCGCGGATGGTGCCGCGCGCCAGGCCCAGGTGCTGCTCGGTGAAGGTGAACACGTCGTTCCACAGCCGCGCCTCTCGGTGGCTCTCGAGCTTGGCCAGGTAGAAGTACGGTCCCACGCCGCGGCGGACGAGCTCGTGGGCGTTGTGGAAGGCGTAGAGCCCAAAGTCCACCAGGCCGCCGACCATCGCCTCGCCGCCGACCCGCAGGTGCTTCTCGGTGAGGTGCCACCCGCGGGGGCGCACGACGATGGTGGCCAGCTCGCCGTCGTGCAGGGCGTAGCGCTTGCCCTCCGGGGCGGTGAAGGTTATGGTGCGGCGGATCGCGTCACGCAGGTTCACCTGCCCGCCGACGACGTTGGCCAGGTGCGGGGTGTTGGCGTCCTCGAGGTCGGCGAGCCAGACCTTCGCCCCGGAGTTCAGGGCGTTGATGGTCATCTTCCGGTCGGTGGGGCCGGTGATCTCGACCCGCCGGTCCTCCAGGCCCGGGGCCGGCGCCGGCACCCGCCAGTCCCGGTCCTCGCGGATGTGGGCGGTCTCGGGCAGGAAGCCGAGGCTGCCGCCCTCGGCGAGGCGGCGCCGGCGCTCCTGCCGCTCGGCGAGCAGGTCGGCCCGCCGCCCGGCGAACCGGCGGTGCAGCTCGGCGAGGAAGGCCAGCGCCTCGGGGGTGAGGATCTCCGCGGCGCCGGGGACCGCCGGGCCGACGACCTCCACCGGCGGGGCCGACACCGCCGTCACCGGGGTGGGCACCACCATCGCCGGGCTCTGTGCGCCGTTGCTGCGGTACACCGGGGGCCGGGTCCGCCGCACGGGCGGGGCCGTGACTGGTACCGCCGTCGTCGTCCCGGCGGGCAGGACGGCGGTGCCCTGGGTCCCGCCGCGCCCCGGCGTCCCGGCCGAGGCCGGGGTCGCCGCGGACGCGGGCGTCGCGGCGGAGGCCGGCGACGGCGCGCTGGGGGCGACGACGTGCAGGGCGCTGGTGCCGCTGCGGCGCGGCGGGGCGACGGTGAGGCGTGTTCCGGTGGTGGTCATGGCCGTGTCCTTGTCCGCTGCTCGGTCTAGTGGAACTGCTGCTCTTCGGTGGACCCGCGCAGCGCGAGGGTGTCGCTCTCGGGGTTCAGCGCGGTGGAGACGAGGTCGAAGTAGCCCGTGCCCACCTCGCGCTGGTGCTTGGTGGCGGTGTAGCCGCGCGGCTCGGCGGCGAACTCCTTCTCCTGGAGCTCGACGTAGGCGCTCATGCCCCGGGCGGCGTAGCCCTCGGCCAGCTCGAACATGCCGTAGTTGAGCTGGTGGAAGCCGGCGAGGGTGATGAACTGGAACTTGTAGCCCATCGCGCCCAGCTCGCGCTGGAAGCGGGCGATGTCCTCGTCCGTCAGGTGCTTCTTCCAGTTGAACGACGGCGAGCAGTTGTAGGCGAGCATCTTGCCGGGGAACTCCGCGTGCACGGCCTCGGCGACCTGGCGGGCCAGCCCGAGGTCCGGCGTCGACGTCTCGACCCAGATGAGGTCGGCGTACGGGGCGTAGGCCAGGGCGCGGGCGACGACCACCTCGGGGCCCGGGGTGGTGCGGTAGAAGCCCTCGGGCGTGCGCTCGCCGGTGGTGAAGGCCCGGTCGCGCTCGTCGACGTCGGAGGTGATGAGGTTGGCGGCCAGGGAGTCGGTGCGCGCGACGACGATCGTGGGGACGTCGAGGACGTCGGCGGCCAGCCGGGCGGCGTTGAGGGTGCGCACGTGCTGGCGGGTGGGGACGAGGACCTTGCCGCCCAGGTGCCCGCACTTCTTCTCCGAGGCGAGCTGGTCCTCGTAGTGCACGCCCGCGGCGCCGGCGGCGATGAGCGCCTTGGCCAGCTCGAAGGCGTTGAGCGGGCCGCCGAAGCCGGCCTCGGCGTCGGCCACGATCGGGGCGAGCCACTCGTTGCCGGGCTCGGTGCCCTCGGACCAGGTGATCTCGTCCGCGCGCAGCAGCGCGTTGTTGATGCGCCGGACGACCGTGGGCACGGAGTTGACCGGGTAGAGGGACTGGTCGGGGTAGGTGTTGCCGGAGGTGTTGCCGTCCGCGGCGACCTGCCAGCCGGAGAGGTAGATGGCCTGCAGGCCGGCGCGGACCATCTGCACCGCCTGGTTGCCGGTGATCGCGCCCAGGGCGTGGACGTAGTCCTTGGTGTGCAGCAGCTCCCACAGCCGCTCGGCGCCGCGGCGGGCGAGGGTGAACTCCTCGCGGACCGACCCGCGCAGCCGCACGACGTCCCCGGCGGTGTAGTCGCGGCGGATGCCGGCCCAGCGCGGGTCGGAGGCCCAGGTGCGCTCGAGCTCGGCGGCCTCGGCGCGTTGGCGCTCGGCGAGGGCGGGGCGGGTGGGGGTCTGCAGCGTGCTGGTCATCGGTGCTCCTCGGTGGTCCGCCGGGAGGTGGTCGCTCCGCCCGGCCGGGTGAATGTTGTTGTGAATACACAGTGGCGCCGTGATTCAGGTCACAACCACTGCTACCGTGGGTGAAGTTCGTTCGTTCTTCACCCTTGGAGAAGAAGTGGCCAGTCGAGTGCGACCGACGACGGCGGAGCGGGCGCCCGAGGAGGAGATCGACCTCGCCACCCTCGGCGCCCGGATCCGGCACGCCCGCCAGGCCCGCGGGCTGACCCTGGCCGACCTTGCCCAGCGGGTGGACCGGGCGCCGTCGCTGCTCTCCCAGATCGAGAACGGCCGTAAGGAGCCGCGGCTGGCGCTGCTCAGCGCCATCGCGCGCGAGCTGGACGTCACCGTCGCCGACCTCATGCGCGCCGAGCCGCCGTCGCGCCGGGCGGCGCTGGAGATCGCCCTGGCCCAGGCGCAGGCCCGGCCGCTGTACGCCGGGCTGGGCCTGCCGGAGGTGCGGCCGAGCGCGAAGCTGCCCACCGAGGCGCTCGAGGCGCTGGTGGGCCTGCACGCCGAGGTCGGCCGGCTCGCGTCGGTTCGCTCGGCCACCCCGGAGGAGGCCCGGCGCGCCAACGCGGAGCTGCGGCTGCACATGCGCGCCCGGCACAACTACTTCGCCGAGATCGAGCAGCTCGCCTCGCGCATCTCCGCCGCGGTGGGGCACACGGGCGGGCCGCTGACCGAGCGCGGCGTCAGCGCGGTGACGGGCCACCTCGGCTTCACCCTGCACCGGGTCGCGGACCTGCCCCGGGCCACCCGGTCGGTGACCGACCTGCGCAACCGGCGCATCTACCTGCCCATGGCCGCCGACGGCGGGCACGACCCGCGCACAATCCTGCTGCAGACCCTGGGCCACTTCGCCCTGGGCCACACCGAGCCGGCCGGGTACGCCGACTTCCTGCGCCAGCGCGTCGAGGCCAACTACTTCGCGGCGGCGCTGATGATGCCCGAGCGCCCGGCGGTGGACTTCCTCCGGCAGGCCAAGGCCGCCAAGGCGCTGGCCATCGACGACCTGCGCGACGTCTTCGCCGTCTCCTACGAGACCGCCGCGCACCGCTTCACCAACCTGGCCACCGAGCACCTGGGCCTGCCGGTGCACTTCATGCGGGTCGGCGAGGACGGGGTGATCTACAAGGCCTACGAGAACGACGACGTCACCTTCCCCACCGACGTCAGCGGCGCCATCGAGGGGCAGATCGTCTGCCGGTACTGGGCCTCGCGGGCGGTGTTCCACAACCCCGACCGCTACGCCACCCACTACCAGTACACCGACATGGGGCGCGGGACGTACTGGTGCACCACCCACGTCGAGCGCACCGGCTCCGGGGACTTCGCCATCGACGTTGGCGTGCCGTTCGCGCACGTGAAGTGGTTCCAGGGCCGGGAGACGACCGTGCGGGCGACGTCGAGCTGCCCGGACCCGGCGTGCTGCCGCCGCCCGCCGGCGGACCTGGCCGCCCGGTGGGCCGAGCACGCCTGGCCCAGCGCCCGGGCCCACTCCCACCTGCTCGCCGCCATCCCGCCGGGCACGTTCCCGGGCGTGGACGACACCGAGGTCTACGAGTTCCTCGACCGCCACGGCGCCGAGTGACGCGCGCGCCGGCTCCTCAATGACGCCCGGACGGCGGCACGATCAGCGATGCACCGTCCCCCCGTTCTGCTCGATGGCGACACGCAGCAGTCCGCCCGCCCGGTCGATCGCAGCCTGGGCGTCTGACGCGGCGACGTCGGTGAGCAAGACGAGGATCGCCTTCTTGACCGAGCCGTCGACGGCGGCGAGTGCCCGCGCCGCCTCGTCCACCTCCACCCCGGCGGCCCTCATGACGGTGCGCACCGAGCGCGCCTTGAGCTTGTCGTTGGTGGCCTGCAGGTCGACCATGACGCCGTTGTAGGTCTTGCCCAGCCTTACCATCGCAAGCGTGCTAAGCATGTTGACGACCAGCTTCTGGGCCGTCCCGGACTTCAGCCGGGTGGACCCGGCGACGATCTCTGGGCCGACGACGACCTCGATCGACACATCGGCGAGCGTACCGATCGCTGACCCGGCGTTCTGAGCGATCGCCACCGTGAACGCGCCCACGGACCGCGCGACCTTCAGGCCCCCGACGACGTACGGGGTGCGCCCCGAGGCGGAGATGCCCACGACGGCGTCGCGCTCGGTGAGGCCGAGGGCGACGAGCTCGGCGGCCGCCGCCTCCCGGTCATCCTCGGAGTTCTCCACCGCTCGTTGGATGGCGGTCGGCCCGCCGGCGATCAGGCCCACGACGAGTCCGGGATCGGTGCCGAACGTGGGCGGGCACTCGCTCGCGTCGAGAATCCCGATGCGACCGGCGGTGCCGGCGCCCAGGTAGATCAGCCGGCCGCCCCGCCGCATCCGCCCGACGATGCCGTCGACGGCGGCGGCGATCGCTGGCGCCTGCGCGCCGACGGCGGCCGGCACCTTGGCGTCCTCGACGTTCATCTCCCGCACGAGCTCCAGGGTGCTGAGTGTGTCGAGGTCGCCGCGCCGCACCCCGGCGGCCTCGGTGGTCAGCGTCGAGAGCTCATCCAGCAGCTCGTCCAGGCGTGCGGGGTCGTCACTGAGCACGATGGATGTACCTCTCGTGGGGCAGATCGGCGCGACGGGCGATGATGTGGGCGCCGTCGAGCGCCGAGCCGGCCGGAGCGACCGGCACGAGGCCGCGCGAGCGCAGCGCGTCAACCAAGCGCTCCACAAACCAGGGCGCACCGGTCAGGCCACCGAGCACGCTCACGCGCCGCGACGTGGGCCCTGATGCAGCGTGCGCGCTCTCCGCCAGCAGGGCCGCGGCCTGGTCGGCGATCTCCACGGCCACCCCATCACCCGCCGCGGCACGGCCCAGCACGGCGGGAGCGAACGCGGCGAGGCGCCGGGCGGGGATCGGGTCGACGGAGACCCAGCGGACGACGTCACCCTCGGAGCCGATGAGGCCCGCCAGGTCCGCGGCGAGCCCGGTGGCGGGGCCGAGCCCGGACTCGGCCCGCAGGACGGCGCGCATCCCCTCGCGACCGATCCACGAGCCGCCACCCAGATCGCCGAGATGCGGTCCCCAGCCATCGACGCGGCGCAACTCGCCGCCGGCCGTGACGCCAAGCGCGACGGCGCCCGTGCCGGCGACAAGGCCGACGCCGGCTCCGCCCCCCAGCGCCCCCACGTGCGCGGTGACGACGTCGGAGGTCACCGCGACCGGAAGGCGGAGACCGGAGACCAGCGCCGTGGCGATCTCACGAGCCGCGACCGCGTCGGTGAGGGCGCCTGCGGCACCCACCCCGACGGCGGACGCCCCGTGCGCGGGCAGCCGCCTGACGAGGTCCAGCACGCGACGGGAGACCTCGCCGGCGCCGTCGGGGACCGCGGCGCCGGCGGTCCCCTCATCCTCGACCCCCTCGAGCACGCCGCGTGCGGACATGACCGCGACGCGACAGCGGGTCTTGCCGAGATCGACGGCGAGCGTGACCGCGTCGTCGCGCTCCATGCAGCCTCCCGACGATGTAACAGCAATCCACACTCAACACTGAGCGTGTAACCTATTTTCAGCACATGCCAGAGGAAGCCGCAAGCACTTACGAGGAGGCGCCGGTGAGCGTCCAGGCGACGATCGAGGCGGCACTGGGGTCACTGTCCCCCTCACTCGGCCGCGTGGGCTCGGCGATCCGGGAGAACCCGGCGATGGTCCTCGACAGCACGATCAACGACCTCGCGACCGCCTGCGATACCTCGGTGGCATCGGTCGTGCGCTTCTGCCGGGCGATCGGCCTGAGCGGGTACACACAGCTGCGCATGCTGCTCGCCGCCGAGCTGGGCAAGGAGGCCGCACAGTTCGGCGGGGCAAGCTATGGCGCCGACATCACCGAGGGCGAGTCGCTCCCGGCGATGGCACAGAAGATCGCCGCCCTGGAGATCCTCGCGATCGAGGAGACCATCGAGCGCATGGACTACCGGGCGCTCGAGGAGATCGTCGACGCGCTCGACGGGGCGGACCGCATCCTCCTCTACGGCGTCGGAGCGAGCCGGTCCGTCGCCGAGGACCTCCAGGGCAAGCTCTTCCGTATCGGGCGCAACGCGTTCGCGCCCAGCGAGCCGCACGAGGCCTGGGCGGCAGCGGCAATCCCGGTCGAGGGGGTCGTCGTCATCGGTTTCTCGCACCTGGGCGAGACGCACGAGACCGTCGAGTTCCTCCGCCTCGCCCGCGACCACGGCGCGCGCACCATAGGGATCACCGGCGTCAAGGACTCGAGCCTGGCCCGGCTCGCTGACATCGCCGTGTTCACCCAGGTCCGCGAGACGACATTTCGGGCTGGCGCCATGGTGAGCCGCATCGCTCAGCTCGCCGTCGTCGACTGCATCTTCGCCGGCGTCGCTCAGCGGCGCTACGACTACACGATCGAGGCGCTCCGACGCACCCGCGAGGTGACACGGGGCGCCCGCGGCGTCTGACGCCGGGCGCGGTCCGGCGCCAACCTCCACCTGCGCCGACACCTCCGCACGCCGGGGGACTCCGCGTCGCAAAGGACCTCGCGCGGCACACTCCCGGCACTCCGGGACCCCCCTCCCGCAAGGGAGTTCACGGCAGCCCCCTCCGCCACACCTCATCCGCGAGCGCCAGCCGGCCGCGGCGGCCCACGCTGCGCCCTAGCGCGCATGAAACTGAACTCCGTCACAAACTCTCCCACTGAAAAAACTTGTCAGCGAGCCCGGGCGACATTACGGTCGTGCTGAGGCAGACGACGTCGTCTGCCAAGGAAAGGAACGCGAGTGTCCCAGATCGCGCCACCTGTCACGCTCCGGACGTTCACGTCTGGCGACGCCCGGGCCGTCGCCGAGGCGTGGACCACGGCCGCCCCGCAGGACGGAATGACGGAGCTGCGCTTGCGCAACCTCGTGCTGCTCGATCGCAACTTCGACGCCGACGGCCTGTTCGTCGCCGAGCAGGCTGACCGCGTCGTCGGCTCCGCCTATGCCGTGCGCCGCCGGGTCGCCCACCACGGCGACGACCTCGAGCCCGGCACCGGCTGGATCCCCTACTTTTTCGTCGTGCCGTCCGCCCGTGGGTCGGGCCTGGGCCGCCGGCTCGTCCAAGCCGCACTGGACTGGCTGCGCGCGCGGGGCGCCCGTGAGGTGTTCTTCTCCAACTACACGCCCAACTACGTCCTGCCCGGGCTCGACGCGGCGCGCTACCCCGTCGCGCAGCGACTCTTGACGTCCCTCGGTTTCGCCGAGGTGGAACGGCCCAGCGCCATGGACCGCTCGATCATCGGCTACCAGATGCCCGAGGACGTCCGGTCCCGGGTGGCCGAGCTGCGCGCCGAGGGCTGGTACCTCGGCACGCCGACCAACGACGACCTCGTCCCGCTGATCAAGATCGCCGGCGAGGCCTTCAGCTCCGACTGGGCCCGCGCCATCCGGGAGGGCGTGCTCGGCGGCATGCCGCTCGAGCGCATCGTCATCGCCCGCACGCCGGATGGAGAGGTGCTGGGCTGGGCCATGCACGGCACGTATGAGTCCGTCATCGAGCGTTTCGGCCCCTTCGGCGTGCTGCCGGCGAGCCGCGGGACAGGTCTCGGCAAGGTGCTGCTCCACCTCACGCTCGAGCGCATGACCGCGCTCGGGGCGCACAGCGCCTGGTTCCTGTGGGCCGACGAGGGCTCGACTGCCGCAAAGCTCTACGAGCGCACCGGGTTTCGCGCGACCCGCACCTTTTCCATCCTGCGGGCCACGCTCGGCTGATCGGGCAGAGAGGACAGCTCATGGCGAAGACCGTCGTCGCCGTCGGCGGCCACATCGGCGACATGGAGCTCACCGCGGGGCCCACCCTGGCCAAGGTGACGCTCGAGGGTGGGCGTGCCGTCATCGTCGACTGCACCTACGGCGAGCGTGGGCATCCGACGCTGGCCCCGAGCGTCTACCGAGAGCAGAAGCTGCACGAGGCGCAGTTCTTCGCAGACAAGATCGGCGCCGAGCTGGTCACGCTCGACTACTCCGACGGCTTCCTGCCCGACGGTGAGGAGGTCGCCGAGCAGGTCGCCGCGGTGATCCGCGAGGCGAGGCCCGACCTCCTCATCACGCACTGGACCCGAAGCATGCACCGCGACCACGAGCGCGCCGCTCAAGCCGCCCTGCGGGGCGCGTTCCTCGCCTCGATCCCGATGGAAGAGATCGCCGCCGAGCGCCACTCAGTCCCCCAGATCCTCCACGCGGAGAACTGGGAGGACATGGACGGCTTCGAGGCCGACACGTTTGTCGCGATCCCGGAGGAGGCCTACGCCCGCTGGCGCGAGGGCATCCAGGAGCACGCCTTCGCCCGCGGCGAGACCTACGGGTTCCGCTTCATCGACTACTACTCGGCGCTCATGGAGGTGAAGGGCTGCCTCGTCGGCGAGAAGCGGGCAGCCGCCTTCAAGAGCGCCGGCACGGAGAAGTTCGCCCTCGCCGGCCCGTAACCCACGCCCGTCCCCATCCCCACCGATCCCCGAAGGAGCACCATGAACAGAAAGGCACTTCTCGCGGCCACGAGCCTGGGGGCCGCGCTCGCGCTCGGCCTCGCCGGCTGCTCCTCAGGTGGCGGCTCCGGCGGCAGCTCTAGCAGCGGCGGCGGGGGCGACGGCGCCCAGAAGATCACGTTCCTCACCCACTGGGGGCCGGAGCAGGTGGGCATGCTCGACGAGGCCGCGGCCGCGTTCACCAAGGAGAACCCGGACATCACCGTGGATGTCCAGGCCGTCCCGTTCGGCAACCTGCTCTCCACCCTGCGCACGCAAGGCGCCTCACCCGACGGCCCGACCATCGCCGGCATCTACGACGCCTGGCTCCCAGAGCTCGCCCGCGACGGGCTTGCCGCAGAGGCTCCCTCCGACGTCGCCGGCGACGTCAAGGCGAACTGGCCGGCCAACGTCGTCGGCGCCGCCTCGCAGCAGGGCACCGTCCACGGCATCCCCAACGAGGTCGACCTCTACCAGCTCAACTACAACAAGGCGCTCTTCGCCGACGCCGGGGTGGCGGAGCCGCCGGCCGACTGGGACGCACTGATCGACGCGGCGACGAAGATCAAGGCGACCGGGCAGGCACGCCAGGGCATCGGCTTCATCACCAGCTGGAACTCCGGCGCCGTGCACCCCTTCCTCTCGCTCCTCGCCTCCGACGGCGGCACGTTCCTCAACGAGGAAGGCACCCAGGCCACTCTGACCAGCCCGCAGGCGCTCGAGACCGCTGAGCTCTACCAGCGCCTCGTCGACGAGGGCCTGACGGACACGGCGATGTCGACGGCCAACGCCAACACGACCGGGCCTTACCTGGACAACTTCGTCAACGGCAAGACCGGCATGATCATCATGGCCAACTGGTGGGAGGGGTCCCTCAAGGACGCCATGGGCGACAAGTTCGGCGACGTCGCGACCGCACCGATCCCGGTCGGCCCGAGCGGCACCACGTCCTCCTCGATCTCCTACTCATGGATGACGATGGTCAACGGCAACGCCGACGACGCCAAGCAGAAGGCGGCGTGGGAGTTTCTCACCTGGCTCAATGGCCCCGACTCGGGCAAGGGCGGATCCTCGGCGATGGGCGACATCCTCGTGTCGATGGGCATTCTGCCCTCCCGCAGCTCCGACATTGATGCGCACAAGGCGGACCTCGAATCGGACTTCCTCACGCCCTACGTCGACGCGCTCGACTCCGCCACGCCGTTCCCCACGGTGATCGGCGGCCCGGCCGCGGCTGACGCGCTCCAGCGCCAGATCGAGGCGCTGCTCAACGGGCAGCTCGACGCCAAGGCCGCCATGGAGGCCGCCAACAAGGACGTCGACGCCGCTCTCAGCTCGGCACAGTGACACACGAGGACGTGACCCTGCAGTGACGACGCTTCAGTCGGTGGGGGAAGGCTCCGTCATTCGGAGCCTTCCCCCGGCGCCCCGTGCCCGGCACCGGCACCGCGTGCAGGCCGGCTGGTCCGCGCTCTTCCTGAGCCCGACCCTCCTCATCATCGGGCTCTTCACGGTTGTCCCGATGGTCATGACGGTGGTGATCAGCTTTCATCAGTGGTCAATGTTCACCCCCATGGGCGACATGACCTTTGTCGGCCTCGACAACTACCGCCGCCTACTCAGCGACCCGGCCCGAGTTCAGGCGATCGGCAACACGGCCGTATACGTCGGGCTCAGCGTCCTCATCACGGTGCCCTTGGCGCTGCTTGTCTCCTTGCTTCTCTACTTCCCCACGGTCCGGGGCAAGCACGTCGTGCGCGTCATCCTCTTCGCCACCTACGTCATTCCCACCGTTGCGATCGTCATCGTCTGGAGCAACATCTATGCGCCCGGGTACGGCCCGCTCAGCGCAACGCTCGGCGCGGTGGGCATCCCCTCCCCGGCCTGGCTGAGCGACCCGAGCTGGGCCCTGCTCTCCCTGGTGATCTTCAACGTGTGGCAGATGCTCGGGTACTACGTCATCCTGCTGATCGCGGGGCTCACCCAGATTCCTGAAGAGCTCTATGAAGCGGCGAAGATCGACGGCGCCGGTGTCGCCCGGCGCACCTGGTGGATCACCATTCCGCTGCTGCGGCGCTCACTCGTCTTCGTCATCCTCATGACGTTCATCAACTCGATCCAGGTCTTCGACCCGATCTACCTGCTCACCCAGGGCGGACCCGCCGGCTCGACCGACGTCGTCTCCTTCGAGATCCAGCGTTCGGCGTTTCAGTACGGCTTGGCCGGCGAGGCCAGCGCCCTCGCGGTGTCCCTCTTCATGATGATCGTCGTCGTCGGGACCGTCCTGGGAATACTCATGAAGGGCCGGAACAAGTGAGCACCGCCGTCGCCCTACGTTCTCGCACACCCGCGAGACGCCGCCGCGCCCCCCGGCAGATCGGCACGCAGGTGATCCTGTACGTGCTCCTCGCCGTCGTCGTCCTGATGCCGCTCCTGCCGCTGTACTGGCTGGTGATCTCCGCATTCAAGACACCCGCGGAATTCGTGCAGATCCCGCCCACCGCGTTCCCGGCGGAGCCCACCCTCGAACCGCTCCGAACAGCGATGACCGAGGTGCCGTTCTTTCGTTCGCTGCTCAACAGCTTCATCATCGCCGGTGGCTGCACCGTGTCTGTGGTGGTGACCAGCATCTTCGCCGGCTACGTCTTCGCCAAGCACCAGTTCCGCGGCCGCGACCTGCTCTTCTGGGGAATCGTCGCGACCATGTTCCTGCCGCCTGTGGTGACCTTGGTGCCGCTGTACTACCTCGTGTCGAACCTGGGCCTGGCGGACACCTACCTCGGCGTCATGCTGCCGTGGCTTGCCAACGCCTTCGGCATCTTCCTCATGCGGCAGTTCATCATGGACGTCCCCGACGACCTCCTCGAGGCCGCCCGGATGGACGGCGCCGGCGAGTTCCGCCTCGTCTGGCAGTTCGTCGTCCCGCTGCTCAAGCCGGCCGTGGTCACCCTCGCGGTGTTCATGTTCGTCTACGCGTGGAACAACTTCCTATGGCCGCTGTCGATCCTGCGATCGGAGGCGATGTACCCGGTGGTCCTGACGCTAAACCGGCTGATGTCGTACACGATGAGCTTCGAGTTCCAGAACGTCGTCATCGCCGGGGCGCTCGTCGCCTCGCTGCCGACCCTCCTCGTCTTCCTCGTCGCACAGCGTGTGTTCGTCCAGGGGATCGCCTCGACAGGCGTGAAGGGCTGAGTCTTCTGCGCCGACGGCGCACAACGCGTACGCCTCCACCTTCTGAGCGGGCGCGAACTTCCCGACCCCATGTGACCGGCATCTCATCCACCGGGATGGCGGCTCCGCACCCTTGACCCGTCAACCGAGCCCTGCGTACGGTCTCGCCCATGCGCAAGGCATCTGGCGTCCGGAACACGGCAACTGTCGCCGTGCGTCCCTTCGACCGCCTCGCCACGCGTCGGTGTTGTCAGGGCTGACGCCCCGCCGACCGTAGGACTGCCTGCCGCGTCACCCGCCGCCCCTAGGCCAGCTGTCCGGACATCCCGGACCAGGCCCGGCCCGCGGACGCCCCGACCGAGCCCGTGCTCTCGGAGCGCCGTGCCGAACCGCCCGGGGACCGGCGTCGACCGCGCTCCCTGACTCCTCGGGCCGCCTGACAGCCGTCGGGCGCCGACCGAGCAGCGCATGCCGCAGGCAGTCTCGCCGGAGGCCCCCCTTCCTGCGTAGTACCCGGGCAACCAGCGCCGGCCCCGTCCGCCGTCGCCCGTCCCTCCCCCAGCAGGAGCACCGGCAACCGTCCCTGCCGCCCCGTCCCCGCCGTCGCCGGCCCGCAGCCACCGCAGCAGCCACCCACCCGCAGCCACACCAGCCATCACAGCCCCACACGAAGGAACGCCATGACCACCACCACCCCCACCCGGACCCTGCCGATCATCGACCTGCGCGAGGTCGAGACCGACCCCCTCGGGTTCCAGGAGCGCCTCAGCGCCGCCACCCGCGACTTCGGCTTCTTCTACCTCGTCGGCCACGGCATCCCCCGGGAGCTCAGCGACGACCTCGTCGCCGTGGCGCGGCGGTTCTTCGCCCTGCCCGAGGAGCAGAAGCTCGCGATCGAGAAGATCAACAGCCCGCACTTCCGCGGCTACAGCCGGGTGGGCGACGAGCTGACCAAGGGCGCGCAGGACTGGCGCGAGCAGGTCGACGTCGGCCCCGAGACCGCGCCGCGGCAGGCCACCGCCGAGGAGCCGTGGCTCGTGCTCGAGGGCCCGAACCTGTGGCCCGCCGAGCCGGTCGACTTCCGCGGCATCGTCGAGGAGTGGGTGCGCCACAACGAGCGCGTGGCCCGCACCCTGCTGCACGGCTGGCTGCGGGCCCTCGGCCAGCCGGGCGACCTGCTCGACGACGACTTCCGCGCCCCGGACGCGCGGCTGAAGATCGTGCGCTACCCCGAGGCGCCGGACGACGACCACGGCCAGGGCGTCGGGGAGCACAAGGACTTCGGCTTCCTCACCCTGCTGTTCGTCGAGCCCGGCAAGGGCGGGCTGCAGGTGGAGAAGGACGGTGCCTGGATCGAGGCCGAGCCGCTCGAGGACGCCCTCATCGTCAACATCGGCGAGATGCTCGAGGCGGCCACGGACGGGTACCTGCGCGCCACCAACCACCGCGTGGTCTCCCGGCCCGGCGACGGCGACCGCATCTCCGTGCCGTACTTCTTCAACCCCGGCCTCGGCACCACGTTCCACCCGTGGGAGCTGCCGGCCGAGCTCGCCGCGGCCGCCCCCGGCGTCGAGGTCCAGGAGCACAACAAGATCTACGACACCTACGGGCGCAACGCGCTGAAGATGTGGTTCCGCAGCCACCCGAAGGTCACCGCCCGGCACCACGCCGAACTGGCGGCGCGCCTCGGCATCTGACCTGGGCACGCACCCCCGGGCACCTGACCCGAACGTCTGCCCCCGCCGACGACGGCTCCCCACCCGCGAGGGCGGCCCCTGCCCGCTGGGACTGCCCTCGCCGCTCCTACACTGACCACCCATGACCGCGCTCGCCGCCGTGGCCGACGGCGTCCTCGTCGCCACCCACGAGTTCTGCACCACCACGACGACGGTGGTCCTCGGCGAGGACGGCGGCTGCCTCGTGGTCGATCCGGCGGTCACCCCCGCCGAGATCGACGCGCTCGCCGCCGAGCTCGCCGCGCTCGGGCGGCGGGTCACCGCGTCGTTCTCCACCCACCCGCACTGGGACCACCTGCTGTGGCGCGACGCCCTCGGCGAGGCGCCCCGCTGGGCCACCGCCGCGGGCGCCCGCGCCGCCCGCGAGCGCCAGGCGGAGAACCGCCAGAAGGCGCTCGCCGCCCTGCCGGGGCTGGACGTCTCGGGCCTGGGCCGGGTCACCGCGGTGCCCGAGGGGGCCGCCACGCTGCCGTGGGCGGGCCCGCGCGTCGAGGTGCTCGAGCACCGGGCCCATGCCCCCGGCCACGCCGCCCTGCTCGTCCCCGACGCCGGGGTCCTCGTGGCCGGCGACATGCTCTCCGACATCGAGATCCCCCTGCCCGACACCGCTGCGGCGGACCCGCTGGGCGACTACGACCGGGCGCTGGACCTGTTCGCCGCGGCCCTGAGCCGGGTCGACGTCGTCGTCCCCGGGCACGGCAGCGCCGGCGACCGCGCCGCGCTGCGCCGCCGGATCGCGGCCGACCGGCGCTACCTCGCCGACGTCCGCGCGGGCCGGCCGGTCGAGGACCCGCGGCTCAGCGGGGGCCCGGACTGGCTGCAGCGCGAGCACGCCGAACTGCTCAGCATCGTGGGGCGCGTGCGGGATCGCTGACCCCGCGATCGCTCCCGGCTACTCGCTCACCTGGAAGAACCCGTGCGCGCCGCGCTCGGCGTCGACCATGGCGTGGGAGACGAAGGGATAGTTGCCGGCCTCGGGGAAGGTGAGCTCGACGAACCCGCCCTGCGCCGCCGCCAGCGCGAGCACCTGGGCCCCGCCGGTGGGGTCGCCGCCGGCGCCGTCGGGGCCGCCGAGGTGGTAGGCGCCCTCGGTGTAGAGGGTGTCGAACTGCGCCCCGACGACGTGGAAGGCGCTGCCCCGGTTCGGCCCGGCGTCGAGCACCCACACCCGCACCCGCTCGCCGACGCGGGCCGGGAGGCGGGCGTGGTCGTACTGGTTGGCGTAGCCGTCGAAGACCACGAGGTCGGGGGTGTCGGCGGTGATCTTGTCCGCGTCCGCGGGCCCGCCCACGGCGCCGAGGTAGAGCTCGGACTGGACCAGGACGTACTCGCGGTCCACCGGCGGCAGGTTCGGCGGGTCGATGATGACGGCGCCGAACATGCCGTTGGCGATGTGCATCGACATGGGCATCGTCGAGCAGTGGTACATCCAGATGCCGCTGTGCGTGGCGGTGAACCGGTAGGTCAGCGACTCCCCCGGCGCGATCGTGCGCATGGGCCTGTCCGGCGCCAGGGCGCCGGCGTGGAAGTCGATGGAGTGCCCGATGGTGCCGTCGTTGACGAGGGTGACGTCGAAGACGTCGCCGACCTTGCCGCGCAGCGTCGGCCCCGGCGCGGAGCCGTTGAACGTCCACCGCTCCTGGGTGACGCCGGGCGCCACCTCGGCCTGCACCTCGCTGACGGTCAGCGTCACCCGGTGCACGGTGGCGTCGGGGGCCGGCGGCAGCGCGGCGTCGTGGGGGCGGAAGCCCGGGCCGGGGTCGGCCTGCAGGTCGAGCAGGTCCGCGGCCGGGGCGCCGGTCGGCGGTGAGGGGGGTCCCATCGCGGCGTGGCCGCCGGTCGTCGGGGCGCCCTGGGCGCGGTCACCGGTCGCGCCGGCCGAGGCGGTCTTGCCGGCCGGCGCCCCGACCGCGACCACCCGCAGCGTCATGCCCATCTGCCGGTGACCGGCGACGGAGCACCAGCCGTCCAGGTCGCGGCCGACGACGCCGACGTCCACCGTGGCGCGCTGCCCCACGCTCAGCCGGCCCGAAGTGGCGCCGGTCTCGAGGACGAGGTCGTGGACGTCGGTGCCGGTGTTGGTCAGCTCGATGACGAGCCGGTTGCCCGCCGGGACCTCGATGGTGCTCGGCGTGAACCGCATGCCCTCGACCGAGACCTCGACGGTGGTGGTCTCCCCCGTCGCGGCCACGTCGGCCGACGCCGACGCCGCGCCCAGCCCGGCCGCGGCCGGGTCGCCCGCGACGCCGAGGACGACCGCGAGCGCCACCGCCCCCACGCCCCAGGCCCCGCCCAGGCGGCGGCGCACCGGCGGCGGCCCCACCCGCAGCCCGCCGGTGACGACGTCGTCGTCGCGGCGCCGGGCGGCACGCCGACGGGCGAGGCCGGCGCGGGCCAGCAGCACGAGGAAGGCGACCATGACCGCCAGACCGAGCATCGACGTCGTCACCCGCACCAGCGACGGCACGGGCAGGACGAACAGCGCCAGGCACAGGTTGACGGTGACCACGCGCGCGACGGCGGCGCGGTCCATCTCCGCGTTGACCGCCCGCACCACCGCCGGGCCGCCGCCGAGCATGACCGGGGCGAGGTAGCTCAGCGCGCCGAGCAGCACCTGGGCGGCGAATCCGGCGGCGAACGGGGCGACGAGGCCGCCCACGCGGTCGACGGCGCCCGGCCAGCTGGGAGCGGTGGCCACGAGCACGCCGAGGGCCGCCACGCACACGGCGAACCAGGCGACGGCGGCGGCTGCGGACAGGGTCGCGAAGGAGATCGGCCGCTTGACGCGGGCGATGGTCACCATGGGCCGCACGAGCAGGGCCACGCCGAGCAGGTAGACCAGCGCGCCGGCGGCCACGAGCGGGCGCACCCCTGTCAGCGCGGCGGATTCGACGACGGCGACCCCGCCGGCGAGCACCCCGAGCGCCCGGCCGGCGGCCAGCGGGGCGCTGGGGACCATCTTGGTGCGCAGCATGGTCGGCCAGAGCACCACCAGGGTGCCGAGCACCGTCAGGCCGACGAAGCCGAGCAGCATCGTGGCCACGTGCGCGAGGTAGAGCTGCGCCTGGACGACGGCGTCGGTGGCCGTGCGGGCGAGCAGCGCGCCGAGCACCGCGCCGGTGGCGAGGAAGGCCACGGCGAGGACGTAGAACAGCGACAGCGCGCCGAACCGGGCCATGAGCGCCCCGCGCCGCTGGCGCAGGATGACGCCCCCGTGCACGACGGCGACGAGCGCCACCAGCGCGGCGCCGACGGTCAGGACCGCGTCGCGGCCGGTGATCATGCCGGCGACGATCGCGAGCGCCCCGAGGGTGTGGCCGGCGAGGCGGGCCACCATGAACCGCTGCCCGCCGGGTGCCGGCCGCCCGAGCAGGGTGTCGGCGAAGTGGCTGGACCACACGAGGATCGCCGACGTCACGGCGCCGAGCAGCAGCAGGTGGGTGAGCAGCCACGTGGACTCGGGCAGGAAGCGGTGCACGACGGCCGCGACGGCCGCGGCCAGCAGCCAGGCCACGACGACGGCGTTGGCGCGCACGTGCCAGGTGCGCCGGTCCAGGCCCGACCGGGCGGGTCGCGTGGAGGCGGTGCCCGGCGCCGGGCCGACGGGGAGGGTCATGACGAGGCTCCGGTGGCGGTGGCGCGCGGCGGCGTGGACGAGGTGGCATGCGGCGGCGGGGACGAGGTGGCATGCGGCGGCGTGGACGAGGTGGCACCCGACGGCGTGGACGGCGTGGTGCGCGGCGACGTGGCGCGCCGGTGCGGCGCGGCGAGCACCGCCCAGACGGACACGGCGACGAACGCCAGCAGGGCGACGATGTTGCCGACGCCGCCGGCCTGCACCGCCCACTCCAGGCCCCGGGCGTCGCCGACTGCCAGGCGCAGCACCAGCGAGGCGTGCAGCAGGAGGGCCGGGCCGTACATCACCGGGTGATAGGGCAGCGTGCGGCGCAGCACGGCCGGGAAGATCACCGGGGCGTGCGCCATGATCATCGAGATGACGTAGCCCAGCATGATGGCGTGCAGCACGGCCTCGTAGCCGCGGCCCTCGGTCACCGCGCCGCCCAGGGCCCAGATCGCCCCTCCGACGGCCAGCCAGGCGTACCCGGCGAGCAGGCACGCCGCGGCGAAGCGGGGCAGGCCGGTCCCCCGGACCGTGCGGCGGGCGACGTCCCTGGCGGCCAGCCACCCGGCGATGCCGAGCAGGTTCAGCCCGACCAGGCTGAAGCCGAGCGGCGGGGCGAGCAGCGCGGCCACCGCGGCGCCCAGCAGGGCGAGCGCGAGGCCGAGGGCGACTCGGGAGGCGGCACCGGAGAGCGCCTCGAGGCGGGCGAGCTCGAGGCGCTCGCCGAAGATGGTGAGCACGAGGAACCCGGCCAGCCAGGGGGTGAGGTCGGGCACCGGCACCCCACCGGCCCACAGCAGCGCGGCGCCGAGCGCCATGACGGCCCCGAGCACCTGGATCGTCACCGCGGTGGCCGGCTGGCGGGCGAAGAGCTGACGGTAGACGAGCAGGAGCAGCACGGCGGCGACCACCAGCGCGCCCTTGCCGTAGGCCAGCGGCAGGTCGGACACGAGCGCCAGGGCGCCGACGCCGAAGGCGGCGGGCGCGGCGAACGCCCAGGCCCGGCCGAGCGCGACCGCCCGCTCCAGCGCGATGATGGTGCCGACGAAGCCGAGGACCATGAGCGGGCCGTGCACGTCGGGCAGGCGGGTGAGGTCGAGGGCCGGCCCGAGCAGCTGTGGCAGGCCGAGCAGACCGAGCGCGGCGTCGAGGCCGAGAAGCAGGGCGACGGCGCCCGGGGCGAGGAAGATCAGGCGGAAGCCGGTGCGGCTGCGCAGGGGCCTGGCGCCGGGCGTGCCCGCGGCGGAGGTGCGGCGAGCGGTGCCCGTGCGCACGGGTGAGGCGGGCGGCGCCGGCCGGTGCGCGGGCGCGGCCGGCCGCGGCTCGGACGAGACGGGCCGCGGCTCGGGCGAGGCCGATGGGGCTGGCTGCTGCACGGCACTCATCCGAGTGCTCGGCGGTGCGGTCCGACGACCAGCCCGTCCTCCTCCAGGGCAGGCCACTCGCGCCGGCTGGCTGCGAGGCCGTCAGCACCGGCCGCCGCAGCCGTGCAGTCGACCGTCGCGCCGGGACGAGCCGCGACCGCCCCGTTGGCGGCGGTCCGGGCGGCGACGTGCAGCAGGCACGCACCAGGCTCGGTGAAGGCCTCGAGGGTGACCTGGTCGGACGGGACGTCGCCGGCGGCGAGGATCTCTCGCGCCATGCCCAGGTGGGCGCCACACACCAGCTCGGGACGGTCCTTCGCCAGCTCGAGCACCGGGCAGCGGTACAGCCGCAGCGTGCGCACGTCGCCGTCACGCGTGGCCTCGGGCTCGAAGCCGGTGCGCTCGAGCAGCCGGCGCAGGTGCTCGACGGCGCCTGCCGTGCCGCGGGGGGCCTGCTCCGCGTGCCCGGCCTGCTCCCGCTCGAGGATGGCCCGACCCCAGGCCCGGCCGGCCTCGCGGGCGTGATGGCGCAGCAGCGCGCCGTCGGGCAGCACGTGCGAGAGGTAGGAGACGATGACGCCGGCGAGCACGGCGTACTCCGGGCTGGAGAAGGAGGCCTCGGGCGCGTACGTGTAGACCGAGGCGGGCCGGCCGCGGCCGACCGGGGCGCGCTGGTCGCGCACGGCGAGGCCGGTGCGGGCGAGCGCCTCGAGGTGCTCGCGCACGGTGTTCGGATGCTGCCCCAGCGTCTCGGCCACCTGCGCGACCGTCATGGGCTCGGCGTGCTCCACCAGCAGGTCGAGCACGGCGCGGCGCGGTCCGGAGAGACGCTCGCGCCGGTCGGACCGGGAGGGGCGAGGACCCAAATTACTCACGGTTCGACCGTACTTATTCGGTCGCCCCGGTGGCGGGACCTTGGTCCCTGCTGGCCCGTCGCAGCGGGTGCGGCGGGTGCGGCGGGTCAGCCCTCCAGGTGCCGGCGCAGCTCGTGGTACTCGTCAGCGCCGATCTCCCCGCGGGCGAAGCGCTCGTCCAGGATCTGTCGGGCGGGCGTCATGCCAGGCCCCGCCCCCGCCGCGGGGCCGTAGGGGCCCGGGCCGGGGCCGTACGGGCTCGGCGCGGCACCCATGCCCGGCTGCCCGGGCGGCCCCATGCCCGGCCCGGACATAGGCGGGGCGGGGTGTGAGCCCGACCGCACCAGCCGGACCGCCAGCAGCACCAGCACCACGATCGCCACGATGACGAGCACCGAGAACAAGAATCCCAGCAACCCCCAGGCCCACGACGCGCCGTAGCCGTAACCCATCATGTCCGCCCACCTCCTCGGCGCTGATCCACGCTCTACCACCCGGCCATCACACCGACAGGCCGCCATGCCCGATCTCTCACCCCCGCCGGGCCGTCACGGGCGGGCAGGGCGCGGGGCGCGGGCCCGAGCACCAGGACATCGCGCCGTGACTGGACGGCGTCGTCAACGCTCCACCTCCTCACCGTCGCCCTTGACCGTGATGGCGTCACGGTAGCGGCAACCACCGACAGCCACGACCGGGGGGGGCCGAGCGGCGGTGTCGGCGCAGTGGACGCGGGGTGCCGGCACTTTCGGCAAGAGGTGTCAGCGGCCGGGGTGCGCGTCCTCGTCCGCCGGCCCGGCAGGGGCATCGTCGTCGCCGGCGATGATCGCCCGGAGCTCGCCGAGCGGCAGCTTCGGTTCCCGGTCCGCGGTGAGCAGGCCGTTGGTCTCCTGACCGGTGTCGGCGAGCTGGGTGTAGCAGTAGCCGGCGAGCGGCGCGCAGGCGTTGACGGCGTCGAAGATCTCGGTGAGGCGGGCGCGGAGGTCGGCGGCGTCGCGCGCGGTGGAGTACCCCCAGGCGTCGGGGTCGCTCGCGGGGGCGAGGCTCACGCCGCCGAACTCGGTGAGCATGACGGGCTGGCCCCGGTCCGGCTCCGTGGTTAGCCGCATCCGCCGGCCGGCCGGCCCCAGCCCGTCGAGCAGCTCGCCGATCGCACCCGGCGTGCCGTAACGGGCCCGCAGCGTCGCGCCGTCGGGCGTGTAGTCGTGGACCGTCCAGATGTCCGAGTCGGTGTGCTCCCAGCCGTCGTTGGAGACCACCGGCCGGGTGGGGTCGAGCGCCCGGGTGAGGTGGGCGAGGGCGAGGCCGTAGTGCCGCTGCGCGGGGTCGTGGGCGGCGTGTGGCACGCCCCAGCTCTCGTTGAGCGGCACCCAGGTGACCACGCACGGGTGGGAGCGGTCCCGGCGCACCAGGGCGGCCCACTCGGTGGTGAGGTGGGTGACGGCGCGGGCGTCGAAGGCGTAGGCGTTGGCCGTCTCGCCCCACACGAGCAGGCCGAGCCGGTCGGCCCAGAAGAGGAAGCGGGGGTCCTCGGCCTTCTGGTGCACCCGGGCGGCGTTGAACCCGAGCGCCTTGATGAGCTCGACCTCCCGCCGCAGCGCCGCCGCGCTCGGGGCCGCGAGGTGGGACTGGGGCCAGTAGCCCTGCTCGAGCACGGACCGGACGAAGTACGGGCGGTCGTTGAGCATGAACCGGCGGGCGGTGGCGCCGACGGAGCGCAGGCCGGTGTAGCTGCGCACGACGTCGACGGCGCGGCCGCGGCGCAGCACCTCGACCGTCACGTCGAGCAGCGTGGGATGCTCCGGGGACCACAGCAGCTCCGCGTCCTGCTGGCCGTCGTGCTGGCGGGCGAGGTCCAGGCGCAGCCGGAGGTCGCGGCGCAGCGCCCGGGCCGAGCCCTCGGCGAGCAGCTCGCCGTCGTGCTCGACGCGCACCCGCACCGTGAGGTCCGGCTCCGCCGCCGCGGACAGCCGCAGCTCGAGGTCGACGGCGCCGGCCGGCACGTCCGGGGTCAGGGCGAGCTCCTCGACGTGCGCGGCCGGCACGGTCTCGAGCCACACCGGCTGCCAGATCCCGGTGGTGCGGTGGTACCAGATGGAGTGCGGGCGCTCGCGCCAGTCCTGCTTGCCGCGCGGCATGGAGACGTCGTTCGGGTCGTCCTGGGCGCGCACGAGCAGCTCGTGCGTCTCCCCCGGGCCGAGCGCGGCGGTGACGTCGCAGGTGAAGGGGGCCTGTCCGCCCTCGTGGTGGCCGACGTGGTGGCCGTTCACCCAGACGTCGGCGACCTGGTCCACCGCGCCGAGATGGAGCAGCACCCGGCGGCCGGGCCCCCGCTCGCCGGCGTCGTCGAGCTCGCGCGGGCCGACGGTGCGCCGGTACCAGACGACGGGGTGGTAGGCCCGGTCGCCGATGCCGGAGGCGGGTGACTCGGGCGGGAAGGGCACCTCGATGGTGCGGTTGAACGTGGGCACGGTGTCGGGGTCCTGCGCGGCGCCGAAGGCGAAGTCCCAGGGACCGCACAGGTCGGCCCAGCCGGCCCGGACCAGCTGGGGCCGGGGGTACGAGCCGTCCTGGCGGCTGGCGGGGAGGTCTCGGTGGCGCGACGGCGTCACGGGGGTCCCTCTCTGACTCGCTGCCGGGCCGTCGCGGCGCTGCGGTGCTCGCGGACGACGGCCCTCTTGCCGGCTCATCATGCCGTCGCTCGGACCCGGGCGCCTTGGGGGGCGGGGCGGCGCTCGCGGCGGCTCAAGGACGGTTCGCGAAACCGGCTCAAAACGTGAGCCACCTCATTGATTGCCGCGCCCACGATGTCACATAGATCACGATCCGGTCACAAATTTCCGGGAACTGTGATGTGGACCTATCCGCGCCACAGCAACGAATACCCCATGTCGATCGGCTTAACTTGCACGATCTCGCCCATGTGCATCACACCGAATCTTTGCCATAGTGAGGTGTCCATTTTTCCAAGGTCGCGAGTCGCGGCGCCGCCGCCCAGGTTCCTCCCAGGGAACCGCGGTAGGGCGGCCAAGCTGCGGACCCGCCCGGGTGCGGTGCCTGCCGGTGCCCCCGCGACCGACGCGTGGACGGGCGACGTGCCTCCCCCCGGCACGGCGCCCGACCCTGAACGGATACGAGGTGAACGTGAGCGCGATTCGCGCAGAACACGTCTACAAGGTCTTCGGCCGACGCTCGCAGGAAGCTGTGAAGCGGCTCAGGGCAGGAAAGACCCGCGAGGAGGTCAAGCCGCTCGGCACCGCCGCCGTCATCGACGCCTCCTTCGAGGTCGCCAAGGGCGAGACGTTCGTCGTCATGGGCCTGTCCGGGTCCGGGAAGTCGACGCTGATCCGCATGCTCAACGGCCTGCTGCCGCCCTCCAGCGGCAGGATCGAGGTCGACGGCGCCGACATCGCCGGCGTCTCGGCGGGCGAGCTGCGGCAGATCCGGCGCAAGAAGATCTCCATGGTCTTCCAGCACTTCGCGCTGCTGCCCCACCGCACGGTCCTCGACAACGCCGCCTACCCCCTGGAGATCCAGGGCGTGGGCGCGGCCGAGCGCCGCGAGAAGGCGGCCGAGGCCCTCCAGCTCACCGGGCTCGCCGGCTGGGAGGACTCCCTGCCCTCGCAGCTGTCCGGCGGCATGCGCCAGCGCGTGGGCCTGGCCCGGGCGCTGGCCGCCGACACCGACATCCTGCTCATGGACGAGGCCTTCTCCGCCCTCGACCCGCTGATCCGCCGCGAGATGCAGGACCAGCTCGTCGAGCTGCAGGCCACCCTGGGCAAGACGATCGTCTTCATCACCCACGACCTCAACGAGGCCATGTACCTCGGGGACCGGATCGCCGTCATGCGCGCCGGCCGCATCGTCCAGATCGGCACCGCCGAGGAGATCCTCACCCACCCGGCGGACGAGTACGTCACCCAGTTCGTGGCCGACGTCGACCGGTCCCGGGTGCTCACCGCCGGCTCGCTCATGCGCCGCCCCATGGTCACCATCCAGGCCGGCGCCGGGCCCGCCGTGGCCCTGCGCGAGCTGCGCGACGGCCACGCCTCGGCCGGCTACGTCATCGACCGCCGCCGGGTCCTGCAGGGCTCGGTGTACGACGACGAGCTGCTCGCCGCGCACCGCGCGGGCGCCACGACCCTCGAGGGCCTCGTCCACCCCGACACCACGGCCGTGCGGGTGGAGACGCCCCTGTCAGAGATGTTCGCCCCGGCCGCCGAGGCGCGCCTGCCCCTGGCCGTGCTCGACGACGGCGGTCGGCTGGTCGGCGTCGTCCCGCGCGTGGCGCTGCTGGAGGCCATGGCGCCGAGCACCAGCGCCGACTCCGCCGTCTCCGCGGCATCGCCGGACGACGGCGAGAGCGTGCTGGCCGGGGCCGCCGGCACCCCGGGCGCCGGTGAGGCGACCACCACGGAGGGCACCTCGTCCGCGGGCGGGCCGATCGCCGTCGGCCGCTCCGGCGCGAGCGAGGGGGGCGAGCGATGAACGACGTCCTCTTCCGCATCCCGGTCGGCGAGTGGGCCGACCTGCTCGTCGACTGGCTGACCATGAACGTCGGGCGCGCCTTCGACATCGTCCGCTCCATCCTCGGCTGGGGCTACGACGCGCTGGAGCTCGTCCTCTCCACCCCGCCGTTCTGGGTGGTCGGGCTCGTCCTCGCCGCGCTGGCGTTCCTCGCCAAGGGCTGGAAGCTCGCCGTCGGCTCGCTCATCGGCTTCGCGGTCATCTACGGCGTCGAGCAGTGGGACAACGCCATGGCGACCCTGGCGCTGGTGCTCGTCGCGAGCATCGTGGCGCTGGTCATCGCCATCCCGGTCGGCATCCTTGCCGCCCGCAACGCCACGGTGTCGAAGATCGTCCGGCCGGTCCTCGACTTCATGCAGACCATGCCGGCGTTCGTCTACCTCATCCCCGCCGTCGTGCTCTTCCGCGTCGGCGTCGTGCCGGGCCTGGTGGCGACGGTGATCTTCGCGCTCGCCCCGGGCGTGCGCATGACCGAGCTGGGCATCCGGCAGGTCGACGGCGAGGTCGTCGAGGCCGGGCACGCCTTCGGCGCCGCGCCGGGGCGCATCCTGCGCCAGATCCAGCTGCCGCTCGCGCTGCCGACGATCATGGCCGGCGTCAACCAGGTGATCATGCTGGCCCTGTCCATGGTGGTCATCTCCGGCATGGTCGGCGCCGCCGGGCTCGGCCAGGACGTCGTCCAGGCCCTGCAGCGCGTCGACGTCGCGCTCGGCTTCGAGGCCGGTCTGTCGGTGGTCATCCTCGCGATGTTCCTCGACCGCGTCACCGCGGCGCTGGGCGACCGGGCACCGGTGGCCCGCGCCCTGAAGATCCGCGCCGAGCGCTGAGGCCCCTGGGCGGCGGGGCTCGCCCCTGCCGCCCGGAGGCGCAGCGGCGCGACGCCATGGCCCGCGCCCGCCCCCGTACCGGGCCCACCGCTACCGGCGCCACCGCCGGGGCCCCCGCCCGGCCCACAGTCCGAATCCCCCGACGAAAACCGAGCGCCGACCGCGCTCACGAACCGAGCGCCGACCGCGCTCACGAAAGGAATTCCATGAAGCTCCCCATGCGCCGCGCCGCCGCCATCGCGACCGCCGCCGCCGTCGCCGTCACGCTCGCCGCGTGCGGCCCCTCGGAGACCACGGACGCCGGTGCCGCGACGGGTGGTGGCGCCGCGGAGGACGACAAGACCATCACCATCGGGGTCCACTCCGGCTGGGACGAGGGCATCGCCGTCTCCCACCTGTGGCAGCGCATCCTCGAGGACGAGGGCTATGACGTCGAGCTCGAGACCGCCGACGCCGGCGTCGTCTTCACCGGGCTCGCCGAAGGCGACTACGACCTCAACTTCGACACCTGGCTGCCGCTGACCCACGCGTCCTACATGGACGAGTACGGCGACAAGCTCGAGGAGCTGGGCACCTGGTACGACGACGCCAAGCTCACCATCGCGGTGAACGAGGACGCGCCCATCGACTCCCTCGCCGAGCTCGCCGACAACGCCGACCTGTTCGGCAACAAGCTCGTCGGCATCGAGGCCGGGGCCGGCCTGACCAAGACCACCCAGGAGCAGGCCATCCCCACCTACGGCCTGGAGAAGATGGAGTACCTCATCTCCTCCACGCCGGCCATGCTCGCCGAGCTCGACGGCGCCACCAAGGCCGGCAACAACGTGGCCGTGACGCTGTGGCGCCCGCACTGGGCCTACGACGCCTACCCCATCAAGGACCTCGAGGACCCCGAGGGCGCCATGGGCGCAGCCGAGGAGATCAAGACGATGGGCACCAAGGGCTTCGCCGAGGCCAACCCCGACGTCGCCGGGTGGATCAAGAAGTTCACCCTGACCGACGAGCAGCTGTTCTCCCTCGAGAACATCATGTTCAACGAGATGGACGGCAAGGACAACGACGCCGCCGTCGACCAGTGGCTGGAGGAGAACCCCTACTTCGTCGCGGGGATCACCGGCTGACCTGGAGCTGCTCCACGGCCCGCGGCGCACGTGCGCCGCGGGCCGTCGTGCTTCGCCCCGTCCCAGGGCCGCCCGGCCGCCCGGGCGCCGTCGTCCCGCCGCCCCGACGCGTCGCCCCCACGCGATGCGCGAGTGGGTAAAGAACCGCAGGCATAGCCTGACGGATGTACACCACTAGGCGTCAACGGCGTCACGGCTCCGTCTCGGTCTCGATCCAGCGCGCGCGTCACCAGGCGCGCGCTGTCCACAGGGCTTCCGCGCCGCCAATCCGCCTCCTCACCGGCTGCGGCACCGTCATCACGTGGCACCCAGGGCCGATCTCCCACGCATCGCCCGCCTGGCGACCGCTCAGGATGGCGTGGTTGCTCGAGCCCAGCTCCTCGCGCTGGGCGCAACGACGGACTGGATCTCCCGGCAGGTGACGTCGAACCGCTGGCTGCGGCTGTTTCCGGGCGTCTACCTCACCCACACCGGTCAGCCCCGCTGGGCGAGCCGTGCCCGGGCCGCGCTCTTGTACGCCGGTCGAGGAGCGGCCATCAGCCACGCCAGCGCGGCGTACCGGCACAGCCTCGTCGACGTGCCGGGGCCTGTTGTCCATGTCAGCGTTCCTCATGGGCGGCGGCTGCAACGTCAACGTGGTCTCCAGGTGCACTACCGCCGCCGCATGCCGGCCGTATGGGGGCGGATGCCCACCGTCGGCCCGATCGACACCGTGCTGGATATGGCGGACCTGCGGCAGACATCTGCGGACGATGTCGTGGGTCTGGTCTGCCGGGCCGCGCAGCGCAACATCGACACCGAGCAGATCCACAAAGCACTGCAGCTCCGCGGGCGGATTCGGCACCGACGCCTGCTGGCAGAGCTGCTGGGTGCGGTCAGCGAGGGCATCGAGTCACCGCTCGAGTACCGGTACCACCGCATCGAGCGCAGCCATGGACTGCCCCGCTCGTCGCTTCAGGTTCGCGAGGTGCTCGACGGGCTCTGGTTACGTGCCGACTGCCGGTACCGCCGGTATCGCCTCCGGGTGGAGCTCGACGGACAGCTGGCCCACCCGTTCGGTCGCACCGACGCGGACGTCTGGCGCGACAACGCCGTGGGCATCCTCGCCAGCGAGCTGACGCTCCGGTATCGCTGGCGACATGTCGCCATCACACCCTGCCGTGTGGCGCGCCAAGTGGCGCTGGCGCTGCGCTCGCGTGGGTGGACCGGCACGCCGCGCCCCTGCAGTCCGGACTGTCCGCTGGCCGACCTTGCCTCGGACGCAGGGCACTAGTGACCACGGCCCAGCCCTGCTCCCTTCTCCCGTGCCACTGGCTGCTACGCGCTGAGGCGTCCGCACGGTTCCGTCGGGCGCCACCTTCAAAGGTTTATGGGTAAGGAACGGCTGGCATAGCCGTACGGAAGTACACCGTTAGCCCCACGGAGCAGGAATCGGGGCCTGGGCGCGCTCCCTCAGTGCCCCGACGGCGCAGCGGGGCGCTCGTCCGCCGCCGTGCCCGCGGCCTCGGAACGCTCGGCGTGGAAGATGTCCGGCTCCAGGTAGATCAGCGTCTTCAGCGGCACCGCGGCGCGCACGCGCTCCTCGCCGCGGTCGATCGCCGCCGCGATCTCCGGGGCGGACGCCCCGGCCGGGACCGCGACCTTGGCGGCCACGAGGACCTCGTCCGGGCCCAGGTGCATCGTGCGCATGTGGATGACCCGCTCGATCCCCTCGCCGGGCAGGGCCGCCTCGATCGCCCGGTGGTGCGAGGGCAGCGCCGACTCCCCGATGAGCATCGACGACATCTCCCGCGCGAGGTAGATCGCGATGACGACGAGCAGCAGGCCGATCGCCGCCGACCCGACGGCGTCCCACCGGCCGTCGTGCGTCACGAGCGTCATGCTCACGCCGAAGAGGCCGAAGATCAGGCCGACCAGCGCGCCGAAGTCCTCCAGCAGGATCACCGGGATCTCCGGTGCCCGCGAGGCCCTGATGTACTCCCGCAGCGAGTGCGTGCCGCGGACGGCGTTCGCCTCCTTGATGGCCACCGAGAAGGAGCGCCCCTCGAGGCCGATGGCGATCAGCAGCACCACGATCGGCACCCACTGCCAGGACTCGATGGGGTGCGGGTCGGCGAACTTGTGCCAGGCCTCGTAGAGCGCGAAGAGCCCGCCGAGGCTGAAGAGCACGATGGAGACGATGAACGCGTAGATGTACCGCGCCCGCCCGTAGCCGAACTGGTGGACGGACGAGGCCCGCCGGGCCGCCCGCTTGCCGCCGACCAGCAGGAGCACCTGGTTGCCCGAGTCGGCCACGGAGTGGATCGCCTCGGCGAGCATCGAGCTCGACGCCGTCAGCAAGAACGCGACGAACTTGGCGACGGCGATGCCCAGGTTGGCGGTGAGGGCCGCGATGATCGCCTTGGTGCCGCCGCTCGCGGACATGTGTGCTCCCTCTGCTCGATCGGACGGACCCTGCGAGGTCCGCGTCACAGGCTAGTGCGAAGGCCCGGGCCCGGCCGTGCGAGGGTCCGGGAGCCGACGGCGTGGGGCGGGTCGACGCCGAGTCGCCGCCGCGGGCTCAGGCCACGGCCGCTGCGGGCTCAGGCCACGGCCGCCGCGGGCTCAGGCCATGGCCGCCGCGGGCTCAGGCCGCGGTCGGCACCGGCCTCTCAGTCCTCGCTGGGCACGCGCTCGGCGTGACGGGCCTCGTCCTCGAGCAGGATGGGCACGCCGTCGCGCACCGGATAGGCGAGCGGGTTGACCTCGCTGGTGGAGACCAGCTCGGGCTGGCCGTCCGGCCCCACCCCGTCGACGAGGTCGGCCCCGGTCACCGGGCAGCGCAGGATCTGCCGCACCCACGGGTCGATCCCGAGAAGCGGGGTGTGGGGGGCGTGCGAGGTCTCGCTCATGGGTGCTGCTCCTGGGCTCGGGTGCGTGGCCAGCGTACCGGCGCGGCTACTCGCCCTCGCCCTTGAGCACCCGCAGGTGCCCGCGGCGGCCGATCTCGCCGTCGACCAGCGGCTCGGGCAGGTGGTGGGTGACCGGGGCCGGGGCGGCGGAGCTGGGGCGCTGCGCGGGCGCGGCGTGCTGCGGCTTGGCGCGGGAGGCCTCGCGGACGGCGTCGGCGAGGGCGACCAGGTCGTCGTTTGAGGGGCTGGCGGGCTTGAACTCGGTCGCCAGGCGCACGACGTCCCAGCCCCGCGGGACGGTGAGACGGTCCGCGTGCACGTCGCACAGGTCGTAGGCGTGCGGCTCGACCGTGGTGGAGAGCGGGCCGAGGACGACCGTCGAGTCGGCGTAGACGTACGTGAGCGTCGCGACGGCGGCGCGGTCGCAGGCGGACCTGCTGCACTGACGGACGGCTCTCACGATGGTCGACGCTACCGCGTCCGGTGCCGGTACCGACGGATCCACGCCGTGAGCGGCGTTACCTCCCGGGGCGGCCAGGGGCAAACGGGCCGGTGGGAGGGCCAAGCGGGCGGGGGTGCGGCAAGCCGGCCGGTGAGCGGCAAGCGGCGGCCCGGAGCAAGCGGGCCGGTGAGCGGAAAGTGGGCCGGTGAGGGGCAACCGGGGCGGCGCCATGACCGGCGCCGATCGCTCGACTAGCCTCGTGGGATGCCCGACATCGAGCCGACCCTGCCCGCCATGCCGGTGCGCCGGCCGGCCCGCCGCCGGGACCGCCACGGGCGCGGCCTGCGCGGCCCCCTCATCCCCCCGTCGCTGCCCGGGTGGCGCACCCGCGGGGACCGCTTCGACGACCTCGTGCTGCGCTGCGTGCGCCGGCTCGAGCGCCGCTGGGCCAAGCAGCTCGACGGGGTGGAGTTCGCCGTCGAGGAGGTGCCGCCGTCGGACCCCGCACCCTGGGAGCACCGCACGGTCGCGCTCGGGCGCTACTTCCCCGCCGACCCCGCCGCCGGGCTGACCCACCGGGTGGTCGTCTACCGCCGCCCGATCCTGGCCCGCGCGGAGGACGTCGAGGAGATGGAGATGCTCGTGCGGGCCGTGCTCGTCGAGCAGGTGGCCGGGATGCTGGGCCGCTCGCCGGAGGACATCGACCCCGACTACCCCGGCGACTTCTGACCGCCCGGACGGCCCGGTCACGGGGCGAAGGGTATCGGTCATTGCTTTCTTACAAATGACGTCCTCATCCAGGGTAGTTTGCGTCCGATGAGATGAACGACGTTCTTCGGACGACGGCGTCACAAGAACGCGCACGACCACGCAAGGCCCCGGGAGGCGACACATGACGGATCGGCCGTCGCGACCCGTCATCGAGCGCTGGGGCGCGCCGCTGAACCTGGCCACCACCGCCGTCCTGGCGATGCACGGCCGCGGGCAGGACGCCGCCGACATGCGCGCCCTGGCCGAGCAGATCGGCGAGACCCGGGCCGCCTACTTCGCGCCCGTCGCGCCGGAGGGCAGCTGGTACCCCAACCCGCTGACCGACCCGATCGACACCAACCAGCCCGAGCTCGACGCCGCGCTGCAGGCGGTGGAGGCCACGCTCACCAAGATCACCTGGTCGGGCTTCGCCCCCGCCCGCACGGTGCTGGTCGGCTTCTGCCAGGGCGCCAGCGTGCTGGCGCACCACATCGCGTCCTCGCGCATGCCGTACGCGGGCGCGGTCCTGCTCGCCGGCGGCTACCTGGGCCCGGAGGGCACCAGGGCCCCGGTGGAGGGGCGCTGGGACGGCCGGCCGGTGGTGCTCGGCGCGGCGCAGGACGACCCCGAGGTCCCGATGGAGCGCGTCGAGGAGACCGCCGACGCGCTGTGGCGGCGCGGGGCCGACGTCGAGCTGGTCGTCTCCCCCGGCGCCGACCACCTCATCTTCGCCGAGCAGGCGGCGGCCGCGCGGCGGCTGCTCGCCCGCGTGCGGGCCGACGTCGCCGCCTGAGGGACCGCGCGCGGCGCCCGTCCTGGGCGCGTGGGCAGGGCGGCCGAGCCCTCGGACGGACGGCGAGACGCCACCGTGACCGCGCCGGCAAAGGGCGCAGGCACCACCTGGTCATCCGGCCGCGAACGAGAGCACGCCGTCGCCCCCGGAACGGACCGGGGACGACGGCGTGCTGGGGCCTGGTGGCGTCAGAAGCGGGCCTTGTGCGCCTTGACGGCGTTCACGTACATCTTGGTGTCGGAGTACAGGCCGTAGCGCTGCACGCCACCTGCACCCTGGTAGTACGCGCCGATGGCGTAGTCGAGGTTGTTCGGGAAGGTCTTGTGCAGCGCCCGGATGATCGCGACGCCGGCCACGACGTTGTCGTAGGGGTCCATGAGGTTGAGGTGGCGTCCCACCAGCTGCGAGGCCCACTCCCCCGAGGACGGGATGACCTGCATCGTCCCGATGGCGTTGGCCGGGGAGACCGAGGCGTGGTTGAAGCCTGACTCCTGGTAGGCGTGCGCCTGGGCCAGGGCCGGGTCGACGCCCATCTCGCGCGCCACCCGGACGACCATCGCCTGCATCTCGGCGCGGCTGGGCACGCCTACGGCGAGCAGCGCCGCCTTGTTGGCGTTCGCGGCGTTGACGGTGGCCTCGGGGTAGGTGCGGCCGAGGAAGCTGCTGGGGACCAGCTGCTTGGTCACCGGGGTGACGGTCGGCGTGCTGGCCGTGCCGGGGATCTTCAGCGTCTGGCCCACGTAGATCAGCGCGGCGCTGCTCAGCCCGTTGGCCTGGACGACGGCGGAGGTGGTGGTCCCCCAGGTCTTGGCGAGGGCGGAGACCGTGTCGCCGGCGCGGACGGTGTAGGTGCCGGACGTCGCAGCAGGGGCGGACGGCGCGGCCGGCGCCGGGGCGGGCTTGGGCGCGGCAGGCGCCGGCGCGGCGGGCTTCGGCGCGGCGGGAGCCGGCGTGCTCGCGGCGCCGCCCGGGATCGTCAGCACCTGGCCGACGTGGATGAGGTTCGCCGAGCGCAGGCTGTTCGCCGCGACGATGGCCGAGACCGTGGTGCCGTAGCGCTTGGCCAGCACCGAGACGGTGTCGCCGGCGGCGACGCGGTGGGTGGCGCCGGAGGCCTGAACGGGCGCCGAGCTCTTGGCGGGCGCGGGGCTCTTCGCCGGGGCCGGCGCGGACGGCGCCGCGGCGGCCGGGGCCGCCGTGCCCGGGATCGTCAGGCGCTGCCCGACGTAGATGAGGTTCGCGGACTTCAGCCCGTTCGCGGACACGATGGCCGAGACCGTCGTGCCGTAGCGCTTGGCCAGCACCGAGACGGTGTCCCCACCGGCCACGGTGTGCGTCGTCGTCCCGGCCGACGCCGGAGCGGCGGCGGGCGCCGGGGTGGACGCCGCGGCCGCCGCCGTCGTCCCCGCGGCCGAGGGAATCTTGAGCATCTGGCCCACGCGGATGAGCGCGCGGGAGTCGAGGTTGTTCGCCCGGACGATCGCGCTCACCGACGAGCCCGTGCGCAGCGCGATGTGGGAGACGGTGTCCCCCGGCTGGACGCGGTAGGTCATCTGCGGCACCGCGCTCGGGACGCTCGTGCGCGCCGCGGTGGCGCCTCCGTGCAGGGCGGCCGTGGGCAGGCTGGGGGCGGCCTGCGCCTGGGTGGCGGGCACGGCGACGCTGACCGCGGTGGTCGCCGCGAGCGCGAGGCCCACGCCGGCACGTCCCGCCTGGGCGCGGGGCAGTGCCCGGGTGTGTCCGGCCTTCGACATCAGTCCTCCATCAAGCAGTGTGGCGACAATTCGGCGGCAACCGCCCGCGCTCCTCCCCAGCGTCGGCGCGGCGTGGTGAATGTGACACCTGTGTCGCCTGTTACTGTTGTTACGAATGTGACAGTAACGATCTTGACGCGTTGCGACAACCTCCGTCCCGATATTGCGTCCGGAAGTTTGCCGGGACGGCGACGATGCCGAGACGACGGCGCCGGGCAACCCGGGGCGGTGACCGGCGCGGCTAGCTAGCGGCGCTTCGGGCGGTACCGCCGCCCGAAGCTCCGGGGGCTGTCGTCGAAGATCTCGACGAGTTCCCAGTCGATCCGGCGCCCACCGGGGACCTCGAAGATGCGGACGCCGTCGCCGAGGAACACCGGGGCGACGAAGACCTGCATCTCGTCGACGAGGTCGTGCTCGAGCGCCTGCCGCGCGATGTCGGCGCTGATGATCTGCACGTCCCTGTCGCCGGCGATCTCCTGGGCGCGCCGGATCGCCTCCACGACGTCGCAGCTCATCGCGACGACGCTCGGGTCATCGGCGAGCTCCTCCGGTCGGTGGGTCAGGATGAGCTCGGTCCCGGACCAGGCGCCGCCGTAGGCCTGGGAGGTCGTCTCGTCACGCTCGTCCCGCTGCGCCTTCGCCGCGTCGTAGCCGGCCCGCCCGGCGATGATCACCGCGACCTCGCCGGCCATCCGCTCGACCGTGCCCGCGGCCAGCGGTTCGGCGGCCGACATCCAGCTCATGTCGTGGTCCGGTCCGGCGATGAAGCCGTCGATCGAGCACGTGAATCCCCAGGCGACCTTGCCCATGTCTCCTCCTCGTCGAGCGACGCTGCCGGCAGCCTGCGAGGTCCCACTGTTCCGGAACCGGCGACATCCGCTACCCGAGACCGTCGACGGGGTCGTTGCCCGTCCCCTGAGGGAAATCAGCGCACGTCGACGCGGACCGCCCGCTGGGCGTGCGGGTCGGCCGTGGGCGGCAGGACCGAGATGAGCTCGCCGTCGGGCGCCTTGGCGGTGAGCACGACGGCGGCGGTGATCCCGTCCGGCGCGCTGAGCTCGACGGCGGCTAGCTTGCCGCCCAGGTCCGCGGCGGGCCTGGCCACGGTAGCCCTCGCCGGCACGCTCACCTCGACCGGCTTCCCGCGCGCGCCGCTCGCGCTCACGGGGACGAGCTCGACCTCGACCGGCGTCTCGGCCGGGTTGCTCAGCGTCACGGTGGCGGCGTCGACCAGCTGGCCGAGCGCCGGCACCGGCAGCGTCGCGGAGCTGAGCGGCGCGGCCGCGGCCGTCCACGCGCGGTCCACGGGGGCGACGTCGGGGTCGAGCTCGCCGGGCTTGCCGGGGCGGGCCAGGACGACGGCGCCGGTGACGGGCACGTCGGACTCGACGGCGACCGCGTACGCCCCCGGGGCGATGCCGGCGAGGGAGAGGTCGAGCACGGCGCCGGGGTCGATCGCGACCTCCTCGGCGCCGGCGATCGCCTGCTCCCCCTCGGGGCCGAGGAGGGCGACGCGCGCGGTAGCGACCTCCTCCCCGGGGTTGACCAGCCGCACGGCCGAGCTGGCGGCGTCGTCGATGCCGGATTCGCCGAGCACGACACCGGGGATCGTCTGGCGCAGCGCCGGCGGCCCGGCGGGCGTGACGGCGTCGACGCCGGCGGGGACGAAGCCGCTCAGCTGGGCGTCCTGGACGACGGCGGTGACCTCGCCGCCGTCGGCGTCCACGCGCAGGGCCAGGCGCGGGTCGCTCGTGACGGCGGCCTCGAGCAGGACCTCGGTCTGCTTGCCGGGCGCGATGACCACGTCGCGGAGCAGCGGCGCGTCCGTGACGCCGAGCGACGTCCACACCGTGACGTTCGCCGTCACCGGCGTGCGGCCGGGGTTGGTCAGGACGAGCTGGCTGCTCGCGCCGGGCTCGCTTGCGCCGCCGACGAGCCAGCTCGACGACGACGGCGCCTGGCAGGCGGTGGCGACGAGGCCGCGCAGGTCCCCGGCGTTGGTCCGGGCGACGGTGGCGCCGGCGAGCAGGGCGCTGACCTCGCCGACGGGCTCGGCCTGGACGATCCCGGCGGCGGCCGGGTCGGTGACGAGCGCGCGGACCCCGCCCTTCCGGGCCAGGGGCTGCGCGTCTCCCTCCAGCGGGGCGAAGGTGGCCGCGCCTGCGGCGGCGTCCGGGCGCGGAAGGGTGAGCAGCTGGGTGCGGCTGGCCGGGGTGACGTCCGCCGGGTCCAGGTCGGGGTCCACGGACATGCCGTCGCCGCTGGTCAGGGTGGGCGGACCGGCACACACGGCGGTCACCGGGCCGGCGGGCACGTCCACGAGCGGGGCGGTGACCGCCGCCGAGGGTTCCGGGGTCAGGTACTGGGCGGCGACGACGGCGCCCGCGGCGGCGCCGAGGAGCAGGAGCGCGGAGGTGGTCGCGCCGACGCGGCGCAGGGCCGTGCGGCCGCGGGAGGGGCGGTCGGCCGCCGCCGGGGTCTCGGTCTCGCCGTCGCCCGAGGCCTGGGGGCCGCCGGCGGCCGAGGACTCGGGGGTGTCGTCCGCAGCGGGCGCGGGAGGCACCTCCGCCGGTGCGGGAGGCTCCTCCGCCGGTGCGGGCTTGTCGCCGGCGTCCGCCGCCGCCTCCGCCTCGCCGGTCGGACGCGTCTCTGTCGCCTCCACGGACTCCGGCGCGGCGTCCGCCTCCGGGGCGTCCTTGTCCTTGCGCCAGCGCATCAGTCCACCTCCCGGCGGCGTCGAAGGGGCAGGGCGAGCAGCAGGGTCAGGCCGAAGACGGCGCCCTGCGCCCAGCCCCACGCCGCGCCCTGCGGGGCGGTGTACCGCACGGTCAGCGTTCCGGTGTGCGGGGGCAGCTCGAACGCCTGGTGCCAGCCGTCGGTGGTGGCCCGCAGCGGGCGCCCGTCGTACCAGGCGCGCCAGCCGGCGTCGGCGCGCTCGGCCAGAACGAGGCGCCGGCCCTCGGGCCCGCGCGGCAGCTCGGTGTGGACGCCGACCATGCCGGCGGCGACGTCCTGCACCCACGCGCCGTCGGCGTCGAGCACCCGGGCGCGGGCGACGGACGGCGTCGCGTCGTCGCCGGCGCCGCGGGCCACGCGCCAGACCGTGCCCGAGGCGTTCTCGGTGACGCGCTCGAGCCCGGCGGTCGCGTCCAGGCGGGCGACGAGGGCCCGTCGCTCGGCGGTGGTCGGCTCGGTGCCCGCGGGGACGAACTGCGCCTCCGGCGGGACGACGACGATGCTCACCGCGTGGGCGCCGAGCCGGGTCGCGGCGTCGTCGGCGGCGCCGACGGCCAGGGCGGCGACGAGGTCGGCGAGGTCGGTCGCCGCGGGGTCGGCGGCGGCGTCCCCCTCGCCGGTCGCGGCGGCGGTCGCCTCGGCCAGGTCCCGCGCGCCGATCACGGCGGCGGCCGTGGTCAGCTGCGGGCCGGGCCCGCGCCACAGCTCGGCGCGGACCTCGCCGTCCAGCGGGGTCAGCGCGAGCACGCGGGAGCGTTGCGACGAGCCCTGCATCTCGGCGGCGACCGCCGGGACGGCCGGGGCGGTGCGCCCGTGGAGGGCGAAGACGGCGGTGGGCTGGTCCTGCCCGACGCGCGCGGCCACCAACCACCCGCCGGCGGTGACGAGCGGGCCGAGGAAGGCCAGCACGCTGAGCACGGTCGCGCCCACCTGGGCCCAGCCGAAGCTGCGGGTGCCGAGCGCGGCCTGGACGCCGTCACCCGCGACGACGGCGGCGAGCAGCAGCCCGAGGACCACCAGGCTCAGCCCGGCGCCGGCCCAGCCCGCGACGACGGCGGCCGTGCCGTCCGGACCGGCGCCGAGGGCGACGTCGGTGCGGGCGGCGGCGAGGGCCGCGACCAGGCCGACGACGGCGACCAGCCAGCCCGCGCGCACGGCCCGCGCCCGGCCGGTGCCACGCAGCAGCGCGGCCAGGGCGGCGAGCAGGAGGCCGGCGCCGCCGGCGAGCAGGGCGAACCGGGCGAGCCAACCGACCATCCCGCCGGCGGCCGGGTCCAGCCCGGGGAAGGCCGGCGGCGCGACGGGCCAGCCAAGCACGGCCAGCCACGGCGCGGCAGGCGCGGCGGCGTAGGCGGCCCCGGGGTCGGCGAGCAGCAGCCGCCACGTGCCGGCCTCGAGGTCGCCCAGCGCCTCGAGGACGAGCGGGCCGAGCAGGGCGAGGGCGGGCACCGGGACGGCGAGCACCCAGCGGCGCCGGCGCGGGACGACGAGGGCGAGCAGGACGGCGAGCACCGCCGCGGCGGGCAGCAGCACCGGCGCGCCGGCGGCGGCGACGGCCAGGGCCAGCGAGGATCTGCACGACGTCGCCCGGGGGCACCGGGAACCGGCCCACCGACAGTGCCGCCAGCGCGACGGCGAGGACGACCAGCGTCATGACCGCCACCGGAACGGCCGCGGCGGTCA